>DASVAL010000086.1:0-42655 GCA_036376355.1 Planctomycetota bacterium
GGTGTTCACGTTCCTGCGCACGACGGCGCGGCAGCTCTGGCTGCGCACCGCCGCGGGCCGCGCGAACGAACGCGAGCTCGCGGAGGCCGACGCGGTCTGGGACGCACGCTGCGGCGACGCGGCCGGCGACGACTACGTCGACGCGCTGCGCGCCTGCGTCGAGCGGCTGCCCGAGCGCAGCCGCGAGCTGCTGGCCGCGACCTACGGCGACGGCGATGGGCGCGCTGCGAGCGGCGCGCGCTTCGGCCTCGGCCGAAACGGGGTCAAGAGCGCGCTGCGGCGGCTGCGCACGTTCCTGCACGACTGCATCACGAAGCGGCTGGAGGCGATGCGATGAACGGTGCACGCGTGGTCCTTCCGGCGGAAGAACGGCTGCTCGACGCGGCGCTCGCCCAGTTGTTCGCGGGCCGGCGGCGTGCTGCGGCCGTTCCGGTGGGCAAACGGCCCTGGCTCGCTGCGGCGCTCGTGCTGCTTGGCGTCGCCGTGACGGCGGCGACGATGTGGCTCGCGCGCGGCCCGGAACGCGACGCGGCGCAAGAACCGGCACCGCTGCCGCCGCCCGTGCGCGCCGACGGCCGCAACGCGATCGAAGCGCTGCCCGAGGGCACGCAGCACCTGAACGCCGGCATCCTGTCGCCCGACGACGCCCGCGTGTTCACGCGCCTGCGCTCGCTGCGCCGGCTCGCCGTGCGTCCGCTCGACGTGCACGTCGGGCCGATCAACACGCGCAAGAAGCTGCCCGTGTGGGACGACCCGCCGGCCGCGGTGTTCGAGCCGATCGCGAAGCTGCCGGCGCTCGAGTCGTTGCAGATCTACGGGATCGCGACGCCGCCCTCCGTGTTCGCGCGGCTGGCAGGCTGTGCGACGCTGCGTGAGCTCGAGCTCACGGGCGAGCACGTCGTGGTCGACGACGCGTTCGTGCAGGCGCTCGCGGCGATCCCCGCCCTGCGCTCGCTGCGTCTCGACCTCGTGCAGCTCGACGCGGCCGCCGTCGAACGGCTCGCCCGCCTGAAGCTGATCTCGCTGCACCTGTCGCGCCCGATCGGCTTCGACGCGGACGCGTGGTCACGGCTGTGCCGGTGGCCGACCCTCGAGACGTTGTCGCTGCACGACCTCGGCCGCTCGTTCCCGTGGCGCGGCAAGGACCACGTGTTCTTCATGCCGGCGCCCGAGGACATGCAGGCGCTCGGGCAGCTGACGAAGCTGCGCCGCCTCGACCTCAGGGCGTGCGCCTTCCGCGACGAGCATCTCGCGGCGCTGCCGGAATCGCTGCAGGATCTGGGTTTGCACAGCCTCGAGTTGACGCCGGAAGGCCTGCGGGGGCTGAAGCGCTTCGGCGCACTGCGGCGTCTCGACGTCTCGACGCGCCGCTACAACCTGCGCGTCTTCGCGCGCGAGCCGGTCGAGCTGCGGCGCGAGTGCGCACGCGCGATCGCCGACGCGATCCACGCGCTTCGGCTCGTCGCGCTGAGCTTCACGGGCGAGCTGACGCCGGAGCTGCAGCAGGCGATCGTGACACAGCCCGAGCTCGCCGAGCTCGAGTTCCCGAGTCTCGGCGTGATCGAGCTCGACGCACTCGCCGGGCTTGCCGAGGCCCCGGCGCTGCGCCGGCTGCGCCTCGTCGATGCGTCCATCCCGACGCGCCTCTCGACGGAAGTGCTCGCGCCGCTGCGGCGGTGCCGTTCGCTGCGGCGGCTCGAGCTCTTCGTCGTCGACGCGCGGGGTGAGCCGCCGTTCGACGATGCGGCGGTGCGCGAGCTGCTCGGGCCCGACGTCGCGCTGCACGTGCAGCACGAGGTGTGGACGGTCAAGAAGTGACGCGCGCTCTCCCGCGGCGGGGCTCTACGGGTCGTACGACTCGAGGTCGAAGCTCACTTCGAACGTGCCGGTGATCGTGCCCCCGGCGTCCAGCGTCAGCGTGAACGAGCCGGCGATGCCGCTGCCGTCGTACTGCGTGATCGTCACGCTGCCGGCGCACGTCGACTCCGTCACGGTCGAGCCCGTGCGATACAGCACGACGGCGGTGATGTCGTCGGGCACGCCGAGCGCGCCGACCACGAGGCCGGTCGGGCTGAAGGCGATCTCGAGCTGCGCATCGACGTCGGCCGCGCCGATCTCGACCTCGCCGAGCTGCGTCAGCGCTTCGTCGACGTAGTCGAGCGAGCCGTAGCCGGCGCCGGTCAGGTCGACCGCGACGCCGTCGATCGTGCCCGACACGTCGAACGTGCCGACCGGAGTGAAGCGCTCGAGCCGGAACGTCGCGGTCACTGTGATCAGGCTCGTCAACGTGACGGTTCCCGCCGCCGAAGTCGGCGTCGCGGTGCCGTTGAACTGCGCGACGATCCCGCCGCTGTCGACGGTCAGCGTGAACGATGCGCCGCTCATCGAGCCAGTCGCGCCAGCAGCCGAGATCATGGCGTCCGTCTGCGACAGGTAGATGGCCGAAGGCCCCTGCTCGGTCGTCGAGCCGGTCGGCGTCAGGTAGAGCTGCCAGAAGCCGGTCAGGTTCTCGGTTGGCGGTGCCGCGTCACTGCCGCCGCCGCACGCGGCGAGAGTCAGCACGAGCAGAACGCGAACGCCGAGCGATGCGAGGCAACGGATCATCGGGAGTGCTCCTCCGGAGCGGTTGGGAGCCCGATTCATCGGCGCTGCGGCCTCCACCGCTGCAGAAAACGCCTCGGCAGAAACGAGAACGGCCGCCCGCACCGGAGTGCGAGCGGCCGTCGTGTCAGCAGCGCGTTGCGCCGCTGGCAGCCCGGATCAGAATGCGCCGACCTTCAGGTTCATGCCGTTGGAAGTCAGCATGCCGAACGGATTCTGCGTCGCATCGAGCCAGATCGACTGGGAGTACAGGTTCAGGCCCAGGATCGTCTGCGTGTTGGGGATCGGCAGCGAGACCAGCATCGGGGGCAGCGGCGGACCGATGTTGCTGATGACCGTGCTGATGCCCTGGTTGATGTCGACGTTCGCCACGCAGCCGGGCGCGCCGATGATCCCGAGGTCGAAGCCGACCGGCGAGAACGGCGGCAGGTCCGACAGCGAGATGAAGTTGATGCCGAAGCTGAGACCGGTCGCGTTCGAGGTCGTCAGGTCGACGATCGCGCCGAGCACGGGGTTCGTGCTCGCGGCCAACGCCAGCGGCGGCTGGGTGACCGGCGCGGTGGAGATGGGCAGCGCCACCGACAGGTCGATGGTGCCCGGGTCAGCCGAGTTGCCGCCCGGCGTGAAGCCGACCAGCGTCGGCCAGGCACCGCCGCCCGCCACGCTCATCGCGCCGTAGCGGATCTCGACGTCGCCGTTCGGGATGAACGCGATCTGGAAGCTGTTCGGCGAGGCCGCGATGCCGGAGAGGTTGACGCCTTGCCACGTGAACAGGTGCGTCGCGGTGGCAACTTCGTAGTCGTAGTGCGTCGTGCCGCCGGTCGTGGGATCCAGGTTGACCCAGTTGCCGATGCGCGGCGAGCCGCTGAGGAACCCGGCGACCGTCGGGTTGGCGGTCACGGGGTTGGTGCCCAGCAGCGTGATGTAGCCGTTCGAGCACATTTCGACCGTGCTCGTGGCAACCCCGATTCCTCCGATGTTGGGGAACAGGATCGGTTGGCTGTTCACCAGGTTCACCGTGATGTTCGTGTCGTTCCCGTGTCCCAGGCTCGCCGAGACCGGTGGCACGATCGGCACCGGCGTGACGAAGTTGACGTTGCTCCAGCGGTTGTTGACGCCGTCGAACGTGAGCCGGATCGTCTTGTTGGCGAGGTCCTGGCCGGTCGCCGTGCTCGGCATCATCTCGTAGAACGACTGGAAGAGGTTGTAGCAGCCCGCGCCGTACGGCGTGCGCCGGGCGAACGGCATCGGCGTCCCGCCGATCTGGTAGTCGATCGAGCCGTTGATGGAGCGCGGCGAGAACGTCGGCAACGTCAGGAACGCGTTCGAGGCGCCGCCGGTGACGCAGCTGAACTCACCGCCGGGCGAGTTGAACGTGAACAGCCCGTTCTGGTAGCCCCAGCTGTGACCCACGGCTTGCAGCACGATGCCGTAGTTGCCTGGCTCGAAGCAGACCGGACCCGGGTTGGGACCGGCGGGATTCAGCACGCCGGTCACCGGGGTGTCGACGCCGGTCGTGACGTTCACGGGCGTGGTCGACGCGACCAGAGTCCACGGTCCCGGGTTGGCGCTGACGTTGTTGACCCAGGTCGAGGGGCCGACGAACAGGTTCAGCGACGAGGGGCCGGTCGGTGAGACTTCCGACGCCACGTAGTTCAGGTTGAGGAACGTGATCGGTACGTTGACCGTCAGATTGAAGTAGAGGCCGCCGTTTGGATTGCCTTGGTTCGGGCTCGTCAACGGTTGACCGAGGGGGCAGTTGAAGGTCTGAGCACTGGCGACCGACGCGAGCACGAGACCCGACAGGGCAATGGCTGCAAGGTTGCGCATGGATAGAGAACGGTGTTGGGACAAGGGGGGCGGGCCCCTCGATGCGACGAGCCCGCAGGAAGAACACCGAGCCTACCACTCCGATGCTCCGCGTCGAGGGAGGGGTGAGGAGTTTGGACGTGTCCCGCGCGGTCACGTTCGCTCCCGCGAAACACGCGTCCGTTGTGCTCGGTGGTGACGAGCTCACGAGTTCGCGACCCGGTTGCAGCGATGCAGCGCACTGGCATCCCCGTTCCGGCGCCCGCTTCGCGAGGCACAGAGGGCCAGGCGTAACGGCGCGCAGGAATGCGAGTTCGGTGGCGCGGACCTCCACCAGGGCACTCAGTTCGTCAGAGGCGCGGATCGCCGGGCTCGCTCTCGAGCGCGAGCACGCCGAGCACACACTCGTGCACGCGCCGCAGCGGCTCGCGGCGCACGAAGCGTTCGAGCGCTTCGAGGCCGAGCGCGAACTCGCGCCACGCGCGCAGCCGCTTCGCGGACACTGCGCGAGTGCGCAAGCGGTCGATCTGCTCGAGAGCGGTGTAGTCGGGCCCGTAGATGATGCGCAGGTACTCGCGGCCGCGGCATTTGATCGCGGGCTGCACGAAGCGGCGACGGCCGCGCGCGGCGAAGTCCATCGGCTTCACGACGATGCCCTCGCCGCCGGCTCGAGTCAGCTCGTCCCACCAGCGCGTCGCCGCAGCGCACGCGTCGGGATCGGCGAGCGGCACGGTGCGCCACGGCGTCGCGACGAGCCAGTCCGGGTCCGCGGTCGCGAGCGAAGCGAGCGTCGTCATGTGGAACTCGTGCGTCGCATCGGCGAAGACGCGTCCTTCGGCCGCGAGCAGGTGGAACGGCGCGAGCCGGTAGTCGTCGAGGCCGGCTACGGGCCAGCAGTAGTGGCGGAACGCGGTCACGAAGGCCTGGGCCGAGGCGGCGTGGATGGCGAGGCGGTCGTGCAGCGGGGTGAGCTCGGGCAGGTGGCGGGCCGCGGCCTGCAGCACCGGCACGACGGTCGCCAGCGAACCGGTCGCGGCAGCACCGACCGCCGGTGTCGATGCAGATCGTGCGGTTCAGCCACTCGGCCGCCGGCACCGGCGTGTGCCCGTAGACGACGACGGCGTCGCCGCGGTAGTCCTCGGCCCACGGGTAACGCACCGGCAGGCCGTACTCGTCGATCTCGCCCGTCGTGTCGCCGTAGAGCGCGAACTGGCGCACCGCGGCCGACGCGCGGCCCGCCATCGCGGCCGTCATGCCCGCGTGCGCGACGACGAGGCGTCCGCGGTCGAGCACGAAGTGGCTGACGAGGTCGTCGAGGAACTTCGTGCACGCGGCGCGGAACGCGGCCTTCTCTTCGGAGGGCAGCGCGTCGAACTCGGCGGCCGTGCGGTCGAAGCCGTGCGAGTGCCTGACGTCGGCACCCTGCAGCCACTTCAGCAGCTTCACGTCGTGGTTGCCCGGCACACAGAGGGCGGCGCCGGCTTCGTGCATGCGCATGACGAGCCGCAGCACGTCGATGTTCTTCGGCCCGCGGTCGACGAGGTCGCCGAGGAAGATCACGCGCCGCCCCGCGGGATGCCGCGGCACGCCGGCGGCGTCGGCGGCGTAGCCGAGCCGCGCCAGCAGCTCACGCAGCTCGTCGGCGCAGCCGTGCACGTCGCCCATGATGTCGAACGGCCCCGCGTCGGAGCGGCGGTCCGGCCACAGCGGCTGGCGCACGAACGAGGCGGCGCCTGCCGCCCGAGGCGAGTCGAACGAGAAGACGGTGCGGAAGCCCTCGCGCCGCAGCGATGCCTGCGGGCGGCCGCGCAGCGAACGGCGCATGTCGCCGTGCTGCTTGCGCACGTACGAGACCGAGTGCTCGCGGTTCGCGCGCCCTTCGTTGTGCGCCAGACACTGCGACACCGAGAGGGTGAACACGATCGCGACCGGCACGGCGTGGAACTCGCGCGCGAGCGCGACCCACTTCTGGCGCGATTCGTCGGCGACGTTCGTCGCGTCGATCACGGTCAGCAGGCCCGCGGCGAGCCGCTTGCGAGCGATGAACTCGACGGCCGCGAACGCATCCTCGGTCGCGTCCTGCGCGGCCTCGTCGTCGCGCACGAGCCCGCGGAAGAAGTCGGACGACAGCACTTCGGTGGGTTTGAAGCAGCGCGCCGCGAACGTGCTCTTGCCGGCACCCGACGGCCCGATCAGCACGACGAGCGACAGCGCCGGCAGCTCGAGCGGCCCGGACCCGGGTGGCCCGGATTCGGGTGGCCCGGATTCGGGTGGCTGGGCCTCGCCCCTCATGCGGCACCGCCGCGGCGGAACACCGCCATCTGCGTCGGCGCGCCGAGCTGCTCGTCGACGTCGCCGACCGGCGCGATCTCGACGCTGCAGCCGAAACGCTGCGCCGCTTCACCAGCCCATGCCGCGAACTGCGCGCGCGTCCACTCGACGCGGTGGTCCGCGTGGCGGAAGTGGCCCGCCGCGAGCGCGTCGAACCTCGCGTTGTACTCGGCGTTCGGCGTCGTGACGATCGAGAGCGGTGCTCCGATGAACTCGAGCAGATTGCGCGTGAACAGGTCGACGCGGTCGGGCTCGAGGTGCTCGATGACCTCGACGGCGATCGCCGCGTCCATGCCGGCAAGCCGCGGGTCGCGGTAGATCAGGCTGCCGTGCAGCAGCTCGACGCGCGCGCGCTGGCGTTCGTTCATGCGCGGCAGCTCGAGGCGCTCGCCCGCGCGCTCGATCGCGCTCGCCGCGACGTCGACGCCGAGCACCTTCGTGAACCGCCGGTCGCGCAGCAGTGCTTCGATCAACCGGCCTTCGCCGCAGCCGAGGTCGACGACGCGCTGCGCGCCGCTCCGGGCCAGCACTTCGAGCACCGCGTCGGCGCGGCGCCGCGCGAGCGACAGCGGTCGTTCGAGCTGCTCCTCGGCCGCTGCGTGCACGACCTCTTCGGCGTCGGGGTCGGCGTCGTCGACGAGGCGGCTCAGCGCCTCGCGCGTGAGCCGGCGCTGGTAACGCAGGTAGCGTGAAGTGATCTGCTCCCGCTCGGGATGCGCAGGCAGCCAGTCCTCCGCGTGGCGCAGCAGCTTGTCGACCTCGTCGTCGCCGACCCAGTAGTGCTTGTCGTTGTCGAGCACCGGCACGAGCACGTAGAGGTGCTGCAGCAGCTCGCGCAGCGTGCGCGTCGCGGTGAGCGTCACGTCGTGGTAGCTCGACTCACCCCACGCCGGGAAACGCTCGTCGAGCGCGCGCCGGCGTGCTGCGACCGTGTAGCCGAGCGGCTCGAACAGCGCCCGCAGCAGCCGCTCGCCGCCGCGGCACGGCAGGCCGGTCAGCTCGACCAGAAACGGCAGCGCGGTCGCCGCGAGCTGCTGGCGTTCCTTGCTGCGCCCGGTCATCGCGGTGCTGAACGCGTCGCGCAGCGCGACGCTGAGGAACGACGAGACGACGTACGGGCGGTCGTTGACGTACGGCTGCAGCAGGAAGTCGCCGGGCCTGCGCCCGCGCACGAGGCCCAGCGGGTCCACGTCGAGCAGCAGTGCGACCGTGCAGCGCTCCGCGGTCGCCTCGGGGTAGAAGACCCAGGCGCGGCCGAACGCGAGCTGCGACGACTGCACGCGAGCCGGATTCTTGTGCAGCAGGTAACCGAGGTCGGTCGCCGGCGCGGTCGTGGACGTGATGCGGAGCAGCATGACGGACCGCAGACGCTAACGACGCGCGCGGCGTCGTGCACGCGCGCCGCGCGGCAGAGTCGCGGCCATGCTGGCGACGCGGCGCGACCTCGCTTCTCCGGCAGCTGCAGGCACGGATTGCGCAGGATCTCGTCGTGCACGAGCCTGGCCGCGAACGTGCCTTCAGACGACGACCATGACCTCGTGCAACGGCCGCCGCTCGAGCGAGCGCTTCGGCACGAGACAGTCGTCTGCTGGATGGCCGACGGGAATCAGCAGGAACGGCCGCTCGTGCACCGGCCGTCCGAGGATCTCGCCGAGGAACGCCATCGGGCTCGGCGTGTGCGTGAGCGTCGCGAGCCCCGCGAACTGCGCCGCCGCGAGGAACAGTCCGCAGGCGAGCCCCACCGATTCCTTGAGGTAGTAGACCTGGCCGCCGTCGTCGAGATGCGTGAGCTGGAACACGACGACGAGCCACGGTGCGACGGTCAGGAACTCCTTGTTCGCGTCGGTGCCGAGCGGCGCGAGATCCTCGAGCCACCGGGCATTCGCGCGGCGGCCGTAGAACTCGCGTTCCTCGGCTTCGGCACCTGCGCGGATGCGGGCCTTCGTCGCCGCGTCCCGCACGCACACGAACCGCCACGGCTGCTTGTTGGCGCCGCTCGGCGCGCTGTGCGCAGTCCGCACGAGCCACTCGATCGTGGCCTGCGACACGGGGCGGTCGCTGAACATGCGCACGCTGCGGCGGCGGCGCATCACGTCGTGGAACGACGCCGACGCTTGTTCGGCCGGCTCGGACGGCTGGTATCGGTCCGGATACGGCACGAAAACGGGCGCTTCCATCGGCGCACTGCACCCGGTCGACGGGACCGGCGTCAAGTGGGCCGCGCACCGGTGGCTCGAGGTCACGCCGTCACTTGCCGTCACTTGCCGTCGAGACGCTGCAGCGCGGCTAGCGCGGCCATCCCGAGCTCGCCGTACTCCTGCAGCTCGGCCACGCGATCGTAGCAGGCCCGCGCGCGGCGGATCGCGTCCTTGCCCGCGCGTTCGTGCTGGCTGGCGAGCAGCCAGTAGAGACGCGCCTCGCGCGGATGCTGCTGAACGGCCTTCTGCAGCGCGTCGAGAACGTCGGCCGAGCCGGTGCCCGGTGGCTGCTGGCTCGCGCGCGCGAGCAGCCACGCGACGACGTCGCCGGGTCGCGCGCCGGCTGCCTGTGCGTGCTCGCGCGCGAACGCTTCGAGCGCCGGCCAGTCACCGCAGTCGGCGAGGCGCTCCTGCACCCGCGCGCGCAGGCGCCTGTTCGCTGGCAGTGCGTTCGCCGCGGCGACCAGCACCTTCGCATCGCCGGCTTGCCAGGCTTCGGCGAAGCCCGCGGGAACGCACGCCGCGGCGGCCGCCGTCAGCGCGTTGCCGTCGACGCCGAGCAGGAGCCGTGGCCCGCTGCGATCGTCGCGCCAACCCTCCATGCCGAAGGAACCGTACTCTTCGAGCGCCTGCGCGACGGCCGTCGCCACGTTGCAGGGGATCGCGAACGCGTGCTCGGCGGGCTCGTCGCCGCGCACGCACCACGACCACCAGTCGGCGCCGGAGCCCGCGATCCACTCGCCGCCGGCCGCGAGGCCGTCGGCTGCGAGCAGCAGCGCGACCACGACCCGTGCGCCAGCGCCGTTCGCGCGGACTCCGTCGCTGCCCACGAGCGCATCGAGGCCGCCGCGATCGCCGGGCAGGTCGTGTCCGGTCGCCTCGCGCGCCCGCCTGCGCAGCGAGGTGACTGCAGCGAGGACCTCCTCGGCCGTGCGCGGTGCCGCGGGCTCGTCGCGCATCAGCGCGTCGCCGAGAGCCGCGAGGTGCGTAGCCGAGAACGGCTGCACGCCGCGCCCCGCGGCCTGGCAGTGCGCGAGCGGCGCCTGCGACACTCCTCTGCGATGCGCGAACGCGAGCACGCCGCGCGCGAGCCGTGCGCCGCTCGAGCCGTTGCCGCTGAGCAGCAGCTCCGGTTCGGCGCCGTCGCGCAGGTGCCAGATGCCCGCGATCCCACCGCGCGGCACGCCGGTCACGAGCCAACCGTCGTCGCTTTCACCGAGCTGGTCGATTCGTTGCCACGCGCCGACTGGCCGGCGCGCGCCGTCGGCCAGGTCGATCGCCGCGAGCGCGATCGTGTCGCCGAAGCCGTCGCCGCGGTGGAGCGCGACGAGCGCGCGCTTTCCGTCGGCGCTCGCGGCGAGGTCGGTCACGCGTTCGCTGGTCAACTTGGCGACCACACGCTCGGAGCCATCGGGTCGCCGGCACACGAGCTCGCTGCGGCCTGCGCTGCTCGCCGACAGCAGAGCGAACGGCGCATCGCGAACACACAGCAGATCGTCGCCGGCGACCGCGAGCCGTTCGGCGCGGAAGCTCGGGGCCTGCGGCGCATCGGCGCCAGCGCCGGCAGCGACCTGCACGCGACCGTCGTAGCCCGCGGCGAGCCACGCACCGCGCCAGCACACGAACGCGGCGAGTTGGCCCTCGAACCCGGCCAGCGGCCGCCCGTGCGCGTCGCCGGGCGCGAAGACCGTCGCGCCGCTGCCGTCCCACGCGAGCCACTCACCGTTCGCCCCGGGCGCGGACCGCAACAGGAAGCCGTCGACCGTGAAGACCGGCGAGGCTCCGTCGAGGAAGGTCCGCCACGCCGCGGCCACCGGCTGCTCCGGTTGCGGCGGCGCTGGCGGGAGCGGTGGCAGGCCGGCGTCGGCGACGACGGGCTGCAGGCGCAGCGAGGCGAGCACCGCGTCGCGGTTGCTGTTCGGCCGCTCGCTGTTGCCGCGCACGACGTAGCGCACGACGAGCCACCGCTTGCCGCCGGCCGGCACGAACACGTGCCGGTAGTGGAAGTGCTGCGAAGTCGCCGCGAGCTCGTGGCACTCGATGCCGTCGATCGTGCGCACGCCGCGCGAGACGACGCGGAACGTGTCTTCCCACTGCGTGAACGTGCGGACCTCGGCATCGATGACGCGTTCGCTCGCGCCGCGCGAGGCGTCGAGGATGTAGAGGAAGTCCTGCTGATCCACGCTGCTCCAGAGGCGCAGGCTCGCCGCATCGTCGCTCCGCTGCCAGACGAGCGGCGGCAACGACAACGACAGCCGGACACCGCTGCGCTCGAGGACCTCCGTCGCGGGCTGCATGCCCTTGCGCCAGGGGCTGCCGTCGCCCGGAATCAGCACGGCATCGAGGAACTCCTCGACCTTGGCATCGAGCGCTGCCGCGTGTGCCGGCTCTGCCCACGCGAGCAGGTGGAGCGCGCCGCCGTCGACCACGAGCAGCTCGCTGCGGTACGCGAGGCCGTCGGCCTCGACCGTGCCCGTGCGCGTGACGCGCAGCCAGTCGGCCTCGCGTTCGCTGCGCAGCTGCACGCCGTCCGGCATGGGATCGAGCGCCGCGAACGCGCGGCGATGGTCGTCTTCGTCGTCGAGGCCCCCGATCCACTCGCGCGCCGCGATCGCGACCGGCTGGCTGCGGCCGAAGAGCCCGCGGTTGGCCTCGATCTGGAACTGGCTGTCGCCGTAACCCTCCGCGGCCAACTCGCGCCGCCAGTGCGCGGGCAGCTGCACCCTCCAGCCGTTCTTGCCGAGCGGCTCCTCGCGCTGCGCCGGCAGCGGCATGGTCGACAGGAAACCCAGGATCGCGGCGGCAGCGAGGCAGCGTGGCATGCGTTCACGATCGCGACCGCTGTGCTGCGGCTCAAGCCCCGCGCGTCAGTTCAAGACCTGCCACGCCTGGCCGTCGAGACCCTGCGAGTTCGCGGCGATGTTGTCGCCCATCTTGCCGCCGGAGCCGCCGGCGCGAGCTGCGTCCGGCGCGGGCGGCTTCGCCTTGCCCGCGTAGCGGCCGTCCTCGTTCGGCGACGCGAGCACGTTGCCGCCCTGGCTCACGAAGAACGCGCGCTGGCCCGTGACGCCGGGCTCGACCGGCCACGCGTAGAGGCACCACGTCGTCTCCGCCTGCGCGGCGTCGATCGCCGCGGCTTCGGGCCCGCCGTTCGCGAGCTCCGCGACCGGCGCGCCGTCCTTGCCCGGCAGGAACATGCGGAAGCAGTAGCCGCTGCGCACGACGACGCCGCCGTCGACCTTCGAGAACGCAGTCGACAACACGGGCGGCGTGATCTGCTTGGTGCCGCCGCGCACGACGTCGCGGCCCGCCAGCTCCGCGAACGTGCCGAATTCGCCGGCGCCGTTCTGGTTCACGTCGATGGCGCAGCTCGCCTGGCACTGCGCCTGCGCCGAGCGGATGTTCTTCAGCGTCGCGATCGCCGCGAACTCGTTGCGCCTGAGTGCCACCTTCGCGATCTCGGCCCGCGCGACGACGACGCGCAGGCTCGCGCCGGTCACCTTCACGGCCGACGGCGCGACGCGCAGCTTCGTGCCCTGCACGCGCAGCTCGATCGCGAGACCCTTCGCCGGAACGCCGGTCCACGTCGCGTCCCCTTCGCGCAGCGTGCGGCCGATGCCGGCCGGGATCGGCGCGTCGATCGCTTCCTGCGGCACGTCCGCCGGCACCGCGGCGATCGCGACCATCGCCTGCGGCGCGCCGTCCTCGTCGACGACCGTCGCGCGCGCGGTCGCCTGGCGCACGACTTCGGCCGGCATCCACATGTTGCCGTCGCGGCCGCGGCCCGGCGTGCGCGGGAACGCGGCCAGCGTGTCGGCAGCGCCCGCGCCGAGCGCGTCCATCGGTTCCGGCGCGCGGTCGCCGCCCGCGGCAGTGCCCGCGGTGTTGTCCGTGAACGCGACGATGCCGTCGCCGCGAACGCAGAACACGCGCTTCGCGCCACCACCGAGTTCCCGCGGCACGAGATAACACAGCACTTCACCGCCGAGCAGCGCCGGGCCGTTGCCTCCTTGCCGGTCGATCTGCCAGCCCTGGATCTGCTCACTGCCCGCGAACTGCATCTCGCCCGGCGCGCCGCCGCGCGACGGCGACGCGAGCATGGCCAGGTAACCCGGCAGGCCGACCCACTGGCTCAGGTCGAACGCAGCGCCCTGTCGCCACGCGGCGCCGATCTGTTGAGCGCACGCGAACGCATACGCCTCGGCCGCCGTGAACGCAGTCGTGGTCTCACCGGCGGGAGTCGAGGGCGGCGTTTGCGCGGCCAGGGTGGCGCACGAGAGTACGAACGACGCGAAGCCGGCGGCGATCCTGTTCATGCGGTCCTTATCGGCCGATGGCACGGGCGGCTTGCAGTGCGCCTCACGATCGGTTCACGACCGAGGGCTCTCCTGCCGTGCTCGCCACGCGGCGAACGCTGCTGCTTCGCGCCAGGGATCGAGTGCCGCTCCCGGCACCTCGTGGTGGCAGCAGCGGAACGCGAGTGGTGAGGCCGGCCGGGTCGCGCTCGAACCACTGACCAGCGGCGCGCGAGGTCAGGCAGCGGCCGGCAGCGGCGGCGTGCGCGGCCGGCGCACGCGCCGGTACACGAGCGCGAACGCGCCGATGGCGAGCAGCGGCCACGCGGTCAGCACCAGGAACAGGCACTGCATCAGCGCCGTCCATCCGGCGCCGAGCGCCTGCGTGAAGTCGACGGTGGGAGCGATCACGGGCTGCGTGCGCGGCGCGGACAGCGTGACCTTCAGCGTGCTGAGCGCGACCTGGTCGCCGAGGGAACGCAGTTGCGACTCCATCGCCTCGATCTCCGCGCGCACGGCGCCGAGCTCGCGTTCGACCTGCAGCACCTCGGCGACGTTCGCCGCGCGCGTGACGAGCTCGAGGTAGCGGCCTTCCATCTGGCGCTTCGCGCGCATACGAGCTTCGACGTCGACCCATTGTGCGGTCACATCGTCCGCGGAGACCTGCAAGCGCTCGACCCGGCCGAGGCGCTCGACCATCGCAACCAGCGTCTCGAAGCCGGCGGCCGGTACACGCAGGCGCAACGTGCGCTGCACGAACCGCCCGCTCTGCTGCACACGATCGTCCGCGACGTGGCCGCCGGCGGCTTTCGTCGCTTCGAGCACCGACGAGCGCGCAGCGTCGAGGTCGGGGACGCCGAGCTCGAGCTCGCCGGTGCGGACGATCTTCCGGTTCGCGTCCTGCGCGGCGTCGCTTGCATCACCGGGCTCGGGAGCGGGCGGCGGCAGGATGAAGCCTCCCGAATTCGGGCCGCTGCCTCCGGCTCTCGCGGGGGAAACGCTCTCCGCCGTGGTGGTCGGCGTGCCGTCCGGTCCGCACGACGCCAGCAGCAGGAACACGATCGCGGTGGTCAGGATTCGCATTGTGCGGCCGATAGCCGCGGAGTGCAGCGCGGCAACAGCGCGCGCGCGGCGGCGGGCATGCGATACAAAGATCATGCGTCGCCTTCGACACGTCTTTTCACCGCACCGGCAGCGGCACGACGTCGGGGCACGGCGCGAGTGTGTCGACCGTGAAGTCGAGCGAGCCGCGGTGGCCGAGGTCGGTCTCGACGTCGATGCGGTAGCGTCCCGGCGCGAGCGCGACCGACGCCTCGAACGTGCCGGGCGCCGGTTCGAGCCAGCGCGGCAGGATCCAGCGGCTGACGAGCCTGCCGTTGCTGTCGTGCACTTCGGCGATACCACCGTAGGCGCCGAGGTGCGGCGACGGCTCGTCGATGCGGAAGCAGCGGCGCACGCCGGGCTGCAGCACGGGCCGCAGCGTCGTCGTCTGGTTCGCGGTGATCGTGAACGGAATCACCTGGTCCGCCGTTGCCAGCGCATCGCGCGACCACTGCGTGCTGAAGACGGTGAGCTCGTACTGGCCCGGCGCTAGCGTCGCCGTTCGACAGTCGCGCTCGGCATTCCAGTCGAGGCCGCTTGTGATCCACCGCCACGGTTGTGCACCGCCGACCGCGAAGACATACGCGGAGAGGTTGGTGCCGGGCGCCTTCATGTCGAGCACGTCGACGGTGCCGGTTGCGGGCTGCTGCGGCTCGCGCGCCGCTTTGAAGCAGTCGATGTTGCGCCGTGCGATGTGAGCTGGAACGACGATGTCGTAGCGGTCGGCCAGCGGCCACGAGACGACGAACTGCAGGAGGACGCAGTTGTCGTGGTCCACCTGCAGCCAGTAGCGGGCCTGCGGCACGTTCTTGACTTCGAACTCACCGCGCTTGCCGGGCTTCACGGGGAAGTGGTTGACGCCTTCGACTTTGTCGACGGCGAGCAGTTGGAACGTGAAGCCGTCGAACGGCGAACCGTCCGACATCGCCAGCGTGCCGCGGAAGGCGTTGCCCGCGGCGAACGTCGCGTTCCACTCGAGTGTGCTGCCCGGCTCGAGGCGCAGCGTCGCCGTCGCGTTGCCGGCACCGCCCTGTCCGCGGCGGTCGGTCCGGCTCGCGACCGTCACCACAACGGCGTCACCGGGCGTCACGCCGGCGAGCGTGTAGCGGCCGTCCGCGTCGGTCCGCACGCGAGCCGTCATCGGATCCTGGTCGGCTTCGGGTTCCGTGGCGACCGTTGCTTCGGCCACCGGCTTGCCGGCCTGGTCGACGACGCGGCCGTGGATCGTGGCACCGCGCTGCAGCGTCAGCGTGACCGGCTGCTCGCCAGCTTCGATCGATCCCTCGCTGCGCGCCCACTCGGGGCCCCAGACCTTCAGCGCGACGGCCCGACCGCGGTCGAAGCCCTCGATGCGGAAGCGGCCGTCGGCGCCGGTCGCGACCTCGCGGACCGCGCCGATCGTGTCGCTCGATCTGGTCGTGCCATCCTCGCCGACGACCGCGGTGCGGTCACGCTTGCCGGCGTGCACCGCACGCACGAGCACACCGGCGATCGGTGCGCCGGCGGTGTCGACGACGATGCCTTGCACGCAGTCGCCGTCGGGCGCGAGCGCGAACGTGTGCTGCTCGCTGCGCTGCTGCGGCAGCCGGTGCACAGCAGACGCGCGCCGGCCGGGTGCGATCACCTGCACGGCGCACATCCTGTGCCGCGGGCACGTCGCCAGCGTGAAGCGGCCGTCGGCGCCGGTCGTCAGCATGCGCGTCGCGGCGAACCCGTACGAGTGCACGTAGTCGCCGTCGCACAGCCAGACGTCGGCACCGGCGATCGGTGCGCCGCGTTCGTCGATGGCGCGACCTTCGAACGTCAGCACGGTGCCGAGCTCGACGCCGTGCTCGCGACGTTCGCCGTCCTTCAGCTCGACGATCGCGGCCGTGCGCGGCGCGCGTTCGCCGAGCGGAGTCACGAGCCAGCGGCCGGCCGGCAGGTCGCGCAGGCTCGCCTTGCCCGCGGCGTCCGTCATCGCGGTGAAGCGGCGGAAGCGTGGATCCTCGGCGCCGATCAGTTGCACGGGCATGGCGGGCACCGGCGCACCGCCCGACGTCACGAGCACCGTGAACTCGGCGGTCGCTGCCTGCGCGACGAGCGAGCGCTCGAGCGGTGCGTTCGTGTTCGTGTCCGCGCGCGCCGCGGGCGGCCCCGAGGGCACACGTTCGTCCGCGCGTGCTTGCTGCTGCTGCACGGGTGGCGTCGCGGCTGGAGAGCGCGAGCTGCCCGTCGCGAACGCGAGCCACGCGAGCGCGACCGTGAGCACGCTCGCCGCGGCGAACAGGAACGCGCGCGCCGACAGCCACGTCGCCGTGGCCGGTGCGGCAGGGCCGCGCGCGGCGTGGACGAGCAGCAGCTCGCGCATGCCGGCCCGGTCGAGGCCCGGCGTCACGCGCACGAGCAGCAGCGACGCGATGCCGGCGGGCAAGAGGCTGCGCAGCATCGCGGTGCCGCGCACGACCTGTGTGCGGACGGTGCCGGCCGGACGATCGAGCGCTTTGCCGATGTC
This sequence comes from Planctomycetota bacterium, assembly GCA_036376355.1. Lineage (GTDB taxonomy): Bacteria > Planctomycetota > UBA1135 > UBA1135 > UBA2386 > DASVAL01. The sequence continues at coordinate 16,830 of DASVAL010000086.1, forward strand.
CTGCGCCGACATCTCGTCGCGCAGGTGCAGCTGCATCACGGGCGCGTAGACGGGCCCGAGCCGTTCGAGCGCGCGTGCCAGCGTCTGCTCGAGCTCGCGATCGGCCGCGAGCTCGGCCGGGTCGCGCGGCTCGGGCCACACGACGCGCTGCGCATCCGGCACACGCCGCGCGCGCCACCGCGCCATGCGCGCCTGGTTCTGCAGGATGCCGAAGAGCCACGGCACGACCTTGCGGCCGCGCAGAAAGCGCCCGGCCGACTCGAGCGCGCCGAGGAACGTCGCCTGCACGAGGTCCTCGGCTGCAGAGCGGTTCGGCGCGAAGCGTTCGGCCGCGCGCGTGAGCTCGTCGTGCAGCAGGTCGTGGAGCTGGGCGAAGTGCGCGGGCTCGCCGTGCCGCAGGTACTCGGCGAACAGGTCGTCGGGAGAAGGTGTGTTCGTCATGCCGCTTCTTTGGCGGGCCGCGCGCGATGCTACATCGGAACGCGGATTCTTCGCGCAGCGGCGACCACGCGAGGGCTGTGGTGCGCGAAGCGCGTCAGCGGAGCGTGATGCGGACCGGCGGGCCCTCGTTCTGGCCGATCGTCACCGCGGCCTGGCCTTCGCGGCCCTCGACGGCGGACGTCAGCACGTAGTCACCGGGCTCGAGCCAGACCTCGCCGCGCCGCGGCTCGCCGGAGTCTTCCTGGATGCACTGGCCGACGAGCTTGCCGTCGCGGGCGATCCGGAAGCTGACCCACGGCGGCAGCTCGGTGCCCTGCGCGGGCACGAACTCGAATCGCTGGCGGACACCCGCGACCGGCTTCACGTCGATCGCGGTCTCCTGGCCGGAGCGGATCGTGAACGGCAGCATCTGCGCCCCGATGCCCTTGGCGCGCACCAGCAGCAGGTAGTCGCCCGCCGCCAGCAGCTCCGAGCGCCGCGGCGTCGCCGGGCTGTAGATGCCGCAGAGGAACTGCTCGCGCGCATCGAGCACGAGGTAGCCGAGGCCCTCCCGGCCGCCATCGTGAACGAGCAGCGTGCCGCCGACCGTGAGCTCGATCGTCCCGAGATCCCACGCCTCGGCGGGCTGCAGCCGTCGCGGCCCCGCGAGCACGGTCGGGTGGCCCTCACAGGAGACGCGCACGCCCCACGTTCCCGCGCTCACTTCGAGCGCGAACGTGCCGTCGTCCGACTTCAGGCCGAGGTCGCCGCTCTGGCGCCGCGCCTCGTCGAACGCGCGCACCGCGACGCCCGTCGCCCGCACGCCTCCGGGCCCGAGGATGCGGCCCGTGATGCGCGCACGCGGCGAAGTGTCGGCAGCGAGCTTCAGATCCAGCTCGCCGGCCTTCGGATCGATGCTGCGGCGCACGAGCGGGACGTGGTCCTGCATCCACGCCTTCACCGTGAGCAGGCGGCCCTGCGGGCAGTCGGCCACGAGGAACCGGCCGGCCTTGTCGGTCCGCGCGTTCTTCCACCATCGCGGGCCCTCGCCCTCGGACATGCACTGGAGATCGACCGACGGGATCGGCTTGCCGTCCTCTTCGGTGACGCGGCCGCGCAGCGCGAGACCCTGTGAGAGGACGAGCTCGCAGCGCACCGTTGCACCGTGCTCGCCGTTCACTGTCGCTGCCGCCTTGCCGCGCTCGCCGTCCTCGGCCCAGATCTCGATGGCCCCGGCCGGCAGCCCCGTCAGCGCGAACGAGCCGTCCGCGGCGCTGCGCGCGAAGTACTGCAGGAAGTCGCCTTCGCGGCCGCATCGCACCGCCACGTCCGCGGCCGGCTCGCCGGCCTCCGTTCGAACGAGGCCGGCGCACGTCACGCCGGGCAGCAGCCGGATGGTCACGCTGGCCGTGAGGCCGGCAGCGACGTCGACCGTGCCGGTCCACGGCGCGAGCCCCTTCGCGCGGGCCAGGATCGGAGCCGTGCCGGCGGGCACACCGATCGCGAGGAAGCGCCCCTCCGCGTCCGTCAGCACCTGCGCCGGCAGCGGCGGCATCTGCGGCGTCGCCATCAGCGCATCACGCCTGCCTTCGCCGACACGCACGACCGCGTCGCGCACCGGCAACCCATCGGCGGTCGTCACGGTGCCGCCCACGGATCCACCCGCGGCCGCGAGCTCGATGCGCAGCGTCGCGCCGGTCTGGTTGAGCACCGGATGGTAGAGCTGCGAGGGTGCGTAGCCGTGCGCGCGCGCGCCGATCACCGCGGCGACGGTTACGTTGCGCACGACGAAGGAACCGTCGGCGGCCGTGATGGCCGCCGCCTCCGGGTCGACGCGATTCTCTGGCGCCAGGCCCCTCTCCACGAGTGCCCCGGCGATGCCGACTCCCGCGGCATCGACGACGATGCCCGTGACCGTTGCGCCGCCGAGCTTCAGGACACACTCGACGGTCTCGCCTGCGCGCACCTCCGCGCCCTTGAAGCCCCCGTTGCAGCGGACCCAGACCCGTCCGGGCGCCACGTTCTCGAAGCGCGCCGTGCCTGCTGTATCGGTGAGTGCGCGCAGCACGCCGACGCGGAAGTCGCCCGTGCGTCCGCCGATCATCTCGCCGACGGACACGGTCAGATCGGAACCAGCCGGTTCGCTGCCGTCTTGCACGTGAACGACCAGCGTGCCCGTCGTGACTGCTTCGGGCCGCGGACCGTCCACGGCCTCGCGCCGGGGCGCCGGCTGGCCGGCAGTGTCCGCGGCCGACGGCAGCAGCGGCGCCGTGACCACGGCGGGATGACCCGGAGTCGGCGACGCGGGTGTCACCTGCAGGGTCGGCTCGGGCAGCAGAAAGGGGATCGCGAGCGCGGCGAGCAGCACCGCGGAAGCGCCGAGCAGCACCTTCTTGTTCATGACGCAGAGCGTGAAGGCCGCGAACGCTGGCGCGTGCAGCGGCAGGAGGGCGCAGAGAGCCGGCGCCCAGCGCTTGCGCTCGCCGTACTCGTGGTCGAGCCGTTCGCGCAGCCGCGCGAGGCCGCGCTGCAGCCGCGAGCGCACCGTGTTGCGTGGAACGCGAAGGCGCGCCGCGATCGCGTCGATGGACAGGTCGTGCCAGTAGCGCATCAGGACCGCGCTGCGGAACGGTTCGTCGAGCGCGTGCACGGCAGCACCCACGTCGCGCACGAGCTCGGCCTGGGCCACCAGCGCCGACGGATCGTGCGGGTCCACGCCGCTCCTCGCCGCGAGCCGCTCGCGGGCGCGACGGCGCGCGCTGCCGCGCCGGACCAGCAGGCTCAGCTTGCGCACCGTGCCGCGCAGCCACTCGCCCGGATGCCGCAACGACGCCGCCGGTTGGCACAGCGCTGCGGCCGCGGCTTCCTGCACGACGTCGTCGGCCTCGTCGTTCGCGAGCAGGCCCTGCGCGAGCCGGCGCAGCGACGCTGCATCGGCGAGCAGGATGTCGGCGACGTTCGGGGGCACGGCCATTGGACGCTACCAGAGTTACCGCGGAGCCGCCGGCGGACTCCGGAGCGCCCACGCCGGTTGCAGAACGTGGGCAAGGCCTGCCCGCCCGTTACCATGCCACGCCATGCCATCCGCCGCGCCGTTCCCTTTGGTCGACTCCGTGTCGGCGACGCGATGACGGGACCCCACGGCGAGCTGCCGATCCTGCCGGCCGGCACGCAGGTCGTGACGACCGTGGACCTGCGCGGCGACGCGGGCGGCGTGCGCGTGCCGCGCGGCGCGGTCGGCACGATCGTCAAGGCGCCGTCCGACGGCACACACAGCTACCGCGTCGAGCTCGTCGACGGCGGCGAGGTGGCGCTGCTGCGCGACCAGCTCGCGACGCTCGCGCGCTGGCAGGACAGCGCGTTCGCGGTGCCGCAGCTCGGCGGCAGCTCGCTGTTCGAGCGCGTGATCCTGCGCGTCGTCGTCGGCTCGCGCGCCTACGGCCTCGACGAGCCCGGCAGCGACACGGACCGGCGCGGCGTGTTCCTGCCGCCCGCGGAGCTGCACTGGTCGCTGTTCGGCGTGCCCGAGCAGATCGACGACGAGCCCGAGCAGGAGATCTTCTGGGAGCTGCAGAAGCTGATCGTGATGGCGCTGAAGGCGAATCCGAACGTGCTCGAATGCCTGTGGTCGCCGCTCGTCGAGGTCGCGACGCCGCTCGGCCGCGAGCTGCTCGCGCTGCGCGAGTCGTTCCTGTCGCAGCTCGTGTTCCAGACCTACTCGGGCTACGTCGCCTCGCAGTTCAAGAAGATCGCCGCGGACCTGCGCCAGCGCGGCGAGCCGAAGTGGAAGCACGTGATGCACCTGCTGCGCCTGCTGCAGGCCGGCATCCAGGTGCTGCGCACCGGCAGCGTGCCCGTGCACGTCGGTGCCGAGCGCGAACGCCTGCTCGCGGTGCGCCGCGGTGAGATCGCGTGGAGCGACGTCGAGCGCTGGCGCCGCGACCTGCACGCGCAGTTCACGGCGGCGGCCGGTGAGACGAAGCTGCCGGTGCGGCCCGACTACGAACGCGCCGACGCGTTCCTGCGCCGCGCGCGTCGGCTCGCGCTCGGGAAGGAGTTGCCGTGAGCGTGGCCGCGGACCCGCGCCTGCTGCAGATCGCGAACGCGCACCCGTACCCGCTGCTGTTCGCGACGATCAGCGGCGCGCACCTGTACGGGTTCCCGTCGCCGGACTCGGACTTCGACCTGCGCGGCGTGCACGTGCTGCCGCTGCGCGAGGTGATCGGCCTGCGCGCGGGGCCTGGGACTGTCGAGCGCAGCGGTGCTTGGTCGGGGCTCGACCTCGATCTCGTGACGCACGACGTCGCGAAGTTCGTGCGCCTGATGACGATGCCGAACGGCTACGTGCTCGAGCAGCTGTTGTCGCCGCTCGTCGTCGTCACGACGCCGGCCCACGACGAGCTGCGTGCGCTCGGCCGTCGCTGCGTCTCGCGGCGCCACGTGCGCCACTACCTCGGCTTTGCCGCGACGCAGTGGCGGCTGTTCACGAAGGAGACGCCGCGGCGCGTCAAGCCGCTGTTGTACGTGTACCGCGTGCTGCTGACCGGCATCCACCTGATGCGCACGGGCGAGGTGCAGGCCGACCTGTCCGTGCTGAACGTCGACGCGCGGCTGCCGCACGTCGAGACGCTGCTCGCGCAGAAGCGCAGCGGGCCCGAGCACGGGGGGCTCGACGCCGCCGACCTCGCGTTCCATGCGCGTGAGTACGAACGGCTCGTCGCGGCACTGAACGACGCCGCGGCGGCATCGACGCTGCCGGAGGGGATCGACGCCGGCGTCGAAGTCGACGCACACGAGTTCGTCGTTCGCATGCGGCTCGGTCACCGCTGACGGCGCGGGCTGGATCCGTGGCAGCCTGTCAGCGCCTCAGTTCCCCTGCCCCTGCTTGCCGGACTTCGCCTCGAGTGCGGCGATGCGTTGGGTCAGCTGCTCGTTCTGGCGCGCGAGGGAATCGAGGCGCTGCGTGAGTTCCGGTCGCGCGTCGGGCGGCTGCGGCAGGTCCGCGTTCTGCAGCAGCTGCAGCGCCGTGGCGACCATGTCCTGCGGGCCGTTGAGCAGGACCGACGTCGTGTTGCCGGCGTTGCCGATGATGAGGATCTGTTGGTTGGAGCCGTTGCTCGCGAAGAACGGACGCAGGCTGTTGACCGCGTACTGCGCGTTCGTGTGCTGCAGTTCCTTCACGACGGTGACGAACAGCCGCAGCGACGGTCGCGCCAGCACCTGGTCGGGCGTGCGGTGCACGGCGCGCAGCAGGATCTCGCGCTGGCGAGGACCGTTCATCGACAGCACTTCGTAGACGCCCTTCTTCTCGTCGAGCGGAACCAACGTGAGGCCGCGCGTCCACAGCAGGCTCGAGAGCAGCTCCTCGCAACCATCGCGGTCGGTCACGACCGGCATCTGCAGCTCGACGAACGGGCCGGCCGGCGCTTCGGCAGCCGGCTGCGCCGCGGCCGGCGCCGGTCTGGCCTTGCGGTTCTGCTCGCGGTTCGCCGCGAGCTCGCTGTCGTCGACGAGGATGTTGCGCTGCAGGTAGGAACCGCAGCGCTCGATCAGCACGCGCAGCTCGACGGGACCGGGCTCGAACACGAACGGGGCCTTCGCCGGCGCAGGCGCTGACTTGTCGTTGGGGCGCGCGATGTCGGCTTGCGCGAGCGTGGCCGCGAGCAGCGTGGGCAGCGTGAGCATCAGGGAGAACGCGTTCATCGGACCTCCGGAAGTTGCGTGGGACGGGAATCCCGGCGGCGCCTTCCCGCGGATTGTGGTCGATGCCGGGCTTCTACGATCGGCGGCGTCAGGGGGCGTCAGGCTCGTTCCGCATGCTTGCCAGGAGCCCGACGACGCCGATCGCCAGAAGCGCGGACTTGATCAGCACCATCGATGCGTGGGAGAGCCCCGACGGATCCCCGGCGCTGCGCATCGCGAAATTGATCACGTCGTTGAGCTGAGCCAGGGTGCTGCCGAAGCCCGCGCCACACACGATACCCCAACCTGCGGTGAGCCACGACGATCGGCGAACGCACGTGGAGCGAACCAGCCCCGCAGTTTGGCCAGCTGCAAGGGCTCGCGGGGCGGCTCAGCCACGCCGCGGCCAAGAGGATCGCGCCGAGCACGTAATCGTCGAGCCAAGGCAGCCTCGTCTCGACAGGTCCCGGCAGCTCGCGCCATCGCCGCGCGGTTTCTCCGATGGGTAGAAGAAGCCCGGCGATGACTGCCAGGCGGCGGCTGAACGAGTTCGTCGTTCGCATGCGGGCGAGTGTACCGCGATGGGTCGCAACCAAGTCGTCGGGCCGGAGACCACTGCGAACATGCTTCCCTGCCGCGTCGGTCGCGTGCGGATGCTAGCCTCTGTGCGCCGCCCGAGCCGATGAAAGCCCTCGCCGACGACGACTGCACGACGCTGCTCGCGGAGCTTCGCGCGAGCGTCGCATCGTGCGTCGAAGAGTGGGTGGGCCGCAGCGTCGATGCGAAGGGCTGGCGCGGCGTTCCTGGCGCCGTCGCCGAGGAATGGGCCAGCGGCCCGCTGCCGGTCGCGCGCTTCCTCGCTCACCTGCACGCGTCGCGCGCGGCGCCGCGCGACGCCGTCCGGCCCCGAGCGCAGATCCCGGCCAGGATCCCGGGACTCGGCGACGCAGTGCTGCTGCGCGGTCATCGAGTGCGGTTCGACGTGGCGGCCGACGGCAGCAACTCGCGAACGCGCGAGACGGACAACTGGTCTGCCGGCGATCCACGCGCCGACTTGACTGGCCAGGCACTCGTGCTCGGTGCCGGCAACGTGACCGCGACGCCGGTGCTCGACGTGCTCGACCAGGTGTTCCTTCGCGGACGCGCGGTCGTGCTGAAGCCGAGCCCGCTGCACGCGAGCCTGCACGAAGTGTTCACCGCGGCGCTGGCACCGCTCGTTTCGCGCGGCCTCGTGCAGCTCGCCGCCGGCGATGCGTCGGCCGGCCGCGCGCTCGCACAGAAGCCCGACATCACCGCCGTCCACCTGACCGGCTCCTCGGCGACGTGGGCCGCGCTGCGGGCCGATCCGACCCTGCGCGGCAAGCAATTGACCGCGGAAGTCGGCTGCTGCACGCCGGTGTTCGTCGTGCCGGGCACGTGGCGCGAACGCGAGCTGCGGCACGCGGCGGCGCAGCTCGCCGCGTTCGTCGCGATGAACGGTGGCGCCATGTGCGTCGCGCCGCGTGTGCTGCTGACGGCGGCCGGCTGGCCGCAGCGGGCTGCGCTGCGTGGGCACCTGCGTGCCGCGTTCGCCGCATTGCCACCGCGCGCTCCGTTCCATCCCGGCGTGCCGGCGGCGTACGCTGCGGCGAGCGGCGTGCCGGCCCCAACCGGTGCGCTGCCGCCCGTGCTCGCCGCCGAACGCGATCTGCGGGCCGAAGCGGAGCTGTGTGACCGCGAGCTGTTCGCGCCGGTGTTGCGCGAGGCCGTGCTGCCGGGCGCCGACGTCGCGGCGTTCCTGCAGCACGCGGCGGCGTTCGCGCGCGAGCGGTGCTTCGGCTCCCTGTCTGCGTACGTGTTCGCGCCGCCGCAGGTGCTCGCATCGGCGCGCGCCGCGATCGACGGAACGGTCACAGCACTGCCGCACGGCACGGTCGCGATCAACACGTGGACCGGCGTCGGCTACGGCCTCGGCACGACGCCGTGGGGCGTGCCGGCGGACGCGCCGATCGAGCACGGCTCCGGTTGGGCGCGCGACACGACCTTTGCCGACGTGCAGCGCGTCGTGATCGAGGCGCCGTTCCGCCCGCATCCGCTGCCGCCGTGGATGCCCGCGCACCGCGCCGGGCTCGGAACGCTGCGCGCGCTGACGCTGCACACGCTGCGGCCATCGCTGCTGCGCCTCGCGGCAGTCGCCGCGTTTGCCGTGACGAGCTCGTGAGCGCACACGAAGCCGCGGCGGCAACTGCGTCGCGCTGTCGCTCCGGGTTGCTCGACCGGAACCTTTCGGATAGCCGAGCCCAAACCTTTCGAATGGCCGACCAAGAACCTTTCGAATAGCCGAAGGCAGACCTTTCGAATGGCCGGGGGGCGGCTACGATCGACCGTCATGCCGCCCGCGGCTCTCTACCCTCGCCACGCGGAGCCCCGGCTGCTCGATGCGCTAGCGGACAGTCCCGTGGTCCTGATCCATGGACCGCGTCAATGTGGCAAGACGACGCTGGCGCAGATGGTTGGCCGACGACGCGGCTACGAGTACTTCACTTTCGACGACGACGTCACCCGGGTCGCTGCCGAAACCGATCCAGTGGGCTTCGTCGTCAGACTGCCGACGAGGGCGATCCTGGACGAGGTGCAACGAGTGCCCCGGCTGTTCACGGCCATCAAGACCGCGGTGGATCGCGATCGGGCACCGGGTCGGTTCCTGCTCACCGGTTCTGCCAACGTGCTGCTGGTCCCGAAGCTCGCGGACACTCTCGCTGGTCGCATGGCGATCCAACGCTTGCATCCGCTCGCGCAATCCGAACTGCAGCGGCGCCGCTCGAGCTTCATCGACCGGCTGTTCCGCGGCGCGTTCACCGCGCGTCGCTCCGAACCACTGGGGATGCAACTCGTCGACCGCATCGTCGCGGGCGGCTACGCACCCGCACTGGCGCGCCGGACGCCGACTCGGCGCGCCGCGTGGTATCGAGACTACGTCGACACGATGGTGCAGCGCGATGTGCGCAGTCTGGCGCGCATCGCCTCGCTCGAGACACTGCCCCGATTGCTGGCAGCCGCGGCAGGCCAGACCGCGTGCTTGTCCAATCTGGCGGATCTCGCCGGGCCGTTCCAGTTGAGCCAGCCGACCATCCGCGACTACGTTGCCCTGCTCGAGGGCGTGTTTCTCCTCGAGCGGCTGCCGCCGTGGCACAGCAACCGCCTGAGCCGGCTCGTCAAGACGCCGAAACTGCATCTGGGTGACACGGGCGTGGCCGCGGCGATCCTCGGGCTCGACGGCCGCGCGCTCGCGGACGATCGCCAGAGGCTAGGCCGGCTGCTGGAGACGTTCGTGTTCCAGGAACTCCGCCGCCAGGCGAGTTTTGGTGATGACGAGCTGCGCTTTCACCATTTCCGCGACAAGGACGGTGGCGAGGTGGACGTCGTGATCGAGCGCGGCGCGCGCGAGATCGCCGGCGTCGAGATCAAGGCCGCGGCTACCGTGGTCCCAGGCGACTTCTCTGGCATGCGGAAGCTCGCGAACGCAGCCGGCAAGCGCTTCACTGCCGGCGTCGTGCTCTACGACGGCGAGACGAGTGTTGGCTTCGGCGAACGGCTGTTTGCGGTGCCCGTCCGCGCGCTGTGGGAGCCTGCCTGAGCAGCGCGTGGACCACGGGTGTTTCGGACCGGGGGCCCGACCGGCGCCGCACGCGGTCACGAGCCCGTGAGCCGGCTCGCGCGCCGCCTGGCGCGGATCCACTCGGCGACGAGCACGAACAACGCGAGGTTGCCGAACAGCAGCAGCGGGATCATCGGCTCGAGGTAACGCGGCAGGCCGAGCATGAAGCACGCGAGCACCCAGGGCGGCACGGTCAAGAGGCCGAGCGCCAGCAGGTGCCGGTGCCGCAGCGCGAGCGCGAACAGACCGAGCACGCCGAGCACGACCGTGAGCCGATGCTTGTCGAGCAGCAGCCACTGCCACGGCGACGGCAGCAGGACGTCGCGCGGCACCTTCGTCAGCGAGACCTCGCGGTGGAAGGCGCTGACGCCGGCGTTGTGCGCGGCGCGGACCATCCACTCCACCGGGTCGGCGAGCAGCCCCTGCTGGACGCGCGCACGCAGCCAGACGTCGGCTTCGTGGTCGTTCGGAAAGCGCTGCGGTGCCCCATGCAGGAACGGCCAGTACTCGATCGTCTGCTGGCTGCCGTCGGGCTCGTCGACGGTGATCTTCGCGAGACCGTCGAGCACGACGCACGCGCCGTCGGTCGTGAGGAACAGCGGCTCGCCGTAGAGCTGCCACGTGCGCACGCCCCACGGCACCCATGCGAGCACCGCGCCGGCGACGAACGCGAGGATTCGCGGCGCGCACGTCCGCAGCCGTGTGCGGAGCTGAGCCCGGGGCTCGACGCCGATCACCAGCAGCGCCGGGATCGCGACGAGCGCGAACACGAAGTTCGTGCGGTTCAGCGTGACCGCGAAGGCTAGCGCGCCCATGAGCGCCGCGAGCGCGAGCGACGGCCGGCGCAGAAGACGCAGCACGAGTGCCAGCACGACGTACTGCAGCGCCTCGTGAAGCCCTTCCTTCGCGAACTTGTAGCTCCAGAACACCGACGGCTTGCTGAGTGCCACGAGCCACAGCCAGCCGACCGCGAGCCAGCGGCTGCGCGTCGACAGCCACAGCTCGCGCGCGAGCCAGCACGCGCCGGCGCACAAGAGCACGGCCTGCATCCAGCGCCACGGCAGCAGGTCGGGGCCGAACAGCACGATCTGCAGCGCGCCGAGCAGCGGCAGCACCGGCGAGCGGTAGCTCTGCCAGAACGAGTCCGCGGCCAGCGTGCCGCCGGCGGCGAAGCGCTCGGCGATGCCGCGGAAGTCGGCCATGTCGGAGAAGGGCTCCTCTCTCGTGACCGACCAGTAGCCGAGCCGCAGCGCCCAGAACGCGACCAGTGCGAGCCCGCATGCGACCCACGTCGCCTTGCTGCGCGCGGCGCCGGCGGGCGACGCCACGGTGGGCGGCGCTGTGATCAAAACGCCCCGACGGTCATCTGCAGTGCGTTCGTGCTGGTCATCGCGACGAAGCCGAGCTCGACGGCGATCATCTGCTGGTAGAAGTGCGCGCCGACGATGGCCGGCGTGTTCGGCACGAAGACCTGCGCGTTCGCGACGCCGGTCGTCGTGACCACGGCTTCGAGGATGTCGGGGACCACGTGTGCGTCGCAGAACGGGCCGCCGATCGGCGAGATGGCCGTCAGCGGAACGGGCGGCGTGATCGGCGCGAAGCCCGTGACCACCAGTACGATGGCGGTCGCCGGCAGGCCCGTGGCCTGGGCCCGGAACGTCGTGCCGAGCCACGGCAGCGACTGCGCCGCGAGCGTGTTGCTGCCGCCGGAGCTCGGGCATCCGTTCGCGTAGTGCGACGCAGCGGCGGGGCAGCTCGTGGTCAGGCGAGCGACGTGCGCGGACACGGAGCCGTCGACGAGCGTGAAATCGCCGCCCGCGAGGAGGTCCCCGCTCGGCAACGTCGTCAGCGCGAAGACGACCTTGTCCATGCCCGCGCCGAGGGCCGACCAGCTGCTGCCGTCGAAGCGCGCGATCCGGTTCGCGCTCACGGTCCCCGCGGTCGTGAACTCGCCGGCCGCGACCACGTCGCCATCGGGCAGCGTCTTCAGCGCACGCACGAAGCCGAACAAGGGCAGTCCGCCGCCGACGCTGGACCAGGTCGTGCCGTTCCATCGCGCGATGCCGATGCTGGCCACGCCGCCGGCAGTCTGGAAGTCACCTCCGGCGAGCAGTGTCCCGTCCGGCATCGCGAGCAGCGCGCGAACGGTGCCGTCGACGCCTGCGCCGAGCGGCGACCAGGTCGATCCGTTCCAGCGCGCGATGCGGCTCGCCTGGACGCCGCCCGCCGACAGGAACGAGCCGCCGGCGACGACGTCGCCGTTCGGCATGGTCGCGAGCGCGAACACGGTCCCGGTCGTGCCCGAGCCGAGTGCCGACCACACAGCACCGTTCCACCGCGCGATGCGGCTCGCGCTCACGCCGCCCGCCGAGCTGAAGTCGCCGCCGGCGACGACGTCGCCGCTGGCCAGCGTCGTCAGCGCGTGCACGGTGTTGAACTGGCCGATGCCCGCGCCGAGGGGCGACCATGTCGTGCCGTTCCAGCGCGCGATGCGGCTCGCGCTCACGCCGCCCGCCACGGTGAACGCTCCACCGGCGACGACGTCCCCGTTCGGCAGCGTCACGAGCGCGCGCACCCTGTTGTCCATGCCCGTGCCGAGCGCCGACCACGTGTTGCCGCTGAGGCGCGCAATGCGGTTCGCATCGACGGTGCCGGCGCGCAGGAAGAACCCGCCGGCCACGACGTCGCCGTTCGGCAGCGTCGTCAACGCGGTCACCTGGTGGTCGAAACCCGCGTTCAGCGCGGACCAGCTCGAGCCATTCCAGCGCGCGATGCGCGCGGCACCGATGCCGCCGATCTCGCGGAAGCTGCCGGTGGCGACGAGGTCGCCGTTGGGCAGCACGTCGAAGGCCCAGACGAAGTCCCCGGTGCCCGAGCCGAGCGGCGACCAGGCGTTGCCGGCCCAGCGCGCGACCGACCACGCGGTGATTCCGCCGGCCGCGGTGAATGCGCCGCCGACGAGCAGATCGCCGTTGGACAACCGCGAGAGTGCCATCACGATGCCGTTCGTCCCCGTGCCGAGCGCCGCCCAGCTCGTGCCGTTCCACCGCGCAATGGTGCTGGCCGCGGTGCCGCCCGCGGTCGCGAACGCCCCGCCGGCCACGACGTCGGTGCCGAGGATCGCGAGCGCGTGAACGGCCGCGTCCATGCCCGTGCCGAGGGTCGACCACGAGGAGCCGTTCCACCGCGCGATGTAGTTGGCGGGGACACCGCCGGCCGTCGTGAACATGCCACCGGCGACGACCGCGCCGCTCGCTTGCACGGCCAGCGCGTTCACGGGAGCGTTGCAGCCCGCGCCCAGCGGGGACCAGGCCGAACCGTTCCAGCGCGCGACGCGGTTCGCGGGCAGACCGCCGGCGTTCGTGAATGCGCCGCCGGCGACGAGGTCGCCGTTCGGCAGCACCGCCAGCGTGTGCACGATGTCGTCGACGCCGCTGCCGAGTGCGGACCAGCCGGCGCCGTTCCAGCGTGCGACGTTGTTCGCGCTCACGCCGCCGGCCGTCGTGAAGATGCCGCCGGCGACGAGGTCGCCGTTGGCCAGCACGGCGAGATCCCAGACGTCGCCGTCGATGCCCGTGCCGAGAGCGCCCCATTGTCCCGTCGTGGGGTCGAAGGTCGCGATGTGGTTCACCGCGAGATTGCCTGCGCCGGTGAAGAACCCGCCGACGACGAGTCGCTGCCCGAGTGGACCAGCGCCGTCGGGATCCCACAGCACCGTGGTCTTCACCTCGCCGTTCGCGCCCGCGATGCTCGGGCCGCTCGCCCACGGCGTCGTGCATTGGCCGGGCGTGTTCGCGCAGGTCAAGGCGGCGGCGAGCAGGAGCAACAGGGCACTGGACGACGAGTGGCGCATGGCGAGGGCCTCTTGGGAATCGCGCGAGCCTGCCCGCCGGCCGTGGCCTCGTCAACCGCCGTGTGGCCGAGCCGTCCGAGCCGTCCGAGCACGGTCGTGCTGGGCACGTGGCGTGACCACGCGGGCCGCTCAGGTCGAGCCGAGTCGCTTCTGCGCCGCGTCGGCAGTGTCCGGATCGGTGGCCAGCTCGCGCAACCGCGCGCGGACGCCGGGCGCTTCGAGATCGCAGTGCACGATGCAGCGTTGGCGGTAAGCGACGTCGCCGTCCCAGAGCCCGTCGACGATCATCGGCTGCGCCGCAGTCGCGTTGCGCCGCAGCAGGTCCTCGAGCACGCGCCAGCGCCGCTGCGAGCGTCGCGCCGCCGCGTAGTTCTCCGGCGACCACGCGAGTTCCGCGGCGCTTGCGTCGCGCCGCTCCCTATCGGCTGCGACGATGCGCGCGATCCGCGCGTCGGTCTGCGCGAGCTCCAGCCAGGGCCCTGCCGGTAGGTTGTACACGTACGACGCGAGGTCCTCGTCGTCGAGCCGCGGCGCCACCACGCGCCACGCTGCGGCGTCCAGCGAAAGGCCGTCGCGCAGGTATTGACCGAGCGCATGCTCCCACCAGACGCCGTTGCACACGTGCCCGCGCAGCACCTCGGCGCACAGGCGGTTGCCGCGCACGGCGAGATCGCCGACGAGGTTCCACTGGAAGACCATGTGGTCCTCGTCCACGGTCGCGGGCAGCGCGTCGAGCCACCTCAGCCAGGGGGTCACGTCGAACGCGAGCGCTCCGATCAGTTCGCGGTGCGCGAGCCGCGCCTCGGCGCCGAGTGTGCACAAGCTCGCGAGCAGGACCTCGCCGGCGGCAGCACGCGGCATCGCGAGCAGCTCGCGCACGGCGTCGCCGCGGCCGCGCTGCAGGCGGCCGAGCAGGGATTCGGGATCTGCGAGCATGCCGCGATGCTACGCGGCCCGGCGCCGGGTTGCAGACCGTGGCTGCCCGGACACTACAGGCGACGACGTAGAGCCGTCGGGATTGCGGCGCGGTGATCAGAATGCACCGCTGCTCGCGCTCGGCATGCGCGATCGCGACTACGGCTGGGAGGTCGAGAATGCAGCTGCGCTCCGCATGTGCGCCTTCGTCTTGCCCGCTAGACACGCAGGCAGAGCATGCCGATGCTGCCCTCATGCGATACACGCTGAGGAACGTACCCAGGAGCCTCGACCGTGCGCTCCGCGAACTGGCGCGTTCACAGAACAAGAGCCTGAACGACATCGTGCTCGAGGCGCTGCAGCGGTCGATGCGCTTGGAGGGGGAGCCACCGGTGCAGCGCGACCTGTCGGACATCGTTGGCACCTGGAAGGACGATCGCGAACTGGATCGCGTCCTGGCCGACCAGCGACGCATCGACCCCGAGGCGTGGAAATGAGGATCGCGCTCGACTCAACACGCTACACCGATTCTCTCCCGGGGCGACCCTTCGGTGGCGACGGTTGTGGCGCCGCTCACCAGTAGATCCCGACCGCGTACTTCCCGCTTCGCCGCCAGATCTCCTTGCCGGTGGCGTCGAGCTCGATCCAGCACTTCGTGCCGGCGAGAAGCGTGTGGCCATCGCGGCGCCGCAGCGCTACCTGCGCGTGCACCAACTCGAACGGAGGTGCGGCTTCCTTCGCGTCCGGGCCGAGCTCGAGCACCTTGCCGCCGTCGTGCAAGGTGATCAGCGTGTTCCCGTTGTTCAGTCGCTGGGCCCGCATCGCACACCCGAGCGGCTCCGTGCGCCAGATCTCGACGCCCTTCTCGTCGAGCTCGAACACAGCGCCGGCCTGCTCGACGATCAGGGTATGGCCGTCGGGCAAACGCTGCGCGGACACGGGACGCTTGAGGCTCGTCCGCTGCCAGACCACCGCGCCGTCACGGCTGACCTCGATGACCTGGTTGTTGCCCGCGTCGCTGATGACGGTGTGTCCGTTCGGCAGCCGTTGCACGTGGTACGGCTGCCTCAGGCCGCCGTGCCTCCAGACCTCCGTGCCCAGGGAGTCGATCTCTCGCACGCACCGGGCCGTGTACTCCGAGACCAGGATCCGGCCGTTGCCCGCGGGCTCCGCGTGCCAGGGGCCCTTCAGCTGGTCGATGGTCCGGATGACCTGGCCGGCGTCGTCGAAGTGCTCGACCTTGCCGGTCTGGAAGTCGGTCAGCAGCCGGCCGCGGAACTCGATGCGGTCGATCGCCCACGCTGCTGCGTAGGCGAGCTCCTTGTCCTTGCCGGCGGCATGCTCACGCAGGCGCGGCAGTGCCTGTTCTCCATCGGCACCGAGCAGGCCGAGAACGTGGAATGCGCGCAGCGCGATCTCGGGGCGCGGATCCGACGTCGCGGCCGTGAGCGGCGGTGCTGCGACCGGACCGAGCGCGAGCAGACCGCGCCATGCGGCGCTGCAGTGCTCCGGCAGCTCGAGCTGCCGCACGAGGCGTTGGGCCTGTTGCGCCGGTGACGGCGAAGGTGCCGGCGCCGGGGAAGCGGTCGGCGGCTCTTGCGCCGCGGCAGCTCCGACCACCGCGAGGACCAGCACAGCGCTTCGCACCCGATGCATGGTCGCGACTGTAACCGCTTCGAGCGCCGAGGAGCCGGCCCCCTGCCGCCCACGCGCGCCGGCGCCGATCGCGAGGTCCCGGGCCTGGGCGACCATCGTGTTACAGTGCCTCGCGCACGGCTTCCCCGGCGAAGGGCCTCTCGCTTCGCGCACTCTCGCGCAGTTCGTGTTGCCCGATCGATCCGGCGCGCTACCACATCGCGACCCTTCGCTCTCAACCCTGTGCTCTCATGGATCGCCTGCACTTCGCGAGTCTCGCGTTCATCCTCCCGGCCCTGCTCACCGCCGCCAGCGCGCAAGGTGTGCAACGCTTCGACATGGGCTCGGCGACGAGCCCGCTGGCCGCGGGCTACACGGCCGTGACGCCGGCGACGACGTACTCGGCAGCGGCTGGCTTCGGCTGGACCGCGGGCACACCCGCGGCCTTCGTGCAGACCTCCATTCCGCCGCAGATCCCGGCCGTCGTCGATCCGAACCTGCTCGTCGACTGCATCGAGAGCTACACGGACCTCACGTTCGCGGTCGACGTGCCGAACGGCCGCTGGCAGGGTTTCGTGTGGCTCGGCAACGTCGGCTCCACGTTCGCCCCGACGCCGCGCGAGAACCTCGACGTGAGCGTCAACGGCGTGCCGGTCGCGAGCGACACGAACGTACGCACGCTGACGATGAAGGCGCAGTTCACGAACTCGATCGGCGGCTATCGCCGGATCCCGTTCGTCGCTGCGACGAGCACGGGGCGCCTCGACCTCACGTTCCACTGCAACGGCAGCGGCACGAGCAAGAACGCCGTGATGGCGGTCGAGATCTGGCCGAACGTGCCGGCGCCGATCGGCTTCGACCATGGAACGCGCGACCTCGTCGCCGAGCCGGCCCACGCGGCGGCACTCGCGCCGGCACTCGCCGCGTTCAACGCCGACGACTACGCAGCGGCGCGCACGGCGTTCGCGGCGCTGGCCGATCCGCGGCTGAAGGCGTGGGGCTACGCGTGGCTGCTCGGCTGGCTCACGGGCGACGAAGTCGACGTCGATCTGGCGCTGCTCGCGGAGAGCAAGCAGCTGCTCGAAGGACTCGCTTCACCCGACGACGTCTCGGTCGCGGGCCTGCTGCTCGAGCTGCGCACGTTCGAGCTCGGCGAGTTCTTCAACCGCGCGCGCGGCTACACGGTCGGCGCCTGGCCCGGCTCGCTCGGCGACATCGTGAAGAACCTGTCGGCGGCCGGGCTCCTGTTCGACCAGTTCGCGGGCGACGTGCTCGGCAGTGCAGTCGGCACGCTGCCCGAGAGCCCGCTGTTCGCGAAGGCGCGCTACCTGCAGGCGCGCAACATGTATGGCCGCAACACGCAGGTCAACGACCCGGCCAATCCGTTCACGGCCGCGTTCCTCGCCGCGTTCACCGACGTGCAGAACAACATCGACCTGTGGCCCAAGGCCGCGGAAGCGAAGGTCATGGGCTTCATGGCGACGAACTACGCGATCCCGGGCGGCCTGGTCCAGAACTGGTCGGGTCCCGCGAGCCTGCCCGCGATCACGCCGGCAGCGACGTGGTGGGCGGGCTACGTCGCGAGCACGAACAACCCGAATGCACCCGCGTGGGCCAACTCGCAGCGCCGCTACCTGAAGGCGTTCCGCAACTGCGGCGAGTGGTGGATGACGAAGCGGCTCATTGCAGGCGAGATCGGCGGCGGCGACGGCGACGACGTCGAGGGTGCGGGCCTGCTCGGCCTGCCGAGCGTCGTCGTCAGCGAGCCGGGCAACCCGCTCGAGGCGGGCGCTGCGCTGGTCATGGACAAGGTGCTCTGGGGCCCGTCGATGACGCCGGCCGAGGGCTTCTTCACGAACTGCGGCGACGTCGAGCACTCGGCCGAGTACAGCACGAACCCGCTGTACATCCTGCTGTTCGCGAGCTACGGCGTGCCCAAGTACGTCGAGTACGCGCTGCGCACGCTGCGCAACCTCGACAACGGCTTCGACCCGGTGCCGTGGACGCTGCCCGACGGCATCGGCGGCCGCCACTTCCGCAGCTACAACATGGGCGCGAACGTCGTCTGCGGCCCGGGCCTCGACATCCCGCTGAACATGCGCGCCGCGGTGCCGGGCTTCGCGATCGGCGACTACGCGGCGCACCCTAGAGTGCTGCTGATGTTCGACGAGCTCGCGCGCGCATGGGCGCAGCACGCGCTGAGCACCGCGCAGGGCAAGCCCGCCGGTGTGTTCCCCGCGGCCGTCAATCCGGCACCGCCCTACGTGTTCGGCACGGGCGGCCAGTGGTGGGCGAACGCGGGCTACGTCGACCTGGCCGGCGGGCCGTACTACCACAGCTATCTCTACGCGCTGCTGCTCTCGGCCTACTCGCACAGCCAGGCCGTCGACCGCCACGTGTTCCTGCAGCCGCTCGTGCAGGCGGGGATCTTCCTGCACGGCTATCGCACCGGAACCGTGACCGGCACGGCGCCGGGCACCGGCGGCTGGACCGCGAACCTGCTGAAGACCGTGATGGCGGACGCGCTCGCGCAGGCGCGCGGGCTGATGATCGCCGATCCGAACCTCGCGTTGTCGGCCGCCGACCTCGCGAAGATCGACGTCGCGATCAACGCGTATGCGTCGCCGTACGAGAGGCACGTCGCGATCCCGGTCGTCGGCACGAAGAGCAAGGCGTCGTTCGAGACGACGTTCGGCAAGGCCGCGACCTGGATGGAGTACTTCTGGGTGCTCGCGTCGACGACGGTCTCCTACACGGACCGCATCTACGCGATCACCGGCGGCTCGCACGGCACGCTGTTCGGCTCGATGACGGGTGCGAGCACGTGGGGCATCCTGCCGCCGTCGGTCGTGTCGTGGACGAATCCGGATCCGAGTGCCGGCGAGCTCGACTTCGCGGCGCTCGTGAACGACATCCAGTCGACGGGGCTCGACATCCTGCTGATGAACTTCGCGGGCCAGCCGCGCAACATCGGCCTGCGGTTGTGGCGCCGGCTGCCGGCCGGGCTCTACGAGGCTCGCATCGGGCGCGACTTCGACCAGAACGACGTCATGGACGCGCCGCCGCACACGGTCGTGCCGTTCACGCTCGGCAATCCCGGCGTGACCGTCGTGCTGCCGAACGTGCCGTTCGGCGGCCTGCAGAAGGTCGAGGTCCGCTGGGTAGCGCCGCTCGGTGCCGCGCCGGCGCTGCTGCCGGATCCCGGGATCTCGTTCGACGACGTCGCGGTGTTGCCCGGTGGTGCGGTCGCGGTCACGGTGCACAACCTCGGCAGCGCACCGGTCGCTGGGGGTGTCGTCGAGCTCGTCGAGAACGGCGTCGTGGTCGCGCAGTCCGCGGTGCCGACGATCAATGCGCCGCTCGACTACCAGGCCAAGATGGCGACCGTGAACGTGTGCTGCCGGTCGGGGTTGCCTGGGCTGCCGCTCACGGTGCGCGTGACGCTGCCGCCGGGAACCGCGCAGGTGACGCCGCAGAACGACGCGGTGACGTTCGTGCCGCCGAGCTGGGTCGCGTACGGCAACGGCTGCCCCGGTCCGAACGGCGTGCCGGCGCTGCAGCTCGTGACCCTGCCCGAGATCGGGGGCACGTTCACGCTCGCGGCGCACAACCTCGGCGGCAGCTTCGCGTTCATGGTGATCGGCTTCGGCCAGATCAGCGCGCCGCTGCAGCCGATCGGTCTCGGGTTCGGTGCGGGCTGCACGCTGCTCGTGACGCCGGACTTCCTCGAGTTCCTGCCGCAGGCGTCGGGCAGTGCGTCGTGGAGTCTCGCGATCCCGCCCGCCCCCGGGCTCGCCGGCGTGCACCTGTTCAACCAGGTCGCCGAGTTCGGTGCGGTGTCCACGGTCTCGAACGCGGGCGACGGGGAGATCCGATGACGCGCCGTGCCTTGTTGGTTGCTGCGGGCCGGCTCTCGCCGTGCAGCGTCGCGGCGCTCGTGCTCGCCGGCGCGGTCGCGGCGCAAACGCCGCTGGCGCCCGAGCACGCGATGCTGAAGGAGATGGCGGGCAACTGGAGCGTGACCTCGTCGTTGGCGACGGCTCTCGGCGCGTCGGCGTCCCCGCAGCTCGAGACTTCCGAGCTCGTCTGCGGCGGGCTCTGGCTCGAGTCCGTCACGCGCGCCGGCAACAGCGAGATGTTCTGGCTCACCGGCTTCGACCCCACGCAGAAGCGCTTCGTGCGGCTGCGCGTGGCCGGCCGCGAGGACCCGGTGCTCGAGGACGGCGAGTTCGACGCGGCGCAGCGCACGATCACCTGGCGCGGTCAGTCGGACGTGGCCAAGCGGCTGGGCTATCGCGTCGTCGTCGCGCTGCCCACGGACGCACCGCGCGTCGAGCGCACCTTCGCGCGAGCGAGCGCCAAGGACCATCCGATGGCCGAGCGCGTGTTCCACCGCGCGAAGGAGGGCGAGCGCGCGTTGCCGAAGCGTGAGCAGCCGAAGGCGCCACTGCCGGAGCACGAGCTGTTCGCGCAGCTCGCGGGGGAATGGGAATGCGCGCTGACCACGACGATCCCGGGCTTCGACAAGGCGATGCGCAGCACCGGCCGCATGCGCGAGGAGGTCGTCGGCGACGGCTGCTGGCTGCGGTCGTCGTTCGAGGGCGACTTCAGCGGCAGCAAGATCGAGGGCCGCGGCCTCATGGGCTTCGACCAGAAGCAGAAGCGCTACGTGCGCTACTGGGTCGACAGCGGGAGCGCGGTGTTCGCGATCTCGACCAGCGCGCTCGACGAAGGCGGCAAGAAGATGATCGGCTCGGGTGTCACGCAGATGCCGGGCGGCGAGGTCACGATCGCCGAAGAAGTCGAGCTCGGCGCCGATCTGCGCCGCGTCGTGCAGCGCCTGCGCACGAGCGAAGGCAAGGACGGCGGCACGTTCGAGATGGTCATGACGCGGCGCCCGCCAGCGAAGGACAAGTGACGCCGCGCGGAACGCGGGTCACCGTGCGATCGTTTCGATCTGCGCGCGCACGCTGGCGCGCAGAGCGGCGAGGCGTTCCTCGGAGATGTTGCCTGGGATCCCTGTCACGTCGTTCTCATGGAACTCGATGCGGCGCAGCGTCGGATGGTCGCGCAGCGGCGCCAGCTGTTCGGGCGTAGGCGGGCTCTTCTCGTAGAGCGTCAGCACTTCGAGGTGCTCGCACGCGCGGCAGCCGGCGACCACGTCCTCGAACGTGCCACCCTGCCGCCGGAACGTCAGCCAACGCAGCTTCGGCAGGGCCTGCAGGGCCTTCCACGTCGCCGCGTCCGGCGTGCTGGTCAGGGAATCGAAGCGTTCGAGCGCGAGATCGCCGAGTACGGCCGCCAGCACGCTCCGCATCGGCGGCGACAACGCCGAGCGCAGCCGCAGCGTGCGCAGACTGGTCAGCCGTCGCAGCGTAGTGAGGCCCTCGGGAGTGCACCCGTCGAGCGACGGCAACGCGAGCAGCTCGAGCTGCGGCGGCAGCGCCGCGAGTGCCTGGTCGTCGAGCTTGACGTGCGAGAGGTCGAGCGCGCGCAGGTGCTTCATTGCCGAAAGCGGCTCCAGCGCGGTTGCGTCGACCGTGGCGGAGCACTCGAAAGCGAGCGCGCGCAGGTTGCGCAGCTTCCGCAACGTGTCGAAGAGCGCGCGCACGTCGGCCCGCCGCGGGCTCAGCAGCAGGAACTCGAGGTCCGGGACGCCCGCCAGCGCCGCGAGGCCCTCGGCGTCCACCTCGGCCGCCCCCAGCGCGATTGCGCGCAGGCGCGGCAATTCGGCGAGCGCCTGAGCGGCGCGGTCGCCGAGTGGCGAGGTGCCCTCGATCAGCATCACGTAGCGCAGAGCCGGTGCGAGCCGCAGCTCGCGCAAGCGTCCGGGGGGCATCGCGAGACCCGCCAGCTGCAGCACCTCGAGCTCGGGCCGCCTCGCGATCCGCTGCCAGAGCTCCGGGTCCACGTCCGGCGCCGCCTGGTCGTTGCGCCAGGTCAGCGCGAGCTTGCGCACGGCCGGGCGATCGAGCACTTCGGCGAGGTCCGACGAGTCCGCTTCGCGCAGCGTGACGACGAACTCGTCGACGCCTGCCGGAGCCTCGGCCGCGCGCCCCGGCTTCAACATCTTGCTGAACAGGCCCCGCCATGGCCACTCGCGTTCGTACCACGGATCGACGGCGTCGAACTTCGGCTCCTGCAGTGCTGCGCGATCGTCGTTCGCGAGCCACGCGACGCCGGCCGCGACGAACACGCCGAGCAGCAGCAGCGCGGCGTAGAGCGGCCGCCACGTCGCCAGGGCGCGCGGGCGCTCGTTCGCGACCACCTCGGCGAGCTCCGCGGTCAGCAGCCGTTCCATCGCCTGTTCGCGGATCGCGTCGTCGTTCATGCGCCACCTCGCAGCCGTCGTTGCACACACTCGCGCAGCGCTGCGCGCAGCCGGCGCAGCGCCGTCTTGACCCCGTCTGTGAGCAATCCGAACTCCGCGCCGAGCACGCCGCGGCCGGCACCGTCGTCGTAGCAGCGCGCGAGCAGGGCCCGGCTGCGCGCGGGCATCCCGGCCACGCACTGCCGCAGCGCCTCGAGCCGCGAAGCACCGTCGTCGATCTCACACTGCTCGTGCCACACCTGGTCGGCGAGCTCGACCTCACGCCGCGACGCGAGGAAGCGCCGGTCGCGCAACAGCAGGTTCTTGCCGACGCCGCGCAGGAACGCGCCGACCGGCCCCGGGCCGCGGTCCTCGAGCCCGCGCTGCAGCACGAGCACGAACACCTCGTGCACGAGGTCGTCGAGCCGGTCCGCCGGCGCGCCGAGCACGAACAGGTAGCGCCGCAGCATGCCGGTGTGCGGCGTGAGCTCGGGCTGCGTTGGCGCCGCCTCGGCCTCGCTCTCGTGTCCGGGGCACTCGCGGGACTTCACGGAAGCAGCATCGCACCTGCCGCGCGAAAGGGTTCAGGAATCCGCGCGCGGCGACGCCGCGGCCGGGCGAGCTACCGGTCGTCGTCGTCGTGCCTGCCGGCCCGGCCCGGTGCCGTGCCACCCGGCGCCGTGACGCCGAACTGCGCCGCGGCGGCGTGCCCGTAGACGATCTCGCCGCCGGCCTGCCCGACCTCGTAGCCGAGCCCCAGCACCGCCAGCGAGCCGGCGCACGTCGCCGCGGCACCCAGCAGCACGGCCCTGCGGCTGCGCAGCACGAGCGGCAGCACCGAGAAGAGCAGCAGCACGCCGCTGGCCCAGACGAACGCCTCGGCCGCCTCTTCGTGGTGCTCGAGGACCGCTTTCGGCACCGACCGTTCGACGCGGTCTTCGTCGGCTTCGCCGCTGCGCATCGCGAGCATGCCGCTGCCGACGAGCAGGAGCTGGCCGGTGACGACGAGCGCCCACACGCGGCGCGGAAACCAATTGCGCCAGATCGCGAGCAGGAGGCCGCTGCTCAGCAGGGGCATCAGGATCGCGAGCGCGATTGGCAGGTGGACGAGTTTCGGGTGCAGGGGAAGTTCCATTGGTTCCTCGTGATCAGGGTTGGCCGGTGATGCGCGGACGATCGGCCGGAACCAGCGGATCGACCATCCGCCATGTGTGATACCCTCGGCCTCCCATGGACTTGCAGCCGGACTATCCCGCAGATGGCAGGCAACAACGGCGGGGTGCGTTCGTGGTCGCCGCCCTGTTCGCGGCGGTCGCGGCGCTGGCCGCGGCCGATCTCGTGAGCGATTTCGGCGAAGGCACGAGCGCCGGACACGTCGCGGTCGAGGGCGCGGTCGTCTTCGCGGGTCTCGTGGGCTTCGTGCTGGTGCTGCGCCGCATCCTCGATCTCGCGCGGCGCGAGGCCGCGGCGCGCCGCGAGGCCAGCGAACTCGGCAGCCGGCTCGCCGCGGTGCGGCAGGAGGCCGAACGCTGGCGGACCGAGGCCAAGGACCTGCTGCAGGGCTTGGGGGCCGCGATCGAGCGGCAGCTCGTGCGGTGGGGGCTGACCGCGGCCGAGAAGGAGATCGGCCTGCTGCTGCTGAAGGGCTTGAGCCACAAGCAGGTCGCGGATGCCCGCGGCGTCGGCGAGGCGACCGTGCGCCAGCAGGCGCGCGGCATCTACAAGAAGGCCGGCGTCGACGGGCGCCACGACCTGGCCGCGTTCTTCCTCGAAGGCCTGCTCGGGCACGCGGCGCCCGAGGACTGACGGCTGCTCACCAGTCCGCCGGCAATCGCAGCTCGACTTCTTGCGTCTCGCCGGCGCGCACGGTCAGCTCGCCGAGCGACCTGCGCATCTTGTTCATCGCCTCGGGATCCCTCCGCGCTTCCGAGCGCATGAACTCGCTCATTGCCTCCTGGCTCTGCAGCCGCTTCGGGTGCACGTACGGCGCGAACGTGCCGGGCTTGCACGAGAACTCGACGAGGCCATCCTCTCCAGTCTGCCCGAGCACGGCCCCCCGGTCGTACATGGCGACCTTCACCGCCGGCGCGCCGGCGGCGTCGAGGAGCCGGACCTTAACGGTGCCCGACACGATCGTGAACGCCTGCACGGTGGTCTCGCCGACGCGCACGACGGCGCGCTCGTCCGCCAGCAGTTGCTGGAGCCCTTTCGGCGGCTTCCACGCGACACGGTACTCGCCCGGACGCACGTCGACGCGTAGGCGACCAGTGGCATCGGTGTCGACCTTGACCAATCTGTCCTGATTGAGCATGCGCGCCTGCGGGGCATCAGCGCCACCTCGAGCGACCGTGCGTTTGAGTTCCAGTGCCGCATTCGCGAGCGGCGCGCCGTTGTGCAGCACGAGCGCGTCGAGCTCACCCTCGAGCACGCCCGACAGCTCGAAGGTCTTCGTCGTCGTCTCGCCGTCGACGAGATCCACCGTGCCGGCCGCCTCGCGGAGCCACGTGCTGCCGCGAGGTTGCGGATCGAACCACTGCACGACGACGTTCCAGCGCCCGGACGAAGCACCCGCGAGCTCGAACGAGCCGTCCGGCTCGACCTTGCAGCGATCGACCTGGCGCGGGAACTGCTCGCTCGAGCGGGCTTCGTCGCGTTCGAGGCACACGGACGGCTGCATCGTCCTCGTGCCGGCCGGCGGCATGATCCGGGCGAGCGCCGCTTCGGGACCGATCTTGCCGCGCAGCACGGCACCGCGGCTGACCGTGACCACGAGCGGCCCGTTGGCCGGGAAGACGACGTTCGGGATCGCGAGCGGCACGTTGCCCGGTCCGGGCAGGAGCAGCGCGAGCGGGCGATCCGTGGGCAGCCGAAGCGTGCACTCGCCCTGCGCATCGGTGGTCATTGCCGCGAGTTCGAAGGCCTGCGGACCCGACCTGAAGTCCTCGCGGTCCATCACCCACACGTGCGTCCTCGCGTCGAACGGCTCGCGCATCGGATCGACGAGCTGCACCTTCACACCGGCGACGGGCGTGCCGTCGCCGGTGACGACGCGCACGCTGCGATGGTCCGCGGCCTCGAGGCGGACCGTCACGGGTGGCGTGCCGCCGGGACCGACTTCGATCGGCACGATGGCCGTCGCGAGCGCTTCGCTGCGCGGCTCGACGATGACGCGATGCGTGCCGTCGCGGATGCCCGTCACGGCCTCGCGACCGCCGGCGTGTGGTGACTTGCCGCGTGGGCCGAGCTCGCCCTGATTCACCCATTTGCCCACGGGCACGACGCGCAGCGTGTACTCCTCGACGGGCCGTTCATCGGCGGCGCGCACGACGAGCACGTCGACGTCCTTGCCGCGGATCATCACGAAGCGGACGTCG
>DASVAL010000092.1:0-45785 GCA_036376355.1 Planctomycetota bacterium
GCAGACGAGCTCGTGGCTGCCCTGGCCGCGCATCACCTGCGCGCCGGTCACGATCCACTGAGCGGCCGACGTCCGCAGCACATAGCCGTTGAAGCCCGTGCCCTTCGCGACCTTGCACGAATCGGGCAGCGAACGGCCCCAGCCGAGGCGGATCGTCACGCTGTCGTCCGCGTGGCCCGGCAGGATCCATGCGGGGATCTGCAGCGTGCTGCCCGCCGCCGAGATCGTCAGGAAGTCACCGTTCTGGACGTTGAGCTTGTTTGCCGTCGCGAAGCTGACGAGCGCCGCGTTGTCCCAGGTCAGCTTCGTGAGCGGGTCCGGGATCTCCTGCATCCACGAGTTGTTCGCATAGCGGCCGTCCCCCATCTTCGGGCAGCCGCGCAACACGACTTCGATGCCCTCGGTCCGCGCATAGCTGCCGATGCCTTCGGCGATCGCCGCCTCGTCGATCGACACGTTCTCGTTGGCGAACTGCGTGCCTGCGACGAGGCCCTCGCGCAGCGCGTTCGGCCACCAGTTGGTCGCGAAGTCCGGTGCGCCACCGGACGCCGTCTGCCAGTGCGACTTCACGAGCTCGTGGCCGAAGATCGTGTTGCGCGCCGTCGCGAGCTCCTCCCAGCCGGAGTCCTGGTTCAGGAAGCCGAGGAACTCGAGCGCGGAGACGCCGCCGTGCAGCGGCGACACGAGCGGCTGCCGCATCGAGACGGTGCCATTGTGCGCGCGCGCGTCGCCCCAGCTCTCGAGCTCGTGTGCTTCGGGGAAGTGCCAGTCGCACAACTGGCCCGTCTCGTCCTCGTAGGCGCCGACGTGGATCGTCGCCTTGGGCTTCTTGGCCTTCATCAGCTCGGCGAACTTCAGGTTCGCCGGCGCGTCGTAGACGGGATTCGTGCCGAGGAACACGAGTGTCTCGCACGCACCCTGCTCGATCGCGGTGCACAGCTCCTGGATCGAAGCGACGGCGCCCGCTTGCAGGCCCTCGGGCACTGCGCTGTAGGTCACCGTCTGGCCGACGTTGCCGAGCGCCTGGTTCATCGCATGTGCGACGGCGTGCACGGAGGCCGGCTGGTTCGGGCCGGCGATCACGATGCACCGGCCACGCGCCGCCTGCAGGTCCTTCGCGACCACGTCGACCCACGGCTTGCCGTTCTTCGTGAACGCAGCCGACGAGTGCGGGTCGAGCGCCTGGCCGAGCCCGCTGCCCTTGCCGACGCCGAGCGCCTTGGCCAGCGAGAACGCGACGGCCGGAATGTCCGACGACCTGGTCCGGAAGCGGTGGTCCGCGGCCGTGCCGGTCGTGCTGTAGTTCGACTCCGCGACGTAGAGGCGCGACAGCTTCTTGCCGGGCACAGGCTGCTTGCGCGTGGTCGCCCAGTCGCGCGCGCTGACGAGGTTGTTGCCGTCGGTCGCGAGGAAGTCGCTGTCGAGCGACACCACGACGTCCGCCTTGCCGAAGTCGTAGTGCGTGCCGACCACGCGCCCGAACGCCATCTTCGCGCCGGCCAGCTCGTTGTCCGCGTGCAGCGCCGACCACGCGTGGAAGCGCGCCTTCGGGAAGCTGCCGTTCTTCATGCGTGAGACGGCGGCGAGCAGCGAAGGTGACGAGCTGAGCGGCATCAGGACGTGCAGGCCCTCGCCGCGCTTGATGTTGACGAGGTCCTTGAGCGCCTCCCCGAACCAGGTGCTGAACTCGGCCCAGACGTCCGGCGCCGCGGCTGCCGGTGCGTGGCCGTGCGCGTCGGCAGGCGCCGGCTCCGCCGCGGCGGCGCGCTTCGGACCGCGTGCACCACGGCTGCGGCTCGGGTCGTAGAGCTGCAGCAGCTCGGCGTGCAGCTGCAGATCCGTGCCACCCTTGCTGCTCGGATGCGCGGGGTTGCCTTCGATCTTCGTCGGCCGGCCGTCGCTGCTCTTGGCCAGCACGCCGATGCCGTAGCCGTGCCGCGACAACGTCGTCGCGTAGAACTGCGGCAGCCCCGGCTTGAAGCCCTCGGGCCGCTTGTTGAACGGCAGGATCCTGGTCTCGGGCTTGCGGCAGCCCGTGAGGCTCGCGAGCGCCACCGAAGCGGCGACGGCGCTCAGGAAGCCGCGGCGCGACACTTCGTCCGGCGCATCGGCGATGCCTTCCGGGAACTCACGCTCGACGCGCTCCTGGTACTCGGGCGAGTTCTCGAGCTGCGCGACGCTGCGCCAATACGTGGCCTCGGGTTCGCCGCTGCTGGCCGGCGCCGCATTGGCCAATGGCTCGCCGACCTGCGCGTGGATCTGTGGCACGTTCTTCGGGGGCATTGGCATCGTGGACACTGGCTTGGTCGGATCGATGGTCATCGGTGGCAGGCCGAGCAGGCGGTCGGAGGATTCAAAGCGGGCGGCTTCTCGCCCTGCCACTCGAGGAGCTGCCGTGCCGCGGCGATGCTGCTCTCGGTGGGGACCCAATCCATCTTCGTGACCGACACGCCCTCGGGCCGGATGTGGGAGGTCGGGTCGCGGTGGCACTCGAGGCACCAGCTCATGCTCAGCGGCTCGACCTGGCGCACGATCGCCATCTGGTCGACGCGACCGTGGCAGCTCGCGCAACCGACGCCGGCGCTGACGTGCACGGCGTGGTGGAAGTACGCGTACTCGGGCAGCAGGTGGACCTTGACCCACTCGATCGGCGGGCCGTCTCCCCTGCCGTCGGCGCCCGCCAGGTCGCGCAATGGCTTGAGCGGGAGGCTCTCCTTCAGGATGTGGCGGTGACAGCCGAGGCAGGTCTCGGCGTCGGGGATCGTCGCGTGCGGCCCCTCTTCCACCATGCGGTGGCAATAGCGGCAGTCCATCCCCAACACGCCGGCGTGCAGCTCGTGGCTGTACGCGATCGGCTGGTATGGCTGGTAGCCGACGTCCGTGTGGTAGGGAGACGCCCAGTAGGAGATCACGAAGACCACGAACAGACCCGTCGCAGCCGCACCGAGCGCGAGCATGGCGGGCAGCTTGTTGGTCCACTTGGGGAACAGGACGGTCAAGGTGGATCCGCTCCGCGGGGTCGGGAAGGTTTGCGGTTGCTTGGAATCACACCGGTCTCTGCTCCGTGTCAGGCGGGACGAACCAACCTGCGCCTACAGGCGAACCAGATGACTGTGGCGGAAAGCAGGGCCGGCAGAGCACGTGCGAGTGCCCGGAAAGGGCAGCCCCTGTAAAAGATCGCCGGCGTCCGGTCAATTTCAGACTTCCCAGAATCGCCTTGAAACAGTGAGCAGCGTGCTCAGTCCGGGTCCGCGTCGCTGGCGGCCAGCTCAGAAACCACAGTGCGCCGCCACGAACTGCTCGATGAGCGGCAAGGTCAAGCGTTGCGCCAGCGGATTGGGGTGAGGATCGGCGGGCGTGACCCAGAGGTCGGCGGCAGGTGTCGACGCGAGTGCTGGAAGCACGTCGAGAAACGGGATCCCCGCCGCCTTGCAGTCGGCGGCGACCAGGTCGTGCAGCTTCTGGAAGGGATAATGGCGTCCGTTGCCGAGGCCCTGCAGGAACGGCCACAAGATGACCATGAACGGGATCTTACGTTCGTCGCACCACTGCTTCATCGAGCGCAGGGAAGCTTGCGGCACCCCCTGTGACCACATGGCCTCGATCGGCTTGTCGTGACCCGCACGATGGGACGCGAGGGCCTGTTGCGCCGGCAGATCGAGCAGCTCCTGCACCCAGTCGCGCGCCGGGTCGAGGTCGAGCTCGTCGCGACCCAACACGCCGAGCAAGAGGTCGAGCGTGCGCAGGCCCGTCGACCTGGGCGGGTCGATGACCCAGAGCCCGTCGCTCGGGATCAGGTCGTTCAGGCAGATCGTGGTGATGACCGCGTCGGGTTGGAACACGTGGAAGCGGTGCTGGAGACCCCACGCGTACTCGTCCACGCACACCGTGCCCGACGCGCCGCAGTTCACGGTGCGCACGTCCTTGCCGGATGCGCGCATCTTCTGCTCGAGCAGGCGGACCCAGTTCATTTCCTCGGGGATCCCCCAGCCGAACGTGAACGAGTCGCCGACGCAGACGATTCGCTTCTGGCGCGCTGGCTTGTCGGGCGTGATCTGCTCGCGCTCTCGCAGGCCGAAGCGGTTGATCCGTACGGAGACGCGGCCCTGCGGATCGAACCAGCTGCGGCAGAGCTCGCCCGCGTCGGAATAGCAGAGGAAGAAGGACTGGCTCGGCGCGAACATCATCCGCCCTTCCTTGCGCGGCGTCTGCTCCGCTGGCACCGGCACGATCAGCTTCCGCGCGATGGCCTGTTCCCAGTTGACCGGCGCCCCATCCGCGGTGGCGTAGCTCAATTGGCCGAGCGCCAGCGGCGGAGTCCCCGGCAGGAACACGCGCAGCGCCAATTCACACGTCCCGAGCGCAAACACGGTAGCCGACAGGAGCAGCACGAGCGTGCCGACTCTCATTCGCCGCGGCGACTTGGACTGCATTGCCCTAGCCTAGCTTCTCGAGTTCTCATTGGCAGCCGGGCTTGCGCTTCGGGTTGCGCATTCGGTCACGCGTGCCTTCGCGCCGGGGACGAAACGGGAGTCCAAGCAGGGACTTTTCGGCTGCTGCGCCGTCCGGGGCGCGGCATACTCCCCCGCCCGAACTCCCGGTCGCTGCAGCGGCTGCTCCGGCTCCATGCCCACCCACGTCCTTGGAATCTCAGCCTTCTATCACGATTCGGCTGCGTGCCTGCTGCGCGACGGCGAGATCGTGGCAGCAGCGCAGGAGGAGCGCTTCACGCGCAAGAAGCACGATGCGGCCTTCCCGTTCCGCGCGGTCGAGTTCTGCCTGCAGACCGCGCGCCTCGGCGCTGCCGAGCTCGACTTCATCGCGTTCTATGACAAGCCGATCCTGAAGTTCCACCGCGTCATCGAGACGTTCCTCGGTTACGCGCCGCTCGGCCTGAAGTCGTTCGCGAAGTCGGTGCCGATCCTGCTCGGTGAGAAGTTGAACATGCGGCGCCTGCTCGACAAGAGCCTCGGCACCAAACCGAAGCACCGCTACGTCTTCCCCGAGCACCACGAGAGCCACGCCGCGTCCGCGTTCTACCCGTCGCCGTTCGAGGAGGCCGCGATCCTGACGATGGACGGCGTCGGCGAATGGGCGACGACGACGCTCGGCGTCGGCGAAGGCAACAAGCTGCGGCTCCTGAAGGAGATCCGCTTCCCGCACTCGCTGGGCCTGCTGTACTCGGCCTTCACCTACTACTGCGGCTTCAAGGTCAACAGCGGCGAATACAAGCTCATGGGACTCGCCCCCTATGGCGAGCCGCGCTTCGCGAAGCAGATCCGCGAACACCTGATCGACATGCGCGACGACGGCAGCTACCGGCTGAACCTGTCGTACTTCAACTACTGCCACGGCCTGACGATGACGGGGCCGAAGTTCCACGCGCTGTTCGGCAGCGAGCCGCGCAGGCCGGAGTCGCCGCTCGAGGAGCGGCACATGGATCTCGCCGCATCGATCCAGAAGGTGACCGAGGAGGTCATGCTGAACACGGCGCGCCACGCGCATGCCGTGACCGGCAAGAAGAACCTCTGCTTGGCCGGCGGCGTCGCGCTGAACTGCGTCGGCAACGGCGTGATCCTGCGCGAGGGACCGTTCGACAAGATCTGGATCCAGCCGGCGGCCGGCGACGCGGGCGGCGCGCTCGGATCCGCGCAGTTCGTGTGGCACAACCTGCTCGGCAATCCGCGCCGCGTGTCCCGCGACGACTCGCAGCGCGGCAGTCTGCTCGGGCCCCGCTACGAGCCGAGCGACATCCGCGCGTTCCTCGACGGCCAGAAGGTCGTCTACGAGGACTGCCGCACCGAACCGCAGCTCGCCGATCGTGTGGCCGAGCTGATCGAACAGGAGAACGTGATCGGCTGGTTCCAGGGACCGATGGAGTTCGGTCCGCGCGCGCTCGGTGCGCGCAGCATCATCGGCGACGCGAGGTCGTCGAAGATGCAGAGCGTGATGAACCTGAAGATCAAGTTCCGCGAGTCGTTCCGGCCGTTCGCGCCGATCGTGCTGCGCGAAGACGCGAGCGAGTTCTTCGACATCGCGCCGCAGCACGACAGCCCATACATGCTCGTCGTGGCACCCGTGCGCGGTGACAAGCGCAAGCCCGTGGACGGGGCGGCGCGCGGGCTCGACAAGCTCAAGCAGCTGCGTTCGGTCATCCCCGCGGTCACGCACGTGGACTTCTCGGCGCGCCTGCAGACCGTCGACGCAGAGCGCAATCCGCGACTCGCGAACCTGATGCGCCGGTTCAAGCACCGGACCGGCTGCCCCGTGCTGATCAACACGAGCTTCAACGTGCGCGGTGAGCCGATCGTCTGCACGCCGCAGGATGCGCTGCGCTGCTTCCTCGGCACCGAGATGGACGTGCTCGTGCTCGAGAACTTCGTGATCCGGCGCGCCGCGCAGCAGAACCTGCCCGAGATCGACCGCGCGAAGTACCTGGCGGGATTCTCGCTGGACTGACGCCATGAAACTGAACCTGAATCCCGATCGGCGCATGCTGCGCCAGTTCGCCTGGGCGTCCCTGATCCTCTTCCCGGCGATCGCGGGCTTCCTGGCGTTGAAGTACGACCTGCCGGGGGCTTGGGTGTGGACGCTGGTCGTCATCGGAGTCGCCGTCGCGCTCGTCGAGCTGGTGCTGGCGGACATGTTCGGCGCCTTCGGTGCGCTGCTCGAGAAGCTGATCCCGCGCTCGCTGTTCCAGATCCTCAGCGTCGTTGCGTTTCCGATCGGCTTCGTGCTCTCGCACGTGCTGATGGCGGCGATCTTCTATCTCGTGATGACGCCGATCGGGCTCTGCTTCCGCCTCGTCGGCCGGGATGCCCTGGGACGGAAGCTCGAACCGAACCGGGCCAGCTACTGGCGGGATCGAGGTCCGGCCCCCGACCGGTCCAGCTACTTCAAGCTATACTGACGAACCAATACGGATGACCACCATGAACGAACAACAGCCCAAAGACTCTTCGAAGGACGAGTTCCTGAACGCAGCGAGCCAGCAGGAGCGTGGTCTCGTGGCCGAGTTCGTCGCCTTCATGGCCGAGAACAAGGTGTGGTGGATGGCGCCGATCCTGATCGTCTTCGCACTGCTCGGCGTCCTCCTCGTGCTCGGTGCCACCGGGGTCGCGCCGTTCCTCTACTCCTTCGTGTGATCGGAGCTCCTCCACCCGCGATGCGGGTGGCCCAGCTCGATCTCCTGGTCGCCGCCGCACGCAGGCAAAGGCTTCGGGCGGAACGAGCATCCAACCCGCGGCGGCGCGCGGCGGCCTCGCGGGTCTCGGATCGATACCACTGGTCTGCGCGCGAGAATGTCCGTGCACGAATGGTCGATACGGTGGCACACACCGCGAGGAGACTGCCATGCGAGACCATGGGCTCGATACGTACCTGGCTGACATCAACGAAGTGCCGTTGCTGACGGCCGCCCAGGAGATCGAACTTGCCAACCGCATCCAGCGAGGCGACCTGGCTGCGCGTGAGCACATGATCCGCGCCAACCTGCGCCTCGTGGTCTCGATCGCCAAGAACTACGGCAACCGTGGCTTGTCGTTCATGGACCTGATCGAGGAAGGCAACATCGGCCTGATGAAGGCCGTCGAGAAGTTCGACCCGAAGGCCGGATGCCGGTTCTCGACCTATGCGACGTGGTGGATCAAGCAGGGCATCCGGCGCTCGCTGGTCAACAGCTCGAAGACCGTGCGCGTGCCTTCCTACATGTCGGAGATCGTGTCGCGTTGGAAGGCGACATCGATGGAGCTGAACTACCGCCTCGGGCGTCCGGCCACTTCGGGCGAGATCGCGGAGGAACTGCAGCTGCCAGAGGGCAACTGGAATGTCGTCAGGAACACGGTGCTCGCGAACTCGCAGCCGACGCACTCGATGAGCGAGGATGCGGGCGCCACGTTCGCCGACGCGATCGAAGACACGCGCAGCCAGTCCCCCGAGGAGGAGATCCACTCGGCGATGGAGATCGGGCGCCTGCGCGAATTGCTGGACAAGCTCGACGCGCGCGAGTCCCGCATCCTGAAGCTGCGATTCGGGATCGGCACCGGCGAGCCGATGACGCTCAAGGCGATCGGCAAGCGGTTCGGGCTCACGCGCGAACGCGTTCGCCAGATGGAGCAGCACGCGCTCGAGAAGCTGTGCGGCATCATGTCGCGCGAGTTCGGTGAGGAGCGCCCGGCGTTCCCGAGGAACCGCCGCCTCTCGCGCTGAACGAGGTCTTTCCGCGGCGCCGGAGTGCGGGCCAGGTGACGGCGGCGACTGCGCTCGGTAGCGTGCGGTCGTGTCGACCCACGCGGCCCTTCATGCGCCTGGAGAGGGCACGTCGCTCTACGTGCACGTGCCGTTCTGCGTCGTGAAGTGCGGCTACTGCGACTTCAACTCGTACGTCGTCGACGACCATTCCGTACACGACCGCTTTCTCGACGCGTTGGACGCGGAACTGCGCCGCTGCTGGCGAGGTGACGTGCCGGTCTCGATCTTCGTCGGCGGTGGCACGCCGAGCCTGCTCGAACCGGAGCGCCTGCAGCGGCTGTTCTCGATGCTCGCTTCTCATGTGCCGTTGCGCGAGTGCCGCGAGGTGACCATGGAGGCGAATCCCGAGAGCCTGACGCTGGAGAAGGCGCAACTCGCGCGCGCAGCCGGAGTGACGCGCATCAGCATCGGCGTGCAGAGCTTCCACGCGCACCACCTGAGGTTCCTGGATCGCGCGCACTCGGCGGAGCGCGCAGAAGCGGCGTTCGCGCTGCTGCGTGCGGCCGGCTTCACGAACATCAGCCTCGACCTCATGTTCGGCATCCCGGGCGAGACTCGCGCGGAGTGGAGCGCGGATCTCGAGCGCGCGCTCGCGCTGCAGCCCGACCACGTGTCCTGCTACAACCTGACCTTCGAACCGGGCACTCGCCTGCACCGGGATCTGCAGCGAGGGCAGGTCAAGCCGAACGACCAGGAGGACGATCGCGCGATGTTCCTGCACACGCGTGAGCGCCTCGCCGCCGCGGGGTTCACGGCCTACGAGGTCAGCAACTTCGCGGGCCGGGGCGGACCCTGCCTGCACAACGATCACTACTGGTTGCAGGGCGACTACACGGGCGTCGGACCGGGGGCGGCGAGCCACCGCCGCGGCGTCCGCACGACGAACCTGAAGGCAGTCGAAGCCTGGGCCGAAGCTTCGCTGGCGGGCGAGCCGTGTGCTGCTTCGGGCGAGACGCTGCGCCCAAAGCAGCGCGCCAGCGAAGCCGTGTGGCTCGGCATCCGGCGCGCGGACGGCATCGATCTGCAGGCGATCGAAGCGAGGCTCGAGGTGCCGCTGCGGCGGCTCTTCGCCGCGGTCACGGAAACCCACGAGCGCACCGGCTGGGTCCGCTTCGACGGGAGCAGGCTCCAGCTCACGCCATCCGGCCTGCTGATGGCCGATAGCGTCGGTTCCGACTACCTCACAGCCGGACTCGACTGAAGGGCTGCGCCGCGCTGCGACGCACCGGTGGTCAGAATCCGCGACCGGCGACTGTCCGACCGACGAAGAGTCCGGCACCGGCCGCGACTCCGGCCAGGAGGAGACCGGCGAGCTCGGGGCCGAATGGGCTCGTGCTCACGTATTCCGATCCCGCGCCATCCGACTTGCTGTAGCTCAACGAGCCGAACAGGTGCTTGGTCAGCGTGCCGGCGTCGGGCAACAGCGACAGATCGATCGGGACGTCCTCGCCCATCGGCACGAGGGCGAGCAGACCCGTGGCAATCTGATAGAAGCTCTCGAATTGCGCCTTCGTGTCCGTGAAGGAAACCGAGTCGATGCCACTCGGCAGCGTGCCCGCGATCGCTGCGAACTCCTTGTTGCCGCGGATGTCGCCCTTGGGGTCGTCCTCGCGGTCCATGCGCTGGAACACGCGCTTGACGTCGCTCGCCGAGAAGCCGCAGACCATGTATCCACCCTTGAAGGCGAACGTCGGCTGGAACATGTCGAACGGGTTCATGCCGCCCATGCCCTGCGTGGGGTCGAAGTTGATGCGGACCTGGTAGGCCTTCAGGCCTCGCTTCTCGCCTTCCTCGATCTCGACCATGCCGTGCGTGAGCTGGGCGAGGCTCTTCAGGACCGTGACGAACTTCTCCTCGTTGTTCACCTTCACGAGGAAGGCGACTTCGGGCGCCGACGAGATCGTTCCCATCGGCATCGACCACGAGATGTAGTGGTCACCGACCGACCCGAACAGATCGTCGTGGACGTTGAAGCCGAGCTTCTTCTCGACTTCGGTCAGATGGGCGACGGCTTGCTTGGCGAACTCCGGATCGTAGGCCTGCAGGCCGGCCATCAACGTGTCGTAGATGACGGTGAGGTTCAGCGTCGAGGCACTGAAACCAACGGCGTCCTTGGGCACCCACTTGAGGAACGCGGTGTCGATGGTCTTGGCG
Source organism: Planctomycetota bacterium (assembly GCA_036376355.1). Taxonomy (GTDB): domain Bacteria; phylum Planctomycetota; class UBA1135; order UBA1135; family UBA2386; genus DASVAL01. The sequence continues at coordinate 10,405 of DASVAL010000092.1, forward strand.
GTTCCCGTTGTCGCAGCACCCGGACGTGCGTGGTAACCCTGGGACACGCACTTGCCATCGACGTAGCTGCTCGTGGCGCCCATCGAGCCGAGACTGCGCAGACCCATGGCGGCGACCGCGCGATCGACACCGTCCATGTCGATCATCCGCAGGTCCTTGTTCATCGCAACACCAAGGCGCAGTCCCGCGAGCATGAACTCGACGATTGGATCGAATCGGACGAAGAGCTCACACTCCGCGCCATTCGTGTTCAGGTGCTTTGCAGTCGTCTTGTAGTGCGCGGAAGCTGCGAGCACCGGCGTCTTCTTCTGCATGCTCTCGACGATGCCGCGCACGTCGTCGGCCAGCGTGCCGATCAGGACACCACCGGGGATCATCGCGACGTTGAGCGCCATCTCGATGCCCTGGGCCTGCGTAGGCTGGAACGAGAGCATCTGGACATCGCCGATCTTGGATTCGGACTTGCTGACCTGGCTCCCTGCGTTGGCCTCCAACATGCCGAGTCCGATCTGGATCAGGGAGTTCCACGTCGGCGCCGATTCACCGAAGTCGAGGTGCAACACGACGCCGACCTTCGGCTGCGGGCCGCGGTCTCCCATGGTGAGCTCCATGTGCGTGACGGCGAAGGTCCCGCCGTTCACCCTGAGCTTCTGCAGCTGGTCCGGATCGACGGGCAGCGCACCCTTGGCGTGCATGTCCTTCAACTTGACCAGCCCCTCTTCGTACTTCTTGGTGACCAGTTCCTTGATGTCGGCCACGAGGTTCTGCACCTCCTCCTCGGCCCACATTCTGGCGATCGGCATCTTGCCGAACTCGGCGAGCGACATTGGCAGATCGGGAGTCGAGATGGCAAATGTCGTCTGCTCTGGCAGGAACGGCAGGATTCCGCCCTGCGCGAAGACTGGCACCGAGAACAGTGCAATGGAGGTCAGGGCGGAGAAAGGGAACAGCTTCATGGGATGGGGAGTACGGAAAGGAGGGGCGAAGTGGCTGCGCGGCAGCCCGGGGCTGCCCGGATCGAATGTAGTGGACTGGCGTGTCGCGATTCTGTCGCGACGCCATTTGTCGCGGCTCTATGAGGGTGCCTTCGCGATCAGTTGCTTCAGGTAGGCCACGATCTTCGGCTCGGCATCGATGAGGGCCGCCTGCAGCTTGCCAATGGCCTTGTCGACACCGCTCTTCTTCGAGTCTGCGAACGAGGCCGTCACCGCCTGCATGGTTTCGGTCACCTTGGCGTCACCGCCCTTGGTGGCGTAAGCGAGCAGGAGGCCGGCCTGGAAGATGTTGTAGTCGATGGTCTTCGACTCCATCTCCATGTTGATGGCGAAGCTCGAGAAGAAGCCCTTGAGGTTGCGCACTCCCCCCTTTGCCTCGTGTTGCTTGCCGAACCACCCCGCGTCGCTGTCGTTTTCGAAGCGGGCCGCGAAGCTGCCGAATCCGTGCACGAACCACAACGGCAGATCTGCCCCGTGGTCGGCTGCGATGCCAGAGACGTAGGCGATGCCCGCCGCGTGGCGCGCGAACCTGGTGCCCCAGTCCTTGTCGTTGTCGCACACCGCCACGCGCACCTCGCCTTGCATGGGAATGGGCATGAGGCGCCCAGCGTCCGCGAGGAACGCACCGTGCGACGAGGTCTCGTCCCCGATCTCCTTGCCGAACTCCTGGAACTCGCTGCGTGACGCAGCGACCAGGATCACCGGTCGGTTGGGCGGCGTGACCTCGGCGAAGCCGAGCAGCGGCTGCACCATTTCATAACCGCGATCGACGTGCTCCTTGAACGCCAGGACCTTCGCGAGCGGCAGTGTGCTCATCACCGTGCAGTGCTTCGAGCGAATGAGCCACGGCCGACCCACGTCGCTGTGGTAGGTGTCCGCTTCCTTCTCGTCGACCCAACGGCCCTCCGAACCGATCGGGAAGTACTTGTTCTTGGCCTTCTCGAGGTGGGTCGCGTCGATGATCTCGCCGGTCTCGGGATGGCGCACCTTGCCGCTCATCAGGGCCAGCTTCTCTTCCTTCGTGACGCGTTCGCCTTCGTGATGGAACACGCCGCGCTTCGCGTCGTCGACCTTGTCCTTCTCGACCCAGACGCCGGAAACCTCGACGAAGCCCTTGGCCGAGTACTCGGCAGCCAACGCCTTCTTGCGCGCTGCTTCCGCTTCCTTCGGCGCAAGCCACTTGCCCTCGACGAGCGAGTTGCCCACGGCGAGGTTGGCGTCCTGGTGATCAGGCTTGAGCTTCAGCACGGCCTGGTAGAGGCGCTTCGCGTCCGCGACGAGCCCCTTCTCGTTGGCCCACTTCGCAACCTGGAACAGCGCATCCGGGTCCTTGCTCGCGGAGGCCTCCTTGGTACGCAGCTCCTGTTTCAAGTTGACGGTTTGCGCTACCGCCGGAACGGCGAGCACGAGACAGAGTGGGAGTAGGGACCTTGACTTCATGGTTGTGCCGCGGCGTCGGGCGGGACGAGAAATGATCCGCGTGCGAGGGCCGTCCTGTCCACCCCCAAGGACGCGATCGTGCCGAGGGCTACCGCTGCGAAACGCCTCAGCTCAAGACCCGGTCGCGGAGCGGCGCTTGTGCTCGGGTGCGAATCGGGACCACGACTCCATCCGTTGGCTGGGTCGCAGATTCAGGTATGGCGTCCAACGGGGCCGCACGGGCAGTCGCAGCAACCGCAGCCCCACCTCCTTCAGGGTGCGGTCCGCCTTGCGGGCATTGCAGCCCACGCAGGCCAAAACGCAGTTCTCCCACGACGTGCAACCGCCGCGCGAGCGCGGCAGGACGTGATCGATGCTGAGGTGATCCGACTGGCACTTCCGCCCGCAGTACTGGCACGTGAACTCGTCGCGCAAGAACAGGTTTCGGCGCGTGAACGGAGCCTCGTGACAGGGAACGCGATCGTAGTGCACGAGCAGGATGACTTCGGGAGCCGCCAGCTTCACGCTCGGTGAGCGGATCGTCAGCTCGGCGTGGAGCACGGGTTGATCCAGCCATTCACTGAACGTGTAGGTGCAGAGGGTCTCGGGCGAGACGATCCTGGCTGCATCGCGGAACACCATGCACAGGGCGCGGCGAACCGTGGTCACATGAACCGGCCGCCAGGATCGGTTGAGTACGAGCGCAGCCCGCTCCAGGACTCCTGCGCGTCGCACTTGGTCGGATGCATGCATCGGAGAAGCTCCGCTCCGAGTTGCCCCGCGTGACAAGGGGCTACCCGGCGGCGCGCAGAGTCTATCGTCCGCCCGACGGCCCAGAGAATGCCCTCCTTGTCGTCACTTCTCGATTCTGGGCTCCTGCCCCGCGGCCTGGACCCGTTGCCATGGTGCGAGCCCACAGCTAGACTCCCGCCCCCTTCTTTCCGCCGATCTCCGCTGACCCGCACCACGGAAGCCGCGAAAGCCATGACCGAGAACGCTGCCCACTGGCGCCACGTGCATCTGCACTCACAAAGCAAACCGACTCGCTGGACGCGCAGGAGCATTGGCGTGGCGTGTTGGCTCGTCTTGCTCGGCGCGTGCGAGGCGCCAGGTGCAACGCACGCCTACGGGGTCACTGCGGAGCAGTTCCAGGACGTCGTCGTGCCTTCGGGCTTCAAGCTGCGGGACGCGGCTCACGAGAGCTTCTCGCGCGAGGAAGCCGGGTGGCGGCAGGCTCATCTCGTCTACCATGGCAACGTCAAGATCGAGGAGGCGATGGGCTATGTGCGCCAACGCATGCCGCAACACGCTTGGACTGCCCTACCCGAGGAGACCGTCGAGGAGAATGGAGTCCGCCTCCGCTTCGAGCGTGGTGTCTACTCGGCTCACTACACCTTCTCGCCGCGGGAAGGGGTGACGCAGATGGTCGTGGACTACAAGACTGATTACGCCCGTAGGTAATTGACCGAGAAACCAATGTCTGCCAACCCGAACCCCACGCTGGAAGGAACTGAGTCTCCAAGCCAGATCGAGTTTTTCTGGCTTCGCTACCGGTCCCTCGTGTGGACCCTCGTCGCCCTCGTCCTGGCCGCGCTCGGCGTGAATTACGCCGTCAAGTACTTCAACCAGAAGCAGGTTGACGCGGAGTGGGCAGCATTCTCTTCAAGTGTATGTCTCGATGATTCTTACGATGATGTCGCCAAGGCGCGGGACAGCCTCGCGAAGAACCTTGGAGCCGCGGAGCTCAGCCAACTCGAGGAGGGTCTCGGGAAGGCAACTGCCGCGCAAAGGCCGTTCTTCCTGATCGCGATTGCGCGGAGAGCGGTGCTGGCAAGCAAGTGGGAGCGAGCAGAATCGGCCCTGAGCGAGCTGGAGACGAAGTACCCAAACCACTCATTGGTGCGCACTTCCGACTATCCGGTCCAGGTCCGGGAGGAGGTCAAGGCGGATCCGAAAGTTGTCGCTTCACCCAACAAGAAGCCAGAGCTCAAGCCCGCCCACAAGGGCAGTGCTGTGGCGATGATCCGTGAGCAGATTGCGGCAGCGCGCGAATACGTCCCACCCCAGCAGTTCGCACGCGTCGAGGTGCCTGCCGATGCGGACAAGATCAAGTTCGAGTTCTCCTCGGGTTACGGCTCCATCGTCATCGCACTGATGCCGCAAAGTCCGCAGCACCGCGACGCAATCAAGAAGCTTGCCGAGGCAGGCCATTGGAAGGACGTCGCGGTCGACGAGATCAAGCGGGCTTCGCGGTTCATGCGGCAGCCGATGGAGCTGCACTTCGGATTCGAGTCGACCAAGGACTCGGACTCGAGCAAGTGGAACACCACGGAGCCCAGCAAGCATGTGCTCGATTTTGAGGCCAACGATCTCAGTCACTTTGCGGGCGCGGTCTCAGCCCGCAACGAGGCGAATGGCAAGTCGTGCGCAGATCGGCTGTGGATCGCTGTCGACGAAGCCCCCCACTACGATGGGGACCGGGTGATCGTCGGATACGTTGTCGAGGGGCTCGACAACCTCAAGCGCATCTGCGAGGCAACTCTCTCGGCGCAAGACGATGAGCGAGGTGGCGGCAAGCCAACCGAGAACATCCGAATCACGTCGGTCAGTGTCGTCGCCAAGTAATCCGCCAAGTAAGCGGAGGCGGACGTCTCTAGGCGTTCTTGAGCCGCTGAAACACGCGATCGAACTCCGCGCGCCCAGCGCACTCGATCACGATCTGGCTGCGCTTGCGCCCCATCCGGATCGTGACCGGCGTCCCTAGCGATTCCACGAGGGTCTCCTCGATCTCGTTGAGCCAGACGGGCCGCGACTTGCGCGATCCGGTGACGGTCTTGTTCGGAGTGCCCGTACTGGCCGTGAGGAGATCTTTCACCTTCGCCTCCAGGTCGCGCACCGACAGGCCAAGTCGGATAGCCTCGTCGCCACATCGGATCATCGCCTCCGGGCCATCCAGTGCGAGCAGCGCACGAGCATGCCCCATGCTCAGTGTTCCACGTGAAACATGCGCCTGCAGCTCCGGGGGAAGGTCGAGCAACCGCAGGAAGTTGGCTACCGAAGACCGATCCAGGCCGACGCGCTTGGCTACTTCCTCCTGCGTAGCGGAGAGCTTCCCCATGAGCAGTTTGAAGCCATTCGCCTTCTCGATGGCGTTCAGGTCCTCGCGCTGCAGATTCTCGACGAGGCTGAAGACAGCCGACTCCTGGTCGCTGATCTGACGCACGAGGACTGGAACCTGTGTCAATCCGGCGAGCTGAGCTGCCCGCCATCGCCTCTCGCCCGCGATGATCTCAAGCCGATCCCCCACGCGGCGCGCGAGGATCGGCTGGAGGATCCCGCTCGAGCGGATGGAGTCTGCCAGCGATGCGAGGTCGCTCTCCGCCACTTGCTTTCGCGGCTGGTAGGGACCTGGTGTCAGCTTCTGGACATCAACCAGCAGAACGTCCTCTGAAGGCCTCTTAGGTGCTGGTGTGGCGTTGGCGTCTTTCGCGCCCGCTCCAGCCTTGTCTGGAGGTGCAGGCTGGCCGCCACGCATACCTGAGAGGAAGAAGTCGAGACCCCTACCCAACCGTCGATCAACCATCGATGAGCTCCTTCACCAGCTCTGCATAACACAGAGCACTCTTTGACCAGGGACTGTGAACGAAGACAGACTTGCCGTGACTTGCAGCCTCAACGAGGCTGGCATCCCGGAAGATGATCGAGTTGAGCACCAGGGGGCCAAGATTCCGGCGCAAGTCCTCGAGGACTTCGAGTGCTACCGGCTCGGCCGAGTCGACCATCGTCGGCAGCACCCCCCGCAGGTTGGCCTTGCCAGGAAACTCCGCTGCGATGGCCTCGATGGAGGCGAGCATCTGGGACAGGCCGTGCATAGCGAAGAACTCCGCTTGCACAGGCACTACCACGTGGTCGCACAGCTGAACGCCCGCCCATCCCCACTCATCCATTCGTGGCGGGCAGTCCACTACCAGCCAGTCGACACTCTGCTCCAGATCGGCGACGAGGGAGCGTAGCTTCCCCGCATTGAGCGTAACCGTCCGCTCAGCCGGCTTGGTGCCGGGGGAAGGAAGGAGCCACATGCCTTCCGCAACCGGGACAAGCATGTCGAACTCACCCTCGTCTTCGTTGGCTTCCATGCCCTGAAGCGCGACCGTCGCATTGCCTTGAGGATCGAGGTCGAGAAGGACAACGCGACGGCCGGCGAGAGCAAAACCGTGGGCGAGGTGAACCGCAGTCGTGGTCTTGCCGACACCGCCCTTCTGGTTTGCCAAGACTACCGAACGCACAACCGTATCCTCGGCTTGCCCGCTCGAGCCGAGTTGATCGGCCCCAGATATCACGAGCAACCGCCGCTGCGGAATCCTAGCAACGGGCTCTCGAGGTGCGAGGACATAGGGAGGATTCTGATCGCAAGGCCTGCGGAGTTGCATTGCGAGCGCCTCCATGTTGAACTTGCCGGGTGCACTCGGTCAGCGCACGATACGTTGGCTTGACGATCCTGACGCGTCTGCGGCTGGTGGGATGGATGCCGTGGGTGGTGCTTGGCCTGTGGGCTGCACTGGCTGCTGCCCAGGAGCCGCGAATGCTCCGCGGGTTCGGCGTGCGCATTCTCGAGCATGCGGCCTGGGCTGGAGGGGCTGTGATGGCGACGATCCTGCTGCTGGTCGGCGGCTTCGAACGCCGACTGCCGACGTGCGGTGCGATTGCGAACCTCCTGCTGGTTCTGCTCGTCGCTCTTGCTCAGGCTGGCCTGTGCGTTTGCTTCGATGTGCTTTTCGGATACGCTCCGCGCGCACTCGAAGCCCTGAAGTCGGCCACATACCTTGTGATTGCCTGGTCCCCGCTCGCGCTCGCGCTCCCGCACGCGGACATGAGATGCTCGCAAACTATTACATGGAAGATACTTATGTCGTCTGTCGCAATCTGCTGCACAGCGGTCGCGGCAGCTCTGTGGAGCGAAGGGCTTTCGGGACGAAACGTAAGTGCTGCAACGGTTGCCGCCACTGGCTCGTTGCTGCTGGCCCGGAAGCCTCAAGAGTGAACGTAATCACTGTGTTCACATGCGCATAGGAATCCTCGGAGACATCCATGCCAACGCCGAGGCACTGAGTGCCGTCGTTGCAGCCCTGACCCGGGACGGAGTCGATGTGTGGGTCCAGGTTGGCGACATCGTGGGGTATGGGCCTGAGCCCTCCGTGTGCATCGACCGCGTCCGGCAGCTTGGGTGCGTAACCTGCCTCGGCAACCACGATGCTGCCGTGCTCGATCTGCTCGACACGTCTTACTTCAACAACTTCGCGCGAGCGGCGATCCACTGGACCAAGTCACGCCTGCGAGCGAGCGACCTCGAGTTCCTGCGCAGCCTCGAGCTCGTCGTCAAGCAACCGCCCTTTACGGTCGTGCACGGAACGTTGCACCTGCCGGAACAGTTCGGCTACGTGATCAGCTCGGTGGAGGCGCTCGATTCGCTGGCGCAGCAGGAGACGCGCCTTTGCTTCGTCGGCCACTCTCACGTCCCGGCGATCTACCTCAGTCGCGATGCAGCGCCACACGACATCCACGTCGTGCCGCACTCGGAGGCGGAGATTTCGTACCGTGGCTTCGACCGCGTGTTGATGAACGTCGGCAGCGTCGGGCAACCGCGCGACGAAGACCCTCGAGCGGCCTACGGCTTCGTCGACACCGAGCTCGAGATCGCGTGCATTCGCCGCGTGCAATACGACATCGCCGGCGTGCAGCAGAAGATCCGCGAGGCCGGCCTACCCGACGTTCTGGCCAATCGCCTCGCACTCGGGGTCTGATAGTCTGCGCCGATGCACGTGGACTCGGAGCCGGGGCATCGAGAGTTCCTGCTGCGCGAGAACCTTGGCGCGCCATGTGACGACGCGCGCCGCTCCTTGCCGTTCGACGTCGTGCCAGGGCGCCGACGGGCAGCGGCGTTCCCGCTTGCGAGAGTCGCCGTTGCCACGCTGGTGCTCGTGGGGCGGGCGGAGCCCCAGAAGTGGCCGGACACCTGTGGCAGCACTCCGGCCGGATCCGTGGCGCTGCACCAAGCGGTCAAGGATGCGGCTGCCGATGCACTCGTGCTGCTCGTCGCGTCGCATCCCGACGACCGCTACGTGCTTCCCGCTGTGTGGCTGCGCAGCACATACGGCATGCGAGTGGCCGTGCTGCTCGCGACCCGCGGCGGTGGGGGCCAGAACAGCATGGGCCCCGAAACAGGGGACGGCCTCGAGCGCATCCGGACCTTGGAGACGGAAGCGGGCTGCGCGCAGTTCGAGGGCGAAGTCTGGTACCTGAACTGTCCCGATGGCGGCTACCGGCGGTCCGCGGAGGAGACCTTCGCCGAATGGGGCCGCGACAAGACGCTGCGCGACATCGTGTGCCTGCTGCGCACGATCCGCCCCGACGCCGTGGTCACGACACATCATCGGGAGGAACTGCACGGCCACGACCAGGCGCTCGTCTCCTTGCTGCCCGAGGCGATCAGGTGCGCCGGCGACGCCTCGTTCGATGCGCCGGGAGCGCCTTGCGCGGTCCGCGTGTTCCTGCTGGGTGCTGGCAGCACCATCTCGCCGAATACGCTGCGAATCGATGCGGATCGGTTGGACCAGACGCGCGGCGCGACGCTGCGCAGGATCGCATACGAGGTCCTGCGAAGGTGGCACACGAGCCCGGGGCCGCCAGGACCGATCGATACGGTCTTCGAATCCGAGCTGAAGTTCGAGTCGCAGCTCGGGACCGTCACTCTCGACGAGCGACGCCCGATGGGCCTGCCGTCCGTGCTCGACGCGGGCACGTGGCCAGGTTCGCGCGAACGCGCTGCCGCAATCGAGACGTTCCTGACCCGCGACCTGCCCTCGCGGATCGCCCAACGCGATCCGCCGACGGCCGAGATCAGCGCGGTCGTGACCGAACTCCGGGAGCTCCTGGCGGCGCGCCCCGCAGCGCCGACGGAACCCGATGCTGTGGCCTCGCGCTTGCGCCGTCGGATCGCCGCACTCGAGAAGGTCCTGCTGCTTCTCGCCGGCGTGCAGATCGAGCTCGACGTGCGGCGTGGATTGATGGCTGTCGCGGGCGAGGAGTTCGTGGTCCGCGTTCTTGTCCACACCGCGATGCCACAATCGGTCCAGTTGCGCGCCGAGGGCCTCGATGGTGTTTCGGTCGACCTCGCGACTGCGAACGGACGCGATGCAGAGGCCCAATCGGGATACCGCGCCGACGCCACGATCCGGGTGCCCCTCGACACGCGGCACGAGGATCCGATGATGCATCGGTTCCGCGGCGATCGGTTCGTGCCGCCCGTCCGGATCCAGTTCTTCGTGCGGGTCTTCGAGCTCGAGGTCCCCGTCGTCGTGACCGTCCCCGTCGAGCAGCGCTCGGCGGTCGAACTCGACATCAAGCCGCGCATGCTGCTGCTGCCGTCGGGCAGGCACACGCTGCAGTTCAGCGTGAGCGTCGCTTGTCACACGCAGTTTCCCGTCGACGCGTGGCTCGAAGTCAAGGCGCCCGCCGGCTACGCGATCCTGCAGGATCGTCAGCACGTGCTGCTGCAGGACCAACGCGGGGACCTCTTCGAGTTCGCGGTCTCGGCACCTGCCGAGCGCAAGCCCGGCGTGGACGTCCTGCGGGTCCGTCTCGGCGACAACAAGGTCGCGCTGCCCGTTCACAAGATCGACGTGAGGACTCCCGCGAGTCTGCGCGTCGGACTCGTTGGCACGCACGACGACACGCTGGCCGGCATCCTCGGCGCCGGCGGCCTCGGTCTCGCGTGGTCCGAGCTCAGCGATACGGACATCGCGGTTGCGAACCTGCGCACGTTCGACACGATCGTCGTCGACATCCGAGCCTTGCGCGATCGGCCCGAAGCGCGGCGCGGCTTTCGTCGATTGCTGGAGTTCGCGCGCGACAAGGGCAAACGCCTCGTCGTCTTCTATCACAAGGACGTCGAGTTCGATCCGCCCGGCGAAGGCTTCCTCGGCGCTCCGTTCCAGTTCCACGTCGGCAAGACCCGCGTCACGCGCGCCGATGCCCCGGTGCGCATCCTGAAACCCGACCACGTGCTGCTCGTGCACCCGAACCCGATCCTGCCGAGCGATTGGGACGGCTGGGTCCAGGAGCGTGCGCTCTACCTGCCCTCCGCGTACGCGAGCGAGTTCGAAGAGATCCTCGAGATGCAGGATCCCGGCCAGGCTCCCGAACGAAGCGCCCTGCTCTATGCGCGCACCGGCGAAGGCGAGTACGTCTACTGCGCGCTCGCGTTGTGGCGGCAGCTCAAGAAGCTCCATCCCGGCGCCGTGCGCATCCTTGCGAACCTGCTCTCGCCGACGCCGCGGTCCTGACCCTCGCGCTGGGGCGGTGAAGGTGCGCGTCAGCGCGCCCTGTGCAGCAAGAAGCGAAAGAAGTCGGGCTGAAGGCCAGGCTGGCTCAAATCGAGAAACAGCGTCATTCGACTCCTCAAGGCGCGGCGCGAGTCTGTCGACATTCGGCCCTCTGCTGTCGCCGCCCCCGTGCTTGCACGCGGCGGCCTCGCTCGGGAAGGAACGATCGGCCCGCCAAGCCGACACGAGACACGTCGCTGGCCTTGCGGAATATGAACAACATGTCATTGCTCCCTGAACCGAGCGCGTGCGATCAGCGCGGCAGCGTCACGGTGATCGCCGTCTTCTTCGCCCTGGTGATCGCCGGTCTCGCGGTCACGATGATCGAGGTCGGGCTCGCCTCTCGCCGCCTGATGGCGCGCGGCGACAGCAGCCTGTACGCGCTCGAGGCCGCCGAGACCGGCACGGCCTTCGCGGAGCAGGAGATCCAGTCGCAGACCGATCCCGACGGCGACGGCATCGGCAACGTTTCGGGGACCTACGCAGGGATGCGGTTCTCGACGACTGCGACCCAGGACCCGGCGAGCCCCGGTCGGTACACGATCGACGCGCAGGGCTTCCACGGGCAGATCGGCCGTCACATCGAGACCTGTGCCCGCCTCGTCCCGGGCACGGCGTGGGACTACGGCTTGTTCGCCAAGGACGGTCTCGTGCTCGGCAGCGCCGGCACGAAGACCGACGCCTACGACAGCCGCCTCGGCCCCTACCTCACGCAGGCCATCAACCTGGACAAGAGCGGCCTGTACGCGTTGCAGGAGGGATCGATCGGCAGCAACGGCAGCATCGACCTGTCGAGCCAGGTGCACGTCTACGGCGACGCGACGCCTGGGCCCGGCTCGACCGTGAGCATGTCGAATGGCGCCACCGTGACCGGCGACATGACCGCCGCGACGCAGCCGGTCGACCTCCCGCCGACTCCGTTGGCGGAGTTCCAGGCAGCGGCGACGACCAACGACAACGGCAAGTGGAAGACGACCGGCAAGGTCACCTACGACCCCGTCATGAAGGACCTGATCGTCGGCAAGGGCGTCACGATGACGCTGACCGGCGGCACCTACTTCTTCCACAGCATCACGCTCGTCGGCAACGCCGTGCTGAAGATCGTCGACGGGCCGGTCAAGATCTACGTCACGGACAACGCGTCGTTGGGAGGCGGAGTCATCGCCAACGCGACCAACAAGCCGATCAACCTCCAGTTCTACCAGTATCCGTATCCGCTGCCGGCGGGTGCCTCGATGGTGAACAACAAGGCCTCGTTCTCGGGCGGCGTCGGCGCGTCGTTCGTCTACTACGCGCCCGCGACGGCACTGACCTTGTCCGGCAACGGGGACGTGATGGGCTCGATCATCGGCAAGACGATCGACCTGAAGGGCGGCGGGTCGGTCCACTTCGACATCGCGTTGCGCGAGCAGATGATGGGAGGGCGCCTGAGACTCCAGCGCCTGTTCTGGCGGGACCTGCGTCCGCCGCTGCGATGAACCTGGCGATCTCCCTCGCGGGCCCCTTCGCCCCGAACGCCGCAGCTCGGTGATGGCGAGGCGCGGTCCTTGCTCAAGTGCCGGCGCGCAGGTCGTCGATGGACTCTGCCGGAAGCGCGCCCAGTATGAACGACAACTCGCATCACTCAGGGTTGGCGATGGTGGCCAAGGCAGTCAAGAACCGCCGCCGAACCCTGCTCGTCAATCCGGCTGCCCAAAAGCGGTTCGTCCTCAGCATCAGCATCCCGACCCTGCTGATGCTGCTCGCTGTCGGCGTCTGGGCCGTCTGGATCGAAGGCTCCGCGTTCGACGACGACGCCACTGTGGGCTCGTCGGCGTTGCCGAGCTTCTTGCCGTTCGGCGTCGGCATGTTCGTCGCGATCCTCGCGTTCGGTGCGACGATCGTGGTCCAGGCGCTGCGAGTCAGCCACCGCGTCGAAGGCTCCGCGTACCGCATCGTCAAGTCGATGGAGCGCATCCGAACGGGGGACCTCGACTTCACCGTCAAGCTGCGCGACAAGGACCACCTGCAGGAGGTCGCAGCCGAGTTGAATCGCCTGATGGACTGGCTCCGCACGAGGTTGCCCGCGCAGCCCGCTTCCCGCGCATCCGCAACCGGCGGCACCCCCGGCGCGTCCACGTCGGCAGCGGAGCCACTCGAAGCGGTCGGAGCCGCCGAGAAGCCGTGAAACACCGCTGCGCTCCAACCATGCAGCCCGGGTCGCACGGGGCGGCCGGGTTCTCGCTGATCGAGGTGCTGGTCGCCAACATCGTGCTCGCGGTCTCCGTGCTGGTCTACGTGCAGTGCATCGGCACGCAGAGCAAGCTGAACCGCGCGACCGAGGAGAAGGCCCTGGCCGTCGTCACGCTCGGACGCTTTGTCGAGAGGCTGCGTGCAGACACGAACTGGGCCACGCTCTACGCGCGCCTGCGGCCACTCTCGATGGAGAGCACGGACGACGCAAAGCTGTCCGACCTCGCCATCGACCCCGCGCTGAAGACGTGGCCGGTGACGAACTACTACTCCGACGTGAGCGTCCCGCCGTCGCTCGGCAGGGTCACCTTCCTGGTCCAGGTGCCCGCAACGGATTCGATGGGCGTCGTGGCGCTGCGCGAGTCCGCGCCTGCGCCGCGCTACGGGCTGCCGCGCGACTTGAACGGCGATGGCGCGATCGACTCGGGGCCGCGCAACGACGACTACACGGCGCTGCCGGCCGTCATCCGCCTGCGCTGGGAGCGTGCCGGCCAGCAGGTGCGCGAGGTCCTGCTGGCGACCTGGCTCCGCGGAGAACGCTGATGGCTCCGGCGTTTCGCGTACGCGAAGCCGGCTTCTCGATGGTCGAGGCGATCGTCGCCGCGGCTGTCGCCAGCGTGCTGACAGCAGTGTTCGCGATGACGTTCTCGACGTCGTCCGGCAACTGGGGTTGGTCGACCGTCGCGCTCAAGGCGCACGAGGATCACCGCCGCAACCTGGATGCGATTGCCACAGCTCTGCGCGGCGCGGCCGCAAGCTCGCTCACGGGCTTCGACGCCAGCGGCACGTCGACCAAGCCATCCTTCCGCTGTGTGACCGGCATCAACGCGGGCGGCCTGGTGCTCGACGCGCCGTCAGAGATCTCCTGGCGCGCTTGCGCCGAGTCGGTCGAGGGAGTCACCAGCCCAGGAGAGCTGATCCTCACGCATGGTGCGGAGCAAAGGGTCATCGCGCGGCGCGTTCCCGCCGGCGGCTTCCGCGCGACGCTGCTCGGCAGCACGCTGCGGATCACGCTCACCACCTACAGCTCCGGAACGAGAAAACGTCTGGCGATGCTCACGGGAGACACGTCGCTGGCCTTGAGGAATTGACCGCCATGAGATTGCTCCCCGAACGGACTGTGCCCGATCAGCGCGGCAGCATCACGGTGATCGCCGTCTTCTTCGCGCTCGTGATCGCTGGCCTCGCGGTCACGATGATCGAGGTCGGCCTCGCCTCGCGCCGCCTGCAGTCGCGCGGCGACAGCAACCTGTACGCGCTCGAGGCAGCCGAAACCGGCACGGCCTTCGCCGAGCAGGAGATCCAATCGCAGACCGATCCCGACGGCGACGGCATCGGCAACGTGTCCGGAACCTACGCGGGGATGCGGTTCACCACGACGGCAACCCCGGACGCGGCAACTCCCGGTCGGTACACGATCGACGCGCAGGGCTGGCACGGACAGATCGGCCGCCGCATCGAGACCTGTTCGAGGCTCGTGCCGGGCACGGCTTGGGACTACGGCTTGTTCGCCAAGGACGGGCTCGTGCTCGGCAGCTCCGGCACGAAGACCGACGCCTACGACAGCCGCCTCGGCCCCTACGTCACGCAGGCCGTCAATGTCGACAAGAACGGCTCCTACGCATTGATGGAGGGGTCCATCGGCAGCAACGGCAGCATCGACCTGTCGAGCCAGGTGCACGTCTACGGCGACGCGACGCCAGGGCCCGGTTCCACCGTGGCGATGTCGAATGGCGCCACCGTGACCGGCGACACGACCCCCGCGGCGGAGACGGTCGACCTCCCGCCGACTCCGTTGGCCGAGTTCCAGGCGGCGGCCACGACGAACGACAACGGCAAGTGGCTGACGACCGGCAAGGTCAACTACGACCCCGTAACGAAGGACCTGATCGTCAACAAGGGTGTCACGATCACGCTGACCGGCGGCACCTACTTCTTCCACAGCATTACGCTCTCCGGCAACGCGATCCTCAAGATCGTCGACGGACCGGTCAAGATCTACGTCACGGACCTCGCGTCGTTGGGCGGCGGCATCATCGCCAACGCCACCAACAAGCCTCACAACCTGCAGTTCTATCAGCATCCCTATCCGCTGCCGGCCGGCGCCTCGATGGGGAACAACAAAGGCTCGTTCTCGGGCGGCGCCGGCGCGTCGTTCGTCTACTACGCACCCGAGACGGCATTGACCCTGTCCGGCAACGGTGCGGTGATGGGCTCGATCATCGGCAAGACGATCGACCTGAAGGGCGGCGGGTCGGTTCACTTCGACATCGCGCTGCGGGAGCAGATGATGGGCGGGCGTGTCAGGCTGCAGCGCCTGTTCTGGCGGGACCTGCGTCCGCCGCAGCGATGAAACCAATGGCGATCCCCCGTGCCTGCATCCTGCACCTGGCGGTCGGCATCGCCCTGGCCGGGCTCGGGCCCGCGCAATCGCCGGCGCCCGGGCCTGACGCCGAGGCAGTGGAGTTCGTGGCGCTGCTCAAACGCCTCGTGCCGCCGCTGAAGCAAGCAGTCGTGCAGGCCGCCGTCCACCACCCGCACGTCGCCGACATGGCAGCGGCGCAGGGCCTGATCACGCACCTGACCGCCCATCGCGGTGTCGTGGCGGTCCAGGGCATCCTCGGGCTCGCGAGCCACGACAGTCCCGAGGTGCGCACCGAGGCACTGCGCGCCATCGCGACGCTCGCCTTGCGCGTCGACGGGGCAGCCGATGGTGCGCGCATGGCGCTGCGCGACATCAGCGACGAAGTCAGGCTCGCCGCGATTGCCACGTTGGGCGTGGTCGGCGAGGCCCGCGACATCCCGGACCTGCTCGAGCTGTTGTCGTCCGAAGACAAGGCTCCACAAGTCACCGCGTTCCGCGCGCTGCGCATGCTGACTCGGCTGCGGCTCGCCAACGACGTGCGCGCCTGGACCTACTGGTGGAAACAGACGAACCAGGAGCTGGGCAAGAGCCTCGATGCGGCGATCCAGCGGTTGACCGATGGCGGAAGCGAGGCGGACCTCGTCGATGCTCGCAACCTGCTGAACCAATCGACCTGGTTCGCGCCACAGAAGCTCGAAGAGGCCGCGCGCGAGTGGCTGCGTTCGAGCGCGCGTCGGCTGCGCAGCGAGGCGTTCCGTCTGGTGGCCACGGCGCGGCTCGGGGATCTCGCCGACGACGTCGCCCACGCGCTGCAGCTCGAGGTCGATCCGGACGCGGTCCGGAACGGCGTCGAATGCACGGCGGTGCTCGGCATCTCCGTCGACCGGATGGCCGAGCTGCAGCCAAGCACGAGG
The DNA here is from genome assembly GCA_036376355.1 of Planctomycetota bacterium. Taxonomy (GTDB): domain Bacteria; phylum Planctomycetota; class UBA1135; order UBA1135; family UBA2386; genus DASVAL01. The sequence goes on from DASVAL010000092.1 coordinate 26,711, forward strand.
GATCCCGCGCGCGTGCAGGCTGCGGTCCGCGAGGCGCAAGTGGCCGACAGCAAGGCGGCGCAGGCCCTCATCACGCACCTGATCACCCAGGGCGGCGTCGTCGCGGTCCAGGGCGTGCTCGTGCTCGCGAGCCATGACTGCCCCGAGGTGCGCGCGGCGGCGCTGCGAGCAGTCGCGCTGCTCGGCCTGCGCGTAGCCGGGGCGGCAGAAGGTGCGCGCAGGGCGCTGGACGACTCCAGCGATGAGGTCAAACTCGCCGCCATCCATACGCTTGGGGTAGTCGGCGAGGCCCGCGACATCTCCGAGCTGCTCGAGCTGTTGTCGTCGGAGGACAATGAACGGCGGGTCGCCGCGGTCGGGGCGCTACAGGCGCTGACTGGCCTGAAGCTCGCCGACGACGCGCAGGCCTGGACCGACTGGTGGAAGACCGCCAGCGAACTCGGCAAGCGCTTCGATCGGGCGATCCAGGTCTTGACCGACGGTGCCGGTCCGCAGGACCTCGTCGATGCTCGCAACCTGTTGCACCAGTCGGCTTGGCTCAACCCTCGGAAGCTCGAGGACGCCGCACGCAAGTGGCTGCGGTCGGCGGAGCCCAGGCAACGAGGTGAGGCGTTCCAACTGGTGGCCGGCGCGCGGCTCGCGAATCTCGCCGACGACGTCGCCAAGGCGCTGAAGCACGAGGTCGAACCGGACGTGGTCCAGAACGGCATCGAGTGCGCAGTGGCGCTCTGCATCTCCGTCGACCGCACGGCCGCGCAGTCAGCGCAACCGCCGCGCTGACCCGGTTCACACAGGTCGCCTCAGGCCCCGGCACGCCGTGCGGCCAGGAGGCAGCAGGCGATGGCGCTCGCACCGACGACCGCTCCGAGCGCCATGTTCGCCGAGCCCGTCTTGAACCAGAGCAGCACGGACCAGCACAGCGCCAGCACGGCCGTGGCGAGCAGCGCGATGGGATGGCGATCCTCACGTGCAGCGATGCGCCGTGGAGGGCTGCGGTCGCTTCGTGGCGCGGCGTCTTCGATGGCGACCCCGACGGCTCGGGACACGCTCTTCTCGTCCTGCTGTCTGATCTTGAGTCGTTCCGCCAGCGAATGCACGGTGGAGCCGATGGCCGCAGACTGTCGTGCGGCCCCTTCGAAACCGGAGTGAACGGCGTCGACGAGCGGGCGAAGGTCGACTGCCGGTGGCTCGGGTCGCTTCGTCAGTGCGACGACCGCGGTCTTCAGCTCACCGAGATACGTCTCGACGCGACTCATGGCCAACGTCGCGGCGTCGGTTGTTCGTGCCGGAGCGGGCGTCTGTGCGCGCGCCTTCGCGGTGGGCGAGACAGCAATGAGTGGTACCGGCTCCCTCGGCAGGGGCTGCGAAACCACGCGCGTCGTTGCCTCGCGATCGTTCGCTGCAGGCGATGCCGGTTCGTACGGATCCCAGTTGCTGAACGCGGCTTCGAGGTCGCCGGCGTCGAGACCTCCTTCCGCTTCGTACGGCTCGTCGAAGCCCTGCGGTGCCGCGGCATCGAGGCCCTCGTCATTCCAGTGGGTTTCACTGCCGGTGGCCGCCGACACCCCTTCGAGCTCCCTTGCGACGTCGATCGCCATTTCGTGCAGAACCTGCGGGAGATCGCTCTCGATCAGCTCCGCCACCGCGGGATCCGCGCCCCAACCGGCCCTTGCAAGTGCCGTCGTCGAAGGTCCCTCGGCGGAACCGCGCGGCTCGCTCGTCGCAGCGCGAGCGGGTTTGACGCCGTCGGATGGCGCGTCCGGCGTCTTCGCGTCGGACCGGGTCTGGCTCAGTAGCCACCGCACGTGCTCTGGAGCCATCACGACTGCGGACTTGCCGGTCGCATCGAGGCGAGGGGCAAGCTCGCGGCGCAGCTCGGGTGAGTGCACCGCGAAGACGGCGTCACCGTTCTCGGCATCGGGCAATCGACCGACCTCCTCGAGCCACCCCGTCGCCTGCCATTGCTCGAGCTTGCCCTCGGGGACCTCCATGCGAGCGAGGTCCGAGCGGGTCAGCAGGTGGAACTGCGCCGGTGTGGTGGTTCGGGTCATGCGGTGCCAATACCGACCCGATCCAGCCTGTTGCTTCTTTCGGCAACGCGCGCCCGCGCGGTGAAGGAATGTACACCGCGCTGCAAGGGCCCGCTGTCAACGCGCCGTCAGGACCCGATCACGGCAAGCGCGGGAACCGCATGCGCGCCAGCTTGCCGCGCACGAGCTTGACCTCGCGCGAGCCGCCGCCCAGCCGCACGATATGGAACTCCTGTGCATCGATCAGCGAGTAGTCGCCATTCTCGTAGATCATCTCGAGCCGGATGTGGTGCGGATGATCTTCGAACAGACGGATCTCGACGACATTGCGGGCACTCACGGCACCCGCGGCGCCCTGCAAGGTCGTGTACCGGAGCTCGGACATGGACACGATCGCGGACGGATCGGCGGCCGGCGGGTCGACAGGGCCAGCGGGATCCTGCGGCACCATGGCCAGGGCAGCGGCGACTGAAACGGCGGGAACGAACATCCAGGCTTTCACGTGAGGATCTCCAGAGGGACTCAGGGACCGGCTTGCTCCGGCCGGCTAGCCGGGACTATGACGCCTCCCCCTCGTGTTCCTGCCACGCATTCTGCCTGCTCTCGTCGCTGCGCTCGCCGTGTTGCTGCCGGCGGCCTGTGATCAGGGGCCAACGCCGTCCGGATCGACGTCGCCGCAGGGTGTGCAGGCCGCGCCGGGCGCGGTCGAGCCGAGCGTCGTCGCCGGGAGTGGTGACGTCGCGCCCGAAGTGGTCGACGGCGTTCGCGCGATGGTCAGTTCGGAGCTGGTCCGCTTGCGCGAGGTCTTTGCGGGCGAGCCGAGCCGTCCGTTCTTCGTGCACGTGCATGCGGACCGGGACTCCATGCCCGGAGCGCTCGCGGCGCTGCTCCATCAGGACTCCCCTGGCTTTGCACTGCTCGGCCGGCACCAGATCCACATCGTGTGGGGGGAGATCCGGCGCACCGGCGCGAACGCCCGCGGCGTCGTCGTGCACGAGCTCGTCCACGAGATGCTGGATCAGTTCGTCGCGCCGCACGGCGCCCTGATTCCGCGCTGGTTCCACGAAGGCCTCGCGCAGACGATCGCCGGCGACACCTACCTCGGCGCCCGCGAGGAGGATCTCGTCGGCCGCGCGGCGACGGGCCGGTTGGAGGCATTTGGCTCGCTTCGCAAGGAATTCCCCACCGGAGAGAACCTCCTCCGCGTCGCCTACGGCCAGAGCTACTCCTACGTCGCGTGGCTCGTTCGTGAATACGGGATTGAGTCGATGCTCGCAGTGGCGCGTGCGACGGACGACCTGACGTCGTTCGAGCGCGCCCTCGTGTGGCGGACCGGGCGTTCGATGCCGCAACTGGAAGACGCGTGGCGCGACCACCTCATGCACGGCTCGGGCGCGCCCTGGCGCGTCCTCTTCGACCAGTGCTTCAGCCTGCTCCTGATCGCGGCGTTGCCCGTGCTCGTGCTGGCGCTCATGCGAAGGCTCAGGTCGGAGCAGCTCGCGTCGGCGAGGCTCGCCGAGAAGGAGCGCGCGGAGCATGGAGCTGCTCCGGTTCCGCTCGAGGACCTTCCTGACGAACCGGACGAGCCAGACGAAGCTCGCAACGACGACCAGAAGGCTCCTCCACAGGCTTGAGTCGTCCGCCGCCCGCGCGGGGCCGAATCAGTTCTCGATGCGGAGCAGGTAGCGGTTGTAGGCCGCCATCAACAGGTTCATCGGCGTCGGATCGCCCGGCAGACCTTGCGGCAGGGCAGCTTGCAGGAATACGCCACCGACGCCGCCTTGCAGGTTGACCGCGCTGGACGGCAGCTCGGCGAGCGCCTCGGAGATCGGTCCCAGGATGCGCACCGAGTTGCGCTCGGGCACGAACACCACGCGCTGCTCGGGAAGCGGCAACGGTGGTGGCACGAGCAGGCGCACCTGGGTCGCGGACAGCCGCAACGCGTAGGCGTTCCCGGCCGGCGTCGTGGTCAGCGTCGCCGACGTGCCGACGACCTCGGGCGTCTCGTGCTCGCCGAACACGACGAGGCCCGAAGCACTCTCGAGGATCATCAGCGTGCCCGCGTTCGCGATGTGCAGCGTGCCGGGTCCGACGCCGCCAGGGTGCACCACCGAAGTGTCGGGCATCTGCACGCGCAGCGACGCGGGACCACCCGGTGGCGGGAACTGGAGCATGGCGTTCGTCATCTCGACGCGGCCTGGCCTGATGCCGGTCCCGTCGTCGAACGACAACGCCGGCGACCGCACTTCCACCGCATTGCCGTGCACGAGCACGCCGAAGTCGCCCGCGTGCGGCAGCAGCACCGAGACCGGGCCGCGCACGTCGACGCCATCGACGCGCAGGAAATCACCGTCGAGCCCGAGGGTGGACGAGCCCGTGATGCGGATCACGATCACGGCGCCGCCCGTGGTGCCGAAGCTGCCACCCGGGTTGGACACGAACGCCCACTGCACGTTCTCGGCATCACAGCAGGGCAGCGCGAGCAGGAACGCCAGCGGAGCGAATCGCCGGTTCGTCATGCGGCCCATTCTACGCCGCCGCGCGCCCGATGGGATCCGCCCGGCGTCCGGGGCGGCTGCCGGGGCCAGAAGACGCAGCGTGTCGCGGGCAGCAGCTGGTAAAAGTCACCGCGTGAACCCTCTTCCGCCGAAGCACCGCTGCGCGTCGTTGCTCGTCCTCCTCTTCGGACTGCTCGGTGGCGGGTGTCTATCCCACCAGCACTCGATCGGCCTCGGTGCCACCGGCACGAACGAGTTGGTGGCGCGCCAGTACTATGCGCTGTTCGGGTTCATCGTCGTGAACGAAGTGGATCCGCAGCGCATGGCGGCCGACCTGACGAGCTACTCGATCGAGACCAAGTTCGGCTTCCTCGACATCCTGCTGGCGCCGTTCCTGCTGCCGCTGACGTTCACGACGCGGACCGTGGTCGTCCGCACGTGAAGGACGCGATGACGATCGAGCTCCAGTTCCTGGGTGCGGCTCGCCACGTCACTGGCACCAAACACCTGCTGACGATCGGCACCAACAAGGTGCTGCTCGACTGCGGCATGGTGCAGGGCCCGCGTCGCATCGCCGACGAAGCGAACCGCAAGCTGCCGATCGCCGGCCGGGACGTCGATGCCGTCGTGTTGTCGCACGCGCACATCGATCACTGCGGTTCGCTGCCGCGTCTCGTCAAGGACGGCTTCCAGGGGCCGATCTGGTGCACCGACGCAACCGCCGACATGTTGCGGATGATGCTCATGGATTCGGCGCACATCCAGAGCCAGGACTGCAGGCATCTGCGCCGGCGCGGGCACGACGTGGAGCCGGTCTACGACGACCAGGACGTCGAGCGGACGCTGCGGCTCGTCCGCGCGGTCCCGTACCACGAAACCTTCGAGGTCATGCGCGAGCTGCGTGTGCACTTCCTCGATGCGGGGCACATCCTCGGTGCTTCGATCGTCGTCATGGACGTCGACAGCGGCAAGAAGCAGCGCCGCATCGTGTTCACGGGCGATCACGGCCGCAAGGACCTGCCGATCCTGCGCGATCCCGAGCGCATTCCCGAATGCGACGCACTGATCACCGAGTCGACCTACGGTGATCGGCAGCACGAGCTGCGCGTCGACATGATGGCCGAGCTGACGCGTATCGTCGCCGAAGAGATGCACGACGGCGGCCGCGTGATCATCCCGGCGTTCGCGGTCGGCCGGACCCAGTCCGTCGTGCTGTTCCTCGGCCAGCTGATGCGCGATGGCGCGCTGCCGAAGCTGCCGATCTGGGTCGACTCGCCGATGAGCCACGAAGCGACGCGGATCATGGGCAAGCACCCGCAACTGTTCGACGCCGGCACGCAGGCGCTGCTGAAGAGCGGTCACCACCCGCTGTTCTTCGATGGTGTCGAGTACGTGGCCACGGTCGAGGAGAGCAAGGCGCTGAACCAGGTGCGCACTGGCGTGATCATCTCGGCCTCGGGCATGTGCGAGTCGGGTCGCGTGCTGCACCATCTCTCGCAGAGCATCGGCCGCAAGCAGGACTGTGTGCTGATGGTCGGCTACCAGGCGCACGGCACGCTCGGTCGGCGCCTGCTCGACGGCGCGACGAAGGTCAACATCCTCGGCGAGCCACACGACGTGAAGTGCAAGGTGCGTTCGATGCCGGGTCTGTCCGCACATGCGGATTGGCGCGAGCTGATGGCCGCGAGCCGTCACCTCGCCGTCCGCTGCAAGCAGGTGTTCGTCGTGCACGGCGAGGACGAACCGGCCGAGGCCTACGCGGGTCGGCTGCGCAACGCCGGCTTCGCGAACGTGTACGTGCCGAGCAAGTACGACCGCATCGAGATCGACTGATGCAGATCCCGTTCACGAAGATGGAGGGTGCCGGCAACGACTACGTCTACGTCGACGCGATCCGCACGCCGTTCCCGCTCGCGGCAGCGCCCGCGCTCGCGCGCAGCTGGTCCGATCGCCACTTCGGCATCGGCGCCGACGGCCTCATCGTGATGGAGCGCGGACGGGAGGCGCCGGTCCGCATGGTGATGTGGAACGCCGACGGTTCGCGCGGCGCGATGTGCGGCAACGGTCTGCGGTGTCTCGCACGGCTCGCATTCGAGCACGGCCATGTGCGAGAACGGGCCTTCACGGTCGAGACCGATGCGGGACCGCGACGCGTCGAACTGCTCGCGGAGCGCGACCAGGTGCGTGCGTGGATGGGGGAGATACGGTGCGGTGCGCCGCTGCAGATCGACGTCGGCGGCCGCAAGATCGAGTTCGTGCCCGGCGACGCCGGCAACCCGCACGCGGTGACGTTCGTCGCCGACGTCGCGGCTGCCGACGTGGCCGGGATCGGCAGCGCGCTGCAGACGCATCGGGCCTTCCCGGGCGGTGTGAACGTCGAGTTCGTGCAGGTGCAGGGACCGGGTTCGCTGCGCGTTCGCACGTTCGAGCGCGGCAGCGGCGAGACGCTCGCGTGTGGTACCGGCGCCGTCGTGGCCGCGGCCGCGGCGCTCCAGCAGGGCCACGTGCGGGCAGCAGTTGTCGAAGTGGACCTGCGCGGAGGCACGCTACGCATCGTCGGCGAGGGGAGTACCCTTGCGATCGAGGGCCCGGCCCGTACCGTCTTCACTGGCGAGGTCGCAATACCCGAGTGATTCGGTCGATGCGCTCGCGCTGCGTGCCAACCCGAGTCTCCGTCGAGGACAACAAACCGTGGACAGCCTGATCTGGATCATCCCTGTCGGCCTGGTCGTCATCTTCGTGATCTGGGCGATCGCCGCCTACAACGGCCTGATCAGCCGCCGCAACGAGACGAAGAACGCCTGGAGTCAGATCGACGTGCAGTTGAAGCGCCGCTACGAGCTGATCCCGAACCTCGTCGAGACCGTCAAGGGCTACATGAAGCACGAGCGCGAAACGCTCGATGCCGTGATTCGCGCGCGGCAGACGTGCGTCGACCTCAAGAATGCGGGCAACATCGCGGAACTCGTCAAGGCCGAGGGCGCGCTGACGCAGTCGCTGCGCGGCTTGTTCGCGGTGGCCGAGAGCTACCCCGACCTGAAAGCGAACCAGAACATGCTGAGTCTGCAGGAGGAGCTGAAGTCGACCGAGAACCGCGTCGGGTTCGCGCGGCAGGCGTACAACGACGCCGTGATGCGCCTCAACAACGCGATCGAGATGTTCCCGGGCTCGATCATCGCAGGGATGGGTGGCTTCAAGCAGGCAGTGTTCTTCGAGGTGGAAGCCACCGAAGAGCGCAAGGCCGTCAAGGTCTCCTTCTAGATGGTCCTCGCCGTCCCACGTCCCTCGTGCGCGCGGCGCCTCGGCATCTTGTTCGCCGCGCTCGTCGCGACGTTGGCGCCGGCGACTGCCCAGCAGGTCGACGCCGAGAAGGTCGCCGCTACCGCCGAGAAGTGGGTGAGCTCCGACCAGACTTCGCGCGAGCTGCTCGACCTCACGATCACCGTCCTGCTCGCCGATCCAAAGCTCGGTCTCGATTGGCTGGCCGCGAACCTGCCGGCGGCCGACAAGGATCCCGCGTTGCCGCGCAGCAAGGGCGTGCACGGTCTCTGCACGCACGGCGTGCTCGAGTTCCTGCGCCGGCAACGCGAGAGCGGCGTCGTGTTCGCGGGCCAATACGACGACCTGCGGCGGCTGCAGCCGTTCGTCGGCAAGATGCTGTTCGGGCTCTTGCTCGAGACGCCCGCGTGGTTCCCGAACACGCATCGATCCCGGCTCGTTCCCGCGCTGCGCGACATCCAGCCGCAGCTCCCCGATGCGGCGACGCTCGAAGCGACGATCGCCATCGCAGAGAACGCCGCGATCGAACCCGAGGAATTGCGTTGGGCGCTCGCCGCGATGCTCTGGCAGTGGGGCAGGAAGCAGCACGCGCAGCAGTTCCTCGACGCGCTGCAGAAGGCGTCGTCGGAGGGTGATGCCGAGGATCGTGTGCAGACGATGCTCGCGCTCGCGCAGTTGCACTACGAGTTGCGTGAGTACAAGGCCTCGGCGAACACGCACCGCGCGGCGCAGGCGATGGCCGCGGACGCGAAGGTCGGCTTGAAGCCGTCCGCATGGTATGCGTCGGCCTGCGTGCATGCGCTGCTCGGCGACGTGGAGCGCGGCATGGCCGCACTCGAGAAATGCGCGAGCATGCACGCGTCGCCGCACCTCGACGCGTCGCTGCGGCTCAAGCGCTCGCTGTTCGAGAACGACCCCGAGATCGCGCTACTGCGCAAGGACGAACGGTTCGCGCGTCTCCTCGAGCAGGCCTTCGGCAAGGCAGGGTCCGAGAAGGCGGGCGGGTGTTGAGCATCCACGGCGGCGTGCGATGACTCTGCCGATCGCCTTCCTGCTCGGCCTCGCGGTGGTGTTCGGGGGCCGCGAGCTGATCCCGCCGATTCCGGGCAACGGCGGTCTCGAGCAATTGCTGCCGTTCGCCGCGCTGCTCGGCCTGCCGTCGCTGCTGGTCGCCTGCTCCTCGCACTGGCTCCGCCAGAACCTGATCAAGGGGCGCCGCGGGCGCGTGCCGACGCGCACGATGCTGCGACTCTCCGCGATCGCGACGCCGCTCGTCGTCTGGCTGCTCTTCGCCGAGGGCGGTTATGGCGACTTCGTCGAACGCTGGTTCGGCGAGAGCCACTTCGCGACCAACCTGCTGCTGATGCTGCCGGTGCTCGCGACCGAGCTGCCGCGCATCGCGTTGGGAACGGCGACCATCGCGCACTGCGAGATCGACGACGAGATCGCCGGCAGCCGCAGCGTCGCGAGGGAGATGTTGCCGCGCGCGCGCGAGCTCTGGCCGATCGTCCGCGTCGCGATGGGGTGGCCACTCTTGCTCATCATGCCGCTCGTGCTGCTCGGCCTGTTGCTCGACGTGCTCGCGCTCGATCGGAACAGCTACGTGTTCTTCCTTGGCACGACGGTCGGGTCGACGTTGAGCACGCTTGCGTTCCTCGGCATCGCGGCTGCCTTGCTGCCGTCGTGGTTCCGGATCGCGTTCGGCGTCGTGCGGTCGCTTCCCGAGCCGGTCGGCACGCACCTTCGACGGGCCGCGACGAAGCTCGGTTTCGATCCGGGACGCGTCCTGCTGCTGCCGACGGGCATGCGCGCGATGAACGCGATGATGGTCGGTCCGCTGCGCATCGGCCGCTTCCTCTGTGTCACCGATGGGCTCGTGCGCGCGCTCGATGCCGAATCGCTGACCGGCGTCGTCGGGCACGAAGTCGGGCACGCGAAGAGGGGCCACCCGGGCCTGCTCATGATCCTCGTCGTGCTGGTTCCGCTGCTGCTGACCACTCCGCTGCAATTGCTCGACCTCGAGTCGATCGACGCGACGACGAAGGCGCTGGTTGCCGTCGCGAGCGTGCTGGTGTTGCTGACCGTCGTGCGCACGCTGGCTCACCGCTTCGAGCACGAAGCCGATGCCGCGTCGGTGCAAGCGCTCGGCGCGGCTCCGTGCACGCGCGCGCTGATGGTGCTGTCCCAACTCGCAATGCCGGTGTCGCATGGACTCTTCGGACGCGTGCTGAGCCTGCACCCCGAGGAGCCGCTGCGCCGCGAGAACATGCGCCGCTACGAGTCCGAGCCGGAGTTTCGCGCCGGCTTCGATGCGAGGGGAAGGCGGCTGCGGCTCGCGGTCTACGGAGCGCTCGCGCTGTCGTTCGCGTGCGCCGTCGTCACCTGGATCGGCGAGTGGCGTTTCGAGCGCGTGATCTGGCGCTTCCACTCGGGAGACTTCGTCGCCGCGAAGCAGCTCATGGCCGAGACCGGTCCGGTGCCGCCGCGTTGGGAGCGGGTCTGGAAACAGCTGCGTGAAGAGGTGGCCGCGGCCGCCGAGCTCGCGCCCGAGGCCGAGGACTGGCAGACGGCCAGCAAGGCGTTGCGCGAAGGCGCGTGGCGGCGCGGTATCGAGGTGCTCCTGAGCTCGGGGCCGGCTGCCGCGCGGGCGTGGTTCTCGCTGGCGGTCGAAGCCGGGGATCCCGCCTCGGAGCTTCAGCGTGCCGTGCACGACTTCTGTCACGCCGCGTCCGAGCACGACACGGAACGCATGCACGAACTGAAGCGCGCGCTGCAACGCATGGAGATTCCGGCTGAGCTCGCGCCCGTGTTCCGCGAGTGACCCCGTGGCCGCGGGGCGTGTGCGACGAGGCTCATGGCTTTGGCGGGTGCCAGCTGTGGGACTGACCGCGGGCCCAGCTGATCTTGAGGCAGAGCAGCGACAGCGCGACGGGCAACACGGCCAGAAGCGCGGGCCACACCTGCGGCACCGGAGCGATCAGGAACCAGTCGTAGGCACCGTGCAACGATATCGCGCAGAGCGGCGGAAGCAGCAGTAGCGCGCGCGAGCGATGGGCAGGCACGAAAGCGCGCAGCTTGAAGCACACGATCGCGAACCCGATGCTGCCCGTGCAGCCAGCGTGCAACAGCGTCGACGTGAAGGCGCGATGCAGGACGACCTCGAGCTCGCGCGACGTGTCGGCCAGCAGCGTGTTCTCGACGCCCGCGAAGCCGAGTGCAGCAGCGACGCCGTAGACGATGCCGTCGAGCGGCTCGTCGACCTCTCGCATCAGGAGCACGGGCAGCACGAAGACCGTCTTCGCGAGCTCCTCGCCGAATGCCGTAACGAGGAACGCATCGCATGCGTGGCCGAACGGGCCGCACGTTGCCTCGAACCATCCCCGCAGCCAGAGCACGAGCGCCGTCGACGCGCTGCCGAGCACGAGCGCCGCGAAGACGAGCAGCATCGGCTCGCGTTCATGGTCGTCGCGCCGGTGCACGAGCCACAGCCAGAACAGGCTCGGCGCGAATCCGACGAGGATCGTCGTCCATGGCGGCATGCGCGGAAGCATGCGCGCAGCGCGTTCCTTTGCCAGATCCGGATGCCTCGGCGGCGCCTACGGCGCGACGCGGCGGTAGAGCCAGACGGCGCTCGCACACCGGTCGTCGCCTTCGCACAACCTCTTGCGCACCGCCGCGAGCTTCTCGGCGAGCGCCTCGTCGTGGTCGCCTTCCATCATGACCTTCCACTGGCGATCGGCGTCGAGCAGCTCGTCGCGTTCCGCGGCCGAGAGGTTGGCGCGCGCATCGGAGATGGAGAGGTAGTCGCCGACGAGCAGGTCGAGCTTGCCGTCGAGATCGAAGTCGACGACGCAGATCTGCGCGCGGACCCCAGGCGGCGGCTCGGCACCCGGCATCAGCACGTGGCGCAGCGACTTGCTCCTCGCGCGCCGCGGGACCAGCGTCTCGCCGGCCGCTAACTCGGGGTTCTGCTTGTTGCCGCGGTTCGGGAAGAACCAGACGCTGCCGTCGCCGCTGCCAATCACGAGGTCCCAGGTGCCGTCGCCGTTCCAATCCGCGACGACGGGCGCGGCGTGCATCGCGACCTTCAGCGGTGCCGTGCCGCACATGACTCGAGGACTGGCCGCCGCGTACTTCGGCTCGCTGCGCGTGCCGACGTTCGTGCGCAGGTGCAGGTGGCCGCTGAAGGTGCCGATCACGAGGTCGAGATCCCCGTCGCCGTCCCAGTCGACGGGCGCCGGCCAGCTGCCGAACGACGCGACGCGCGCGTGGATCACCTCGTCATCCTCTTCACCCTTCTTGGCGCGCAGCCCGTGGTACTTCTGCAACTCCACGGGATGGTGCACGAGCGGCACGCCAGCTTCGTCGACGAGCACCTTGCCGGCTTCGTACCGGCCCTTGCCGAGGCCGCGGAACAACCAGATGTCGCCAGGGTCGTACGAGCCGCTGATGATGTCCTGGATGCCGTCCGCGTCGTGGTCCACCAACTGTGGACTCGAGGCAATGCATCAATAGACGGGTGTCTTCGCGTCCTTGCCCCCGGCCTGGAGCTTGCCCTTGCCGGTGAACGTCGGCTCCTTGTCGGTGCCGGCGTTGTCGAACAGCCAGAAGTAGCCGGGGAAGTCGCCGACCAGCAGGTCGCGATCGCCGTCGCCGTCGAAATCGCCGAGCCAGGGGCCGGCGTGCGCGATGTCCGAGAGCCTGCCGATGTCGATCGGCTTGCCGTCTGCTTGCAGGCGCACGGGCGGCGCGAGACTGCCGCCGTGATTCGTGTCCTGTGCCGGCGCCAGCCCGGTGGCCGCGAGGGCCAGCGCTGCGGTGAGAGTTCGTGTGTTCATGGGCATCTCCCGGAAACGGCAGATTGCCGATCCGCGCGGCAGCGTAGTAGCGCGGTCGGCGCTGTCAACTCGCGCAGATTGCCCGCGCCTGCTGCCTCAGTACCGATTCACTTCCACGGCCCAGGTCATCTCCTTCTGCCAGACGACGTTGCCGCGCCGGTCGAACTCGCGCACGCGCGTGTTCTCGGCCACGATCGTGTTTCCGTTCGGCAGCCGGTCCGCGTCGCTCGGCGAACTGAGGCCCTGCAACTCGAAGACGACCTTGCCGTCGCGATCGAACTCGAGCACGCAGCCCTTCTGGCGCAGCGTGACGAGCGTGTTGCCGTTCGGCAGCCGATCGACGTCGTGCGTGTTCAGCAGGTTCTTGAGCTCCCAGACGATCTCGCCCGAGGGGTTCACCTCGATGACGCGGTCCTTGAGCACGTCGGCGATCAGCGTGTTGCCGTTGGCCAGGCGATCGCAGTCGAAGGGCCGGATGTCCTTCGCGAAGGACCAGACGATCTTGCCCTCCTTGTCGACCTCGATGACGCGGCTCGCGAACGTGTCCGCGATCAGCGTGTTGCCGTTCGGCAGCCGGTCGGCGTCGTAGGGATTCTTGAGGTCCTCGAACACCCAGATCTGCTTGCCCTTGCGGTCCACCTCCTGCACGCGGCTCACGGAGAACTCGGTGATCAGCAGGTTCCCGTTGTCGAGGCACTCGGCGTCCCAGGCGCCGAAGATCTCTTCGAGCACGAACACGACGCGGCCCTGGTCGTCGACTTCGACGATGCGGTTGTCGCTGTAGTCGGCGATCAGCGTGAAGCCCCACATCGCGCCGCCGCCGACGTTGAGCTCCATGTGCACGACCTGCGCCAGCGGGACGACGGCTGCGCCGAGCAGCGGCACGCTGACGGCGAGGTGTTCCGACGAGCTGTCGGCCAGGAAGCCGATCAGCCGCTCGCCGGTGGTCAGGTCGATCCTGGCATACGAGGTCGGGTCGGCCTCGAGCGCTCGCGGGCGCTTGAACAGCATTCCCGCGACGGAATCGACCTCGACGTCGCGCTTCGCTCCATCCTTCTGCTGGACCGTGAGCGACCGTGCGCCTGCCTGGATCAGGTCGCCGTCGACGAACTCACTCGAGCGCAGCCTCACGCGATCGTGGTCGACCGAGGCGCCGACGAGGCGATCGAGGGTCGGATCGAGCGCGATGCCCTGGATCTCCTTGCGCGGCAGCGTGAGGTCGCCGAACAGCGGCGACTTCAGTTTCACGCTCTCGGGATCGATCGCGACGATCTCCCCGCTGACGAGCGTGCCCTGGTTCAGGAACACGCGCGCCTGCGTCGAAGCTGCGGCCGCGTGCTCGGGGAAGTCGATCGTGTCGCAATCGCTGAACGCGAGCTCGGCGGTCGGCAGACCCTCGAAGCCGCCGATCACGAGCTGGGATTCGCCGAAGAACCCGCCGAACGCGGCCTCGATCCGGGCGCGGTCGGGCAGCGTGAAGGCCGCCTTCGTCTGCTTCGTCGCCGGCGGCACGCGGATGCGCGCGCCTGCCGCGAGCACGGGATCGGGGTGCTGCTCGAGCTCCTTCAGCAGCGCCTTCGCGCCATCGTCCTGGCGTCCGTGCAGCGTCCGGATCATTGCCATGGCATCGGAGCGCGTGAGCTTCAGGCCGTCCTGCGTCTCCGCGGCAGGCGGCATCAGCAGTTCGCGGCACAGGGCAAGCGCCTTGTCCGAGCGCATCCGCGCGATGGCGCTGACGGACACGAGTCGGTGGGAACCGGTGTCGCGCACGATCTGCATCAGCGCGCCGACCTCGTCGTCGCCGCCGTGTTTGCCGAGCGCCCGGATGGCGCTCTCTGCGATGGACTGCTCGGTGTGTCCGAGCGCGCTTCGCAACGCGCGCAACAGCCGCGGATCCGAGTCGAGGTAGAGGGCCGTGGTCACGAGCCCGCGCAAGAGCCTCCGCTCGCGGTCGTCTTCTTCGGTGCCCTTGGCGGTCAGAGCCGCGTAGATGCGCGAGCAGCGCAGCGCCTGCTCGAGGACCTCGGGGTTCTCCTTGCGCTGCTGGATCAGGCCCATGGCCCGCCCGCCGATCTCGATCAGCGTGCGTTCGGCGTTCTCGCGGACCTGCCAGCGCGGATCACCGAGCTCTTCCAGCAGGCGCTCGATCTTGACCTGGTACTCGCGGTAGTCGCCGTGGATCCTCGCGACCAGCGCCGTGAACGCTGGCTTGCGATCGGCGAGCAGCTTGCCCACCTGTTGCAGGCGCGCCGTCAGAGTCTCCGACTGGAAGCCGGCGCAGGCTGCGACCAGCTGCTCGTCGGTCCAGTCCTGGCTCGGAGCCGCGGTCGAGAACAACCCGGCCAACAGGGTCACGGAAATGCGAAGTGCGTTCATTCGTGGTTGCAGTGTATGCATCGAGGCTCGCGAGGGGGCAGTTCACCAGACTTGTCGGTCGCTGTCGCCATTCCCGAACGTGCGTGCAGATTGGCGGGTCGAGCCGGCGAGTCCAAGGGGCGAGGGCGGTCTGGGAGTTCGAGTTCGTGGAATGGGTTGGGGGGTCTCGCCGTCTCGCTCTCCAGAACGTAGATTGTCTACTGATCCCTTCCCGCGCGGCCGCCGTTGCAGCGAGTCCGCTCGAGGGCCCCGACCCCTGGCCCTCGCTTCGGAACGAAGTTCGTGCACTCACAGCCGCAGCAGCCCTGTTTGCCCGGTCCACGCATCCTGCTGTGCGTCGTCTTCGGGGGCATGGTTGCAACGGCGGTGCCGGGCCAGCTGAGAGAGCGGGTGGAAGTCCCGCTCGGGGCCGTGGCACCGGCACAAGCGCCGGCTGTCGACGACCCTGGCGTCGCGGTCGAGATGTTCGAGAACCCGAACCTCGATCGCTTCCTGCGGGCGGCGCAGACCTTCCTCGTTCGCGAGCAGTACGCGAGTGCGATCGAGGTCCTGCAGGACGTCATCGAGGGGCGGACACTCGAGGTCGTCGGCGCACCGCCGGATCAGGCTCCCGCGAACCCCGAGAAGCCCGGGGACCCCGCGAAACAGGAGAAACCGGAGAAGACCGAGAAGACCGATCCCGTGCGCCAGTTCCTGACCAACAGGGCCGAGGGGCGCCTCGACGGTCGCCAGGGCTCCCCGGCGCCGAAGCCGCTCGACGCGCGGCAGTCGGTGTTCTCGCAGGATGGGCGTCTCTACCGTCCCGTGCGGCGGCTATGCCACGAGTTGCTCGCGCGGCTGCCCTCGGTCGGCATCGACATCTACCGGTCGAACTACGAAGTGGCCGCCGGCGAGATGCTCGAGCAGGCAATCAAGGACGGCTCGATCTCCGCGCTCGAGCAGGTCGCGAGCCGCTACTTCATCACGTTGCCGGCTGGCCGCGCGATGGTCGTGCTCGCCGATCGGCTGATGCACGAAGGCCGCTATCGCGCAGCGGTGCAGCTGCTGCGCGACCTCGTCGAGATCTACCCGGCCGACAACCGCAAGAAGCTCGGCATCAGTGCCGTGTGGTGTCGGTTCAAGATGGCGCTCTGCCTGCGTCTCGCCGGTGAGGTGGCCGCGGCCCACGAAACCGTGCTGGCGCTGGCCAAGGATCACCCGGACGAATCGCTGCGCATCCTCGGCGAGCTGCACTCGGTCGCGGACCTGCCTGGCAGCACGATGTTCGCGAAGGAGGTCATGGACCTGCTCGCCGATCCACGACGGACCTCGATGGTGAGCTGGCTCGGTCCGACCACCGAGGAACTGGTCCCGATCTGGCAGTACCGCTTCAAGAATCCCGAGCCGTACAAGGACCCGAAGCCCTCGAACGACCAGAACAGCCCCCACATCATCCGCGGCATGATGGGAGACGGCGTGGTCACGATGACGATGCCGCATGCGGGTCGCTACGGGCCGGCGACGTGGGTCGCGTTCTCGTCAGCTGGTTCGACTGGAATCGGCTCGCCGGGCGCACAGGACCTGTTGCCGAGGGCGCTGTTCTTCGAGCACTACTGCCTGCGCGTCGTCGATGCAGCGAGTGGTCTCGTGATCGCGCAGGGTGATGGCGTCGACGAGCCGCCGGCGCCGCGCGACGGTCACCCGCGCGTGCGCATCGCCGCGAGCGACTTCGCGCTGCTGCGGCCCGTCGAGGACGACGAGCGTCGCTACGTCGTGCTGGGGCACCAACGGAACACGACAGCGTCGGCCGAAGCGCTGAAGGCCAGTGAGCTCGTCGCCTACGGACGGCGCGATCTGAAGCGCGCGTGGTCTTCGCTGGACTGGTCGGACGGTGAGGCCGGCCTGCGCGACGTGACGTTCCTCGCGGCCCCGACGGTCTTCGGCGAGCGTCTGCTGCTGCCCTCGCTGCGCCGCGGCGCCTACACGCTCGAGTGCATCGACCGCCGCACCGGTCAGCCGCTGTGGAACGCGCCGCTGCACGCCGGCGGCTCGCCGTTCTTCAAGGCGCCCGGCAGCCCTGTCGTCGTGCACGGTGGAATCGCCTACGTCCTGACCAACGCGGGTTGCCTGGCCGCAGTCGACGCGTTCGCCGGGGACCTGCGATGGGTGCGTCGCTACGAACGCGGCGATCCGCTGCGCAAGGTCTCGCGGCCGAAGCGTCCGACGACGCGCGAGGAGATGTGGATTCAGCAGTCGCAGCTGTTCACGGGCAGCGAGCTGACGGGGTTGCTGCCCAACGACATGGTCACGGCGGACGGTCTCGTGATCTTCGCTCCGTGCGACAGTGATCTCGTGATGTGCCTCGACGGCGCGACGGGACAGGTGGTCTGGCTGCTCGACGCGACCTCGATCTACGCGCCGTATGGCAAGCTGCGCGCGGTGATCGGGGCGTCGCGCGAGAACATGTTCGCGCTCTCGGACACGAGCCTCGTCTGCATCGGGCTCGAGGGAGGCCTGCTGCGCTGGAGCCACGAGCTGCCGCTCTGGAGCGCGACGAAGTCGTTCCACCGCGGTCGCGGCTGCGTCGTCGGCGAGTCGGTGATCGTTCCCGGCGAACGCGAGCTGCTCGTCTTCGATGCCGCCGGCAAGAAGCCGATGCGGCGCCTCGCGCTGCCCGCCTTCGACGCGAGCCGGGAGCCGCTCGCCGGCTCCTACAACATCGTCTCGCACGGACCCTGGCTCGCCGTCGGTTACCAGGGTGGTGTCGAGGTGTTCAGCTCGCGCGAAGCGCTGCAGCGCGTCGCCGACGAGACGCCGGACACGCTGCGCCGCGCGGGCTTCCTCGTGCAGGCAGGAAACGGCGAGGCTGCGGAAGCGGCGCTCGGCGAAGGGCTCCGCGCCGGCGCGGCCGGAGCGACGCAACTCCGCCTGATGTGCCGGCAACTGCTCTCGCTGACGCGCGAACGCGCCACCCAGATGGGGCGCGAGGGCAACCTGCGCGGCGGCCTCGCGGCGCTCGACAACATCCTCGAGCTGATGAGCGAGCGTCCCGTGCGGCTGAACTGGCACCTCGCGCGCATCGAGCTCTGCAAGGAGGTCGGCGATCTCCGGGCCCACGAGCACGAGCAGCAACGGCTCTACGACTTCATGGAAGGAAAGAAATGAACGCTCCGTTCGCGGCAGCCGCGGTGGCACTGATCGGCGCTTGCTTCTCGCCGGCGCAAGACGCCGCCTACCCTCCCGGCGTGTCGAAGGAGATGCACGAGGCCATGCTGAAGGGCCTCGAGTGGCTGGCGCGCAATCAGGCCAACGACGGCAGCTGGCGCAACTCGGGTGGTTATGGCAGCTATCCGGCCGCGATGACCGGCCTCGCCGGCATGGCGTTCATAGCCGGCGGCTCGACGCCGACGCGCGGCAAGTACTGGCAGCACGTCCGGCGCGCCGTCGACTTCCTCGTCAAGCACGCGGACGCCAACACGGGCGTCATCTCGGTGCCGCAGGAAGAGGGCCGCAGCATGTACGGCCACGGCTTCGCGACGCTGTTCCTCGCGTCGGTCTACGGCATGGAGGAGGACCTCAGGAAGCAAGAGCGGTTGAAGCGCGTGCTCGACAAGGCGGTCGGCCTGATCGCGGCGGCGCAGTCCTCGGCTGGCGGCTGGATCTACACGCCGGATTCGAACAGCGACGAAGGCAGCGTCACCGTCACGCAGATCCAGGCCCTGCGGGCATGCCGCATGGCGGGCATCGTCGTCGACAAGAAGACGATCGATCGCGCCGTCGAGTACATCAAACGCTGCCAGAACTCCGACGGCAGCATCCGCTACAGCCTCAATTCGGGCGGGGACGGCCGGCCTGCGATCACGGCGGCCGGAGTCGCGGTGCTCTACAACGCGGGCGTCTACGACGATCAGCCGTTCGTCGACAAGGCCGTGCAATACTGCAAGAAGCAGATCCAGATCAGCGTCGACAACACGGGACACCACTACTACACGCACCTCTATTGGAGTCAGGCGCTGTTCCAACGCGGAGGCAAGGACTGGGCCGACTACTTCGCGAAGAAGGCGACGGCGCTGCT
>DASVAL010000107.1:0-2643 GCA_036376355.1 Planctomycetota bacterium
GGGGCGATCGTGAGCGGCAGCTCGATCAGCGTTCGCATCGTGCGGCCGCCGACCGACTGCGGGGCGTCGGCGCCGGCGAGCACGCGCAAGCGTAACCGTCGCGTGAAGCACATCTGGAAGGTGGCGCTGTCTGCGCCATCCTGCTGCGATGCGACGACGAGAGCAGATGGCTGCGCTGCTGGCGCGACGTGAAGTCGAAGGGCTGAGCCTGCGAGCGCTGTCGGAGGAGAGCGGGATCCCGTTCGGCACGCTGTCGTGGTGGAGCTGGCGACTGCGCCAGGAATCAGAGCGAACGCGATCGACCGCGACGCCATTCTTGGAGGTGGTATCCACGGATCGACAGTCGGACGGTGAGGTCGTCGTGCGGCTCGGCAACGGTCTCGAAGTCAACGTGCAGGCTGGCACCGACGCGCGCTGGCTTCGCGATCTCGTCGCAGCCTTGCGGTCATGCTGAGCCTGCCGGCGAGCATCCGGATCTTCGTTGCCCGCGACGCAGTCGACTTCCGCAAGGCGCACGATGGCCTGCTCGCGGTGATCCGCGATGCGTTCGGCGACGATCCGTTCGACGGCAGCCTGTTCGTGTTTCTCAACCGCAGCCGTGATCGCGTGAAGCTGCTGCAGTGGGACTGTGATGGCTTCTGGCTGCACTACAAGCGACTCGAGCAGGGCACGTTCAAACTCGACGTGAAGGCCGACACGTCGCGTTGCGAAATCAGCCGCGCACAGCTCGCGATGCTGATCGAAGGAATCGATCTGAAGAAACAGAAGATCCGCCAGCCACTGTCACGCCCGCTGCGTAGAGGAGATGGTGACAGGCGTGATTCACGAAGCGGATCCGAGTGAGGTCGAACAACTGCGCGCGAGGGTCGCGGCGCTGCAGCGAGAGAATGCAGAGCTCCAGGAGCTGAATCGGAGACTCGCGCACAACGTCGAAGTGTTCCGCCGCATCGCGTTCGGCCGCGGTTCGGAGAAGCGCGGCAACCGCAAGTTGAAGGAGAGCGATGCCGGAATGCGGCAGCTTCACCTGTGGATGCTGCAACTCGTCGAAGAAGCCGACCGCACCGCAGAGAAGACCGGTGCACACGGCACGATCGAGATCACGCCGCCGAAGAAGCCGGACCGCAAGCCTGGCAAGCGCCGCCAGAAGCTGCCCTCGCACCTGCCGCGCGTTCGCACGACGTACGAGCTTCCCGACGACCAACTCGTCTGCGAGTGCGGTTGCCAGATGCGGGAGATCGGCGAGGACGTCAGCAGCGAGCTGCTGCGCGTCGAGCTGACGGTCGTCCACGAGATTGCGAAGAAGAAGTACGGCTGCGCCAAGTGCGGCGGCGCCGCGAAGACCGCGCCCGGTCCGCAGCGCGTGATCGAGAAGGGGCTCTTGAGCCCGAGCTTCCTCGCGCACGTCATCACCGAGCGGTTCGGCATGCACATGCCCTACAACCGCATGGAGCAACAGTACGCGGACGAGGGTTTGGACCTCTCGCGCAGCGTGCTGCAGCGCTCGGCAGCAAAGTGCGGCGAGCTCCTGGAGCCGATCTACGACCAACTCGGCCGCGACGTGATCGCGCAGTCGGTGGTGCACACCGACGACACGCCGGTCACGGTTGCGCAGGACGCCGAAGGCAAGACCGTGGCGGGTCGCGTCTGGGTCTACGCCGATCACGACAACCGGATCTGGTACGACTTCACGCCATCGCGGAAGCGCGATGGTCCCGCGCGAGTACTCGGCAACTTCAAGGGCTACCTGCAGGCCGATGCGTACGGCGGCTATGACCAGCTCTACGTGCCCGATGGGGCGACCGAGGTCGCGTGCTGGGCGCACGCACGCCGCAAGTTCGTCGACGCCGAATCGGCGGATCCGAAGCTCGCCAAGCAGGCGCTCGACCTGATCGGGGCGCTCTACGACGTCGAGCGCGACGTGAAGGCACAAGCCCAAGCAGACGGCAGATCATCGACTGCGGACGAAGTACTCGCTGCACGGCAGGCGCGCAGTGTTTCGAAGCTCGCTGAGATTCGCGCCTGGCTTGAACTCACCGAGGCGCAGATCCTGCCACGCGGGGCGATGGCGGAGCCGATCGGCTACTGCCTCAATCAGTGGCGCGCGCTCAACCGTTTCGTCGAAGACGGCCGGCTGCACATCGACAACAACCTCGCCGAGCGTGCACTGCGGCACTTCGCTGTCGGCCGCAAGAACTGGCTGTTCTTCCAGACCGAGGGCGGCGGCAAGACCGCCGCCGTGCTCGCGAGCTTGCTACAGACGGCGCGTGCGATTGGCCTCGACCCGAGGACGTACCTCCGCGACGTGCTCTTGCGCATCGGCAACGAGAGCGACGTCACCAAGCTGACGCCGCACGCCTGGAAGCAACACTTCGCGCAAGACGTCGCCGACCACCACGAGGACATCCTCTGTCGGTTGCGCGATCACTTCGCCGCGGCGAAGTAGCTACGCGCCGCTCGCAAGCAACAGGCCGTCGCGACGGAATCCCGTAATGTGCTTCACGCGACGGTTACGGATGCAGGACCTGCTGACCGAGGGCATCGCCAGGCTCGCGGGTGCATCGTCGCAGGCGGTCTTCCACCTCAAGCAGTCGATGGGCGGCGGCAAGACGCACCTGCTCGTCGGCTTCGGGCTTCTGGCAAAGA
>DASVAL010000062.1:0-41402 GCA_036376355.1 Planctomycetota bacterium
GCGTGCCGACGCCGCGCCCCTCGAGCAGGTCGCTCGAGAGGAAGCGCACGTGGGCCTCGAGCACGTCCTTCGTGATCAGGTGTTCGACCGGGGCGGCGTGTTGCGCCGCGAGTCGCGCGGCGCACAGCGAGAGGGCGAGCAGGAACGGGGTCTTCATGCGATCGGACGGGAGAAGTCGGGCACTCAGGCGCGCATCAGGGCGGACAGGTCGGCTGGCGGCGTATGCTCCTCGGGTGCGGTGCCGCGGCGGAACAGGCGCGCCTTCGTCGTGCCCCGCAGCTGGATGCGCGTGCCCTCGACGCGCAGCATGCAGCCTTCGCGCATGCCGAGCACCGGCGTCTCGTGCTCTTCGTGGAACTGGCGCAGGCGCTCCTCGCGCGTCTCGCCCATGTGCGTGCTGTTCGGGTCGGCGTCGAGGTAGTGCGCGTTGATCTGGAACGGCACCAGCTGCAGCGCCGTGAACGACGGCGGCTGCACGATTGGCATGTCGTTCGTCGTGCGGATCGATTCGGTCGCGACGTTCGTGCCCGCGCTGCTGCCGATGTACGGCATGCCGGCCAGCGCGAGCTTCTGGATCGCGATCATCAGGTTGTGCTCGTAGAGCGCGCTGAGCAGCCGGAAGGTGTTGCCGCCGCCGATGAACACGGCATCGGCGTTCTTGAGCGACGCGAGCGGGTCCGCGAAGCCGTGCACGGAGGAGAGTTCGTGGCCGAGCGCCGCGAACGCCTTCTTGGCCCGGTCCGTGTACGCGTCGTGGTCGTGCAGCGCGTACGGCACGAACAGCACGTGCTTCTTCGGCCCGAGGAAGTCGCGTATCTCGCCAGCACAGTGCTCGAGGTAACCGCCGCCGTGCATCGTCGAATTGCTGATCAGCAGCAGCCGCAACTTGGAGCGGTCCCTGGGCCGCGGGAACGGCTCGATCGGCTGGGCCCGCGCGAGCGCCGCGCGCAGCGCGTGGATGTCGGCTCCTGCGCTGACCAGCAACCGCGACGCCTGGCAGTCGCCCTCGAGCACGAGTGCCAACAGCACGTGTTCGCTGCCGACGAAGCTGTGGCAGAGGCGCGCGGCCTCGGCGACGCTCAATTCGAGCACCTTCCTGGCAGCGGGCGTGAACGGCAGCACGCCGCCCTCGGGCGTCGCCTTGGCCAGCGAGTCCTCGACGTGGGGAGCCAGGACTGCGGGATCGAGTCCCCACCCCTTCAGGTGACGGCCAGCGGCGCTCTGCGGCAACTGGAACAGGCCGAGCAGCATGTGTTCGGGAGCGATGGCGCCGCTTCGCATGCGCAACGCATGCTGGCGCGCCAACGACATGAGCGACTTGGCGCCGTCGGTGAAGCGATCGAACATGGTGAAGCTCTCGCTTCGGTCCAGCATAAGCGGCCAGTGCACCTGTTTTCGCGCCTCATGTTCCGCCGATGTTCGCGTCGGCCCGTGGCCGTCCCGCACGGGCGCGCCGTGGGCCCGGCGCCGGCGCCGGAAAGGTTGAATCTCTCGATTCGACATCTAGCATCGGCGCCGTAGGAACCCCCACAGTCATGGCCATGCACGGAACCATTGCGCCGAGGTTGGTCAGCGGTCTTTTCGTCGCGCTCCTGGTATTGCCAATCGCGGGGTGCGCGACTGCGGAGAGACCTGATCGCGCGTTCTCGCCCGCGAACGCGGACACGCCGCTCGAAGCAGCATTCGCGGCGAATGCACCGCAGGGGCCCAGCATCGCGCAGATACACCCGCGCACGATGGTCACGCTCGACGTGACCATCGGTCAGACCGACGTCGAGGTCAACTCGGGCGACGTCAGCACCGGCATCATCTCCGCGAGCAGCGATGCCTACGAAGTGCGGCTCAAGGCCGAGCACTTCTGGGAGTCCGAGCTCGGCGCCTACTTCAGCGGCACGATCGGCAGCGCGGACGAGATCGACGGGCCCGGCACGACGCTCGACAGCGGCGGCGGCTTCCTCGCCTTGTCGTACCGCGCGACGATGAGCGACACGTTCCGCATGCCGGTCCGCTTCGGGCCGTTCCTGCACACTTCGGATCTCGAAGGCCCGGTCGGTGGCGTGCCGACCACGATCACGCGCGACCTGATCGGCGTGCGTCTGTCCGCCGAGCCCGAGTACATCATCTTCCAGCACGACAACGGCGGGAAGCTGTCCGAGATGACGGTGTTCGCCGAGATCAACTGCGGGGCCGGGCCGACGTCGACCGAGTCCGGCACGCTCGACGAGGACGGTTACGCGTTCACGCTCGGTTGGGAGCTCGGCGTCCGCTACAAGCTGCCGATGGGCCTGCTCGCGGGCCTGTCCTTCTTGTCGCGCAAGATCCACTACGGCGCCACGGAGTCCTACAACTCGGGCGTCTTCTTCGGCGTCGACGAGGACTTCATCGGCGTCTGCATCACGGCCGGCGCGCGCTTCTAGGTCTGCCGCGGCGACGAACGCCGCGGCTCAAGGCACGCGGTAGACGACGCGGAAGCCGATGCCCGGCATTGCCTTGCTCTGCGGGTAGGACTGCTGCCCGCCGGGTTCGTTGCGCAGCGGTGCGTCGATGCCTCCGGGGCTCTTGACCCACTCGGCGCACGGCTGGCCATCCTTCCACTGCGCGGGCATGCGATCCCATTCGTCGCCCCTTGGCAGGTCGAGTCCCTTGCGGGCAGGATCCTCGAGCCATCGGATCACGGAGTAGTACTTCTCGCCGCCCTTCCACTTGCTCCCGGTGCCGGCACCCCATTGCTGCTCGGTCGTCTCGGAGATCGCGATGTAGTAGCCGGGCTTCCTGCCGGGACCGAAGTCATTGGCCACGAGCTCGATGCCCGTTGCCTCGTGGACCAGGAACTCGGCATAGCCGTTCTCGACCCGGCAGTCGCGCTTGCGCACGAACCCGTCGGGCTCGAAGACCTTTTCGGGTGCCGTGGCGGGCGGCTGCCCGATGGGGGGCGCGACCGGGGGTGTCGGTGCGGTCACCTCGAACGGCAGCCCGACTCGCGTCTCGTTGCCGGCGAGGTCCCTGATCACGATCACGAGGTCGCGGCTCTTGTCGGGGGACTTCACGTCGGCGCGGAAGCTCCCGGTGCCGGGCTTGCCGGCCGTCACGGTTGCGGGGCCGCCGTCGACCGTGATCGAAGCGCAGCCGCCTTCGTCCTGCCAGGCTCCCGAGACCGTGATCGTCGTGTTGCCCGGCTGCGGTGACGGCGGCTGTGAAGTCAGGTCGCTCACGGCTGGAGGCACCGTGTCGAGCACGAGCTTCACGACCAACGGCGTCGAGCCGAGGCCGGGGTAGCCGACCTCGAGCGAGACCCGCACCGGTAGACCTTCCTTCAGGTCGTCGAGCACGACGTTCACGTCTCTGGCTTCCTGATCCCCGAACCGCTTGCCGTTCACGCTGAGCTTCGCTCCGGCAGCTTCGGTGCGAACCTGGACTCTGGCCTGTCTGCTGCGAACGTACTTCTCCTCGCCCTGCTGCAGCGGGATCGAGGTGGTGCCGATCACGAGTGTTGCCGACTCGAGCGTCGGGAAGCGCTTCAACACTTCGGATCGCCTCGTCTTCTGCCCGAGGACGTTCGTGGCGACGAGCTCGACGTCGTTGGGACCCTGCACGAGCTCGACCTCTGCGGTGAACTTCGTCTTGTCGTCTCGACTCTGCCGCAGCGGGATCGTCTTGCCGGCGATCGTCACCTCGACCGACGTGGTCCATTCGCCGGCAGTCACCTCGAGTGGGCACGTTGCCGACTCGGTCGTGTCCGCCTTCACGGTCAGTGTTGGCGCCACGACGCGAAGGACCTGCAGCCGCGACGACGCAGTCGTTTGCCCGGGTTTGCGGGCCTCGACGACGACCTCGTTCTCGCCGGGCGCAGGGACGGGCACCGTGCACGTGAAGCTGCCGTCCGGTTGCAGCCCCGCCGCGATCTCGGCGCCGCCGCTGAAGAGCTTCGCTTCGGGGTCCGTGAGTCTGCCGCGCAGTTCGATCGTGTCGGTCCCGGTCACGGCCCTGTCGTCGAACGTCTGCACGGCCGCGATCTGCTCCGCGAACGCGAGGTCCGGCCGCCAGGGCTGCAGCGCGATCTGGGTGCCGCTCGCGTCGTCGAGGACCGCGGTGACCGTCACCTGCCCGCCCGTTCCCAGCGTGCGCCGCGCCTCGAACGTGCCGTCGGCCGCGAGCTCGACGGCGGACTCGCCGAGCCGCAGCTCCTTCAGCTTCACGACCGGCCTCGCCAGCGATCCGCGGAACACGAACTGCTCACCGGCAGGGGTCGTCGCTCGGCGCGTGAGGGTCCCCTCGAGGGTGTTCGAGATGTCCTGGATCAGCTGCGTACGCCGCTGTTCGGCGATCCTCTTGCCAGCAGCATCGGTGGCGAGGTCGATGCTCTTGCCGATCTGCACGAGGGCTTCGAGGTACTGCTGGCCGCCGGCGAGCTGCTCTGCGTACTTCGCATGCAGCCGGCCCATGCGTTCGGGCTTGTCGCGCAGCCCCTCGTCGTTGCGATAGGCTCCCTCGGCCAGCTCGATGGCCTTCGCGTAGTCCCTCAGGTTCTCCTGGCGATCGGCCTCCGCGAGCGGGTCGAGCCTCGCGTCGGGACCCGAGAACCACGCACGCACGCCGGGCACGAAGAGTGAACCGCCAGCACCGAGCGTTAGCACGAGCAGCGTGATGGCGAGGCGGCGCCCGCGCGGCAGTCCCGGCGCGGTCGCGGGCGGCGCGGCCTCGGCAGCCGAGGCAGGCTCAGCCGGCGGAGCCGGCGGAGCGGGCGCGACCGCGGGCGCACGTGGCGGCGGCTCGGGCTCCGCCTGCCGCGCGCGTCTGGTCGGAACGCGCGGTCCGGGGCGAGGAGGGCCGACCTGCAGGAAGGTCTGGATCCGATCGAGTGTCTCCTTCGGCGGTGGCGACACGAGCGTGCGCAGCTGCGTCGTGCCGGCCTCGCCGTCGCGCAGCGCCGAGCGCCGCGTCGGCAGCTGCTCGATCGCCGCGGCCAGCGCCTCCGCATCCTCGAAGCGATCCTGGACCTCCTTCGCCGTTGCCTTCGTGAGCAGTGCCACGACCTCGTCTGGCACGTCGCTGCGCACCTTGCGCACGTCGGGGAACGGGTAGTTCACGATGCGATTCATGATCTGCGGCGCGGAGCCCGAGCTGATCGCTTCGCGTCCGGCCACGAGGAAGAAGAACGTCGCGCCGAGTGCCCAGACGTCGGCGGCCATCGTGACGTCGGTCGTGCTCTCCCACTGCTCGGGCGGCATGTACTGCAGCGTGCCCATCAGCTGGTTCGCCGACGAGAGCATCGAGTTTCCGTCGCGCAAGGACGGCTTCGCGAGGCCGAGGTCGACGATCTTCACCTCACCGCTCGTCGAGATCAGGATGTTGTCGGGCTTGATGTCGCGGTGGATGATCCCCTTGCGATGCGCCTCGGCGAGGCCTTGCGCGGCGCCATACAGGATCTCGAGCGCCTCGCCGATCGCGAGCTGGCCCTTGCGCTCGACGCGCTGGCGCGCCGTCTCGCCCTGCACGAGCTCCATGATGATGTAGTGCAGCCCCTGGTCCTCGGCGACGTCGTAGACGCGGACGACGTTCTGGTGGCCGATCCGCGCGGCCGACTTCGCCTCGAACTTGAAGCGCTTCACGAACTGCGCGTCGGCCAGCGACGGCTTCAGGCATTTGACCGCGACCTCGATGCCGAGGTTCATGTGGTGCGCCCGATAGACCGCTCCCATGCCGCCTTGGCCGATCCGCGAGTAGATGGCACAGGGTCCGAGGACCTTGCAGCCGTCGACTTCGATCACCTTCTCGAGCAGGGCGTCGTTGAACATCGTGGTCGCGTGTCGCGGGCCCCGGCGTCAGCCCTGGAAGCCGCGCAACGAGAAGCCCGCGCGCCGGTGCGGAATCATGCCAGAAGGCCCGACTGCGGGCCATGCGCGCGGAGGTCGCAGGGCCTCGCGCGGCGCGAGAGTGCTCGTGAGCGGATGCGCCAGGCAACAAGCGGCCGCCGTCCGCGTTGCGGCGGCAACCTCGAGATCGTGAGTGGCGCCGCCCGCCTGCGGGCGTGGTCTCTCACAACATGATCGGCTTCAGCTTGTCGGCGAGCTCGGGCTTGCCCTGCTGCGTGAGCTCGCGCGCGACGCGGCCGGCGATCGCGCGCGGCTTGCGCTGCAGGCCGTCGCTCTCGTCGAGGCTCGCGGGACGCAGTTCGGCGGCGCGCAGCAGGTCGGCGACCGCACCTTCGCCGTCGCCGGCCGACTGCCGCAGGACCGCGCGGCCGCCGAGCGACAGCACCGCGAAGTGGTTGCTGTTGTCGGCGAAGTCCGGATTGGCCGCGGCACTCTTCGCGAAGCGTTCGATCGCGTCCGAGTAGGCCTGCATCGCGACGTCGCGCCGCTCGTCGCGCGTGTGCTGTTCGCCAGCCACGAGCGACGCGTAGCCCGCGAACCACTGCGCCGAGGCCTGATCGGTCGCGTGCGCAACGAAGTCTGCGTAACGCTTGCGCGTCGCCTCGGCGCCGAAGTCGACCAGCAGGCGGGTGCGCCAGCGTTCGTGCACGGCCGGCGAGCCAGGGAACCGTTTGACGAGCGACTCGAGGAACTGCCGCGCCTTCGCGCGCAGGCCCGCATGCTCGAAGAGGCCGATGCCGACGAGCCACGCTGCCTCGGCGCCGGTGTTGCGCTCGGCCTGCAGCTGCAGCGCGAGGCCCGTGCGATCGAGCTCCGCGCGCAGACTCGCGGTCGCATCGGCGGTCGCCTTCGCGTAGGCCATGCCGGTCGTGGCCTGCACGACGACGTCGAGGAAAGCCGACGCGAGCCACGCATCGGGCTTGCGGTCGCTGTTCTGCATGCCGAGTGCGGCCGTCAGCGAGTTCTGCGCTGCCTCGCGGTCGCCGCGCATCCAGGCGGTGATCGCGAGCACGGCCTTGGCCTCGGCCTGCAACGGCTGGCCCGTCACCTTGCCGGCGCTGCGCTGCGCGTCTTCGAACCAGAGCTCGACGCCGCGGCCACCCGAGGCCGCGAGCAGGCACCCGAAGGCGGCCTGCGCGGTCGCCATGAGCAGGCGCGTGCCGTCGTCGTCGGGATCCGTTCGCAGCTTGCTCTCACACTGGTCGAGCACGGCTTCCATCGATTCGCGCGAGGCCGCGTCGAAGGCGCCCGCGGTCCATTCGTTGCGCCACGGTGCCTGCAGCTTCGCGCCGCCGGCGTCCGCGAAGTATCCGTGCAGCCTCGCTGCACCCTTGTCGGCCTTGCCGATCTCGCCGAGCCGCGCGTGCAGCGCCTTCGCGACGGCCGCGTCGTCGGCGCGCGCAAGCGCGTCTTCGATGTCGATCAGCGCGTCCTTCGTCGCAACGGCGGCCAGTGCCTGGGCCGCGGCGCCGAACATCGCGGCCTCGTCGTCGCGCAGCCCCATGCGCAGCAGGTCGAACGGCTCGTTCTTCGCCGCGGCTGCGGCCGTCAGGATCTTGCGCTTCTGGGCCTTGTCCGCGTCGAGGTACATCTGCTCGAGCGTGCGCCGCGACTTGGCGTCGCGGTGCGTCAACAGCTCGTCGAGGCCGGGCGCGGTGCCGGGCTTGCCGTCCTTGGGTTTGCCGCGGTGCTGCGCGATCGCGTCGATCGCCGTCTGCATGCTCTGGTCCAGGAAGCGGTCGAACAGGATCTTGCCGTCCTTCGAGACGCCGACGTGCCGAGGCGCGTTGCGCGTGCCGTTGAAGTAGCGCGTGAACAGCTCGGGCTCGACGTTGATGTGCTCGCTGCACGTGCAGCCCGGAAAGCGCGGACACTCGACGCGGCGCCCGAGCGCGTCGTAGTCGCGCTGCGTGTGGCGGTCCGGCGACGCGACGACGCAGACGTAACCGCGCGTCGATTCGACGAACGCGGGGTCGAGGTAGGTCGTCGTCGCGAAGCGGTCGTTGAAGACCTCGCCGTCCATGTTGACCACGACGAGCAGCGGCAGGCCGGTCTCCTTCTGCACCGCGAGCGCGTCGTTCAGCGAACGTTGCCACTCGATGCGGGGGGACTGCGTGGCCTGTTGGGTTGCCGGTTCCTGGGGAAGCGGGGGCAGGAACAAACCGAGGAGCAGCGCGTCTACGAATGCCTTCATTGCCCTGACGATCCTACTCTGGCGTGGTAGAAGTGCGCCCCGGTTCGATCGTCGATCAGGAGATCCTCGATGCGTGATCCATTCAGGTGGTGCTGGCTGTTCCTATGGCTTCCATTCCTTGCTGCCTGCCAGGCTGGCGCGGAGGGCAGCGATTGGGCGTCGGTGGACTCCGGTTTCTATAGCGAGGACGGCGAGATCCGAGGGAGAACGGAGAACGCCTTCGAATCCGCGGGGACTGTCACGCTGGACGACGTGACGAACGGCCTCCAGAACAACAGCAGCCGGGGGCTGGCGGGCGACTTCGAAGCCGGTGGCGCTGACAAGGACCTCACGACGAATCTCCCGGGCCTGTCGTTCCTCTACAAAGCCAAGCAGAGCGAGCCCGCGAACAACCCCGCGGCAACCAGCAAGCCCAGGGAGCGCCTGCTCGTGCACCAGGGCGCGCTGCGGGTCGAGGTTGCGCGCCCCGAGGAGGCGATGGCGAGCTTCCGCACGCAGGTCAGCACGTGGGGCGGGCACCTGCAGACCCAGACCGACCAGACGCTCGTCGTGCGCGTGCCGGTGGCTCACTTCGAGGAGGCGTTCGCCTGGGTGCGTGCCGCCGGGCGCGTGCTGTCCGAGGTGCGGCAGGCCGAGGACGTGACCGAGGAGTTCGTCGATCTCGGCATCCGGCTCGACAATGCGCGCAGGGCGCGCGACCGCCTGCTCGAGGTGCTGCAGAAGGCCGACAAGGTCGAGGACATCCTGAAGGTCGAGGCCGAGCTGCGCCGCCTCACCGAGGAGATCGAGCGCATGGAGGGGCGCAAGAAGTTCCTCGCCGACCAGGTCGCCATGTCGACGCTGTCGGCGACGTTCCAGGCGACGTCCGAACCACCGGCCAGGAAGGGCGCTCGCGGGGCGAGCCGCTTCGCGTGGATCAACCGCATCGGCGCCGAGCGCGTCATGGGGGACTTCTGATGAAGCCCCGATCCAAGAAGTCAATCCAGGCACTGTCGTGGGCAGCCATACTGCTGCTCGTCGTCCTCGCCGGTTGTGCCTCGGCGCGCATGGACCTGCCGAAGGACTTCCTCGAGCTCGAAGACGGCAAGAACGACTTCCAGGCCGTCACCGCGGACGACGCGCGCATCTGGCTCCGCAGGTTCTCGGACAAGAACGAAGCGCCGCTCTCGTTCTGGGTCGGCGTGCTCGAGCACGAGTTCACGAAGCAGCGCGGTTACGAGCTCGTCAAGCAGGGCGAAGTGAACGCGCAACTCGGCGCGGGCAGGTGGTTCGAGTGTGCGGCGAACGTGCGCGGCGACCGCGTCGGCTACCTCGTTGGAGTCTGGGCGAACGACGGCGACATCACCGTGGCCGAGTTCGCTGCGCGCGCCGAGGTCTTCACTGCGCGCGTCGACGACGTGCGCGCGGCGTTGGCGACGGTGCGCCGATGAGGTTTGCAGCCGCACCGCTGCTGCTCGCGGCGGTGTGCGCTGCGCAAAGCCCGCCCGACTGGCTGCTCGATCCTGTGCCGTACCGCGCCCGGATCGAGCTCGACGCGAACGACCGCGAGCTCGTGCTCGACAACGGCCTGCTGCGGCTCGTCGTGCGCCTCGACAAGGGCCCGAGCCTCGTGAGCCTCGAGCAGCGGACCGCGCGCCAGCAGCTGCTGCGCGCGGCGGCGCCACTCGGCGCGTTCGTGTTGAACGGCGTCGAGGTGCCGGTCGGTGGTGCCCTTCCGCAGCCAAACCGCGCGTTCCTGCTGCCCGAGTGGATCGAGGCGCTGCAACCCGATCCCGCTGCGTTCGCCGCGGACGGGCCGCCGCGTATCGGCGCGATCGGCGAGCGATTCGCGTGGCGCCGCACGCGACCCGCGGCGCCCGAAGCCGTCTGGCCGCCACCGGGCAAGCACGTCGAGATCCCGTGCAAACGCGGCGACCAGCTGGTCACCGTGCACCTCGAGCTCTACGACGGCCTGCCGT
This sequence comes from Planctomycetota bacterium, assembly GCA_036376355.1. Classification (GTDB taxonomy): domain Bacteria; phylum Planctomycetota; class UBA1135; order UBA1135; family UBA2386; genus DASVAL01. The sequence goes on from DASVAL010000062.1 coordinate 10,026, forward strand.
TGCTCGCGCACTGGCTCGAGCTGAAGAACGGCGGCGCTCAGCCGGTCGAGGTCGACTCGTTCACGTCGCTGCGGTTGCCGATCGTCGAAGCCGAGTCGCGCGTCGAGCCCGAGCGGCTCGGCGTGCGCCTGCCGAACCTCCTCGTCGAGACGGACTACTCGTTCCACGCGATGACGGGTGCTGACGGCAGCTCACACTGCGTGCGCTGGTTGACGGACCCGGCCTTCGAGACGCAGGTCAACTACGAGAAGAAGACGCGCTGCCTGCTCGAGGTGAAACCCGACGTCGGCCCCGCGCAGACCATCGCGCCGGGCGGGACGTTCACGACGTTCCGCACGTTCTTGCTCGCACCCGACAGCGAGGATCGCGAACGGCAGTCGCTGGCCCAACGCCGCATGTACCGGACGCTGGCACCGTGGAGCACCGAGAACCCGCTGATGATGCACGTGCGCAGCGCCGAGCCGCAGCGGGTGCGCGAGGCGATCGACCAGTGTGCCGCGGTCGGGTTCGAGATGGCGATCCTGACGTTCGGCAGCGGCTTCGACATCGAGGACGACAGCCAGCAGAACCTGGACCGATGGCGCGAGCTCGCGCGCTACGCGCACGCGAAGGGCATCCAGATCGGCGGCTACTCGCTGCTGAGCAGCCGGCGCATCACGCCCGACGGCGACAACTGCATCGATCTCGCGACGGGCAAGCCGGGTGGCCAGGTGTTCGGCCACGCGCCGGCGCTCGCGAGCGCGTGGGGCCAGCGCTACTTCGCGAAGCTGCGGGCTTTCTTCGAGTACACGGGCTTCGACCTGCTCGAGCACGACGGCAGCTATCCGGGCGACCACGACGCGATGGCGCGGCCGCCGCTGCAGAAGGGCTGGGCCGACTCGCGCTGGGTGCAGTTCGGCATCATCGCGGACTTCTACCGCTGGTGCCGCGCGCGGGGCATCTACCTGAACGTGCCCGACTGGTACTTCCTGCAGGGCAGCAACAAGACCGGCATGGGCTATCGCGAGACGAACTGGTCGCTGCCGCGAGAGCAGCAGGTGCTGCACGCGCGGCAGAACCTCTTCGACGGCACGCGCGACAAGCTGCCGTCGATGGGCTGGATGTTCGTGCCGCTGACCGAGTACCACGGCGGCGGGGCGGCCGCGACGATCGAGCCGCTGGCACAGCACCTCGACCACTACGAGCTCATGCTGGCGAGCAACCTCGGCTACGGCGCGCAGGCCTGCTGGCGCGGGCCGCGCCTGTTCGACACCGACGCGACGCGGCAACTCGTCGTGCAGTGGGTGGACTGGTGGAAGCGCCACCGCACGCTGCTCGAGAGCGACGTGATCCACACGAGCTCGCGGCGCGCGTGCGGGCGCGAGGTCGACTGGGTGCTGCACGCGCGCCCGGCCGGAGGCGGGGCAGCATTGGTCGTGATATGGAATCCGACCGGGCAGCCGGCGCGCGTCACATTGCCCCTCGACCTCTACTTCACTGGCATGACTGGCGCTGCGATTGCGGTCGAACAGACGGGCGCGGAACGACGTCTCGCGCTCGATGGCCGCAGCCGCGCTCAGCTACAAGTCGAGCTGGGAGCGAGAGCTGTGACGTGGTTCGAGATCCGGCCCGGCGGCCGCTGACGGCGCTGCGCGCGGCGCCTGCCGCATGCCCGCAAAATGAACCGAGGGATTCTTCCGTGCGCAGTTAAGAAACCGCAAAGAGGCAGGTTCAGCCGGCCAGAGGTAGCTCACCCGTGCTGGCAATCCCTTCCCCTGACGTACTCCTGAACCTGTTTGCGAGCGCCGGACAAATGCTCGGCCTGCTCGCCCTGGCCCTCGGTGGTGGTGCCTTCGTGCGGCGCCGCAACTCGGTGGGAGGTGCAGCACCGCGACCGACGTCGCGCTGGCCGTTCCTGGTCGCGGTCGGGCTCTTCCTGTCCGTCAGCTGCGGCTGGTTGCTCTACCACCTTCATTGCCAGGATCTGCAGAACCAGCGCCTGCGCACGAACCTCGTGCGCAAGTCGACCGAAGGCAAGAAGGCCGTCGGCGATACGTCGCTGAAGACGCTGTCGTTCAGCGGGCAGACGAAGCACGAGCGCGGCCTCTCGACCGATGCGCTGCAGGCAGCGATCGACCAGGGTCGCGCGCTGAACCTGATCGACGTGCGCGAGCCCGAGGAAGTCGAGATGGGCGCGATCGAAGGCACGTGGGCGCGCCGTTATCCGGACCTCCAGGTCGATCATTCCGGCCTCGTCGTCGAGGGCAAGCAGACCGTGCTGCTCTGCGAGTCGGGCAACCGCAGCTCGGAGCTCTGCGACTGGTTCTTCGACCGCGGCATCACGACGCAGTTCGTGGTCGGCGGCTACGAGAAGTGGGTCGCCGAGGACCGCCCGATGGCGGGCCGGCGACAGGATGGGACCGACATCCGTGCTTTGCCGTGGTATCCGCAGAAGGAGATCCTGCTCGACACGCCCGAGGTCATGGACCTGTTCACGACGCAGGGTGCCGTGTTCGTCGACGTGCGCTACCCCGAGGAGTTCGAGCGCGAGCACCTGCCCGGCGCGATCAACCTGACGCTGCGCAAGATGCTGAAGGACGAAGCCGAAGCGGCGCTGAAGGGGCTGCCGAAGCGGCCGATCATCGCGGTCTGCTACGACAAGCGCAGCTCGTTCTACGGCCTGCTGCTGGGACTGCGCCTGCACCGCATCGGCGCGGACTTCCGCGGCCGCTACACGGTGCCGCAAGAGTTCACGATGCCGGTCGCCGACTCGCCGTGGGTCGCCGATTGGAAAAAGGACCGCGAGGGCCAGTCGCTGTTCGGGCTCGTCGGGGCCTCGGTCGGCACGCTCGTCGCTTGGCTGGCGGAGCACACGGGCCTGCTGCTCGCGATCCTGCTGCTCGTGATCCTGCTGCGCGCCGCGATGCTGCCGTTCAGCCTGTTCGCGGAGCGCGACCAGTGGGCGCAGCGCGGCCTGGCCCCGCAGTTCGCGAAGTTGCGCGAGCAGTGGGCGAACGACCCGGAGGTCTGGCGTCGCGAGGCCATGCGCCGGCTGCGCCGCGCCGGCGTGTCGCCGCTGCGCAACCTCGTCGGTGCGCTCGTGCAGATCGGCCTGTTCGCGGCCGCGTTCGCGGGCGTCGATTCCGTCGCCGCCTCGCTGCCGACGCCGGTGTTGTGGTTCGACCTGTCGGCCGCCGATCCGGTCCACGTGCTGCCGGTGCTGTTCGGCGTCGTGATGGCGATGTTCGTGCGGCTGCAGCAGCAGAACAAGCGCCGCTGGGTGCTGCCGCTCGTGTTCGTGGCCGTGATGGTCGCGCTGGTCTGGGAGAGCCGCGCCGCCGTGCAGCTCTATCTGATCGCGAGCCTCGGCCTCATGGCCCTGCAGACCGTGCTGCAGCGCCGCTGGCTCGGGCGCGGCAAGCGCGTGGCCCCGGCCAGGTCGGCGCCGACGCGGCTCGTGCCGCTCGAGCTGGCCGGTGACTACGCCGATCTCGGCAACAAGGCGATGCGGCTCGGGCGCCTGCTCGAGGCCGGCTTGCCGGTGCCGCCCGGGTTCGTCGTGCCGGCGCCGCTCGCGTGCTCCGCGAACGCGCTGACCGAGGCGTGTGCGACGGCCGGGATCAGCCGCGCCGCGGTCCGCAGCTCGGCCGTCGGCGAGGACGGTGCCGCGAGCAGCATGGCCGGCATGTTCCGCACCGAGCTCGACGTCGCGACGCCGCACCTGAGCGCCGCGGTCGAGCGCGTGCGTGAGTCGTACGGCGGCCGCGTCGGCGGCGTGGTCGTGCAGGAGTTCCGTCAGGCCGAGTGGTCCGGCGTCCTGTTCACGGTCGATCCCGCGCACGCGGGCCGCATGCTGGTCGAGCTCGTCAAGGGTGGCTGCGACGCGCTGGTCAGCGGCCGTGCGACGCCGAAGTCGTTCCGCTTCGGGCGTGCAACGAACGAGCAGCTCGGTGGCGAAGAGCCGCCCCTGCCGCTCGCGGAGCTGATCGAACTCGGCCGCCGCGTCGAGGCGCTGTTCGGCTGCCCGCAGGACATCGAATGGGTCTGCTCGGGTGGGAGGTTCCAGCTCGTGCAGGCGCGCGACATCACTCGGTTGCCCCAGAACGGACCCTGTGCAGAGGTTGAAGCAGAGCGGCACCGTCTGCTCGAGCACTTCGCGGGCGCCCCCCCCGCCGAGACAGTGCTCGAGCAGACGGAGATCGCCGAGCTGCTGCCGGCTCCGACCGGCTACAGCCTCGCGCTGTTCCAGTCGCTGTGGGAGGCAGGTGGTGCGGTCGATCGCGCGTGCCGCAGCCATGGCTTCCCGTACGATGTCGGCGTCGACGACCAGCCGCTCGTGCAACAGGCGTTCGGCCGCTGCTTCGTCGACCTGCGCCAGAAGCACCTGCGCAACAAGCGTTCGCTCTCGGCCCTCGCGAGCTTCCGCATGGCGGCTTCGGCGCAGACGCTCGAGGACGACTGGCGCGCGCAGCAGCCCGCGAGGCTCCGTCGCGTGACGCAGCTCGCTGCGATCGACGCGTCGCGCCTGCCCGAGGCGGACCTGCTGCAGCTCTGCGAGGAGGTGCGCGCCACGTTCGTCGAGCAGACCTATGCGCAGACCGAAGCGATCAACATGGCCGCCGGCTTCTTCGTCGACGCGGCCCGCCACCGCGCTGCGCGCGCGGGCCTCGACGCCGCAGCGCTGCTGCGCGATCCGGTCGGCAACGTCGTGAGCCGCGCGCTGCTGCTGCTCTCGGGTCGTGGCCCCGCGCACTCGGGCACGCAGGCCTTCCTCGAAGGCTTCGGTCATCGCGCCGTGCACGACTTCGAGCTGTCCGAACCGCGCTACGGCGAGGACCCGCAGAGCGTCGCGAAGCTGCTGCCGCGCGGCAACCCGCGCGGCGTGGCGTCAGTCGTCGGCGTCGACTCGCTGTCGAAGCTGCTGCGCACGGCCGTGCTGCGCGCGCGGCGTTTCCAGGCGCTGAAGGAAGAGGCCAAGCACGAAGCGATGCGCGAGGTCGCGCTGCTGCGCAGCCTGCTGTGCCACGTCGGCCAGCGCTTCCAGCTCGGCGACGGCGTCTTCGAGCTGACGCCGGCCGAAGTGCAGCGGCTCACGGAGCCCGAGTTCCGCAGTGCGGCACCGGCGCTCACGGCGCAGCGAAGCGCGCAGAGGCAGAAGCTGCTGGCCGTCGATGTGCCGACCTCGCTGTCGGCAGCGATCCTCGAGACGCTCGGCGAGGACGCCGTCGCCGCGACGCAGGAGCCAGGCGACCTGAAGGGCACCTGCGTGGCCGGCAGTCGCGAAGTCACGGGTCGCGTCCGCGTGCTGCGCGCCCCCGAGCAACTCGGTGAGCTGCAGCCCGGCGAGATCCTCGTCGCGCGGTGCACCGACCCGTGCTGGATGTCCGCGTTCACGCTCGGTGCCGGCCTCGTGACCGAGATCGGCGGCTGGCTGTCGCACGCCGCGATCCAGGCGCGCGAGCACGATCTCGCGACGGTCGTCGGCGTCGTCGGCGCGACGCGCCGGCTGCGCACGGGCGACATCGTCAAGCTCAAGCGCAGCGGCGCGATCGAACTGATCGCGGAGCGCCGCCGCCCGCGCCCGCACGTCGAGCTGCTCGGCGAGCTGCGCTTCGGCGGCCTGCGCCACCCCGTGCGCGTGCGCGACCTGGGCCCCGGCGGTGCCTGTATCGAGATCAAGGATCCGAGGCTGCTGCCCGATGGCTCGTTCGAGATGCGCTTCGGCGGCGAAGTGCACCAGGCGTCCTTGGCATGGCGCAACTGCAAGCGCGCTGGCGTCAAATTCGACACGCAGCGCGTCTCGCCTCCGGCCGCGGTGTCGGAAATCCGTGACACTTTGCGCGGCACGCTAAGAGTGAGGCTCCCCTCCGGCCGATAGCCGGAGCATGCTCCGTCAGTTCCTGGCTGCACTTGCGTGCGTTGCGGCGGCGGGCGCCGCAGCGACGGCGCAGTCGCCGCTCCACATCTCGCTCGGCATATATTCCTTCCGCAAGCCGACCGAGGTCTGGAAGCAGTTCCAGCCCGTGACACTCGAGCTCACGCGGCTCGTCACGCAACACCTCGGCACGAAGGCGGAGGTCGAGCTGCACGTGACGCCGACCTACGAGGCGTGCCTCGAGGCCTTCGTCGCGGGCGAGATCGACATGGTGCGCTTCGGCCCCGCCTCGTACGTGCTTGCGCAGGCTCGCAACGCGAAGGTGCAGCTGCTCGCGGCCGAGCGCGAGGACCCGCACGGCGTCGGTCTGATCGTCGTGCGCGAGGAGAGCCCGATCGAGGAGCTCGCCGACCTCGCGGGCAAGCGGTTCGCTTTCGCCGACAACCAGTCGACGATCGGACGCTACCTGTCCCAAGCCGAACTCGTGGGAGCCGGCATCACGTCGAAGGACCTCGCGTCGTTCGCGTTCCTCGACAAGCACGACGCCGTGTTCAAGTCCGTCGAGATCGGCGACCACGACGCCGGCGCGCTGTACGCGGGCACGTTCCACGAGCTGAACGAGACCGCGACGCACAAGCTGCGCATCCTCTACAAGTTCGACAACGCGCCGAAGCCCTGGGTTGCGCGCGCGGGTCTCGACGCGAAGGTCGTCAAGGCGGTGACCGCGAGCCTGCTCGCGCTCGACAACCAGGAGGCGCTGAAAGCCCTGAAGGTCCCCGGCTTCATGACGACCAGCGACGGCGACTACGACCTCGTGCGCAAGGGCATGCAGAAGGCCGAACAGTTCGCGCCGACGCCGAAGCCCGCACCCGCGAAGGATCCGCAGCCCGCGCCTGCGCCCACGAAGGGACGATAGCAGGTGAACCGATCGCCGACTCCACGGCCTCGAAGCCAGCCGTTCTGGCGCCGGGAGATCGGTGTGCGCATCGTCGCCATCCTGCTCGCGACCTCGGGTACCACGGCCGCGATCGTCAGCTTCATCAACTACGACGAAGCCAAGCGCGAGACTCGCGAGCAGTTGTTCGAGCATGGGCGTTCGCTCGCGCAGATAAAGGCATCGCTCTATCCCGACTACGTGGTGCCGCCCGGCAACCAGATGTTCCTCGAGAGCGACGTCGAGAATCTCGTCCTCAACGAGAAGGACGCCGTGTTCGCGATCGTCACGCGGCGCAATGGCACGCGGCTGGCCGCGTATCCAAAGGACGTCAGGCCGGAGCAGAGCGAGACGACGATCCTGATCACGGAGCCGATCCTCGTCGAACGCGGCGGCGAGCAGCTCGGCACCTTCCAACTGGGCCTGTCGCTCTTGCCGCGGCAGGCCGAGCTGCGCGCTCGCACAGTGCTCCTGCTGATCCGCTCGAGCGTCGGCTTCCTGCTCGTAGGCGTCGTGTTGTGGTGCGTGCTGCGGGTCATGCTCGTCAAACCGCTGCGGCAGCTCGACGCGGAGGCGCAGCGCCTCGCGCGCGGCCAGCTCGCGCAACCGCTGCCGGCCTTCGGCGCGACCGAGCTGGGCCGTCTCGCCTCCACGCTCGACGTGATGCGGTTCAACTTGCGCGAGAGCTACACGGCCCTCGCCGAGCAGAACCGCCGCCTGCTCGAGCTCGATCGGCTCAAGAGCCAGTTCCTGGCCAACGTGAGCCACGAGATGCGCACGCCGCTGACCAGCGTGCTCGGTGAAGTCGAGCAGCTCGCCGAAGCCGTGCCGAGCGGGTCGGCCAGCAGAGCCACCTTCGAGACGATCCAGCGGAACGGGCAGCACCTGCTCGAACTCGTCGACCGCCTGCTCGACCTCGCCAAGATGGAGTCCGGCACGCTGCTGCTCGACAAGCGCAGCTGCGATCCTGGCGAGATCATCCGTTCGACCTGCGAGCGTTATCGCGCCGCGGCCGACGAGAAGGGCATCGCGCTGCGCGTCGACGTCTCCGCGCTGACCGATGCCTCCGTGATCACCGACCCGGCCCGCCTCGGCCAGATGGTCGGCAACCTCGTCGACAACGCGGTCAAGTTCACCGACGAGGGCTCCGTCCAGGTGACCGCGCGAGTGACCTACGGCAAGGACTCCTACCTCGCGATCGTCGTCCAGGACAGCGGCTCCGGCATCCCGTCCGACTTCCTCGCCGGCGGCATCTCGGCCTTCAAGCAGGTCGACGGCTCGCTGACCCGCCGCCACGGCGGCTCGGGCCTCGGCCTCTACATGACGCAGCAGATCGCGCGCAGCCTCGGCGGCAACGTGCTGATCTCGAGCGACAAGCGCAGCGGCACGCGCGTCGAGATCACGATCAAGGTCGATCGCGTTCCTGCACCGAGTTCCACCTGTGCGCCGGCTGCCGATGTGCCGCGCGCCCGCGTGCTCGTCGTCGACGACGCCCGCGACAACCAGCTGCTGCTCAGGTCGATCCTGACCAAGCTCGGTCATTCGGTCGAGATCGCGGACAACGGTCGTGCCGCCGTCGAGCGCATGAAGGCGAGCCGCGGCGGCGAGCCGTTCGACCTCGTCTTGATGGATCTGCAGATGCCCGAGCTCGACGGCATCGGCGCGATCCGCGAGCTGCGTGCGCTCGGCTTCGACCTGCCGATCGTGTCGCTGACCGCGCATGCACTCGCCGACGACCGCGAGCGGTGTCTGGCGGCGGGTGCCTCGGGTTACGAGACGAAGCCCGTGTCCAAGCAGCGGCTCTGCGAAGTCGTCGCCAAACACGTCCGCGCCGCGCGCGAGAAGGCGTAGCTGCGGCGCAGTGAGTCGCCCCGCGGCGACGGGCGCCATCGAGCGTCGCCGCGATCGGGCGGCCCGTTGCGATGTTCCGCGGGTTGGTGGATCGCCCCGCGGCGACGGGACTACTGCACCGTGATCGCGAGACCGTCCGTGAAGGTCAGGACATCGGAGCCGGCGGCAGGGAACGGCGAGGTGATGAAGGCCGCGGCCTGCGCGAGGAAGCTCACCGGCGGCATCGGCGGCAGGTCGAACACGAAGTTGTTCGCCGTCGACGCGAACAGCGCCACGGGGAGCACGTGCAGCGCGCACGTGCCGCCGAACTCGGGCAACGGCACGAACACCGGTTGCGTGCCGAGCACGAGGAAACGCAGCGGCACCGCGACGCCGCAGCAGCCTTCGAGGGCGTTCACGCTCAGGTGCAGGCGGTTGGCGGCGACGTCGAGCATCGGCACCAGCGTCGTCGGGGACTGGACGATCGCGCAGCATCCGGTCGAACCCATGTTGCAGCCGGGCCCGATGGACTGGGCCGTGACGGTCTGGAACTGGGCGGGCAGTGAGAGGCCGGCAGTCAGCGCGGCAGCGAGCAGCAGGGCGACAGATCGCATTGGTCGTTCTCCGATCCTTGTGGCGGGACGAATCGTGTCGGCAGGACTCTAGTCCGCGAGTCTGGCGAGGTTCGCGTTCCGGCCCGTCGCTGGGCAGAGATCCTCACTTCTTCGGCGGGTGAACCTCCTCGAGGAACTTCTCGACGGCGCCGCGGAAGGCCTCCGGCTGCTCGAGCCAGGGGAAGTGACCCGACTTGTGGATGTAGTGGAGCTTGGACCTCGGGATCACGCGGTGGATGTCTTCGACCGTCTTGTCGCCGATCGGGTCCTGGTGTCCGTGCACGATCAGCACGGGGCGGTCCAGGGTGCTCAGGGCTGGCCTGAGGTCGAAGCTCTTGCGCATGTCCTGGAAGAGCAGCGTGTTGACCTTCATGTGCAGGAACCCGTCCTGCACCTGGACTGCGAACTCGAGCCCCTTGGCCCGATCGAAGAAGTAGGCGGGCGTCATGGCGCGCACGATCTCGGTCATCGCCTTGTCGGGGTCCAGTCCCCGCTTCATCGCCTGCTCCCAGTAGCGCCGTGCCTCGAGATCCTCGGGCCGCATGCGCGCATCGATGTTGTCGCCGAACCAGGACTGGAACTCGAGAGTCGGGCCGCCGGTCCCGATCAGGATCAGCGCCTCGACGCGCGAGGGGAAGGAAGCAGCGTAGGCCATCGCGAGCATGCCGCCCCACGAATGGCCGATCAGCAGCAGGCGTTCCTGTTGGAGATGAACGCGCAGCGCTTCGAGGTCTTCGACGACGAGGCGCAGCGTCATCGTCTGCTCGTCGACGGCGGGCGGCTTCGATCGGCCAGTTCCGCGCTGCTCGAGGAAGACGCGCTGGTAGGTCGTGGGGACGTGCTCGGCGATCGGGACCACGTAGTCCACTTCGCATCCCGGTCCTCCACTCAGGAAGACCGCGGGCGTGCCGGAGCCGGACGTGCGGTAGTGCAGGTCGAAGCCATCGCGGCGGACCGACGGATCCTGTGCGAGCGCCGACGAGACGAGTGCCAGCTGCAACGCGCACGCGATGATCTTCCGCGGAGGGGTCTTCCACATGCATGCAAGCCTATCGGGCGAGTTGCAGAAGCAAACGGATGTATGTCCCGGTTGCAGCGACGATGCGCGTGTCTACTGTTGGCAATGGTGCGACACGGTTCCGCGAGGCGGCGCACCGATCCGACTACAAGGCATGCCTGATCACAGGCGCAGCGGACGGCGCTGCGCGCGGCTGCTGTTGCTGAAATGACGGGTAGCACAGATGAGCCGAACTACATTCCGAAAGGGCGGACTCCGGGAAGCTCTCGAACGCCGCACCTTCATCGTGTTCGTCGCTCGCGAGAGTGACATGGGAACCCTACGGAGGGATGAGGCGCACAGTTGGACGCTACCGTCCTCTGCCAGGCCTGGCGACTCAGTGGTTGTCTACAAGCCAGGACCCAAGGCCGGATGGGGCAGCAGAGGAAGCTCCCGCCGTTCGAAGCGTTCGTGGCCGCTGGCATCGTTTACCGGCGGCCACGTCGGCGTGAGCGTCGCGACTACCGCGCCCCATTGGGTGAGGTGACGATGTTCCCGACGCCGGTTGGCCGCGCCTTGGTGGCAGATGCGTTTCCGGAGTGGAAGTGGCTCCGCAGCATGCAGGGATTGCTCGGTGCAGAGGTGCCGAAGTCAATCGGCGGAGAACTCTTCAACGTGCTTGATCGTCTGGCCTTCAGTCGCAGGCGTAGCCCCGGAGGGTGAAGCAGCGGCCGCGGAGTAACTCGTTCTGTCTCGACTACAGAATCTGCAGCGCGACTCCGTTCGACAACGCGAGCAGTCCGTTCGGGGCGGCCAGGTCGATGGATGCGTACTGCAGGTACACCGTGCCCGAGGTCGATCCTGCCGGCAGATCGAGCACCATCCGTCCCTGACCGAGCTGGTCCAACGGCACGAGCACGGACACGGGCGCGGGAAGCGCGACCGACACTGTGCAACCGAAGCCGATCGGTGCCGCGGCCGGGGAACCCGACAGCACCAGCACGGCGACTCCACCAGGCGCGCCCTCTGCCAGCATGATCACGATCCGGTTCTGCGCCTTCGGCAGCCCGGCGATCGCGAGCTTCGGCACATGTCCGTTGCCGCCGGCGCAACCCTGGCCGTAGACCGTCATGAACTGCGGGTCGAGGCGGAAGGCGCGGAACTGCGCGAACGTGTTGTCATAGCGATGGCCGGAGATCTGCCCGCGATCGTTGATCGAGTGCGCGTACTTGAGCCACGAGTTGACCGCGGGGTCCACGAGCGTGTTGAGGTGCTGCATGCCGAGGCCGTCGGTGTAGAGCACGCCGCCGTAACCGCCGGCGGGGGGGAGCCCGGTGCCGACCACCTGGCCGAAGCTGTTGATGCCGCTCAACTGGTTGTCGTTGCCAGCGCCGCCGAACACCTCCCAGCCGATGCCGTCGGTCCAGCGCGCCATGCGCTGCGAGCTGCCGCTCGCGTTCGTGACGCTGCCTGCGACCTGGCCGGCGTCATTGATCGCCATGCCGGTCGAGAACGTGAATCCCGGCGGCTGCCCGAGCCAGAGCGTGCCGGTCATCGGCGAATGCCGGAACGCGTTCCAGCTGTCGTAGCCAGCAACCTCGCCGAACTGATTCACGTCGTAGCCGAACGTGTCGGCCGTGGCAGGCGTCAAGTCGACCATGCCGCTGGTTCCCCAGAGGAACGCGTGCCAGAGCGTCGTCGTCGACAGCACTTCGGAGTAGCCGGCGATCTGGCCGAGGTCGTTGATGCCGAAGGCCATGCTGAAGCGGCCGCCGCCGATGGTGCCGAGATTCGTGATCGTGCCGCCGGGATTCCAGCGCACGGCGCGCGCTGGCGCCGGCCCCGTGACTTCGAGGCCCATCGTGCCGACGACGTTGCCGTGGGAATCGACGTCGCGAGCGGCGGCAAAGCTGTAGCCGGGCAGCATCGGCAACGGGAGCATTCCGACTCCCTCTTCCCAGACGAACGCGGTGTTGCCGGACCAGCCGACGATCCTGCGGCCGTCTGGGCTGATGCCTCGCCCCACGCTGCCAGAGGCGCCGGGCAGGACGCCGAGGTCGACCAGTTGGTAGGGGTGCTGCGCCGCGAGCGACGCAGCGAGAAGGACGCAGGAGGTGGATTGGCGGAACATGCCGTGGGAACCCTCGGTCCGAGATCGCGAATTCGGCGTCGAATGGCCACCCGTGGCTTGGATCAGGGCTGAGGCGGAAAGGGCCGTGTGTCCAGCGATGGCGGCCTCCGGGCGATCGAGCCGATTTCTCCACCAGGCTGCTCGCTTGCCCCGTGCATGCCGAATCCGTGCCGGACCTCGCGGCCACTTCGCCGTCCCGCTAAGACGACGTCATGGACCGCCGCTACGAGTTCACGCGGGTGAGCAGGAGCCGCATCGTGATCGACGAAGGCGTCGAGGCCCAGCTGCCCCGCCTCGTGCGCGAACTCGAGCCCGAAGGCGTCGTCGTGCTGCACGACGCGCAGCAGCCGGACCTCGCGACCCGCATCGCGCGCAGCCTCGACGCCGCGGCGCGCATCCCGATCCCGGGCGGCGAAGCGAGCAAGCGCCTCGCGGTCGTCGGCGATCTCGCGCGCAACGTGCGCCTCGCAGGGGCCACGCGCAACACCGTGCTCGTCGCGGTCGGCGGCGGCACGATCACGGACCTCGTCGGCATGCTGGCGGCGATCCTGCTGCGCGGCGTGCCGTTCGTGTCGTGCCCGACGACGCTGCTCGCGATGTGCGACGCGTCACTCGGCGGCAAGAACGGCGTCGACCACTGCGGGCTGCAGAACGAGCTCGGCACGGTCCGCCATCCGGACTTGATCGCGGCCGACGTCGAGTGGCTGCGTACGCTGCCCGACGAGCTGTTCCGCGAGGGTCTCGTCGAGACCGCGAAGAAGGCGATGGTGCTCGAGCCCGAGCGTTTCGCGCGGCTCGAACAGCTCGCGCCCGAGCTCGGCGCAAGGCGCCCGAAGGCCGTTGTCGAGGCGATCGACATGGCCGTCGCGATGACGATGGAGTTGGTGCATTGCGAAGGGACCGCGACGGACCGCCGCCGGCGGCTGGAGTTCGGCCAGACGGTCGGCCAGGCGCTCGAGAGCCTCGCCGGGGGGCGGATGCGCCGCGGCACGTGCGTCGGCTTCGGCATGCTCGTCGAGTGCCGAGCCGGTGGAGTGCCCGATGCCGTCACGGCCCGGCTCGCGACGCTGCTCGGCGCGGTCGGTCTGCCGAAGACGATCCCGGTTGCGTACGCGAACGCGTCGAGCCTGTGGCGACTCTGTCGCAGCGACAAGAAGGCGCGCGGCAACGTGACGATGTGCGTGCCGCGGGCGCCCGGCGACTGTGTCGAGGTCGAGCTGACGGAAGAAGCGCTGACCGCGGCGGTGCGCGCGTCCTGAGTCCACTTCTGCTGCGCGCGGAACGGCGACGCCGTGGGCCGTGTTCAGCACGTCGACGGTCGGGTACGGCCTGATCGTCGAGTTCACGCACCAGCAGCGGCGTGCCTCTGCGTCAGCGCAGGCTCTCGATGCGTCCGGCCTTGTCGACGATCTGCGTGATGCGCAGGCCGTAGACGTCGTCGACCATCACGATCTCGCCGCGCGCGACGAGCTTGCCGTTGACGCGCAGGTCGACGGGCTCCTCGGCCTTCTTGTCGAGAGCGATCACGCTGCCGGGCACGAGGCGCAGCACTTCGTCGAGCGTCATCTGCGCGCGGCCGACCTCGACCGAGATCGGGATGTTGATGTCGAGCAGCAGGTCGAGGTTGCGCGAGGCTTCGCCCTGCTTGCCCGGCGGCAGCTGGCCGAAGCTGACTGCCTGTGCAGCGGCGGCGGCGAGGTCCGCACCGGCGCGGGCAATCCCGGCGGCGTTCCACTCCATGTCCAGCGGAGGTTGGTTCTCGGCCATCGCTCTAGGTCCCCATCACATCGACAACTCGGGCACCGAACCTGTTGCCGATCCGGCCCACCGTGGCCGTGAACTTGGGCGCGCCCATGATGGGCACTATCGCGAGCTCGCCTTCCCGCGCCGAGAGCGGGACCACGTCGCCGACCTGCAGGTCGAGCAGCCGGCTGAGGCGGATCTGGTTCTGGCCACCGAGCTGCACCGCGACGTCCAGCGGCATCTCGCGCACGCTCGCGCTGACGTGCTTGCGCATCGCGCCGGGCTCGGCGCGGTGCACGGAGTCGCGGCCGAAACGATCGAGCAGCGGTTCGAGCGACTCGAACGGCATCACGAGCCGCAGATCACCCATCAGCAGGTCGCCGGCGGCCTGGAAGTAGGCGGCGACGACGACGTCCTGCGCGGGCAGCACCTGGGCCATCGCCGGGTTGCAGAAGCGGTTCAGGATCTTCCACTTCAGCTTCACGACCTCCTTGAGGCTCTCGCAGATGCGGTCGAGGCACGGACCGATCAGCGCCTCGGCGACCGCGTGCTCGGCGGCCGTGAAGTCCTTCGGCACCTTCGCGACCTTGCCGGAGCCGCCGAAGATGCGGTCGACGGCGCCGTAGAGCAGGCTCGTGCTGGCCGTGAACAGGACCGGCAGGCGGAACGGCGACATGCGCACCACGTAGATCGAGACCGGTCCCGGCAGGTGGTCGAGCCAGGTGCCGAAGCGCTGTTGCTCGACGGCGACGCAGTCGCACCTCGTCTCGAGCCGCAGCTTGTCGCTGATCGTGCCCGACAACAGCTTCGCGGCGCTGTCGAAGCAGCGTTCGAGGCCGCGCAGCTGCTCGCGGCCGAGGCGGTTCGGCTTCAGCAGGTCGACGACGCGCACGACGCGGCCCGAATGCGCGGCCAGCGCCGGTGCGGAGGCCATCGCCGACTGCGGCTCGGCGATGCCGCCCTCGCTGCGGAACATCTCGAGCAGCGTGTCGATCTCTTCGTTGGTGAGGATCTCGTTCACGGTCCTGGGGTCTCGTTCTCGGCGTGTCGTTCGATGGGGGCTACTGCAGGAGCCACTTGCTCCACATCACGCGAGTCACGCGTGCGAGCTTGTGGTTGCCGTTGCCACCGGTTGGCTGGCCGGGGAAGAGCGAGGCGGGGAACAGCGTGCGGTCGAGGTCGTCGATGAGCTCCTTCTCGAGCTGCGCGACCCCGGCGTCGGACCGCAGCTCCTCCATGCTGCGTGTCTTGAGCAGCACGAGCACGTTCGAGACGACCTGCTCCCACTGCTGCTCGATGCGTTCGAACGCCCTGGCCTCGAGGTCTTCGCGCACCGTGTAGACGAACTTGAGCTGCACGCGGCAGATGCCCTTGCCGACCTTCGCGCGCGGGTTGAACTCGTGCAGGATCGGGTCCGGGTGGACCACGTCGACGAGCTCCGGGGGCGCGTGGACCACCGGCTCGACCGGTGCTGGCGGCACGGCACAAACGACGCCGGCGCCGCCGGCGATGGCGCCGAGCGCGACGAGGACGAGCGAGGTCATGGACCTGCTCACGCCGTTCCTCGCATCAGGCTCTGTTCTCTTCTCATCGGCCACGTTGTTCCACCCTCCGCTGCCACCGCCCCCCGTCCTCGTATCGGCCGCGTGCCCCCGTCGAGTGTCGAAGAACTGGTCGCTGCGAGCAGGCGCCGCTGCGCAGGGTCACTGCTTCCGCGAGCGCGATGGCACGGCTTCCTTGCCGACGCGCAGGCGCTTGCTCATCAGGTCCTGGACCATCGAGGTCGGCAACAGCTCGAGGATCCCGGCGAGGGCGTCCTCGTCGATGAACTCGAGCAGCTTCAGCACTTCGGTCTGGCCGCGGTCCGTCTTCCACTGCTCGGTGATGAGCTCGGCGGCCTTGTTCGGTTCGAGCTCGGACAGCGTCACCGCGTTGCGCTTCAGGGCCGAGGCCTCGTCGTTGCGCACGAGCTTGATCTGGTCCTCGAACTGCTTGATGCGCGCGTCGAGCCGCAGGTGCTCGTCGGCGATCCTGGTCCGTTCGTGCGCGAGCTCCTTCTGGCGGCGGCCCACGTCGTCGGCGAGTTCCTGCAGCTCCTGCTCGCGCAGGTCGAGCGCGCCCTTCCTGCGCTCGAGCTCCTCGAGCACGGTCTGCACGCGCTGCCACGCCTCGTTGATCTGCTCGGGCGTGAGGCTGGCCAGCTTGCCTGCGAGCTCGAGGTCCTGCTGCGCTGCGTCCTGGTCGCCTGGTTCGGGGGCCGGTGGGGGCGGCGACTGCGCGGTATCGGCTCGCGCCGCGTCGCGCGGCGTCTCGGGGTTCACGACCGAACGTCCGGTCTTCTGCCTGCGCGGCGCTGCCGGGTCCTGCGTCGGCCTCGACTGCGACGCATCCTCGGCGAAGCCCGGCTCGCCGCGGTGTCCCGCGGCCACCGTCTCGCCGAGCGGGGCTGCAGGGCCGTGGCTCGCGGGTGCCGGGAACAGGCGGGCCAGCAGCGGGATGTTCGCGGTGCCGGCGTGGTTCAGACGGCCGGTCGCGGCGAGGCCGCCGATCAACGAAGCCGCGAACAGAACGACCGCGATCCCGAGTTTGACGATGAGTCCTTTCATGCTCGCCTGCCGGCCCTATCGGCCGTGGCATCGGCAGATGCTGAGCAGAAGTGCCGCGTCGAGGCGCGCTGCTCGGACCCTAGACCATCTGCTCGGCGGCCCCGCCGGCCTTGATGTCGCCCTTGTCCATCATGTCGCGGATCACCTCGAGGATCTCGCCCTGGGCCTCGAGCACTTCCGACAGCGGCGTCGGGCCCAGCGTGTCGCGTTCCTCGCGCACCATGTCCGCTGCGCGCCGGCTCAGGTTCGCGAAGACCGTCCGCTCGACGCCGGGGACCGCCGCCTTCAGCGCGACCGCGAGCTGCCGCGAATCGACGGAGGCCAGGACCTTCTGCATGGCCTTCCTGTCGAGTTCCTGGACGTCGTCGAACGTGAACATCTGCTCGCGGATCGAGGCCGCGACCGTGGAATCGGTGGCCTCGATGCGCTCGAGCACGGCCTTCTCACCGCCGCCGAGGTTGTTCAGCAGGGATGCAGCGGCCTTGACCCACGTGTTCGGTTCGCTGCGCAGCGTCGAGAGGCCGAGGTCCTTGACCTTCTTGCGCAGCACGTCGAGCACACGCTGCACGACGTCGGCCGGCGTGCGATCGAGCGTCGCGACGCGGTGCAAGAGGTCGGCGCGCACTTCGTCCGCGAGATGACTCAACACCTCGCCGCCCTTCTTGCGATCGAGGTGCGCGAGGAACACGGCCGCGATCTGCGGGTGCTCCTCGCCGAGCAGGTTGGCCAGGTCGCGCGCGGTCAGCGCCTCGAACGTCGCGAACGGCCGCTTCGCGAGCACGCTGAAGGCGCGCTTCGTGACGTCGCTGCCGCGCTTCCCGCCGAACGCACGCGACAACATGCCGCGCATCAGCTCGCCGACGTCGCCGAGCGCGGCGTTGCCCTGCCGCAGGCGCTGCACGGCCGCCTGGTGGACGCGGTGCACGGTCTCGCGGTCCACGGGGACCTCCTGCAGCTGCTGCATCGCGCGCGTGACCTTGTCGATCGCGTCGTCGGAGAAGTGGCGCAGGATGCTGGCTGCCAGCTCCTGATCGATCGAGAGCAGGAGCAGCGCGACGGCCCTGTCCGTGGCGAGCGGCTGCGAGCCTGGCTCGTGGGCACCGAGGTCCTTCTGCAGTGCGTCGGTCACGATGGTCTCCGTCATGCCTTCTGCTCGGTCAGCCACGACTCGAGCATTCTCGCGAGCGCGGCAGGGTCGTTCGCGATCGACCGCTCGATCTCGAGACGCAGGCGCGCCTGCTGCTCCTCGGGCGACGGGTTCGCTGCGTCGAGTGCGGCCGGTGCCGCCGCGGCGGCAGCCTTCGCGGCGGGCCGCGCGGTCCGCAACAGCCCGCGCAGGAACATCACGACGACGAGCACGCCGGCGATCGACCCGACCGTCGGTCCCCATTTCAGCAACACGTCGGCGACGCCCCTTGCCGGCGCATCGACCGCCGCAGCACCGGGCGCCGCCGCGTCGACCGGTGCGAAGTCGCCCGCGAGCGTGCGGAAACCCTCGGGCTGGTCGCGCGCCGGATCCCAGCCGACGATCGCTTTCACGGCGTCGGTGAGCTGCTGCTTGTCGAAGCCGGCCGTCTGTTCGAGCGAGCGGTCGTAGAGCACCGCGACCGTCAGTCGCCTGATCTCGGGCGCGATCCGGCCGGAGCGCCGTTCGCCGATCTCGGTCACGAACTCGCGCTCGCGCTTCTCGCTCTTCGTGCCCCCGTCCGCGGTCCTGCTGCCCGACGAGTCCGAGGAGTCCCTCTTGTCGGACTTCACGATCGCGTCCTCGGGCAGCACCTTCTGCGTCGTCGTCTCCCAGGTCGCGTCGAGCTCGAGGTTCACGGTGACCGACGTCTTGCCAGGCCACATCTGGTCGAGCCGCTTCTGCGCGAGGCGTGTGCGCTGCTCGCCGAGCAGACGCTGCAGGCGCAGGAACTCCGACGAGCCGGCGCCGGCCTCGAGGTCCGGGTCCGGCTCGGCCGCCGCGGTTGCGCTGGGCCCGGCCGTTCGGACCTCGACGTCGGGCCGTGCCGCGAACCAGGCGATGCCGCCGAGACCCGACAGAGTCGCGAACAGGACCGCCGCGACGACGAGCTTCTGGCCACCGTCGAGGCGGCTCCAGATGCCCTTCATCTGCACGAGAACGTCACGGAAGGTCTGCATCGATACCGCACCTCCGGCAGGAGGCTCGGTTCGAGCATCGACGCCGGGCGGTGCCGGCCTTGAGATGGGCAGGTCGGCGAAGGACGCGGCAGCGAGCGGAAGCCTGTGTCGGCTTTTCGATCATGGATCGGTCCGATCCGGCCGCGGCGGAACGGTTCGACGCGGCACGGGTCTTTCCCCGAATGGCCGGCAGCGAGAGACCAGTCGGAATCCGACGCGTGAAGGTATGCTCCGCGCCCGTGATGGCCCCCTCCCCTCCGCCAGACGCCGCTCCATCACCTGACGGTCCGCGCCGGCCGTCGCTGATCCGCGGCACGTCGAGGCCGGTCGCCGATTCGCCGCAGCTGCTGCGCAGCGCGCTGATGGCTCCGAACCCGTCGATTCCGCCGAAATTCTTCTACGACGATCTCGGGTCGCGCCTGTTCGCGGCGATCACGGCGCTCGACGAGTACTACCCGACGCGCACCGAAGCAGAGCTGCTGCGCGCGCATCTGCCCGCGATCGCAGCCGCGGCGCCCGTGACCGGGTGCACGTTCATCGACCTCGGCGCCGGCAACTGCGAGAAGGCCGCGCAGCTGTTCCCGACCGTGCAGCCCGCGTGCTACGTGGCCGTCGACATCTCGAGCGACTACCTGTGGGTCTCGCTCGAGCACATGCAGCGTCAGTTCCCGCACATCGGAATGCTCGGTGTCGGCACCGACTTCTCCGAACAGCTCGAGCTGCCCGCGTCCGTGCCGACGCAGCGGCGGCTGTTCTTCTACCCGGGCTCGTCGATCGGCAACTTCGCGCCGCACGAGGCCGTGGCCTTCCTGCAGGCGCTGCGGCGGCAGATGGACGGCGATGGCGCGCTCTGGATCGGCGTCGACCTGCAGAAGCCGGTCGACCACCTCGAACGCGCCTACGACGACGAGCTCGGCGTCACGGCGGCGTTCAATCGCAACCTGCTGCGCCACGTGAACCGCGTCGCGGGCACGGACTTCGTGCTGGCCGACTGGCGACACGTCGCGTTCTTCAACGAGGGTGAGAGCCGCATCGAGATGCACCTGCAGGCCGTGCGCGACGTCGAGGTCAGCTGGCCCGGCGGCTCGCGGCGCTTCCGCGCCGGCGCCCGCATCCACACCGAGAACTCCTACAAGCACGGCATCGACGGCTTCCGTTCGCTGCTCGCGGAGGCTGGCCTGCGCAGCGCGGGGCACTGGACGGACGCGGCCGGTTGGTTCGCGTTCTTCGTCGCGGTGCCGGACGAGAGGTCGTGAACGACTGGCGCCAGCTGACTCCCGAGCAGCTGCCGGCGGCGCTCGACGAGGCGCGCGCCGCGACGCTGGCCGCAACGCTCGACCTGACCGACGAGCAGTGGCGCGTGCCGTACCACCGCGGCATCCAACCGACGGCCTGGGACCTCGCCCACATCGCGTGGTTCGCGGAGTTCTGGCTCCTGCGTGGTCCGCACCGCATCGGCGTCGACGGGCACGTGCGCGCCGACCAGCCCGTGCGCTTCCTCGGCACCGACGACCAGTACGATTCGGCGCGCATCACGCACCGCGCGCGGTGGAACATGCCGCTGTTCGCGCGGGCCGAGCTGCTCGAACGCATGCAGGACCAGCTCGCCGCGTGCAAGCGCGCGATCGCGTCGGGCGGCGACAGCGACGCCGAGCTCTACCACGCACGCTTCGCGGTCTACCACGAGCTCATGCACGTCGAGGCGCTGGTCTGGACGCGCGGCATCCTCGGCCATTGCGTGCCGGCCGGTCTCGCGCTGCCCGACGTCGAAGCGCGCTCCGAGGTCGCGCTGCCGGGTGGGGAGCACACGATCGGCTGCCGCAGCGGCGAGCCGGGCTTCGCGTTCGACAACGAGCTGCCGGGCCGCACGGTGCGCCTGCGCCCGTTCGCGATCGACGCCGCACCGGTTGCGAACCATCGGTTCCGCGCGTTCGTCGAGGCCGATGGCTACCGCCGCGAGGAGTACTGGCCCGGGGCCGCGGGCGCGTGGCTCGCGGCGAACCGGCGCGAAGCGCCGGAGCGCTGGCGAAGGACCGCTGCCGGTGGATTCGAGCAGCGCTGGTTCGACGCCTGGGTGCCGCTGCCGCCGCACCAGCCCGTGATCCACGTCAACGCGTACGAGGCCGAGGCCTACTGCCGCTTCGCGGGCCGCCGCCTGCCGACCGCCGCCGAATGGGAGGTCGGAGCACCTCACATGCTGTGGGGCAACATGGTCTGGGAGTGGACCGCCGACGCGTTCGCTCCCTACGCGGGCTTCCGCCCGGGGCCGTACCACACCTACTCGGCGCCGTGGTTCCATCACCAGCGCGAGATGCGCGGCGGTGCTTTCGCGACGCACCGCCTCATGCACGACGCGCGCTACCGCAACTTCTTCCTGCCGCAGCGCACCGACGTGTTCGCGGGCTTCCGCACGGCCGCGCCGTAGCGCGGCCGCGCTTCCGCGATCAGCTGTCGCCGAGCTTGCCCTTGATGCCGTTGCTCGTGATGGCGCCGAACGCGTTCACGGGCGGCACCTGGAACACGGCGGACTGCGTGAACAGCTCGAAGCCGACCAGGCTGAGGGGCAGCGCAGGCACGGCAAAGCTGTAGTTGTGGGTCGCACCGCCGACCACCCACGGACCGGCGATCACGTCGAGGGTCGTACGCAGTTGGCAGCCAGGCATGCCGAGGAAGAACAGGTCGAGGACGGCGGGGTCGGCGACGCCGAAGATGTCGACGCCGATGATGCCCGTGGCCGGGATGTTGCCCGTGGTCAGATTCCAGCTCGTGCCGAGGACCGGCCTCGTCGTTGCCGCGAGCTGGAGTGGCAGGACGTCCGTGCCGGCGAGCTCGATGATGCTCGCGCCGAGCGCGGACAGGTCCCTGTTGCCCGGATCGGCGCTGCTGCCGCCCGGCGAGTAGCCGACGAGGTACCCGTTGCCGAGGTGGGACATGGTGCCCCACGCGAGGGTGATCTGGCCGCTGGGATAGAACTGCATCTGGAACGTGTTGGCGCTCGCTGCCGAGGTGCCGCCGTAGTCCCAGACGCCATCCCAGGTCACGACGATGGCCGCCGCGCTCTCTTCGTACTTGACCTGGCCGCTGCCCGGGGCCGCGGGGTTGAGGTCGTGCCAGGTGCGCCACGCGGTGTTCGTCGCGTTGAGGAACCCGGCGACGTCGGGGGTGTAACCAGTGCCGTTGCTGCCGATCGACACGTAGCCGTTCGAGCAGATGTTGAACGACGTGGCGCCGGGGAAGGTGCCGGTCGTGAACGTCTGCACGACTTCGGAGTCATCGATGAGCGCCAACGACACCGGCGTGGAGATCGAGCCGACGGGCAGGAAGGCGCCGAGGCCGTTCAGCACGATGTAGCTGCCGGGTCCCGTGGGGAGCATCGACAGCACCGTGTTGTCGAGATCGAAGCTCGCGGAGCCCGTGAAGTTCTCGTAGACCGACGTGCTCTGCTTCCCGCAGCCGAGTCCGAGCGTCGTATTGGTTGCGAAGCCCGGCGCGGGGGCAGCCGCGATCAACATGCCCTTCACGAATTGCGTACCGGTGTTGGGTCCGATCAGGGTGCAGGCGCCGGTCAGCGGGTCGATCGTGTAGAGGGAATCGGTCGCCGTGCTGATCCCGTACCACACTCCTGCGGGGTTGATCGACAGGCTCTGGAAGTTGATGACCGTCGTCGTGACCGTCGGTCCCACCTGCAGGCCCGTGTTCTTGTCGAGCTCGAAGAGCGTGCCGCTGAAGTTGAGAGCCCACAGGCGCCCCGTCGCGTCGACGTCCATCCCGGTGATCAATGCGCCCGGGATCGTGCCCACCAGCGTGAGAGCCCCGGTCGCGGGATCGAGCCGGTGCAGCTGGCCGTTCTGGTTGTGGCAGTAGAACATCGAGCTCGTGTGATCCCAGGCCATCGCCTGCCACCCGCTGACAGTCGTGTTCCACACGCTCGTGAACGCCGCGGTCGTCGGATTGATCGTGCCGGCTTCGCCACCCGCGAGGTCGATCGTCCAGATCTCGCTCGTGTCGTCACGCCAGCAGAGGTCGGCGGGTGTGTCCATGCCGCCGTTCAGCGTGCTGCCGATCTGCGTGACGGCTCCGGTGGTCAAGTCGAGGCTGTAGAGGATGTCGAGATTGGTGTCGACGCAGAAGGCGTTCTGAGCGCAGAGAGACGAGGTGAAGAACAGCGAGAGAATCAATGGTCGTGGCATGGTTTGGAGCTCCTTGCAGCGGCCGCGGAGAGTAGTGGACCGCACGCGGGCTGACAACCGTCGCGACCCGGGGCATTTCCGCTCCCGAGCACTGGGCATTTCGGCTGAGCGCCGCTGTGGGACGCGCAGCGTCTCCGTGCAGGCTGGTGCGCGAGCAACAAGAACGCAGTCGGCTCACCTTGTGCGGTCGAGGCGCGCGCCGATCGGCTTCCCAGCTAGCTGGTCCCTGTCTTGACCATGGCGATGCGGAACCCGATGTGCTCCGAGCGGCGCGGTGGCTCGAACCGCACACGCAGCGCCGAACGACAGCCCTCCGCAGCGTCCATCCATGCTCCGCCGCGGCGCACGCGCGAGAAGGTGCCGTCGCGGTTCGGCGTGCCCGGCACGTCGCGCAGGTCAGGGTCGACGCCGCCCGGCAGCTTGTCGTGATACCAGTCGCGGCACCACTCGAACTCGTTGCCGTGCATGTCGTGCAGGCCCCACGCGTTGGCCGCGTGGGTGCCGACTTCGCTGGCCGCAGCACCCGGGGTTCCGTCGGGCTTGCCGTCGTACGGCTTGCCGATGTTCGCTTCTCGAGCCGTCAACGTGTCGCCGAACGCGAACGCGGTCGTGGTCCCGGCGCGACACGCGTACTCCCACTGCGCCTCGGTCGGCAGCTGGAACTCCCAGCCCGCAGGCAGCGCGCCCGCGGCCTGCATGCGTTCCGTCAAGCGCCGGCAGAACCGCTCGGCCTCTTGGAAGTTGATCCAGTAGACCGGGAAGTCGTCTCCCTCGCCGGCGATCAGCTCGCCGGGGATCGCGCCCATCACGCTCTTCCACTGGCGCTGCGTGACCTCGTGCTTGCCGATCCAGAAGCCCGACAGCGTGACGTCGACCTGGGCTTCGTCGCTGCGATGCCCCGGCTCGTCGGGTGGGCTCCCCATGCGGAAGCTGCCTGCCGGACACCAGCAGAGCTCGAGGCCGCCGATCGCGCGCTGGTCGCCCGCGTGGGCCCCGGCCCCGAATTGGAAACGCGCCTCGGCGAAGACGTCGTGGGACGTGTTCGTCCCGATGCGCGTGTAGTGGCAGGCGACGAGCATGATGACGCCGGCGAGCAGCAGAGTCAGCGGAGCGCGCATGCCGCGGCCTCACTTGTGACGGTGGCGCACCAGAGCGCTCAACCCGCCGACGACGAGCATGATGGACACGACCTGCACGGACCACGGATAGCCGTTGTCGGTGAGCAGGCCGAGGCAGGCGAGCACGACGAGCCCGGTCAGCGCGAAGGACCACCAGGGAACCGAAGGTGCCGTTGCTTCCATGAGCTCGTTCCAGACTACTTGCCCTTCGCGTGATCGAGAACCGGGTCTGCCTGCCCAGGAGGCGCATGCCGCGAGGTCCGGCCCCAGACGACTTCCGCGGCCAGCGGGCGAGGACGGCCATCGGGCCGGGCCCCTGCGCGTCGACACCCCTTCCCGGGCCAGGGCCTCCGGCCGCGGGCTGTGCGCGCGAGCAACGGCCGTTAGCATCGGGCTCCGAGCCAACGCCAGGGGCCGAGACGAGAGGAACCATGCCGTTCGATGCCTACTTCCAGTCCCTCTACAAGATGGCGGCGAAGAAGCCCGTCAGTGAGTTCCAGCAGGGAGTGCACAGCGGCGACGAGCCGAAGCCCGTGCGGGACCCCACGCGCGGTGGCAAGTCGTGGCAGCTGTCCGCGCAGCTGTACACGCAGGTGAAGGGCGGCTTCTGCATGGGCGCCTCGCTCGATTGGCTGCGCAAGGTGCTGCAGCGGGAAGACAAGAAGACCGTCAGCCACCTCAAGGAATCGCGAGTCCTGCGCATGGCGCAGACCTACGTGAAGAACGCCGAGGTCAGCAAGTTCGGCCTGACCCCCAAGACGAAGCCATTGCACGACCAGGCCGCAGCCCTCTCGTCGCGTGCATCGGGTCTGCTCACGGGACCCGAACGAGCGAAGAAGCTGCTGGATCAAGACGTGAAGGCGTGGGTGCTCGCGAATGGCGGCACCTGTGCCGACGATGGCAGGATGAGCATCAGCGGCTCCGCCGAGGTGCTGGCGATGTTCCAACAGAAGATCGCGTCGATGAAGGAGGTCGCCAAGGAGATGAATGCTGCGATCGACAAGCACAACTCGCTCCTCGAGGAGGCGGAAGCGATCACGAAGCGCGCCAACACCATGGTCGACGGATGGAACAACGCGTCGGAGGCCGAGAAGCGCGCGATGATCTGGAACGAGATCGCCGCCGGCCTCGGCACCGACGGCGGCAAGTCGCGCAAGTTCACGGGCATCTGCCCGGTCGCTAGCAGCAGCAACCACAACTACGGTTCGCTGCGCGACTACCTCGTCGAGCTGTTGTCCGCACCGGCGTTCACGCCCGGACGCGGCATGCTGGTCTCGATCTCCTTGAAGCCGCCGCCCGGTCACGCGATCGCTCTGCACCGCGACCTCGCCGGCAACACGTTCCTGTTCGATCCGAACCTCGGCGTCTACAAGTTCACCAACATCAGCCTGCTGATGATGGCGCTCGTCGTGCTGCTCGACACCGGCTACGCCGGCAAGGACGACAAGGGCGCCGACACACAGCTCGGCAGCGACCACAGTTGGCAAGTCTTCGCGCGGACCGAAGCGCTGTTGCCGCAGACGCGGACGGCGCCGCTGGCCAGCGAAGAGGACGTCGCTCTGGCCTACGACGATGCCGTGGGCACCATCCAGATGGCGTCGGGCTTCGCGCGCGAGAGCCTCGACAAAGCGCTCAAGGAGGTGCAGGTGCTGCACGCCGCACACGTGCGGAACGAGACGCCGGAGACGCTGGAGGCCTGGGTGAATGCCCACAACGAAGCGACGCAAGCCTTCCGGCTCGTGCGTGGCGCGACCGAGAGCGAGATGAAGAGGGCCTACGCGGGGTGGACGGGCAGGATGATCGAGATCAAGTGACCTCGCACCGGCACGCCCCCGGCAGCGCATCGTCTCCGCGGTCCTCCTATCCAAACGGCAGCGGCCCGACTCCGAACAGCCGTTGCCCACACTCCGCGCCCTGCCGCATCAACGTCACGAAGTCCTGAGCCGCCAGGTTCAGCACCGCGTAGCGATGCGAACCGAACCACCGGTACTCGCGCCGCAGCGCGGGTGCACTGCTGCGCTCGAGCCAGAGCCGCGCGCGCGGGAACGTCGCGGCGAGCCACTGCTCGGAACCCGCGGCCGGCATCGGTCCGTGCGTGCCGTCGAACCGCCGGAACACGAAGCTCGCTGCCGCGCCGGCCGTCGGCGCGCTCCGCTTCACCGACGCAGCGCTCTGGCCGAGCGCCAGCGCGATCGCGATGCCCTCCATGTCGACGCCGGCGACCTCGCGGTACAGCGTCGCGAACTGCGCCGCGGAACGCGGGTTGATCTCGATCACGCGCACCGAGCCGTCGCGCAGCACGAACATCTCGATGTTGAACAGGCCGCGCGTGAAGTCGACCGCGCGGATCGCCGCAGTCGCGGCTGCGCGCAGGCGCTGCTGCACGGCCTCCGGGTGCCGGCACGGATAGGTGAAGCCCGCGAAGTGCCGCGCGCCCGCGACCTCCTTCTCGTACATCCATTCGTCGACGATGCCGAGCAGGTGCACCTCGCCGTCCTCGACCCAACCGTCGACGTTGACCTGGTCGCCGTCCATCGCGTGCTCGAGCAGCATCCGGTCCGGAGGGCACGGCAGCGGCAGCCACTCGCTGGCGAGCCGCTCGAACGGGCGCATCAGCCCGCGCAGCACGAAGCGGTCGAGCCACGGCAGCCGCAGATGCTCGGCGAGCTCGGCAGCGGAGTGCACGCGCGCGGCGAGCGCCGAGAACGTGCCCTTGACGGGCTTCGTGAACAGCGGCCACTCCCGCCCCGCTTCGCGCACGGCCGTGTCGAGTGCTCGCGCGTCGCGGCAGCGCCGGTCGCCGAGACCGAACGGCAGCGCGGTCGCGGGCACCGTCGCCTCGGGCACCGCGGAGGCGAGCAGCGTACGCATCAGCAGTTTGTGCTGCGAGCGCACGACGGCGCGCGGATCGTTGCCGGGCAGACCGAGGCGCGAGGCGACGATCGCGGCGAGCAGGCAGCCGAACCCGTCGTCGTTGGACCAGACCGCGTCGATGCGGCCGCGGTAGGCCTCGCAGAGGCGTTCGGCATGGCGGCGTGCGTCGAACCAGAGCAGGCGCAGGCAGTGCGGGATCGCGAGCAGCTCGAAGCCCTCGCGTTCGAGGATCAGCTCGCCGCTGCGCTTCCTCGCGAACAGCGCCTCCTGCTCCCAGGAACCGTGGAAGAGGACCAGCAGACGAGGAGAGGAGGTGGAACCCATCGCGCGGTTGCGGCCCGGCCACGTCGCCCTCCGCGTCGCGCGGAAGCATCACCTCGGGGCGGGCCGGCGGCAACAGCACCGCGGCCCCGCCGCCGCGCGACGAAACCTCGGACACGGCTGTGGCGACGCGCGGCAGGCGGCGCCAAGATCGGGTCGATGCCCTCCGAGTCGATGTCGCACCCCGACCGCGTGGCGGCGACGCTTGCCAACCTCGCCGACGCGCGCGCGACGCGGAGCGGTGGGCCGTGGCAACCACACGGTGCTGGCGCCGCGGACTGCCGCATCGACCTGAAGCTGCTGCAGTGGCGCGCGATCGCGGCCGCCGAGCGCTCGGGCCGCGCCAGGGCGCACCTGATGCCGTTCGACCACAAGCAGCACCCCGAGCTGTGGGCCGGCACGGTGCAGGACGGCGTCGCGCGCGGTTTCGCGTCCGCGCTCGAAGAGGCGATCGCGCTCGCGCCGCCCGTGCCGCCGCTCGCGCTGCCGGAGTCCATGGACACGCGCGTGTTCGAGGGCAAGGAGCTGCGCAAGAAGAAGGACCTGCTCGTCGCGAGCGGTGGTCCACGCGTGCGCTTCTCGCACAAGGAGGGGTTCCTGTTCGTCGATCGCGAGCGAGATCTGCACTCGGTGAACTGCCTGCGCTTCGAGGCGCGGCGCGACCTCGGCACGCTCGATGGCTTCGTCGCCGACGAGAGCGAGCGCGCGCGCTTGCACTCGGCGCAGTTCCTGCAGCCCAAGCGCTACGTGCAGGGGCCCGGCTTCGCGCAGCTCGAGCTCGAGGGGCGCCTCGGGCGCGGGCCGATCGGCTGGGACTGCGGGATCGTGCTGACGGGCCTCGAGGCCGAAACGACGCTGCGGCTGTCGATGCGGATCGAGAACCGCGTCCCGGGCTGGCGGCTGCGCGTGCGCTGGCTCGGCCTGCCGCCGTCGGCGATCGAGCACGAGTGCATGCCGGTGCGCGAGATCGTCGAGCACAGCGGCGGCGGCTTCGTCGCGTTCACGCTCGTGCGCGCCTGCGAGCGACTGCTCGTCGACGGCAAGCCGGTCGCCGTGCGTGGTGCGGCCTGTCTCGGCACGCTCGAGCACTGCTTTCGGCTCGGCGGCGGCGTCACTTCTGCTTGAACACGAACGACTGCGCGCGCGAGCCGTCGAGCTGGCTGATCGTCGCCGTGAGGCCGGCTTCGGTCTTCTGGTAGCGGATGCGCTGCGGGTGGTCGTGATCGGGCTTCTCGAACTCGACGAGGCCCTCTTCGAGCCTGGTCGCGAGGAACACCGTCGGCGCCTTCCCGCCCGGCATCGCGATGTAGGCGATCGTGCCGCGCATGGCCGCGATGCGCAGGTGCTCGAAGAAGTGCGTCTTCGCGCCGTCGTAGGTGTGCGACGAGCCGAGCAGCGTCGTGCCCTGCAGCGGCCGCCAGTGCTCTTCGGTGGTCTTGCCGCCCTCCTCGAGGACCCAGGTGCCGGAGATCCACGCGAGCTTCTGGAGCTCCGCGGCGTCGATCTTCTTCTGCTCGGCAGCCGCGGGCGGCTTCTTCCCGGGGTCCTGGGTGGCGCCTGACGGAGCGCCCGACAGCAGCAAGAGGCCGGCGAACAGAGCGAGGTGCAACAGGGTCATTGCCTACTCCGAGGTGGGGAACCGAGCCGCGAGTAGATCGTGCGCCGCGCGAACGGCAAGGCTCGGTCTCGACAGTGGGCACCATTCCCGGCGCAGCGGCGGCTGCTTCGCGTTGAAGAACGGAACGGGGGCGACTGCGGCCGCCGCCGCCGCCGCCGCGCACCGCGCGGCTCGCAGCCGCTTCTCCCCAAGTGCGCGAGAAGTTCTCCCCAACGCGCGCGGCGCGGCGCGCGATGCGCGCTGCTCGCACGCTCGACAGGTGCCGATGCGACCGCTAGGTTGAACTCGTCTCGCGCCCTCACCTCTCTCGAAGCTGGACACCGCCTTGTACGAACTAGCCTGGTTCGTGGCTGGCGCCGCTCTTGCTTTTGCCCTGGTGCGCCGTCCGCGTGCGCGCAAGCCGGTGCCGAAGCAGAGCAGGCCCGCAGCTCCGAAGGCGCCTGAACCCAAGCCCGCGGTTCCGGCGACGCGTCGTGCTCCGAACCTGATCAACGCGCGCCGGGTCGCGCTGACGCTGGCCGAGGATCTGGCCACGCTGGTGTCGGGCATCGAGGGGCGTGCGCACGGCCTGATCGAGGCCGCGCCGCAGCGTGAGCTGCTGCCGGCCGCAGCGGAGGGCCTGTTCACGGCCGTGCAGCGCCTGCGCACGCTGCAACGCAAGCTCGTTGCCTTCGGGCGGGCCCGCGTCGCCGTGCCGGGATCGACCGACGTCTGTGCGCTGGTCGCGGGCCTCAAGGACGAATTGCTGCAGATGCAGCTCGGACTCGAGCTGCGCTGGGAGCCGTGCCAGTCGCTGCCGCCGATCGCGGCCGACCCCGACACCGTGCGCGATGCGCTGTTGTTCCTCTGCTCGGCGCTGCTGCGGGCCGAACGCGGTGCGACGCACCTGTCGATCGAGGCCGGCCACGGCTTCGCGGGCGACGCGCAGAGCATCCGGCTGCAGCTGTCGCTCGAGTGGATCACGGAGACCGTCGCGGCCGAAGACGACGTGCTGACCGACGCGAACTTGACGCTCGATCTCGAGGCCGCGAACCACCTGATCGCATGCCAGGGAGGCACGGTCTCGATCTCGCATCTGCCGGGGCGGTCGGTGCGTGCGTTCGTGATCTGGCCCGCGGCCGTGCTGCCGGCGCTGCCGGCGCCGAAGCCGGTCGTGACCGTGGCACCGGCCGCCGCCGTCGTCGCCGAGAGAGTCGCGCCGCCGCCTGCACCGCAACCGACTGGTGTCGCCGCGCAAACGGCCGGGCATCGCTACCGGGGGGCGCTCGTGCTCGAGGCCGACCAGGCCGTGCGCGCGATGCTCGCGAGCGCGCTGAAGGCGTCGGGCTACGCGGTGTTTGCATGCTCCGATGGCGCGGCAGCCTGCGCGTTCCTGAAGGCGACGCCGGCGCGATTCGAGGTGATCATCCTCGACGACGAGCACAGGCTCGACGCCGGCGACGCGCTCGACGAAACGATCCGGACGCTGGCGCCGCACCTGAAGATCTGCGTGCTGGTCCCGGGGCCGCGGCAATCGGCGGCGGCGCAGCCGCAGTGGCACTGCATCGAGAAGCCGTTCGGCGTGCACGAACTGCGCACAGCCCTCGCCTCCGTCCTCACCGGCTGATAGCTTGCGCGGCCCTTCGGAGAACGAACCTGGCTCGCAAGAACAACCGACCGCCGGATCAGAGCCGGCCCCTGCAATTCACGCGTTCCTACACGGACCTTCCGGGCTCCGTGCTCGCCGAGTGCGGCAAGACCAAGGTGCTCTGCACCGTCAGCGTGCAGGATCAGGTGCCGCAGTGGATGTACAACCGGCACGCCGGTGGTTGGCTCACGGCCGAGTACGCGATGCTGCCGGGTGCCGGCCAGCCGCGCAAACCGCGCGAGGGTCGCACGGGCCGGCCGCTCGACGGCCGCAGCTTCGAGATCCAGCGGCTGATCGGCCGCGCGCTGCGCTGCGCGATCGACCTCGGTGCGATGCCCGAAGTGACGCTGTGGGTCGACTGCGACGTGATCTCGGCCGACGGCGGCACGCGCACGACGGCGATCAACGGTGCGGTCGTCGCGCTCTACGACGCGCTGTTGTGGATGGAGGAGCAGAAGCAGCTGCCGAAGTGGCCGCTGCGCGGCCTCGTCTCGGCGACTTCCGTCGGTCTCGTCGACGGCACGCCGATGCTCGACCTCGACTACTCGGAGGACAGCAACGCCGACGTCGATCTCAACGTCGTCTGCGCCAGCGACGGCCGGCTGATCGAAGTCCAGGGTGCGGCCGAGAAGCGCCCGTTCGCGCTCGAACAGTTCAACGCGATGCTCGCGATGGCGCAGCAGAGCTGCGCGCAGATCCGCGACCTGCAGCAGAAGGCGCTCGGCATCTGAGCCAGCGCCCTACTTCAGCTCGACGGTCACCTTGACGATCGTGC
>DASVAL010000109.1:0-21966 GCA_036376355.1 Planctomycetota bacterium
GTGATGCTCGGCCTGCTCGAAGACGCCCGTCAGGTCGTCGACGGCGACCACGAACGTCTCGATGCGCGCGCTGAAGTCGCGCAGGCGCTTCTCCTGCACCTTGACGTCCGCGCCGGCCAACTTCGCGGCGGCGACGCTCTGCGCGACGGCGAGCTGCGACTTCTGCGCTGCGGGCAGGATCATCGTGCGTGCGATCGACAAGGCACTCTGGCCCTCGATCGCGATGGCCTTGCTGTAGGCCTCGAACATGATGTTCATGCGCGATTCGACTTCCTTCGGCGTCAGCACGGCGAACCGCTCGAACAGGTCGAGGTTCTTGCGCGAGTTCAGATTGCCGATCGCGTCGACGGCGTTGCGCACGTTCGGCAGCCCGCGCCGCGCGGCTTCGGCATGCCAATCGGCCGCGTAGCCGTTGCCGTCGAACAGGATGCGCTGGTGCTTCTTGAACAGGTCGACGACGACCTCGTTGACCGCGGCCTCGAGCCCCTTCTGCGCCTCGAGCTTCTCGATCTCGGTCGCCATGTAGGCGAGCGAGTCGGCGACGATCGTGTTCAGCACGGTGTTGGGCTTGCCGGTGGCCTGGCTGCTGCCGACCGCGCGGAACTCGAACTTGTTGCCCGTGAACGCGAACGGCGACGTGCGGTTGCGGTCCGTCGCGTCTCTGGGCAGCGGCGGCAGCACGTTGACGCCGAGTCGCATCGTCTCGCGCTTGCGTTCGCCGGTCTTCGTGCCGGCGATCAGCGTCTCGACGACGTCGCTGAGCTGCTTGCCGAGGTAGATCGACATGATCGCCGGCGGGGCTTCGTTCGCGCCGAGGCGATGGTCGTTGCCGGCGTGCGCGATCGTGATGCGCAGCAGGTCCGCGTGCACGTCGATCGCGCGCATGATCGCCGCGAGCATGACGACGAACCTCATGTTCTGCTCGGGTGACTTGCCGGGCTCGAGCAGGTTCTCGCCCGTGTCGGTCGCCATCGACCAGTTGTTGTGCTTGCCCGAGCCGTTGATGCCCGCGTACGGCTTCTCGTGCAGCAGGCACTGGAAGCCGTGCCGCTGGGCGACCTGCTTCAGGACCTCCATGCAGAGCATGTTGTGGTCGACCGCGATCGTCGTGCGCTCGAAGATCGGCGCGAGCTCGTACTGGCTCGGCGCGACCTCGTTGTGGCGCGTCTTGACCGGCACGCCGAGCTTCCACAGCTCGAGCTCCGACTCCTGCATGAAGGCGAGCACGCGCGGCGCGATCGAGCCGAAGTAGTGGTCCTCGAGCTCCTGCCCTTTCGGCGGCTTGGCGCCGAACAGCGTGCGTCCCGTCGCGACGAGGTCGGGGCGCAGCAGGTAGAAGTCGCGATCGATCAGGAAGTACTCCTGCTCGCAGCCGAGCGTGGGATAGACGAACGACACGCGGTTGTCGCCGAGCAGCCGCAGGATGCGCACGGCTTCGCGGTTCAGCGCCTCGGTGCTGCGCAGGAGCGGCGTCTTCTCGTCGAGCGCCTCGCCGGTCCACGAGCAGAAGGCGGTCGGTATGCAGACCGTGGCGCCGTTCGCCGTCTCGCGGATGAACGCCGGCGAGGTCGGGTCCCAGGCCGTGTAGCCGCGCGCCTCGAAGGTCGCGCGCAGGCCACCACTCGGGAACGAGCTCGCGTCCGGTTCGCCCTTGATCAGCGCCTTGCCGCTGAACTCCATGATCAGCTTGCCTTCCTCGATGCTGGCGAAGCTGTCGTGCTTCTCGGCGGTCGAGCCGGTCATCGGCTGGAACCAGTGGGTGAAGTGCGAGGCGCCGCGCTCGACGGCCCATTCCTTCATCGCGTTGGCGACCTGGTCGGCCAGCGCCGGATCGAGCTCCTGGCCGTGCTCCATGCACGAGCGCAGCGCCTTGAACGCGCTCTCGGGCAAGCGGGTGCGCATCTGTTCGAGGCCGAAGACGTTGACGCCGAACATCTCCGGCAGGTTGCTCGGGCGGGTATCGGCGACGACTGGGGACTTGCGGGCGATGATCTGGATGGCTGCGGCACGCGCGGCGGCTGACACGGAACGACCTCCTGAAGAACTGGGGTTGACCTTTGACTCGACAGCGACGGCCCCACACTAACGACCGCTCCGCGCGAAAGCACGGCCAAGGAAACCTGACCCCGAGGGCCGCACAAGATGCCGGCCCGCTGGGCAGTGGCACGAATCGCAGCGGGCCCGCGGGAGCGAAGCGGCTTGCGATCGCTGTGCGGCGTGCCGCGTCTCGCCGTCCGCCCAGCCTGCGGAGCCGCGCCTCGGCAGGGCCTTGCACGGAACCTGAGTTGCAAGTCCGGGACGGGCGGAAGGCATCGACTCGCACCGGTCGCTGCAGAAGCTGGGGTTGACGAGGGGTGGGGCCATCGTACTGTCGCATTCCCACTCAAATGCGGAGCACCCCATGCCACGGCTCTCTCGTGCTTCCTGCCTCTTCTGTCGCGTTCTGCTGATCGCGTGCGGGATCGCGACTACCGAGGCCCTGCAGCCACGGCTCTACGCACAGGTCCTCAACCCAAACGTGCCCAACCCCAACCGGAGCGTGCATCCGGCAATCGCAGACGCGTCTCCCGCACTTGCGCCAAACATCTGGCGGTTCGCCTCGCCGTTGTTCGCCGCCCCTGACACCAAGTGGAACCACGGGGAGGGCTTCGCCCCGAACAACCAGCCGGATGAGGACTCCGGCGGCTGGTTCTCTCCGGACGACGGCACGGCCCTCGAGATCGCGGACGTGCACACGGATCCGACCTGGAGCCAAACCTGGCCCGCGCTTCCGATGCTGCGACTCACGGGGTTCCTGCGTCCGCAGGGCAGTCCGCTGCCAACAGTGCATCCGCTCTACGGCGACGTCACGACCCACATGCCAAACTACGTCGACCAAGGCGCGTTCGAGATGTTCAAGCCGACCAGCTTGCCCACCACTGCGAACCAGCCGATCCTGGTCTGCATCCTGGCTCGGGGCACGGCGCCGTTTCCAGAGGACCATAACGAGGTGGCCGTCGGCTGGTACCAGATCTACCCGGGCATCTTCAGTCCGGACGGGCTGGAGCGCCCAGAACTGGCGGGCCCTCGCAGTCTCCAGAATTTCAACGCCAACCGCAGCGCCGACACAGTGATCCGGCCGTACAGGCCACAGGATCTGCTCAACGCGAGCTCTCCCAACTACTGGCCGATCCTCGCCTATCCCGTGCAGAGCGTGATGCGCCGTCAGACCACGTTGAACGAGCAGCGCTTCATGCAGATGATCCAAGCGGTCAAGCTCCTGCTGCAGGAGAACAGCTCCCGCAATCCGCTGTTTACAGGCCCGGGATTCCAGCCGCTCACTGCGGCCCAGGTCGAAAGCCGAGTGGTGGTCTGTTTTGTCGGGGGCAGCAACGGCGGCCTCCAGGCCCAGTGGGCAACGTTGAGGTACCCGCATCTCGTCGATGGGTGCTTCGCGCAGGTGATCAGTCCGAGCTACCAGCGCCTCTACGGCGAGCACGACCTCGGCCACGCAGTGGCGCGCCTCAGCGGAGCAGGCCTGATTGGAGCCACCGTCACCGAGCACGACTTCCTCGATTGGGACCAGTACGTGTGGTCCGAGGGCATCGAAGCGCACGACATCTCCTACACGCGATTGTTCCTGGCGGGCCAGACGTATCGGCCGGCTTGCTTCCTGGTCGGCGACGAAGACATCACGGCGACCGGAACGGATTGGGCCAGAGTCACGAACGGCTCTCAGTGGACCGAGTCCGGCCTCCAAACCGGTTCGTCTCCGTTCGGGGCCTCGTCGGCAATGCGGTTCGCCTGGCTGATCGGCAAGAACGCGTGCCACGACGGCAGCGTCGTGCCGGTGACGAACCCCTACACCGGTCAGCCCAACGTCTTCTCGAACAACGACATCGCTTTCGATCTGTTCGAAGACGTGGTTGCTCACCACAACATTCTCGGCAGCATCCAGCCGCCGCAACCAGCTCTCACCCATCAACCGCGGCAAGTTGGGCAGGAACTGCGCGGCCTCGACGATCCGCAGGAGTGGTTCTTGGGCCGAGCGGGCGACGCGATGCCCACGGTGGTGCCGTCGACCGACCCGTTGGTGCGGGAGGATGCCTTCTTCACGAGCGTGCAGCCGAATACCGCGGGTTCCATGCCCGGCGCCCGAGAGGCCATGGTGATCCAAGGTGGGGCGCTCTTCGTCGGCAGCGCCGATGGTCTCGTGTCCAAGTTCGTGGTCGATCCGTCGCCAGGCATGAAGCAGCGGCTGCAGCGAACATGGCAGAGCCCGCGTCTGGGTCACGAGGTGTTCGCGATGGTCGTCGCGAACAATGACCTCGTGGTCGCCACGCGTCGGCACCTGCACAAGATCGATCTAACGCAGACGACGCCGGCCGTGGTGGGCACACCGGTACTGTTGCCATGGGAGGTCGCGCAGCCGCACCACATGGCGTTTGGCGAAGTGCTGCCCGACCATCAGGGCCCGGAGATTGTCTTTGCGTCGATCCACGGTGGCTTGGTGTTCTGCGATCCCACCAGTCTCAACCCGTTCCACGAGTGGCCTGAACCAGGCATCGTCGACTTCCGGCTGTCCGGTGGTGGTGTGACGATCCTCTCGTCGCGCAACGTCGTGGCCAACGTCACGTTCGGTACGAACCATGAAGCAACACTCCAGGCGGTGTCCCAGTCCATCCCCGCGCAGTTGAGACAGCATGGCGCCCCGCCCGAGCCTCCCTGCCAGGGCTCCGCCTTCGACCTCGAGCTGATGAACGTCAATTGGACCATGTTCGGTCTGGGCGTTCCGGTTGCGGCAATCAGTTCGTGGGTCGGCGACTTTGATGGAGTGTCCGTTCGTGGGCATTGGCTCACGACACTCGACGCCCAGCCGGTGCTGCCCAACTACCCGTCCCTCGTGGCAGACGTCGCGACCTGTAAGGAAGCGAGCAGTGCACCACTGGGAGACCATCTACTGGTCCTCGGCACCGACGGCATGTTGTCGCTCTATGACCAGCTCGCGCAGCTGGTCGGCCAGAAGAACCTGACCCTGACCGCGCAGCAGGGCGGCGGCTACTACCCGTTCGGTGCCAATGCGCACACGCTGTGCGTCGGCGAGCTCGTTGCAAACAGTGGTGCCTATTCCGAAGAAGTCGTCGTCGCGACCAACACCGGCCTGATGTGGCTGCATGTCCAGGACCTAGCAGGGCCGAACGCGACCTTGTTGCCCGCCACGGGTACGCCGACGGGGGCATGGGCGAGCGGGTACTGGCTCGACACGGAGTTGGCGCTCGGTACGGGGCAGTCGACTCACGTGCAGCCCCGCACCAACGAGACGATGGCGTCGGCCTGGGCCCTGGCGCGACGCCCGGGAACCGGTCCATCTGGATTCGATGACGATCTGCACGTGTTGGACCAGCGTGGCGCGTACTGGAAGATCGGGTACGCGGGCAATACCCGGTTGTTCGACGTGAATCCTCTCGTCGTTGGGGCGCGAGGCTGGGATTTCGTGGGACCGGTGAGCAACGGGTTCCCACCCTTATCGTCGAGGCTAGGCGTCGATCCGCCTGGCAGCACTGCCGCAATGGGAACGGATCCCTGGTGCCCATTGGATACGGTTCACGTCGCCTTCGAACTGGGTCCTCCCGGGACGCAATTCCCCCCCCAACTACCCGCCATTCAATTGGAAGCGTCAGGGCATCCCCAAACGCGTGTTCCACGGCTTCCTGCTTCACGCAGTCGGCGGCTCGGTCGTGCCGACACCTACGGGCAGGGAGGCTTGGTTGTGGTCGCCTAGTTTTGGGTCAGCCGGTGTTGATCCAGCAGGTATCTGGGGCAACCTGGTAGAAGGTCTCCGCATTGCAAACGGGACTCCGACGAATCCCGTTGACGGCATCTGGGCTTCGACCAACGAACCAACCAGCACGAGCGGGCATCTTGGTGCCAAGTGCCCCTTCCATCACCTGCACAGCTGGGTAACCGGCATCCCCGTCATGGAGCAGCAGTCGGTGCAGGCCGTGAAGCTCCTGTCCGGCAAGACTGCGGTAGTGCTGGGATGCCCAGGTGGCCGCGTGCGCGTACTGACTCCGGATGGGTGGCGCACGAGCGACGCCAGCTCGCACGTACTCGGCGGTCTGGAGGAGACCCAGGACTTCGGCTTCGGCGGTAGTGCCTTGGCGGTGCGCCACGAAGTGATCGGCGGCAGCAGCGAGCAGCTAGTCATCTGGTTTGGCACCGTCAGTCATCCACCGAGCCGACCAGCCCATTACACGACCACGCCGCCGACAGGAGCTCTGGAGGATGCCGACGTCGCAACTGGCGCCGTCCATCGGCTGACGTGGATTCCGGGACAAGGATTCACGGCGTCAACGAAAGTCACCTTGCATCCGACGACAGCAAAACCGCGTGGTGCCTACGGTGTGGTTGGACTTTGCCTGACGGACCTGGACCCGTTGCCTGGTGGCATGTTTGCCGGCAAGGAACTGATCGTCGGCACGATGTCGGGGGACTTGATCGTCCTGGACGCCGACACGATGGTCGAGCAGTGGCGCACGCACGTCGACGGCGCGATCGGTTGGTACAACTCGATCATCGCGGCCGACCTCAACAACAACGGCAAGAACGAAGTCTACGCTGCCGGCTCGAAGGGCCTGTGGCGTTTCAAGCAACAAGGCGAGTGATGCCAATGATTCCCTTTCGACTTCGAACCCTCTTCGTCATCCTGGCCACCACGCTCCCAGTGTTGAGCCAGCAGGTGTGGCGCGTCAACTGCAACGGTGGCCCTGGCGTTCACTTCACTGACCTCCCTCCGGCGGTCGCTGCCGCGGCCCCTGGCGACACGATCCTGGTCTACTACAACAATCAGGTACAACCCTGGTGTCAAACGGGGTACACAGCACCCACGATCACGATCCCGCTCCGGATCGAGGGATTCAGTGTCAATCAGCCTCCTGCCCCTCCGACGAGTGCTCCAACCACGCCGAGCAGGGCAGGCTTGCTTGGAGTCGTGACGATCACCGGCATCCCGTCCGGCCAGCAGGTCGTGCTCAGCAATCTAGCCTTTAATTTCTGGTGGTCTCCCGGGGCTCAGTCTGGGGTGTCGATCAGTGGTTGCGCGGGATCTGTCCTGCTCGAGGACATCTACTTTCTGAGTCGCGGACAGATCGGATCGGTCTTGTCGATACAGCAATGCCAGAACGTGGTGTTGCGCGGCAACGAGTACGCCCTGGGAGGCGTACCGCTCACAATCGTCAACTCGACGGTGCTCTTGAGCACGTGCCTTCTCCGCAGTGATCCACCATCCACGTTGTGGCCGTCCCTGGCATACACCAACGCCTGCCCGGCTCTGGATGTCCGAAACTCGGATGTGACCGTCGTGGGGTCGGGTCTCTATGGCTACACGTTGAACCCCACTTGGGGACCCTTCCAGCCCGCCGTCCGGCTCGACAACAGCACGCTGCGCGTCGGCCCGGCCACGATCATGAGAGGGGCTACCCTGAGTTCCGGTAACTACTCGCTGGCCTACCAGTCCGTGAACCCGGCGACGTGCCAGGTGCACATCGATCCGCGCGCGCAAGTCAACCAGATCGGCCCGGGCAGCCAACCCCAGCCGACAACGACCGCGATCGATGCCACGTACCACTCATGGATCGTCGCTGGGTACCCGTTCGGCCTCAGCGTCGTCGGCCCAGCGAACGGCTTTGCGCTGATGCTGCTCGGCAACCTGCTCCCAGTGCCAACGCCAACCCCGTTCGGCCCGACGGTGCTCGATCCACTGACGGCCCAGATCGTCGATCTCGTGTTCCTGCCGCCGCCATACGGCAACGTCAATTGGACCCTGCCTTGCCCGGCGACCGCACCCGTAGCCACGCCGTTCGTGTTCCAGGCTCTGACCCTGTCGCCAAGCGGCCAATTCGGCATCACGATCCCCTCTCCGCTCACGGTGGGCTGGCAGCACGGCCGCATCCCGTAGTCAGCAACCGGGGAGACGGGGTGACGCAAGACCGCACCCAACCGTTCGAACTGGCTGCTGGCTCCCCCTGGCCCCCCCTGGCCCCCCTGGCCCTCGCCCCCTTCGGCTGCCCCGCTGCACCCCGCTGCCCCCGGCCTCACCGCGTGCGCTGGGGAGAGTTGCTATGTACCATGGCCCGCGGTGGCCGAATGAGGTCCATGGCCGTTTCTGGCGCCCTTGCCCCGTTCGACCGCTTCTCGCGATCCAACCGTTCCAACCATGGTGCGTAACGTCCTTGCCAGCGTCCTTCTCGGCGCCGCCCTGCTCGCGCAACTGACCGCGCAGACCGCGCCAGCGAATCCGCAGCACCCCAGCCGACCGGTCGAGTCGGTCCGGCCGCTGAAGACGGTCAAGGAGGATGCCGCGCGCCTCGATGCGCTGCTCGACCGCGGCCTGCAGCGGCGCAACCAGACGGCCCTGCCGATCACCGACGATGCGACGTTCCTGCGGCGCGCCTACCTGACGATCGTCGGCCGCATCCCGAACCTGGCCGAGACCGAGAGCTTCCTCGCCGACCAGAACCCCGACAAGCGCGACCTGCTCTGCGACCTGCTGCTCGACTCGCCGGGGCACACGAGCCACGTCGCGAACTTCTGGTTCGACCAGCTGCGCGTCAAGTCGCGCGTGCAGGACATCTCGGGCGAGCCGTTCGCCGACTTCATCCGCCGCTCGATCCAGCAGGACAAGCCGTTCGACCAGTTCGTGCGCGAGATGCTCGTCGCAACCGGGGCCGGCCACCAGCGCGGCAACGGAGCGACCGGCATGCTGCTCCGCGACAAGAACATGCCGCACGACGCGATGGCCAACGCGCTGCGGCTGTTCCTCGGTACCAGGCTCGAGTGTGCGCAGTGCCACAACCACCCGTTCGACATCTGGACGCAGAAGCAGTTCTTCGAGATGGCGGCGTTCTTCGGCGGGCTGCGCTACCGCGACGAGAGCACGCTGCCAAACCTCGTCGGCCTGCGCACCGAACTCGCGGGGCTCGACGAGCGCACGCGCCAGAGGGCGTTCCAACTGCTGCGGCGCAGCAACCAGGGACTCGAAGGCAGCGGCAGCGGCATGGAGCGGCTGCCTAGAGACTACAAGTACGAGGACCTGAAGCCCGGCGCGCCGATTGCCGCGAACACGATCTTCGGCGCCGACGTCAAGCTCAAGTACCCGGAGCAGAAGAAGGGCGAGCCACAGCGACAGCGCGGCCGCCAGCAGCAACCGACGGCGGCCGGGATCGACTCGCGCAGCGCGCTCGCCGATTGGATGACGGGCAAGAAGAACCCGCAGTTCGCGAAGGTGATCGCCAATCGCATGTGGGCGCGCACGTTCGGGGCCGGCGTCGTCGAGCCGCTCGACGACTGGAAGAAGGACACCGAGGCCGTGCATCCCGAGCTGATGGTCCAGCTCGAGAAGCTCATGGTCGAGCTCGACTTCGACCTGCGCCAGTTCGAGCGCGTGCTCGTGCACACGAAGCTGTTCCAGCGCGAGACGCCGACCGGCGACACGGCCGCGGACGCCGTGTTCACGTTCCAGGGCCCGATGCTGCGCCGCATGACTGCCGAGCAGACGTGGGACTCGCTGCTGACGCTGGTCTTCGCCGATCTCGACGAACGCATGCGCCCACCCGACGCGCGTGCCGACGCGGTCTACGACCAGTTCGACGAGTTCGCGAAGGCCGATGCGAAGGACCTGATCGCGATGGCACAGAATGGCGCGCAGCCGATGCGCGCGCAGCAGGAACGCCAGCGCGAGGAGATGCGCCAGATGCGCGAGGCCGATGCCGAGCTGGAGAAGAAGGCCCAGCCGCTGCGCCGCCAGCTGCAACAGGCCAAGCGCAACGGCGACCAGAAGCTGGTCGCCGACATCGCCGAGAAGCTGCAACAGCTCGGCATTCCGCTCGGTCAGCGCGCCGCGCGCGGGCGCGAGGGCGACCTGCTGCGCGCGAGCGACCTGCAGCAGCCGGCCCCGCCGAACCACCTGCTGCGCCAGTTCGGCCAGAGCAACCGCGACACGGTTGACAGCGCGTCGACCGTCGCGACCGTGCCGCAGGTGATGACGCTGCTGAACGGCTTCCTCGACCAGCGCGTGCTCGAGGGCCAGTCGGCGCTGCGCGCGAGCCTCGAGACCGCCGCGAACGGCGAGCGGCGCGTGCGCGTCGCGTTCCTGACGACGTTGAACCGCGAACCGACCCCCGCCGAGATCCAGGACTGGCGGCGCGCGATCGCGATCGACGGCGAAAACGTGGTCAAGGACCTCGTCTGGGTCCTCTGCAACAGCAACGAGTTCCGCTTCGTGCGGTGAGAGGAAGCCATGACCCTACACGACCTGATCGACAACACGGACATCGAAGCGCGCCGCACCTTCCTCGGGCGCATGGCCGGCTCGCTGCTCGGCGTCGGCGCCGCCGCGGCATTCGGCCCCTCCGCGATCGCACGCGCGCTCACGCAAGACCCGGGAGTTACCGCGCAGGATCCTGGGCCGCTCGTGCTCGGCCGCGCGACCGCGAAGAACGTGATCTACCTGTTCCTGCGCGGCGGCATGAGCCACCTCGACACGTTCGATCCGAAGCCCGGCAAGGAGACGCAGGGCCCGGTCGAAGTGCTGCGTACGCGCGCCGATGGTGTGATGCTCGGCCAGTACTTCCCGAAGCTCGCCGAGCAGATGGACAAGGTCTGCATCGTGAGCTCGATGTCGAGCAAGCAAGGCGCGCACCCGCAGGCCCAGTACCTGATGCGCACGAGCTACGAGCTGCGCGGCACGATCCAGCACCCGAGCCTCGGCGCGTGGTGCCAGCGCATGGCTGGGCGAAACAACAAGATGCTGCCCGGCCACGTGCTGATCGGCGGCGGCGCCGAGATGCCGAGCGCCGGCTTCTTCCCGCCCGACTTCCAGGCGCTGCCGATCGGCAGCGCCGAGGACGGCCTGCAGAACGCGAGCCTGCCGCGCGGCGTCGACAACGAACGGTTCGAACGCCGGCTCGCGCGCCTCAAGCAGCTCGACCAGGCGTTCGCCGAGAAGCACGGCCAGCGCAGCGTGCAGGCCTACAGCAAGGCCTACGCGGAGGCCGTGCGCCTGATGCGCAGCAGCGACCTGGTCGCGTTCGACATCGAGCTCGAGTCCAAGTCGATGCAGCAGGTCTACGGCGAGACGCCG
Organism: Planctomycetota bacterium; assembly: GCA_036376355.1. GTDB lineage: Bacteria > Planctomycetota > UBA1135 > UBA1135 > UBA2386 > DASVAL01. Next base: position 11,120 of record DASVAL010000109.1, read on the forward strand.
TTCGGAGCCGGCTGCCTGCTCGCGCGGCGCCTCGTCGAGCACGGCGTGCGCTACGTCGAAGTCATGAGCGACGGCTGGGACACACACGCCGACAACTTCGACCGGCTCGGCGACCTGACGCCGGCCATCGACCAGGGGCTCAGCGCACTGCTCGCCGACCTCGACGCGCGCGGCCTCCTGCGCGAAACGCTCGTCGTGCTCGCGACGGAGTTCGGCCGCACGCCGGACATCGACCAGGACCAGGGCCGCAACCACTACCCGAAGGCGTTCAGCTGCCTGCTCGCAGGCGGCGGTGTGCGCGGTGGCCAGCGGTACGGCAGAACCGACGCAGAGGGTCGCGAGGTGGAGACGGAGCCCGTTTCGATCCAGGACTTCAACGCGACGATCGCGCACGCGGTAGGGTTGCCGCTCGACTACGTGATCACCTCGCCGTCCGGGCGGCCGTTCAAGGTCGCCGACAAGGGATCGCCGATCACCTCCGTGTTCTCCTGATACAGGTGTTTCCCTGATCACCCTGTTTCCGGATCAGTGTCTCCTGATCACACTGTCTGCTGATCCCTCCACCCCTGTAACGACTCACGCATGCACCTCCGACTCCGCAGTGATCTCCTTCTCGTTGGAGGCCTCCTGCTCGCCCTCACGGCGACCGCGACGGCCCAGGATGGCAAGGCCGGCGCGGCGATCGACTTCCAGAAGCAGATCTGGCCGATCCTCGAGAAGAACTGCCTCAAGTGCCACGCAACGGCCACGACGGACGAGAACGGCAAGCTCAAGAAGCCGAAGGGCGGCGTGGTCCTCGACAGCAAGCACGGCATCACGACGGGCAAGAAGGGCAAGCCGTTCGTCGTCGCGAAGAAGCCCGCCGACTCGCCGCTCTACACGGCGATCTCGCTGCCCGCCGACGACGAAGACCGCATGCCGCCCGCCAAGGAGGGGGATCCGCTGCCGAAGGACAAGATCGAGCTGATCCAGAAGTGGATCGAGCAAGGTGCCAATTTCGGCAGCTGGACCGGCAAGGCCAAGGACGCGGCGGAGGGTGGGTCCGACGGCAAGGGGACCGGGGACAAGGGCTCCGGCGAGAAGGGTGACGAGAAGGGCAAGGGCGACAAGCCGAAGGAGAAGCCGGGGGAGAAGCCGAAGGGCGACCCGCTCGTGCGTTTGCAGCAGGGGCTGAAGCCGCTCGCTCCGGCAGCACTGACGGCGTTCGCCGATGGCCCGTTCCATGTCGCGAGCGTCGGCGACGACAGCCCGCTGTTGTCCGTCAGCTGTGCGGGACACACCGACGAGGTGACCGATGCTGCGATCAACACGCTGCTGCCGCTGGCCGAGCACATCACCGAGCTCGATCTCGGCCGCACGCAGGTCGGCGACGCCGCCTGCGAGGTGATCGCGAAGATGCCGCGCCTGACCGCGCTCGACCTGCGCCAGTCGCAGGTCGGCAATCACGGCGTCAAGGCGCTCGCGGCGTGCCGCGAGCTGCGTTCGCTGAACCTGTTCGGGACCAAGGCCGGTGACTACGCAGTGGCCACGCTCTGCACGATGAAGCACCTCGAGGAGCTCTACTGCTGGCAGACCGACGTGTCGGCCGAAGCCGTCGTGCGCCTGCGCGAAGCCGTGCCGGCCGTGCGCGTCGTGATGGCCGCGGAGCTTCCGTCACCGATGACCGAGACGCCGGGCAACGGCCGCCGCCGCCAGGGCAACAAGTAACAGCGGCGGAGGGCCTCAGCCCAGATACTTGCCGATCAGCAGCTGCAGGCGCCTTCGTGCGTCGGCCGAGATCGCGGATCGCTGCGTGATGACCGCGTGCTGCATCGTGCCGGCGGCACTGATGGCCGGTGCCTTCGCGATGCCCTTCGCGAGCTCGACCACGACGCCACGCGCGAGGTCCGCGTTCTGGCGCAGCACTTCGAGCACGGCCGAGATGTCGACGTCCGCTTCGCTCTCGTGCCAGCAGTCGTAGTCGGTCACGAGGGCGATCGTCGTGTAGGCGATCTCGGCCTCGCGCGCGAGCTTGGCCTCCTGCAGGTTCGTCATGCCGATCACGTCGACGCCCCAGCTGCGGTAGAGCCGCGACTCGGCGCGCGTGCTGAACAACGGTCCTTCCATGCACACGTAGGTGCCGCCGTCGTGAACCGTGGCACCGGCGGCGCGTGCGGCCGCCAGCGCCACCTGGCGCAAGGGCTCCCAGACCGGGTCGGCGAAGTGCGCATGCGCGACGCAACCGTCGCCGAAGAACGTCGACTCCGCGGTGCGGCCACGCGTGCGATCGATGAACTGGTCGACGAGCACGAGGTGGCCGGGCCGGATGTTCTCGCGCATCGAGCCGACGGCCGAGATGCCGACGATGGCGCTCATGCCGAGCTGCTTCATCGCGTGCACGTTCGCGCGGAACGGCAGCTCGTGCGGTGCGAGCCGGTGGCCGCGGCCGTGGCGCGGCAGGAACGCCATGCGCACGCCCGACATCGTGCCGGTCACGATCGCGTCGCTCGGCGGCCCGAACGGCGTCTCGACGGCGACCTCCTTGCGCTGCTCGAGCCCGGGCAGGTCGTAGAGCCCGGAGCCGCCGATGATGCCCAACGTTCGCTCCGTCATGTTCATTCCTCGTCGCTGCCGAAGTCCTCGTCGAGGCGGCCGCGCGGCCCGACGCCAGGCGCCCGCGGCGCGCGTTCATCGTCCTGACGGTCCGCCATCGGCCGTGAGTACCAGCTCGGCGCGAACAGGCGCTTGATCAGCATCGTTGCGTACGCGCCGCGAGGCAGCGCAAAGCAGAGCGTCGCCTTGACGTTGCCCGGATGCATCTCGTCGGGCTCGATGCGCACGTCGTCGACCCTGGAAGGCTTGATCAACACGTCGCGTTCCTCCTCCTTCCAGATCATGCCGGGCACCTCGTTCTGCGCGAAGCTGCTCGGCGTGAGGCCGGCCTGCTGCAGCTCCGCGATCATCGCGCGCCGGAACGGCTCGCTGCCGCCATCCCCGTCGGGCCCGAAAAGCGGCGTGCGCATCGTGCGCAGCTTCTCCTCGCGCTCCGGCGCCAGGTACTTCCACGCGAGCAGGTCGCCCGACAGCGTCGTGACGCGCAGGCGCTGCGCCGACTGGACGCCGCCGAACAGGAACCGGCTCACGGCGCGGTTCCACAGGAACGACTGGTAGGCGAACGCCTGGATCACGCGCTGCCGCAGCGGCACGAACTCGAGCGCGCCGCGGAAGTCGTCGGGATGGGCCACGAGGTGCGCGAACAGCGGCTCGTAGGCGGGGCCGCGCGCGATGCGCGCACACGTCTCCCAGTCGCCCCAGCGCAGCTGCAGTGTGCGCTTCAGCTTCACGTCGCCGCTGATCGCGACCGGGGACGGCTCGGCGATCAGCTGCTGCAGCGCGCGTTCGTAGTCGCCGAGCAGCACGCTGCGCATCGGGAAGCCCTGGCCGTGACGCAGGCAGCCGAAGCGCTGGTCGTCGAAGTAGTTCGGCAGCCCGGCCTTCACGAGCGACGGCAGGCTGCGGCGCAGTTGCGACGCCTTCGGCGGCAGCAGGTCGCGCACGACGATGTGGAACGCGTTGCCGCTGCTCTGCCGGCTCGTGATCGGCCGATCGGTCGTGCCGACCGGCTGCACACGCAGGTTCGGCAGGCGCAACTCGACGGCGCGCCGCTCGATCGTCAGGAACTGGTCCGTCACTGCCTGGCGGTCCTTGAGCCCCGCGTACGCGATCACGCCGCGGTCGACGTTGCAGTCGCGCGCGAGGATCGACAGCGCCTCGGGCGTCGACAGCTTCGACTTGTGCAGCTCGTGCACGACGTAGCTGCCGCCCGGCACCTCGGGCCACTCGAGCAGCTCGCGCACACGGAAGTCTTCGGGAATCGTCTTGAGTCGCACTGCCATTCTCCGAGGGTCGCTCCGGCGGTCATCTCCGACGGTCGCCGAAGCTCTCGAGTTTCTGCAGGGCGGTCGCGAGATCCTCGGGCAGAGGAGCCTCGACGGTGACCTGCGTGCCGTCGAGATCGCAGAACGAGACCTGCTCTGCGTGCAGGAACATGCGGTCCACGAGCGGTCGCTCGCGGACACCGGGGCGCAGTTTGTAACCGGACTTGAGGCTCGAAAGCAGCAACGGTTCGCCGCCGTAGTCGAGATCGCCGACGATCGGGTGCCCGGCCGACTGCAGGTGCACACGCAGCTGGTGGCCGCGGCCCGTCGCCGGATGCAGGCCGACCAGTGCGTGGCTGCGGTAGGTGCTGCGGCGCTGCACCTCGGTGTGGGCCTCGCGGAACCTCGGCCGCTGCGTGCTCGAGGCTGTGACCTTGCCCGGGCGGCGGCGGTCGGGGCCGAGCCACGCGTCGATCGAGAACCGTTCCTGCGCCGGCACACCGTGCACGAGCGCCACGTAGGTCTTCGCGACGCGTCCGGTCCGGAACTGCGCGTCGAAATGGCGCGCCGCCAGAACACCTTTGCCGAGCAGCAGGCACCCGGAAGTGTCGCGATCGAGCCGGTGCACGATGCGCAGGTCGTCGCCGGGCCGCAGGTCCGCCAGCAGACCGTGGATCGAGCGTTCGCCGGCGCTGCGGCCCGGCACCGTCGTGATGCCCGGAGGCTTGACGATGACGAGCACGCTCTGGCTCTCGTAGCGGACCTCGGGTGCTGCGGGCACGCCCGCGGGCCGCGCCGGGCGAGCTTCGGCCGGAAGCTGCACGACGTCGCCGACACGGAGCCTGCGGCTCGACAGGCAGACCTCGCCGTTCACCCTGACGCGGCCCGAAGCGATCAGGTCGCGCAGCACGAGTCGGCGCGTCGGCGGCAGCGAGCTCTCGAGGAAGTCCGCCAGCTGGCTGCCGGAGAAACCGGCTTCCACCGTCAACACCTGATCCGCCATCAATTCTCGATCCGAAGGGCGCGCAAGGGCCGAGCACGATACGGAAGCGGGGCCGAAGCGAAAAGCCGGGGGCTGCGAGGAAACGCGGCGCGGCGCGAGGTCTTGGGCAGGACGTAGAGGCTACTCGCAGCGGGCCTCGGTCAGCGCGAGGTCGGGCTCGGTCCGCGACCGCGCGAGCGCGATGAGCTCGTCGACGATGTCGGCCAGCGGGCGCTGTGGCACCCAGCCGATCACGCGTGCGAGCCGTTCGAGACAAGGCAACCGCCGCGGCGGATCGGCGAATCCCGTCGGGAACACCTCGGCGAAGGGCACGCGCACGATCGGCGAGCGGCTGCCGGCGCGTTCGCGCACGAGCAGAGCGAGGTCCCCGACGGTCGTCTCGACCGCGCTGCCGACGTTGAACACGCACCCGGGCGCACCCGGTGCTTCTGCGAGGTCGGCCAGCGCGCGCGCAACCTCCTCGACGTGCGCGAAGCAGCGTGTGTGCTCACCGCTGCCGTAGACCGTGATCGGCTCGCCGCGCAGCGCCTGGGCCACGAACCGCGGCAGCACCATGCCGTGGTCGCCCGACTGCCGCGGTCCGACCGTGTTGAACAGGCGCGCGACGACGACCGGCAATCCGGTCTGCTGCGCGTGGCCGAACGCGAGCCACTCCCCCATCAACTTCGCGCAGGCATACCCGCCGCGCAGGCCTTCGGTCGTGCCCGGGCGCACGGGATCCTGTTCGCGGAACGGGACCGGACCATCGCCATAGACTTCGCTGCTCGAGGTCGACAGCAGCGGCACACGCGCGGCCGCCGCGGCGGCGGCGATCACTTCGGTGCAGCGCAGGTTGCGCTGCATCACGTCGACGGGCTCGGAAGCAAGGCGGCGTACGCCGACGACGCCCGCGAGGTGGAACACGATGTCGGCCCCGGCACAGGCGCGCGCTGCGAGCGCCGGATCGGCGACCGAGGCGACGGTCGTGCGCAGCAGCGGGTGCTGGTTGATCGCGGCGAGGTTCTCGAGGCGGCCCGTGGACAGATCGTCGACGACGTGGACCGCGTGGCCGCGCCGCAGCAGCTCGGCGCACAGGTGGGAACCGATGAACCCGGCCCCGCCGGTCACGAGAGCGCGCGCCGCACCGCGGACTAGCGGTGCCTCCCCTGGGCGAGGCGTGGCGGATTCTGGCCTTCGGCCGGGCGACGGCGAGGAGAGCATTCGGTGTTCGCGGATCTCAGGGCAGTAGCGCGCAGCGTCTTGCATGACGGCATGCGAGTCCATCGTCGGAACCGCATTCCTGCGCGAGCCCCACGGACGCCAGCAATGCCCCGCCTATTCCCGGCCCCGGTACGCCCCTGTGCCGCCTATTGCCGGCCCTTCTGCTTGCGCAGCTCTTCGAGCTCCTGGCGCAGCTTGGCCAGCTCGGCACGCAACGCCGCGAGCTCGGCCTCGAGGTCGACGGCCGGCTTGGATTCGGCGCGCGGGCGCGGCTTCGCAGCCGGTGCGGGGGCCGGTTCCGAGGGCGCTGCCTTGGGCTTCGAAGCGGCCGGTGGCACGGCCTCGGCGGTTGCCTCGGGCTTCTCGTCGCTGTGCTTGCTCGGGCGCTCGCCGAGGACAATCGTGATGGAGCGCGCACCGTCCTTGTTGCGCAGCCCGAAGGCGACCTTGTCACCCGCCTTGGCCGTCTCGAGGAAGCGGTCGAGGTCACCGAGCTCCTTCACGGACCGATCGCCGAGGCTCGTCACGATGTCGCCGGCTTCGATTCCGGCAGCCTTGCCCGGGCCATCGGGCAGCACACGTTCGATCACCACGCCGTCGTTCGACTCGCGCAGGGCGAGCCCCAGGTAAGGTCGCGCCTTCGGCTTCACGGGCGTCAACGGCTTCGCCTTCGGGGCCGACTCACCGGCCGGCTGCGACGGCTTCTGCCCCTTGGCCTTCTCCTGCGCCTTCGGCTCCTGGGTCTTCGGCTCCTGGCCCTTCGGCTTCTGGGTCTTCGGCTCCGCGGGGGCTGCACGCTCGACCTGCGAGGGGCGCTCGCCGAGCTTGACGACGAGGGTCTGTTCCTTGCCATCCCGCCGCAGCCTGATGCTCACGCGGTCACCGACCTTGCCCGCCTGGATCGCCGCGATGAACTCCTCGCGCGTCGCCGTCACCTTGTCGCCGACGGCCAGCATGAGGTCCCCGACCTTGATGCCCGCATGGAAGGCAGGCGAATCGGGCACGACTTCGGCGATGATCGGCTCGTCCTGCTCCGAGAGCCAGACCCCGAGCCACCCATCGAAAAACGGTGCGAGCAGGAACAGGGAGATGAGGGACGCGAGCAAAGCATGCATGAGAGACCTCGTGCCAGCGGCGCCAGGGATTCGGCGCCAATGTTAGCCATGGCAACGGCAGCGGCGAACGAAGTGACCTGGCGAACATTCCCAGATCGCCAAACGCGCAGCGTTCCCTTGACCCGCTCGCCGTGGATCCCTAGAACCTTCGCCGCAATCGGCCCCCTTCGTCTAGCGGCCTAGGATTCGTGATTCTCAGTCATGCGACAGGGGTTCAAATCCCCTAGGGGGTACCAGTCGCCCGGCAGGCAACCTGCCGGGCGTCTTTCATCGCTGGAGTAGAGCATGGTCTGGTTGCGCCGCGAGGACCACGAAGACCGCGAGCTGCACTGGCTCTGCCCCTGGGCGTTGTGCAGCCGCAACTCGGGAGGCCGGCGGTTGCCCGAGCAGGATGATCCGCTGCGAACGGCCTTTCAGCGCGACCGCGACCGGATCCTGCACTCCGCGGCATTCCGCCGCATGCAGCACAAGACGCAGGTCCTGGCGGCATTCGAGGGAGACCACTTCCGCAGCCGCATGACGCACTCGCTCGAGGTGGCCCAGATGTCGCGCAGCGTCGCGCGCGCGCTGCGCTGCAACGACGACCTCGCCGAGGCGATCGCGCTCGCGCACGACCTCGGGCATCCGCCGTTCGGCCACGTCGGCGAGGAGGCGCTCGACGAAGCCATGCGCGATCGCGGCGGGTTCCGTCACAACGCGCAGGGTGCCCGCATCGTCGACTACCTCGAGGACCGCTACGGGCACGGGCACGGCCTCAACCTGACGCTCGCGTTGCGCCGCAGCCTGCTGAAGGGGCGCATCCCGGAGGGTTTCCCGCTGAGTCCCGATCTCGTGCCGAGGGGCACCGTGCCGCTCGAGGCGCACCTCGTCGACCTCTGCGACAAGATCGCCTACCTGAGCCACGACCTCGACGATGGCCTGCGCGCGGGCCTGTTCACGGAAGCCGAAGCGGGCGAGCTGCGGCTGTGGCAAGAGGCGCGGCAGTCCGCGGGAACCACGAACCGCCAGCGAGTCGTCAGCGAGGTCGTCTCGCTGATGATCCACGACCTCGTCGAAGCAGCCGACGAGGCGATCGCGGCAGCGCCGGGTGGTGGACCACCACCACGCATGCAGCACGGTGCAGCGATGGCCGTGTTGGCGCAGGAAGTGCTCGAATTCCTGCGCGGCCGCTTCTACCGCTCACCGCGCGTGCTCGAGGTCATGCACGACGGAGCCGCGCGCATCCGTCGACTCTTCACCGAGCTGCAGGCGAACCCGGCGTTGCTGCCCGAGAGTGCTCGACGCCGCGTGGCGAAGGACGGACCCGAGCGCGCGATCTGCGACTACATCGCCGGCATGACGGATCGTTTCCTGCACCGCGCGACCGAAGCGTGATGCCACGAGCCCGCGCCGGCTACGGCGCCTCGATCCAGAGCAGTGCGCCGAGCGGAGGATAGTACTGGCTGCCGCTGCGCAACCAGACGATGCGATTGCCCGCGACCACCGGCCCGTACCTGGCATGGTTGGTCCCGTTGGCGAACAGCGTGACGGATCCCGTTGCCGCGTCGACGGTGAACAGATCGGTCGGGGAGGCGACCCAGATCACGCTGCCGACGGCGCGGAAGCTGCCGGTCGCGGTGCAAACCGGCGTGACCTCGCCTCCTGCGGCCGGCACTCGCCTCAGCCCGCCGGCGGTCCCGAACCACAACGCAGCGCCGTCGAGGCAGAGGTCGTCAGGCTGGTCCAGGCCGAGCGCGAGCACGACCTTCGGGCCACCGGCGAAAGCGAGCTTCTCGACGGTGCCTGCGAAGTAGTCGGTCCAGTAGACGTGCGTCGCGTCGGCGGCGAGCCCACCACCGAACCCCTCGCTGCTCTGCGGCGTGCGCACGTAGAGCGTGGCACTCTGGTTGCCGGCGTGGTTCATCCAGGTGAGCACCTGGCCGTGCCGGACATAGACGCCCGAGGCATTCGCGAGAATCGCCGAGGTGTCGGCGAGGGGCGCGAAGGTCCCGAGGCCGGAACCGTCCGTGCCGATGCGGTAGACGGCGGCGCTGGTGGCGAACCAGACCGTGCCGCCGAACACGGCGACCACGCCGGTGTTGCCGACGCCGCCCACCGTCGCCAACGTCGTCGCCGCTCCGGTGCCGGCGTGAACGCGCCGCAGTCGGCCACCGTAGACCTCGAAGCAGTACACGTAGGTGCCGTCGAAACCGAGACCAGCCGGCGCGTCGAGATCGCCGAGCAGGATCTGCGGTTCGGCGAGCGTGGTGAGCGAGCGGTCGGCGCCCGCGAAGGTGCCGCCGGTGTTCTGCGTGACGAAGCGGTAGTGGTATGTGGCCCTCTGCTGCAGCGTGGTCAGCGCGGCGGTGACGTCGATCGGCGTCGCGGCGGCGAACCACTGGGGCGGCGTGCCGGTGCCGTAGGCGGTCGTGGGGCCGTACTCGAACCACGCCGACGTGGTGTAGCCGTTCGGGTTCGTGAAGTGGCCCGCGAGCGTCGCGCCCGTGCTGGTGATCGCGACCGCCGGCATCGTGACCGGCGTCGTGAACCCCGGGTTCGTGGCGGCGGTCGGCGTTGCCTGCACGGCGGCCGATGGCGGGCTCTCGCGATCGCCGGTTGCGTTCCACGCCGTCACGACGAACGTGTAGGTCGTGCCGTTGGTGAGACCGGTCACGACGTGTGGCGAATCGGCGGGCAGCAGCCGGTGCCCCTCCGGTAGCGAACTCCAGTTCGTAGGCGAGACGCCCGCGGCGGCGGCGTAGTAGATGCAGTAGCTCGCGGCGTTGCTGGCCGGCGCCCATTGCAGCGTGACACTGCCGTCCGCCGCCTCGGCCTGCACATCGGTGGGCGTCGCTGGAATCACGACGGAAGGAGTCGAGCCATGACCGTGGCTACAGCCGAACGACCACAAGAATCCACCGAACAGCAGGAGCGACGCAAGGCGTGTCGTGTTCATGCATTTCCCTCGCGGCAGGCCACAAAACGGATGCCCGAGCACGGTCAATGTCGCGCGCCGCGCGGCGTCCCGCACAATGGCTCAGGGACCCGCGGCGCAGGGCAGGAGGGCGTAGTGTTCGCTCCGCCGCGATGACCAGACGTCGAGTGTGAGCACCACGGTGCACCGGAGGCCGGGTGCGGCCTCGACGAGCCGCCAGGGCAAACGCGACGGCGCCATCAGCTCCCGGGCCAGCATTGCGGGCCGCGCTGCCGGCCGCGATCGCCAGGACGGCCGAGCAGTCGACCCTTAGCTTTGCCCGGCCCGGAGGTTCAGGCCCGCGCAGCGCTTGCGCCGCGCGGGCCCATGTTCGAGCAAGTGGTTACCCCGCAAGGATTTGAACCTTGACAAACAGGACCAGAACCTGTTGTGCTACCGTTACACCACGGGGCATCACGAGGACGCAGAGCAGTCACTACCGGGCGCAGTCTTTGGTCTGAGCAGTCTTTGGTTACCCCGGCTGGACTCGAACCAGCAACTAACAGGACCAAAACCTGCTGTGCTACCAATTACACCACGGGGTAGTTGGGCGCAGGAATGTAGCAACTGCCGGGCGCAAGTCTACGACTTCCTCCGCACCGGCTCGGCGCAATGCCGCAGCGCAGCGGGCTAGCGCAAGTCGTAGTCCCACCAGCAGGAAGGCGCGACGCGCGGGTGGTCCGGCGGCGCGAGCACGAACGCATGGCCGATCGCCGTCG
>DASVAL010000113.1:0-12595 GCA_036376355.1 Planctomycetota bacterium
GACGCCATGCTACTGGCCGCCCCCCTGCCCGGCGTCTCCCGCGCAGAACGGTTCTGGCTGGACGAGGCAGTTCGGGGATCAGTTGTCTTGGACGCTCTTGAGTAGCCGCGGGAGCAACGACACGACAATCCACACGAACCAGAAGACGACCCAGAACGGCGGCCAATTGCGAGGCGGCTTCGTCGACGGCCGCTTCTTGGCGGTCGTCCCTTTGCGCCCGAACTTGCGTGCGGTGCGGGCCGACATCCGCGAGACGCGCTCCGCATGGTCCGGAAACCGCTGGGCGAACAGGTTCGCAAGTGTGGGCTTGGTGCCTTCCAGCTTGTCGAAGATCGGCAGCACTGCGGCCACTTCGGGGCCGTCCGATCGGACTCCGTCGACGAGCAGCACCCAACCGATCTGCAGGCGCTCGGCGTCCGTGATCGCCCTCGCCTGCTTGCCCGCCTGGATCCACAGCTCGAGGTCCTCGAAGCGTTCGCGCGATGTGCCAGCCAGTTCGCGAAAGGCCAGGTTCGCGAGCCGCTCGGCGCGGTACACGTCGGGCAGAGCAAGTACCCGCGCCCCGGCCACGAGCACGTGTGCCAGGACCGGGCCGGATGCACGTTCAGCGGTCGTCTCGAGTGCCATCATCAGGATCTGCACGGCATCGAAGTCGCGCGCCGCGACGTGCGCTTCGAGGACACGCACCGGCAGCGCCGCGTTGCCGCGCTCGATGGCTCGCAGCGCATCCTCCGGCCGCAGCAGGGTCCGAAGGATCGGGTCCTGGCGCGAGAGCTGGTACAACAACAGCTGCTCGAGGCTCGGAGCCCGCTCGTCCCCCTTGCGCCAGGCCTCGGCAAGCAGCTGCAGGATGCGCAGCTCGTGCGCGGCGCGGCCCCTGCTGCGCGCCTTTGCAAGCGCGAGGTCGATGCGATGTTCGAGCGGCGCCCGTCGCGGCTTGCCCCGCTCTCGCGCGCGCTGCGGCGGCTGGGGTTCCGGTGCCGTGCCGTCGCCCGCCGGCGGGCGCTGCAGCACGTCGAGAACGCGGTGCAGATCGACCAGCGTCCTGGGCGCGCGGGGCACGCGGCGCGCATGCGGGCGTACGTGTGCGACGCGGTCCCGCAGGAACTCGTAGGCGTCGCGGATCCGCCGGAAGCCCTCCGGGTCTACGTCCGGCCGATGCAACTTGAGCTGCTTCGCGTACGCCTTGCGCAGGTCTTCGGGCGAGCAGCCAGGTTCGACACCCAGCACGTCCCAGGGCGAGCTCAAGGCTCCGGCCCCGCCTCGTCGCGCGGCGGCTGCCAGCCGCCTTCTTCGAGCTGGATCTGCGCGAGGAACGCGTCGACTTCGCGCCCCGCGGCTTCCCAGTTCTCCTCGACCTCGTTGGCCAGCGCGTTCTCGAAGTGGTCCAGCAGGATCTCGAGCTCTTCGCGGGCCTGGCCGACCAGTTGCTGGTAGACCCGGTTCGCGCGTTCGAGGCGGGCGCGGTTCACGGGACGCTCGCGCGCGGCGATCTTCAGCGGAGCGAGCCGGGCGCGAACCTCCTCGACCTGCGCCGGAGACAGCGAGCCCGGACGCTCCTGGAGCATCGTGTGGAACCGGACGCCGCTGTGCACCACGGTGACGTCGACTTCGAGCAGGCCGCTCATGTCGTAGGTGAACCGCACCTCGATCTTGCCGAGCTCCGGGTGCGGCCGCTTCAGCCCCGTGACCTTCAGGGTGCCGAGCAGGTGGTTGTCCTTCGTCAGCCGTGCCTCCCCCTGGAAGACATTGACCTCGATCTCGTCCTGTGCGGAGTGGAACGTCTGGAAGACCCTGGCGCGGCTCACCGGCACGGTCGTGTTGCGGTCGATGAGCGGCGAGAAGTACCCGTTCACGGTCTCGCCGGGCACGAACTCTTTCGACGTGGCGATGCCAAGCGTGTGTGCGCAGACGTCGGTCAGCACCAAGTCCTGCACGGCGGCGTCGCCGGCGCAGAGTGCTGCCTGCACCGCGGCACCGAGCGCGACGACGCGGTCGGGATCGATGTCGGCGACGCCCGGCCGGCCGAGATCGCGGCGCACGAGTTCCTGCACCATGTGCATCCGGCTCGCGCCGCCGACGAGCAGCACGGCGTCGAGATCGGCCGGTTCGAGGTCGGCGTCGCGCATGCAGCGCATGACGAGCGGATGCAGGCGCGCGGTCAGTTCGGCCCCGGCCTGCTCGAGGTCGTCGCGCGTGATCGCGAGCTCGTGGCCCTCGAGCACGAACCCGACGCGCGGCTGGACGCTGAGCCGTCGCTTCACCGACTCGATCCTGGCGCGGACCTGGCCGAGTCCCCGGTGGCGCCGGTCGAGGCCGCAGCGCTTCAGCACGAGGTCGAGCAGCGCGTCCGTGTAGTCCTCTCCGCCGAGATGGCTCTCGCCCCCCGAGGCCCTGACCTCGATGACGCCGGCGAAGATCTCGAGCGCCGTGACGTCGAAGGTGCCACCGCCGAGATCGAGCACGAGCAGGCGCGTCTCGGTCGCCGGGTCGCGGTAGCCGTAGGCAAGCGCCGCGGCGGTCGGCTCGTTCACGATCCGCTTCACCGCGAGCCCCGCGAGGTGCGCGGCTTCGACGGTCGCCTGCCGCTGGTTCTCGCGGAAGTAGGCAGGCACCGTGATCACGGCGCTCCGCACGGAGTCTCCGAGCCGCAGCCGGGCCACGCGCAACATCTCCCCGAGCACGAGCGCCGAGCACTCGGTCGGCGTCCAGATGCGATCCCCGAACGAGTACTTCGTCGGGCTGCCCATGTCGCGCTTGAAGAACGACTTGCCGGCGGCTGGCGCGCTGACGAGCCGGTCCCAGGCCGCGCGGCCGACGAGCAGGCCTCCGTCCGCGGCGATGGCAACCGCCGACGGCGTCAGGTGCTCGTCCATCTCGTTCGCGAGCGTCTCGGGCTTGCCGTCGCGCATCACGGCGACGAGCGAGTTCGTGGTGCCGAGGTCGATGCCGAGAATCGTCATGTCGTGTGGATGCGCCGTGTGTCGCAGTCCCGGCGCCGGGCGGCTCCCCCTCCGCCGCGCGGATCATAACGAAGTCCCCAGCGGGCGGGGTTCGCAGCCCCGGCGCAACGGTTCGACCGGCCGCGGCATAGTAGGGCCGTGCACCTCGAACCGCTCGAACGCGACTTCGCCGCCTGGCTCGATCACCGGGACGCCGAGGCGCTCGCGCGCGTCTTCGACGCCACGGGCGGCAAGCTGCTGCTGCTCGCGGCGCACCTCGCCGGGGCCGGCGCGGCCGGCGGTGGCGGCCAGGATCTCGTGCAGGCGACGTTCGTCGCGGCGATGGCGCGCGGAGCGTCGTGGGATCGCACCCGGCCGCTGTGGCCCTGGCTCGCGGCGATCCTGCACAACGAGTCGCGCATGAGGCTTCGCAGCGCGCGGCGGCGGCGTGAGGTCGCGATCGACGCGGCCGGCGCGGTGCCGGCTGCGAACGGCGACCCACCCACGCTCGCGGCGTCGCAGGAACTGCTCGGCACCGTGCTGCAGGCGATCGACACCCTGCCGCTGCCGTACCGCCAGGTGCTGCGGCTGCGCCTCGTGCACGGGCTGCGCCCCGTCGACATCGCGCGTTCGCTCGAAGTGCCGGTCGGCACCGTGCGCGCGCAGCTGCACCGCGGCCTCGAACACCTGCGCAGCGTGCTGCCGCTCGGCGTCGCGACGATGGTCGCAGCACTGCTGGCCGGTGAGGACACGCTGCTCGCCCAGGTGAAGACGCGTGTGCTCGGACACACGGGACACGGGAGCGCCACAGCCGCGGCCGGCGCAGGCGGCGTCGTGATGACCGGAGGATGGTGGGCCATGAACGCGAAGTCAGTCGGGGTCACGATCGCGGGCTGCGCACTGCTCGCGCTGCTCGGGTTCACGCTCGGTGTTCCGGAGTCGTGGTGGCCGCGGGCCGCAGACTCGTCGCTCGTGTTGCCCGTCAGCGCCGATGTTGCGCTGGCGGCGAACGAGCACGCGGCGGCCCCCACGCAACCGGACCGACACGCGGCAGTCGGTGCGGGCGACGCGGTGTGGCCGCTGGTGGTCACCGTGCGGGGGAAGGACGGCACGCCGATTCCGGGTGCTTCCGTCACCGTGTGGACGTCGCTGCGCGGCAGTGTGTACTGGTATCGCGACGCGAGCGAGTTCGGGCGCGAGGACATCGCCGCTGGCCCGACCGGCGCCGACGGTGTGTTCCGCTGCTCGCTCGACGCGCTGCGCGGACGTTCGCAGCTGGCGCATCGCACGACGTACTTGTGGGCCGAAGCCACGTGGCCACACGGCACGCCCGGGTACGAGATCGTCGAGCTGCCGCGCACGCGCGAACCACAACAGGTCACGGCGACGATCGAGCTGCGCGAGTGCCGCGCGCTGATCACGGGCCGCGTCGTCGACGCCGCCGGCGCCGTGGTCGCACGCGCACAGGTCGGCACATCGCGCGGCGAGCATCCGCACTTCGGCAACGACGCGCAAACGCGCAGCGACGGCACGTTCTTCGTCGGCTGGGACGGCGAAGCCGAGAGCTGGCCGGACCAGCTCGTCGTCGCGTCGCCCGCGCACGGCATCGCGACGGTCGCGGTCCCGGCGTGGATCGCCGAGCAGCGCACGATCGATCTCGGCACGATCGTGCTGCAAGCCACCGACTGCGTGCACGGTCGCGCCGTGCTCGGCGACGGCAGCGCGCTCGCCGGCATCCACATCCAGGCGCAGGCAATCGACCCGTCGCTCGGGAACGACCTGCAGGCAATCCACCAGTGGCTGATGCGCGAAAGCCGGAAGCACGATTCGTTCGCGCTGCACGACGGCCGACCAGTGTGGAACGCCACGCAGACGCACACGCTCGCAGACGGGTCGTTCCGATTCACGGGCCTGCGACCGGACGGCGTCTATCTGCTCAGCGTGTGGGCCGTCGGCGCGCCCGCGGACACCGTCGTGCGGCCTGGCGGCGACGCGGTCGAGCTACGCATCGACAAGCAGCTGCTGTCGATCGACGTGTTCGACGAGCACGCCGCACCTGTCGCCGGCGCGCAGGTGCGTCTCGCGGGCTATGACCCGAGCGCCAGGCATTCGTCGTACCAGAAGTGGCCTGGCTTCCCCGAGACCGGCCTGATCTGCAGCAACTGGTTGCCGAGCGCGGCTCCCGACGGGCGGCGCATCTTCCTGGCTCCGTTCGGCTTCGTCTTCCGTGTGACGGTCGCCGACGACTGTGTGCAGCCGATTGCCGTGCGACACGACGTGATGGCCGGCGTCTACCATGCGACGTGCCGTCTCGACGTGCGCACGGAGACGCGCTTCGGCAAACTGCACATGTGCGCGGTCGACGAGAACGGCGCACCGATCAACTGCGGGGCGTACCTGAAGGCGTTGGACCGCGAGCAGCAGATCGACGATCGCCGTTGCATCACGCCGCCGGAGGGCTTGACGTGGGACCTGCCCGCAGGGCGATGGCACGTCCAGGCCGTGCTCGGCAAGGAGGTCACGTACCTGCACGGTGATGGCGGCTTCGCGCGCGGCTTTCAGGAACACGTCGTCACCGTCGAGCACGGCCGCACGACGCAGTTGAAGCTCGTCGCTGCACCGGCAGGACTCGTCGCGTTCGACGTGCACGCGAACGACAGGGCGATCGCGTCGTGGCGCACGCTGCGTGTCGAAGAGGCCGGGCGCGCGCTGACCGTGCTGCAGCGCGATCCGAACAACCCGCGGCCGGGCATCCCGGATGCGGCGACGCGGTTCGTCGCGAAGCAGGCGCTGGCGCCGGGCCAGCACTCGTTCCTGCTGCAGGCCGACGGTTACCAGCCTGCAACGTGCAACGTCGACGTCGTCGCCGACAAGCTCACGTACGTGCGCGTCGAGATGTTCGCGCGCTGACGCCGCAGCCGCCCGCTCTCAGCGGGGCGTGACCACGGGCAGCGCGGCCTTCTTGAGGAACAGCAGGCCGAAGGCCGAGTCGTTGTCCTCACCCCAATTGCCCTCCTTGCCCTGCGACGCGATCAGGTTCAGCGCACCTTCGAAGTACCAGTCGCGTCCACCGATCCACGCCACCTGGTTCAGCTCGCATGCACGCTCGAGCCCGTACATGTAGTAGTGATGCCAGACGGCCGACTGCTCGAGCGGACCGCAGCTGCGCCGGACGGTGAAGTGCTGCTGCAGCCAGAGGAATCCGCCGCGCACCGCTGCGTCGATGTCCGCCAGGAGCTTCGCACTCCCCTTCCTCTGCAACCGCAGCGCGGCACCGCACAACGTGAGACCGCCGACTCCCGCGACGGTCATGGACCCGGTCGGCTCGCGGTCGTCTCCGTACTCCCACGCACGCGGCTGCTCGCGACTCGCGGTGACTCGCCCGCGCCCTCCCTTCTCGACATCGCGGTTCCGGGCCAGATCGAGCGCATCGGGGTGGCCATGCTCGCGCGCGCACGCGAGCAGGTGCTCGGCAGCGCCGCCCCAGACCGTCGACGGCACCTCCACGCCACACAAGTGCGCCGCGTACAGGCCGAGCAAGGCGTACTGCGTGTTGCTGTTGTCCCATGTCTTCGCGGGGCCGTAGCTCCAGCGTCGCACCGACTTCGCGCCAACGCTCGTGTCCACGTTGTCGACCAGCGAACGCACCCAGCCGCGCAGCAGCTCGAGCTGCTCCGGGGTCAAAGCGCGCGCGAACGGCGCCTGCAAGCGGCCCGCACGCAGCTCCGCCCATTCGTTGGCCGGCGTGTGCAGCGCCTCGATCGCGAGGATGGCGACCGCGAGCGAGTAGGTGTCCTCGATCACGCGGCGCTGCAGCTCCTCGAGACCGCGCGCCAGCAGCGGGTCGCGCCCGTTCTCGCCCGCACGCAGCAGCGCGAGCAGCAGCAGCGCGAGCTCGCCGGTCTGGACGTCGTGGTGGGGATCCGTCCCCTTCTCGTGGCCCGCATCGAGCTTCGCCGCGAGTCGCTTGCGCAGGAGCGCGACCGCGCTCACGATCGCGTCGACGACGCGGCCCTTGAACTCGGCGTCGTTCGGCGCGAGCACGACCGGATCGAGCCACGCGTCGGTGATGCGCACGGTCTGCTGCATCGCAGGAGTGGCATCGGAACCCTCCTTGTGCGCAGCGACATCGAGCGTCAGCTCGGCCGTGCCGTCGAGGCGCACGACGAGGCCCTTCGCGCGGTCGATGACGCGACTGCCCTTCACGTGGCCCTGCAGGCGCGGCAGACTCGGGGGCACCTCCTGCATGCGCGCCGCTTTCGCATCGAACTCGATCCTGGCAGTGAACGACTGCTTGCCGTCGCCGGCGACGGGACCGTAGGTCGCGTCGACACGCACGGGCTGGAAGCGCCCAGCTGGCTCGACGTGGACCTGCGACGTGCCGGCACGCGAGTTTCCGAGATCGAGACCGAGCTGCGCCACGAGCTCGCGCAGGTCCCACACGGGAGCAGCACGCCGTTGCCGCTCGACGTCGAGCTCCCCCGCCAGCATGGTTCCGGGCTGCGTTGCGCCCGACCAGACCTCGGGGAACGACGCGCCGGCCGGTTCGGTCTTCGCGTCCACGGCGATCGTGCGTTGGAACAGGACGCCGCCGCGCTCGGGCACCTGCCATCGCACTGCCTGCGCAAGCGACGGCGCGAGCAGCAGCGAGACGACGAGTGCAGCGCGCATGGTGCGAGTCTACCGCCCGCGTCGCATCGCCGGGTCCGGCCCTCCGGCCCTTCCGGCCCCTCCGGACGCGACCTTCGTGCCATGCGCGGACATCCGTGCTTCACACGATGGACAGGCGCCCCGCCGGTCATCCGCGGCCGCTCCTGTCCATGCGGGCGCGACCTGCTACCGTTCCTGCGCCCCGCGAACGCCACCCGCGCGCCGCCGTGCGTCGAAGCAGGAGTGAAACGAACATGGTCGTGAACGTCGCTCGAACGATGCTGTCTTCGCTGGCCAGGGCGACGCTGCTGACCGGCTGCCTGGCCGCGGCCGGCTCGGCAACGCCGGCGCAGGCTCCGACGACGAGCGTGGCAGATCATGCGTGCTCGGTCGACCTGAGCCGGCCCGCGACGATGAAGGACATCGTGTCGAACGCGCTGATGCGCGGACTGCAGCGACCCGAGGCCGACGTCCGTGGGTTCCTGAAGGGCGCGGAGACGAAGTTCGCGACCGGCCAGGACCTGCTGCGCGCCGCGGCCGCGCACTTCGCGATCGACGAAGCGCGCCTGACTGCAGAGGTCGAGCGGTTCCGGCACTGCAACTGCGATCGCGGCACCGTCGAGGTCTCGGCCTTCGCGAGGGACGTGACGCTGCACGTCGTGCTGCACGAGCTCGGGCACGCGCTGATCCGCGAGTTCGACCTCCCGGTGCTCGGCAACGAGGAGACGATGGCCGACGCGTTCGCGACGCACTTCCTGACGGCCCACCTGCCTGACCGCGCCGCCGACGTGCTCAGGGCACGCACGGCCTCGCTGATGATCGAAGCGCGCGAGGTGCCCCGCGCGGAATGGACCGTGCGCGGCGAGCACGACAACGACGCACGCCGCGCGTTCCAGATCGCCGCCCTCGCGGTCGCTGCCGACGCTGCCCGCTACGAGAACGTGGCCAGGGTCGTCGAGATGTCCGCTCAGGACATCGAGAAGGCGAGGGACTACGGCGCCGAGGTCCACCGTGCCTGGCGCCGCATCCTGGCGCCGCTGTGGATGCCGCAGGGCATGCGTTCGGACGAGGCGCGCGTCGTGTGCGACCTGCAGAACGGATCGGTCGGCAAGGCGGGTCTCGCGAGTCTCGTCGCGGAACTCGAAGCGATCGTCACGCGCTTCGACTGGCACTCGCAGGTCACCGTGCGCTTCGAGTCAGGCGACGGCGGGGCTGCGTGGAGCCGCTCCAAGCGCACGATCACGGTGCACAGTGAATACATCCGTCGCTTCGTCGAGCAGGGCAAGCTCGCGAAGTAGCCCGCGAACCGCGCCCGCGTGCCGTGGGTGCCAGCCGCCAGCAGCAACTGCGTCACGCGGCGCGGCCGCGATGCCGCCATTCGAGCCACACGAGTGCACCCGCGAGCACACCTCCGAGGTGCGCGAGCGCGCTGACGTTGCTGAGGCCGGCGAGCTGTTGCCAGAGCAGGAACGCCTGCAGCGCCAACCAGGACACGAACCCCGTGCGCGCCGAGAACGTCAGCCACACGGGGTACGCGAAGTAGCGCGGGAAGAGCCAGATGCCGAGTCGCGCCTCGGGGAACGCGAGCGCGTAGCAGATCACCAGGCCCGAGATGCCGCCGCTCGCACCGACGCACGGCACGGCGCCCTGCGGGTCGCCGAGCACCTGCGCTACGGACCCGAGCAGCGTCGCGGTCCCGAGCAGCACGCACCACCGCAGGCGACCGAGCACGTGCTCGAGATCGTCGCCGAACACGACGAGGAACCACAGGTTGCCGAGCAGGTGCGCCCAGCCCGCGTGCACGAAGAACGGCGTCACGAGCGTGGCCCAGAGCGAGTACGGGAGATCATCCGGCACGAGAGCGAGCGCGCTGATGACCTCGGGCTCCGAGAACCCGACGATGCTGACGGCGGCGACGACGAACGCGGTGCTCCACGTGCACCACGCGCGCCCCGCGAACGCGGGCTCGGACAACTCGACCGGCATGCCGAGCAGTGCAGGCAGGCGGGACAACGACAGGCTCGCCTCCTCGGCCTCCTGTTCGCGCGCACGCCGCGCCATCTCCTGGACCTGCTCGATCGCCCACCGCTGGCGCACCTCGGGAGGCAGATCGTCAGGGGGCGGCTGCGGCGGAGCATCGGGCAGCCGCGACCGCTCGCCGACGTCGAACCAGACACAAGCACACGCACGGCAGACGTCGAGCACGACGGCGTCGCCTTCGACGTCCAACGCTGTGCGCACGGCCGGCCGCCGGCAATTGGGACACGGCAGTCCCGGTTGGGCGGAAGCCAAGGCGCGTTGCCACAGGTCGCGCGCCACCGTCGATGGCAGTTGGCGGCGCACCAGCGGCATCGTCATCGCCTGTCCGCCGCACTGCCCGCACACGAACACGACTCCGCCGGCGACCCTGGCACGGCGCAGCTCGCGGTGATCGCGCGGACACGTCAGCATGCTCCCGACCTCGACGGCTTCGGGCGAAGCCGGGTCCGGTGTAGCACCAACGTCCTCGTGCAGGAAGCACTGCGGTAGACTCCGCGCCTCGACCCGCGTCGCCTGACCGGGGCGCGTGCGATCGGAGCGGGAAGGACGCCTCAGCCCGCAGCCGACGCGAGGTGCAAACGCACCGACAGGATGCCGTCCTCGAGCGTCAACTGCAGCTCGCCGCCGAGCCGGCGTCCGAGCTCCTTGGCCAGCGCGAGCCCGATGCCGGCGTGCGCGACACCACCCTGCGCACGCCCGGCGTCCTTGCGCCAGTACGGTTCCGTCAGCTGCTGCAGGTCCTCGGGCACGAGGTCCGGAGCAGCGTTGCGGAACGTGAAGACGACGCCTCCGAGCGATGCGAGTGCCACGTGCACGGTGGTGCCCATCGGCGCGTGATCGACGGCGTTGTGCGCGAGGTTCGACAGGATGACGCGCAGCACCACGGCGTCGGTGCTAGCGACGACGGTCGCAGGAGCCTCCACGGTTAGCTGGATCGAGCGCGGCACGCAGCGGGATCGCACGGCATCGGTCACCTCGCGCAGCAGCGACGCGACCTCGACCGGCGCGCAATGGATCGCGTTCGCGCCGCTCTCGGCCGTCGCCAGCTCGAGGATCTTCGTCGTCACCGCTTCCATGCGCTGCGCGATCCCGTTCGTGGCGGTGGCGGCGCGCCGCAGGTAGTCGACGTCGTTGGGCCAGCGCATCGCGACGTCCGTGACGGTGCGCAGCTCGGCGACCGGGGTCTGCAGCTCGTGCGCGATGTTGGCGGTCACGCGCCGTTCTCGCTCGATCGAGCTGCGCATGCGCATCAGCAGGTCGTCGAGGCACGCAACCACGGGCGCGAGCTCGTCCGGGACGCCCTCGAGGCCGAGTCCGCCAGGAGGTTGCCGCGCGTCGATGCCCGCGACGCGCGCCGAGAGCTCGCCGAGCGGACGGAACCCGTGACGCAGGACGAGCCACAGCAGCAGCGCGAGCACGAGCCCCAGTCCGACCGTGGTCAGCGTGCTGGACACCACGACCCGACCCAGCGCCTCGTCCAGCTGGTAGCGCGGTTCGGCGACCGACACGCAGATCGCGCCGCCCTTCAGCGCGTAACGCACGCCGATGCAGCGGCCCGGCCGCCCGTCGGGCAGCACGACGTCGAACGTGCGCGGCTCGTCCGGCGTGCCCCAGTCGCGCGGCAGGTGGTGATCGCCCAGCGACTGCGATCGTCCGATCGTGCGCCCTTCCTCCGTGCTCACCTCGAAGTACTCGGCCTTCTCGCTGCTGCGATAGAACGGCATGACCTCCTCGGCGAACTCGATCACGAGGCGGTCGCCGTCGCGATGCACTAGAGCGGCCATCGCCCCCGCATGCGTGCGCAGCTCGTCGTCGAAGTTGAAGCAGAGCAGATCGCGCGTCGTGATGTAGGAGATCACCGCGAGCACGGCCTGGACGCCCCACGCGGCCAGCATCGCTCCGAGCATCACGCGCGCGCGGATCGACGTCATGCACCACCTGCTTCGAGCAGGTAGCCGTGGCCGCGTCGCGTGGTGATCATGTCCTGGGCTCCGGCGGCGCGCAGCTTCGTGCGCAACGCCGACATCGCACT
Source organism: Planctomycetota bacterium (assembly GCA_036376355.1). Classification (GTDB taxonomy): domain Bacteria; phylum Planctomycetota; class UBA1135; order UBA1135; family UBA2386; genus DASVAL01. The sequence continues at coordinate 11,665 of DASVAL010000113.1, forward strand.
CTCGACGGTATTGCTGCTCGGCAAGGTCAGCTCGTTGTACAGGTGGTCCTCGATGGTCTCGCGCGAGACCACTGTACCGGCCCGCAACGCGAGCAGCCGCAACAGGCCGTATTCGCGCGGCGTGAGCGGCAGCAGCACGTCGTTGTAGCGGGCTTCGTGGCGCACGGTGTCGAGTGCCAGCGAGCCGATGCGCAGCACCGGGTCCTTGGCCGCATAACGCCGCCGGCCCAGCGCGTGCAGCCGCGCGACCAGTTCGCCGAAGTCGAACGGCTTGCCGAGGTAGTCGTCGGCGCCGGCAGCGAGACCCTCGATGCGTTCGCGCACGGCGTTCTTCGCCGTGAGCACGAGCACGTGCATCGTGTTGCCCGCCGCGCGCAGGCGGCGCAGCAGCGACAGCCCGTCGAGCTTCGGCAGCATGAGGTCGAGGATCATCACGTCATAGTCGTTGCGGCTCGCGTAACTCCACCCCTCCTGGCCGTCGGCAGCGACGTCGATCACGAAGCCGCTGCTCGCGAGGCCCTGGGTCAGCCCCAGCCGCAGCGCCTCCGAGTCTTCGACGAGCAGGATGCGCATGGGAGCTCAGCCCGTTGCCACCGGGAGCTCGCGCCGCGCCGACGCGGCCCGACCACCGAAGCTGTCGACTGCATCCAGGAGCCAGCCGCCCTGCCGAGGCTCGTTGCCTGCGATCGCGGCCGGCAGCAGGCCGAGACCCGGTGCCAGCCCCTTCATGAGCTCAGCTTGCCCGCCGAGGTCACTCGCGACGCGGCCGGGTGCAGCATGCACTCGCTCCGGACCGCGGGAAGCCGGCGCGGAGCCGGATCGACAGCGACGGGAGCGTTGGCCGACTGCATCGAGAGGCATCTTCTACCAGGAGGGCAGGGGCGGTCCCTTACGGGTGCCTTATGCACTCGACGCCATGCAGCGACAGTGA
>DASVAL010000117.1:0-3783 GCA_036376355.1 Planctomycetota bacterium
CCTGCCGCCATCGTCGGCCCAGCGCAGCAGTGCTCGGTCGTCTGCCCATTGGTCGACGCAATCGCCGTCGTCGCGCACCTGCGGGTCGTCGAGACGGTCGGATCGCGAACTCTTCATCGTTCGTGGTGGGTCTCGCATGGGTGTCCGCCTTCCCGAATTGATCGCGGTCGCGGATCGGTAAACGACTGGAGAAACCCTCGGCCTTCCAACTCTCTGGCACTGCCAGGGAAGGAAGCGACCGATGACCGAGAATCGAGAAGATGGTCGGGTACGCCAGTACCCCGAGTCCCCTGCTGCTGAGCTCCCGCGGTTGTTCAGTGACGCCCCGGTGTCCGCCGTGGAGGGGGCGTTCGGCGGCGCCGAGGGAGTCGGCGCAGCCGACGACCGAGGCGACGACGAAGGCCCCCTCCACGGCGGGGCGCGACCGGTGTCTGCGGCCGACGGTGATGCGATGTCCCGCTTGCTGGACCCGACCTTGTCCGGAGTGCGCGGCGCCTCGCCAGCGACGCGACAGGAGCTGGCCGAACTGATCCTGCGCTATCGCGACGAACAGGCCTCTCGCCGCGCGCGCCGGCTCGAGTCGGCTGGCAGGAAGCCGCATTTCAGCGCCGAGCAGCGCCTCCTGATCCTCGACAGCTGGTTGCGCAGCAGCCTGCCCGCCGGGGACTTCGCGCCGCTGGTCGGCATCTCGTTGCACACGCTGCGGGCGTGGAAGGCGCGCTTCGCCGAGTTCGGGCCGGCTGGCCTCGACGACAAGTCGGCAGGCCGGCCGACGGGCAGCCGGCTGTCGGAAGCGACCAAGCGCGCGATCCTGCTGATGAAGCAGGAGCACCCGGACTGGGGCCAGGATCGCATCGCCGCGATGCTGCTGCGAGCGCAGGGCTTCTCGGCGAGTGCGACGGCCATCGGGCGCTTTCTCGGCGAATCGGGCTACGTGCCCGCGCCCGATCCGAGCAAGGCCCACGCGCAGGAGCCCAAGCACTTCGAGCGCGCGCGGCCGAACCAGCTCTGGCAGACCGACCTGTTCACCTTCGTGTTGAAGCGTGAGAACAGGCGCGTGCACCTGGTCGCGTTCCTCGACGACCATAGCCGCTTCATCGTGGGCTACGGACTGCACGCGACGGCGTCGGGGGCACTGGTGCGCGAAGCGCTGCTGGCGTCGATCGCCAACTTCGGCTCGCCCGAGGAAGTGCTGACCGACAACGGCACGCAGTACGTGACCTGGCGCGGCAAGAGCGAGTTCACCAAGGTGCTCGAGCTGCGCGGCATCAAGCAGATCGTGGCGACGCCTCGCCACCCCGAGACGCTGGGCAAGATCGAGCGCTTCTGGGGCACGCTGTGGCGGGAATGCGTGGAGACAGCGGTCTTTCGCGGCATGGAGGACGCGCGGCGCCGCATTGGCCTCTTCATCGATCACTACAACTTCCAGCGGCCGCACAGCGGCATCGGTGGGCTCGTGCCGGCCGATCGCTATTTCGCCGCGGCACCGCAGGTGCTGGCGACGCTGAAGGAGCGCGTGGCGAAGAACGCGGCGGAGCTGGCGCGCGACGGCATGCCGCGCAAGGCCTTCTACCTCACCGGCCGCATCGGCGATCAGAGCATCTCGCTGCACGCCGAGGGCGAACGTGTGGTGCTGACCAAGGGCGATGGCAGCCGCGAGGAGGTCGACCTCGGGGCGACGGGACCGCGGCAGGACGAAGCGAAGCAGGAGCCGTTGCCCGAGCCGGTCGTGGCGATGGGCAACCCCGCGGACCATCCGGCGACCGCGGACACCAAGGAGCCGTCGCCTGGCAGCTCGCCGCTCGACGAGCTGACGGGCCTCCTTGGCGCGGAGGGTGCGCCGTGAAGAAGCCCCGGGTGAAACCGATGGGTGTGAAGTCGGTGCGCGGCAGCGATGCCGCGCGCCGGCTCACGGCACTGCTGCTCGAAGCGTGGAGCGGCGTGCGCAGCACGCAGTCGGCGAGCGACGCGATGGGAGTCGCGTTGCCGCGCTTCTACCAGCTCGAAGCTCGAGCGCTGCAGATGATCGTGCAGGCGATGGAGCCGCGGCCCCGGGGCAGGCAGCGCACGGCCGAGAGCGAGCTCGCGAGGCTGAAGGCCGAGAAGCAGCGCCTCGTGCGCGATGCGGAACGCTTGCAGTCGCTCTACCGGACGGCGCAGCGAGCGCTCGGCATCGCCGTGGCGAAGCCGGTTGCGAAGTCGGACACTCCCGCCCCGGGCGGCAAACGCAAGCGCGGCCCGCGGAAACGGGCGCGTGGCCAGGCGGTGGCAGCGGAGCTGCTCGGCAATGGACAGGTGCAAGAGCAACGGGAGGGCTACGATGGCGCGACCGAACAAGGGAGTAGCGCACGTGAGCAAACTGCCAGGCGACAAGGAGGCCAAGCGCCGCGTGGAACTGATCCACCTGACCATGGCCGAGAAGCTGTCGGTGGATGATGCGTGTGCCGAACTCGGGATCAGCCGCAGCCGCTTCGACCAGCTGCGTACGCAGATGCTGCTGGCGTGCATCGCGGAGATGTCGCCGCGGCCGACTGGTCGTGCGAAAACCGACAGCACAGTGTCACCCGAGGAAACGCAGGCGCAGCAGCAGCTCATAGCGGCCCAGGCTCGCGAGATCGCAATGCTGCGCGCGCAGCTCGAGGTCGTGGCGATCCGCGCTCAGGGTGAGCGCCGCTCGAAAAGTGGTCGCTCGGCCGCGGCTCGGCCCTCGCCGCCGCGGCCGAACGCTGCCGGAGGAGCAGTACCGTGACCTCGCGCCCGCGCGGCGGCGCGGGCGCCGGCGCAAGCAGCTCTCGACGTGGCAGCGGACCGCGCTGCGCGTGCTGCACGAGCGGCACCCGGGCTGGGGTCTACCCAGGTTGCGGCGTGTCATCCCCGGCCTGCCGCGGAACTCGGCGGCCGCGTACCTGAGGCGACTGCATCGAGTCGAGACCAGACAGCGGCGGCGGCAGTGGGATCGCCTCGTGTGGCGAGTGCCGGGTGCTGTCTGGGCCATCGACGGCACCTGGCTCGATCAGCCGGTGCCACCGTTGGGGCGGCGGGCGCTGGTGGTGACGGAGCTCCACAGCCGGACGATCCTGTGCCTGCGGTCGGTGGCTGGCGAGCGCGCTGCGGCCGTCGAGCAGGTGCTCGCGGAGCTGTTCACCCGTCACGGTGCGCCGCTGGTGCTGAAGCTCGACAACGGCTCGGCCTTCGTGTCGCGACGCTTGCGTCACTTCTGTCGTCTGCACGGCGTGACACTCATGCACTCGCCGGTCCGGCAGCCGCGCTGGAACGGCTCCTGCGAGGTCGGCGGCAGGTGGGCCAAGCAACGTGCTCACGCCGCATGGCGCGCACGCGGGGGCCAGGGTGCGCTCACGCAGGCCGATCTCGACGCTGCCGTCACCTTCGTCGGCACCATGCCACGCATCGACGACGCGACTCGCGAGCACTTTCTCGACGTCGTCGCAGAGCAGCTCGCGATTGCCGCGGCGCAGCGGGGGCTTGTCATCGCACGCGTGTCACAGGATCATGTGCGTCGCTCGCTGACACGTGTGGCCGTGCGGCGGGCACTCCAACTCTGCCACATCCTTACTATTGAAGGCCGTCGGTATCTCCAGTGGTTACCGCCTTATGCCGCGTGACAGTGAGGCAAGGTGTACAACTGGCAGTTCTGCAGCAGTGTCGTGACAACCTCCGGTTTGGGGCTTCCGATCGCAACATCCAGGATAGAACGGCCCTCGTGGTCTGTTTCAGAAAGGTCCAGAGCTCCCTGGCTCAGAAGAGACTGAAGGGTGTCCAGGC
>DASVAL010000127.1:0-57310 GCA_036376355.1 Planctomycetota bacterium
CCCCCGGCGTGCGGATCGCGAACCGCGAGCACTGTCGCACGGCGGGCGCGGCCTCCCGGCTCGTTCCCCTCGACGGCGCGGGGAGCAAGCGGTCGTTGCCGCTCCCATTCGGGGCGCGGCGACGGCAGAGCGAGGCGGCACATATGTTGCCGACGAGCGTCGCATGCCCGACCCGCTCGACCGCTGTTCCCGCATCCTGGTCCTCGTCCTCCGCGTGGCGGCGGTCACCTTCGCGCTGGCCGTGCTCGGCTGGCTCGTCGTGCAGGCCCAGCGCAACGCGAACGGCGGCGCCGAGCCGCAGGCACCGGAGGTCGATTCACCCGAACGCAGACGCCTGCTGAGCGACCCGATCGTCGGACCGGTCGAGCCGATCGTCATCACGGCGGACGATGAGACCTACCTGTTCTCGTCGAAGGCCGCGCGGATCGAACCGGTGCATGAGGCTGCGCGCACGCAGACCTACCTGCACTCGTCGAAGACGATCACGCCGCTCCCCATGCCGGTGGTGCCGAAGCTGGTGTTCCCGCCGCCATCGCAGTCCGGCAAGCCGGCGGCGCAACCAGGACCCCAGAACCAGCGCAACTGACCGCGGGCGCCGATGCAGACCCTGCTCGACACGCTGGCTGCGTTCCTGCTGCTGCTGGCCGTCTTCCTGCCGCTCGAACGGCTGTTCCCCGGCAACCGCGAGCGGCTGCTGCGCGCCGAGTGGGGGACCGACCTCTTGTTCTTCCTCGGCCAGTACCTGCTGTGGACGGCGCCGGTCGTCGCTGCGCTCGTCGCCGTGCATCGCAACCTCGACGTCCTGCCGATCGGCGGGCTGCAGGCGGCCGTCGCGGGCTTGCCGTTCTGGCTGCAGTTCCTGCTCGCGATCGCACTCAGCGACTTCTGCATCTACTGGGCGCACCGGTTCGCGCACCACAACGAGTTCCTGTGGCGCTTCCACCGCGTGCACCACACGGCCGAGCACGTCGACTGGCTCGCGGCGCACCGCGAGCATCCGCTCGACAATCTCTACACGCGCCTCGTCGAGAACCTGCCGCCGATCCTGCTCGGCTTCCCGATGCCAGCGCTGGCCGGGTTCGCGATGTTCCGCGGCCTGTGGGCGATCTTCATCCACGCGAACGTGTCGCTGAGCCCCGGCCCGCTGCGCTACCTGCTCGGCTCGCCGCGCCTGCACCACTGGCACCACGAGCTCGCGTGCTCGGGGCGCGTGAACTTCGCGAACCTGAGCCCGCTGATGGACCTCCTGTTCGGCACGTTCCACGATCCGGGGCACATGCCGGAGCGGTACGGGATCCCGGACCGCATCTCGCACGGCTACGTGGCACAGCTCGTGGATCCGCTGCTGCCTGCGAAGGCGCGCAGCCAGGCGCCGTAGCGGGCAGAATGGGGATTTCGTGAAACGCGGACCGCCGCCGGTCCGCATCCATCCGCGTGCCAACCGACCAGCTCGACCGCGACTTCCAGACGTTCCGGCAGAGCCGCGACCCGGCCGCGCTTGCTTCGGTCTTCGACGCCGCGGCGCCGCGCCTGCTACTCGTCGCGATGCACCTCTGCCGCGATGCCGCGACGGCCGAGGACCTCGTGCAGACCGTGTTCCTGCAGGTGCTGCGCGACGCCGATCGCTTCGACCCGCGCCGGCCGCTGATGCCGTGGTTGCTCGGCATGCTCGAGCACCGCGCGAGCGATCAGCGGCAGCGGGCTCACGTGCGGCGCGAACGGGCACTCGACGCGGACGCGGTGCCGCCGCTCGCCGCCGATGCGTCGCCCGAGCGCGCGGCCGCGGCGAACGAGGTGCGCGAACGCGTGGCCGAAGCGCTGCGCGGCATGCCGCGCGACTACCGCGACGTGCTGACGCTGCGCCTCGTGCACGGGCTCGCGGCCGTCGACATCGCGCACGCACACGGGCTGCCGCCCGCGACCGTGCGCACGCGGCTGCGCCGCGGGCTCGAGCTGCTGCGCGGTGCGCTGCCGCGCGGCATCGCGACGCGTGGCCTGCTCGCGCTGCTCGCGGCCGAGCTGACGTTCGCGCGCGACGGCATGGCCGCCGTGCGCACGAAGGTGCTCGCCGCTGCCGCGGTCGGGGCGGGGGCTGGCGTCTCGGTCGCGGTCGGCTGGTGGCTCGCGTTCGCCGCGGCTCTCGTGCTCGCGGCCGGCGGCTGGCTCTGGCTCGGGCCCGCGAGCGCTGTGGCGCCGCAGAAGACCGACGAAGCGCGCGTCGTCGCCAGCGCGGTCGGCAAAGACGCGCAGCGTTCTCATGACTTCGACGCGGCGCCCGACCTGCAGCGTGTCGCCGCGCCGCAGCCCGAACGCGAGGGTCCCGACGTCACGACGGTGCGCGGCCGCGTCGTCGATGCATCGAGCGGCGCGCCGATGCCCGGCGTCGTCGCGAAGATGCGCACATATCCGTGGGAGACGAACGATCCGATGCCGGGCTGGAGTGATCCCGAACCCGTGCGCACCGCAGCCGATGGCACGTTCGCCTTGCGGTTCGTGCCATTACGCGATCGCGGCGTCGAGGTCGGTCTCGTCGCCGAGGGCTACGTCGAGGAGTACTTGTCGTTCGAACCGCTGCGCTGCGGCGTCGACGTCGACGCCGGCGACGTGAGACTGCAGCAGGGTACACCGGTTCGCCTTCACTTGTCGTGCAACGGCCAGCCGATCGGCGGCGTCCAGACATGGGCGCGCTACGCGCCTGGTGGTCAGCAGCCGGCCAACCTTGGCGGCTACGGCGTGAGCGACACGAATGGCATCGTCGACCTCGGCGTGTGTGCGCCGGGTCCGTGGTGGCACGACGTGCAGACGGCGCATCTCGGCGCCCAGGCCCGTTTCGAAGTGCCGCTGCAGCGCATCCCGCTCGTGGTGAAGGTCGAATTGCTCGAGCCGCCGCGCGATCGCTCGATCTCCGGCGTGCTGGTCGACACGGCGGGCACTTCGGTCGCCGGCGTCGAGCTCGGCATGCGTGCACCGAACGGCGGTTACTTCACGGCGACGACACGAACCGACGGTGGTTTCCTGTGGGCCAGCGCGGCGCTGCTGCCCGCCTCGGTGCGAGAACGAATCGAGTTGCTCGCCGACCGCCGCAAGTTCGAGTGGGTCACCGACGGCGGGGAGATCACATGGGGAACGCACGACCTGCGCCTCGTGGTGCGGCGCCGCGCGCCCGCGACGCTGCGACTCGAAGTGTTCGACGGGGCAACGCAGCAGCCGGTCGAAGCGTTCGGTGCGACGTGCAAGGACGGGGTCGGAAGCGGCAGCGGCGAGAGGCGCCGCACGGCCGTCGAGCACCACAGCGGCGGCATCGCGACGTTCGAGGTCGCGCCGGGTCTGTGGTACGCGTCGGTGTTCCCCGAGGAGCCGTTCGCCGAGAGCGCCGAGATCGCCGTGCAGCTCGCCGAGGGGCGCACGACCACGCTGCGCGTGGAGCTGCGGCAAGCCGCCGCGCTCGACGTCGACGTCGTCGACGCGAGCTCCGGTGCGCCGCTCGAAGGCGTCGAGCTCGCGCTCGCGAAGGCAGTCCCCTCGCAGGGCGCACGCGACGTCGATGCATCGTGGTACCAGATGCTGCGGGAGAAGCCGGGCATGGCGGGCAGCAGCTTCAAGGGCACGGGAGTCATCGTGCTCGCGCGCGGCGTCAGCGATGGTGAGGGGCGCGCATCGCTTCACGCCCCGGCCGACGTGCCCGGGCTCGTGCTGGTCGCCGGTGGTGCACGCTGCATCCCGAGCGAGCATCATGACGTGGCGCTTCCACAGGGTGGCGCGCGGACCACGATCCGCGTGACGGCGGCGGCGATCGTGCGCGGCACGGTGACGCCGCTCGCGTTCGTCGAACGCTTCGGCCCCGCGCCCGAGCGCCTGGCGGAGACCGCGGCGAAGGCGCGCACGCAGTGGACCGATCCGGAGGAGTTCGCCGGCGAGTATCCGAGCGTCGTGCTGCGGCCGCTGCACGGGACTTCCACCGAGGATCTCACGGCGCACGTCGCGGCCGACGGCACGTTCACCTTCCGCGGCGTGCCCTCGGGGCGCTACGCCGTGCACGTCGACGCCCATGTGTGGGGGTCGGGCACGGGGCTCGGCCCGTACGCGACGATCGACGTGGATCCGGCGCGCGCGCCGCCGCCGCTGGCGATCGACGTCGCGGAGCTCGTCCCCGGGCGCGGCACGGTGCGCTTCTTCGTGGACGGCGCCCCGGCGCATGGTGAAGGTGCACTCGGTCGCATCGTCGAGGACTCGCTCGCGTACGAGACGTTCCCGCTTGCACGCGATGGCACTGCGACGACGCCGTGGTTGTTGCCGGGAACCTACGTGCCGTTCGTCGTGACGGGTGACGGCGCTCGCATCTTCGGCAGCGAGAGGCTCGTCGTCACGACGGGCACCAGCGTCGACGCGACGTTCACGCTGCAGCGGCGCCGCGTCGCGATCGCGATCGTCGACGGCGCTGGCGAACCGGCTGGCGACGTCATCGTCCTGACCGACGCGATCGATCGTCCCGAGATCGGCCGTTGCCGCTGGTTGCCGAACCGGACGGACGCCGGCGGCCACCTGCTCTTCGCTCAAGCACCGCCGGGCCGGCTGCGCCTGCGCACGTTCGCGCGCGATCAGGATCCGCGCAGCCGCGTCGAGCCCGCGGTGCTGCTCGGCGACGTCGCCGCCGATGCGAACGCGGCCACGTTCCGCCTGCCTCGCTGATCGCGTCAGCGTGGCGCGAACTCGAGCACGACGCCTTGCAGGCGCGCGCCAGCCGTGACCGTGAAGTCCGCGGCGGCGCTGCGGCCGTCGCTGGCGCGGGCCTGCACCGTGAACTGGCCGGGCGGCAGCAGCGTGCGCCACTCGAGTGGCTTGCCATCGCGTCGATTCACCACGTGCAGTTCCGCACTGCCAGCGAGCGCGCCGCCGCTGTCGCGCACGACGAGCACGATGATGTCGTCCGCGGAGGTCGCGTCGATGCGACACACGAACGTCACGGACTCTGCGGCCACGAAGGTCAGCACGGCGCTCGTCGTCTGCTCGCTGTCGACCCGGAACGCGACGGAACCCACCTTCCTGCTGCCTTCGGCCACCGCGAAGTAGGCGCCCGGCGGCAGCTCGGCGGTGGCCCGGTTGCCCTCGGGCGTGAGCCACGCCGCCGCGGCACCGTCGTCGCGCGAGACCTTGATCATGCCCGTATGGGCCGCCGGGTTGTCGCGCAGCTCGAGCACGACTCGGCCGGCGCGCGCGAGCACGAGGTCGGGCATCGTCTTGTCCTCGCCGGGGGCCACGCGCACGACGCCCGCGTTCGTCGAGCCGTAGCCATTCGCCTCGACGGTGACCAGGTAGTTGCCGGCCGGCATCAACCCGCGGTGGAACGTGCCGTCCGCGCCGGTCTCGGTGTAGGGGCAAGAGCGCCAGCTCGCGAGTCGCAGCGTCAGGCGTGCCGCGAGCGGCTTGCCCGCCGTGTCGACCACGCGACCGCGCAGGTGGGCGGTCGGTAGCTCCGTCGCCGTCAGCGTGATCACGATCGGCTCGCCCGAGGGCTCGATCGTGCGCGTCGCCAGCGTCGCGGCATCCGACTCGACGAGCAGCGTCACGGGACCGGCGTCGAACCCGCGCAGCTCGAACGCGCCACGCTCGTCCGTCGTCGTCTGCGGATGCGCGTGGAACTGCTGCGGTGGAAGGACGCCGACGAGCAGCTTCGGCAGCGGCGCTCCATCGGGACCGACGACGCGCCCGGTCAGTTGCCGCTTGCCTGCCACGACCGGGTTCCACGTCGTCGTCGCACCTGCAGTCGTCGCGACCGATTCCTCGACCTTGCCGTCGCGCGCGATCACGCTCAGCGTCACGCTGCCGGCCGGAAGGTCCGTGAGCCGGAAGGTCCCGTCGTCCTCGGTCTCCGTGAGCGGGCGGCCGAACTCGTAGTAGGTCCCCGACCGCGTGACCGTCGCGTGCGCGACGGCGCGCCCCGCGGCGTCGCGCACCACACCCGCGACGCTAGCTGCACGCGGCAGCACGAGCACCACGTGGGCCGCTCGCGCTTCCTCGATCGCGACCCTCTCGCTGATCGGGCCGAAGCCCGCCGCCCAGGCCTTGACCTTGGTATTGCCGATCACGATGCCTTCGCACACGAACTCGCCGCGTACGTCGGTCGTGAGCTTCGGCGCCGTGGGCTGTGTGTGGCGCACTCCGAATGTGCTTCCGATCACGCCGCCGCCCGTCGGGCCGATCTCGACGCGCGCGCCGGCGATCGGGCGGTGGTCCGCGTCGACGACGCGCCCGTGTACCGAGCCGCCCGCACCGTCCAGCGTCAGGACCACGTTCTCGGTCGACTTCGTCAGACCGTGCAGTTGAGACGGCGCGTGGCCCGCCTTGCGCGCCCCGAGGTGCTGGCCGTCGACGAACGACAGCCGGAAGCGGCCGACGGCGTCGCTGCGGCCGACCTCGAAGCCGCGGAACGGACTGCCGTCTTCGGACAGCCACAACCGCGCGTCGGCGACGGGGCGCTGGTTCGCGTCGACGACGGTGCCGGTGACGAAGCCGGTGCGTTTCGCGTCGAGGTCGAGTGTGCGCACGGCGCCGGCGGCCAGCTCGAGGCGTGCCACCTCCGTGAACGCCGTCGTGACCCAGCACGGGCCGGGCCGGACGCGGCGCAGCACGAGCCGTCCCTGCGCATCGGTGAGGCCTTCGCGCTCCGTCAGTTGCGAGCCGGGCTGCGGCCGCGCGGACACGCCGGCATCGGCTGCAGGTGTTCCATCGTCGGCCCATCGCATGCGCACGAGCAGCGTCGCGAAGCCGGGTTCGGCCGCCGGCTCTCCGGTGGCGGCGACCTCCTGCCGTTCCACCCGATCGGCCGCTGCCGGCGAGGCCGGAGCTGCCTGCGGGCTCGTCGCGGCAGGCAGCGGGGCTGCGACGGCAACCGGGGAAGCCGGTGGCGGCGCGTCCGCAGTGCGCTGCTGCCACCAGAACGTTCCACCGCCGAGCACGAGCAGCAGGCCCGGCACGAGCCACACGAGCTTCTTTCCCATCGCCAAACCTCCGAAGGTCATCACGCCACCGACGGCGCCCGCGCCGCCGGCCGCGGTCGCCGCGACACCTGCCTTCGCCTCGCCGAGCACGAACGTGCGCACCGCCGCGAGCACCGCGGCCTGCGCGTGCGCCGTCAGCGCCGCGCCGGCGACGAAGCCACCGGGCAGCACCTGCCGCAGCCGTTGCAGGCCGCGCATCAGCTGCGTGCGCACCGTTCCGCCAGGACGGCCGAGCCGCTCGGCGATCTGCTTGCAGTCGAGTCCGTCGCGCAAGTGCAGGTCGAGCACTTCCGCGTAGGGCGAGCCGAGCTCGGCGCGCAGCCGCGCGACCGTCGCCGCGAACTCTGCGGCCGCAGCGGCCTCGTGCGGGTCGCGCTCGCGTTCCCGCACTTCGGCGGGCTCGATCCGCGCGCGCAGCTGCCGCTGCTCGTGCAGCTTCCTGCAGTGGTTGCCGAGGATGCCGCACAACCACGGCAGCGCGCGCCGCGTCGCGTCGTAGTTGCCGCGCGACGTCAGCACGGTCAGGAACGTGCGCTGCAGCAGGTCCTCGGCGTCGGTGCGGTTGCCCGCCAGCCACGCGGCGACGCGCAGCAGCTCCGGCGCCGTGCGATCGAACAGCTTGCCGAGCGCGCGCGGATCGCCGGTGCGCTGGAACGACGCGAGCAGGCGATCGGGGCTTGCGAACGGGAACGGCATGCGGCGTCTTCCGGCGAGTCGGCCGGTGTGCTACGCCAGTTTCGGCGGCGAGTCGAGCCTTCGCCCTGGCTTGGTCAACACCTTCGCTGGCAAGCGCTTGTGAGCTGATGGCGCAATCGTGTTTCGCAGGGCCAGCGCTGCGAAGCGGGTTTCTGTGCGGATCCGAGGCTCGGCCGGCGCGGCGGGGGCGCACTCCGCGCGAAGCACGACTGCGCCATCAGTGCTGTCAGCGGTCGATCGTCCAGTCGCCGACGTCGAGCGAGCCCAGCACCGTGATCGCACGCTGCGCGACCACGGTCGCCCCGTCGCGCAGCTGCAGTAGCCACCTACCGTCGGCGATGTGCTTCAGCTCGAAGCCGCCGTCGCTCGCCAGCGGTGCGCCGAGGAACACCGTGGTCTTGTCGCGCGCCAGGAGATCGGCCGCGATGCCACCGGGCGGCAGCTCCGGCACGGCGAGCACTCGCAGCTTCTTCTGCTCGCGGCTCGTGGCGACGCGGCCGCGCACGAATCCTGCCGGCAGCGCGAGGTCGATGCCCTGCGGCCCCGGGCCGCGCACGGTGACCTTCGGCAGCAGGGCCTTCGGCAGGTGATCGTCGTCGTCGTTCGCGGCGAGCAGGAGCACGGCGTAGTCGCCGGGCCGCAGCGCGCCCGCGTCGTAGCTCGCGCCCGAGAGTCTTGCCTGCGCGAAGCGACCGGTGCTCTCGTACGGCAGGTACGCGGCGGTGAGTCCCGCCGGCGCGCCGGTGATGCGGCCCGTCACCGGCACGGCCGCCGCAGGCTCGAGCTCGAGCGTCGCTTCGACGTGCTGGCCCGGCGCGATCGAGTAGCTCGCGCTCGTCGTGGCTTTCTCGTCGGGCGCCGAGTCGTTGGGGACCAGGTAGACCGTGTAGCGGTCGGCGAGCAGGCCGGTCAGCGCGATCGTGCCGGCGGTGTCGGTGCGCGCGCGGTGGTGGAAGCGCTCGTTCTGCACGGCGCGCACCAGCACGTGCGCGCCCGGGACCGGCGCGCCGAGCCGGTCGACGACCTTGACCTTCAGGCTCGCGCGCGGTCGCAACCGCACGACGAGCTCCGCGTCGGGCTTCGGCGCCAGCGTCTCGGTCTGCCAGTCGTCGTGCTCGGCGTGCAGCGTCGACAACGCACCGTCCGGGAGCGCGAGGGCGAACGTGCCGTCGGCGCGGCTCTGCACGTGACCGCCGAAGCGCGTCTCGTTGCCGGAGCGAGCGACGTGGAAGACGTCGACGCCTGCGATCGGCTGATTCGTCGCGTCGGCGACGATGCGGCCGCGCTGCGTGCGGGGCACGGTGGCGTCGGCGTGCGGCGAGTCGAACTCGACGACGGCGTGCAGCGGCGCACCCGGAACCGGTTGCAGCGCCGCGCGCAGCCGTGGATCGGTCCCCTGCCCGAACGGGCCTGCGCCGTGGCCGGCGAGGCAGACCTGCACGACGAACGGCAGGCCCTCGACGAAGCGCGCGGTGCCGCGCCACGTCCCGTTCGTCGCCCTGGCGCGGTCCGGCACACGCAGCTCGTACACGGGCTGTTCGACGCGGCCGTTGGACCGGGTCTGCAGCACGGTGCTGCCGGTCACGCGGAAGTACGGCGCCGGCGCGCGGCTCGTGCGCTCGACGCACTCGACGACGAGCGGGACCTCGTGCGTGCGCAGCATGACGATCGTCGTGTCGGTCCCGATCGCGCACGGCGTCGTCTCCTCGCGCGTGATGAAGCCGTCGAGCTCGGCCGCGATCGGCAGCTCTCCATTCCTGCTGCCGGCTTCGTTCAACGTGAACGTGCCGTCGCCGGCGGTCTGCGCCGCGACGTCGCCGGCCTGCAAGGCGCCGGCTTCGACGCGCGACGCGAAGATCTGGACCGGCGCCTTGCGCACGGTGGCACCCGCGAGCGGCTTGCGGTTGGCGTCGACGACGCGGCCGCGGAACGCGCGCACCGGCGCCGCGGCGGGCTCGCGCGCGTTCGCGACCGCGGCGGGGCCCGGCGCTGGGCTCGGAACGGCGGCGGGCAGCGCGGCGGCGACCTCGCCGTGCCTCGTGTCGGGCGCGGCGGAGGTCGATGCGGACCACGCGATGGCGGTCGGGATCGCGGCGAGCGCGAGCAGCGCCGCAGCGGCGGCGAGCAGCTTGTTCGTGTGCATGACGGCGAGTCCGAGCTGGGTGAACGTCGTGAACGCGCCTGCGGCGGCGGCGACCTCGCGCGGGCGTGCGAGGGCTGCGAACGGCAGCGCCCACGCGCGGCGGTCGCCGAAGTCCGCGTCGAGCCGTTCGCGCAGCCGTTCCATCGCTCGCTGCTGGCGTGTGCGCACCGTGGCGACCGGCACCCGGAGCTGCTCGGCGATCGCGCGCGGCGGCAGGCCTTCGACGAAGCGCAGCAGCACTACGTCGCGCATCGGTTCGGGCAGCGCGTTGACGGCCGTGAGCAGGCGCTGCTGCAGCTCGGCGTGCTCGGCGACCTCGGCCGCGCTCTTCGCGGCCCCGGTGCGCACGGCTGCTTGCTCGCGGCGCCTGCGGCGTGCGTCGCGCCGGTGCAGCAGCGCGGCAAGATGCTTGCCGATGCCGGTCAACCATGCACGCAGCGGCGGACCCTGGCGTGCGGGAGAGCGCAGCGCCGCGTGCCAGATCTCCTGCTCGAGATCGTCGCGCTGGCTGCGATCGAACACGAGGCGCGCCGCGAGTGAGCGCACCCAGTCGAGCTGCTGCAGGAGTTCGTGGTCGGGTGGGGGAGTCACGTCGACCACCATCTTGCCGCGGCAGGCAAAACCGACTCACGGTGTCGCGAAACGAGGCCGATGCCATCGGAGCTGCGCGGAAGCCGCGGCGTCGCGGCTTGCGCCGTGCGCCGCACCCGCTATGTCACTCGGCCCGTGAAAGGCCCCGACGAGCATCCGACGCCAGCCGAACTGGCCACATGGCTCGCCGAAGAACGCATCGACGACAGCTACGCCGTGTTCGTTCGGATGCACGCCGATGCCGACGACGCGACGTGGCGCTGGTGCTGCGGCAGCTCGTGCGATCCGTGCGTGCAGCGGCTGGGCCGCGTCGTCGACCGCGTACGCGCAGCACGCGCAGCACGCGCAGCGCGCGATGACTCGCGCTAGTCGAAGCGAGGTTTCTCGCCGCGGTCGAATGCCGGAGACTTGTTCGCGAGCGAGACGAGCGTCGCAGTACGCGGCGAAAGACCACTGCCGCGGCCAGTATCCAGCCGGGTCGGGATCGCTAGAGAGGTCCGCGTCTCGAGCGCTGTTTCTCCCCCTGCCACTCTCCTCAAGGAACCGACTCAACATGCAAGTTCTCTCTCGCTTCCTGGCTGTTGCGCTGACCGCTTCGTTGGGCGCGCAGTCTCCGTTGACCACCACGTTCGCCTCGAACAACGGCGGCGGCGCCGGTGGTCAGGTCATGTTCGACCTCAACGTCACCACCACTGTCACGATCCAAGGTCTCGACGTGAGTCTCGGCCAGGTCGTCGGCTTCGCGGGGACGATCCAGGTCTTCCAGCTCAATCCGACGATCACGCCGGTGACGTACGTCGGCCACGACCTGACCGCCGCCGACTGGACGCAGGTCAGCAGCGGTCCCGTGATCGCGCAAGGGCTGAACCAGCCGTGCCCGGTCTGCCTGACGCCCCCGATCGTGTTGGCGCCCGGCGACTACTCGTTCGCGATCCGCTACACGACCGTCAGTGCACGCTACACGAACGGCAACGGCACCACGGTGCCGGGCTCGGGCACGAACCAGACGTATGCGAACGCGCACATGACGCTGCGCGCCGGTCTCGCCCAGAACGTGGCGTTCACGTCCCCCAGCATCGCCTTGCCGCGCGTCTGGAACGGCAACATCCACTACCTGCTCGGTGCGCAGGCGACGGCGTGCGCGAGCAACGTCTCGAGCGGCGCCGGCTGCTACCGCCGCCAGGGCTCCTTCTACGAGCTGTTCACGACGCCGACGAGCGCCTCGACCGCGCTGCAGGGCCAGACGCTGACGTGGATCTACTCGCCGACGGGCTACACGATGGTCTGGGGTCTGCCGACCGCCTTCGTGCCCCCGAGCGGCACCGCGACGAACCCCGTGGCCGCGGGTGACGCGACGTCCGGCACGGTCAATCTCGGCGCGCCGCTGACGATTCCCGACAACGTGCCCGGCTCGACGACCAATACGCTGTGGATCCACGTGAACGGCTTCGTCGGCACGGGCGACGTGCTGCCGACCTTCAAGATCAACGCCAACTTCCCGGTCGTCCAGCCGACGATCAGCGCGATCGACGCGCTGCTGAACGCCAGCAACACGACGTGGTACTGCTGGCACGACATGAACACCGCGGAAGCCGGCAGCGGCCAGATCAAGTTCGAGGTGCTCTCGAACGTCGCCTACATCACGTTCCAGGACGTGGAGCTGGCGCCGACCACGGTCGTCAATCGCGCGACGTTCCAGTACCAGTTCGACCTGAACACGAACAACGTCACGCTCGTGGTCCAGACCATTCCGACGGCCGGCGGTGCTTTGACGTCGGACAACTGGCTGGTCGGCTACTCGGGCGCCGGCGCGTCGTACGATCCGGGTCCCAGCACGCTGTCCCTGATCTCGGGCCTGCAGCTGCACCCGATCGAGAACGGCCTGACGCTCGCTGCCTCGCCGCGTCCGGCGATCGGCGCGACGGTCGACGTCGTGACCTCGAAGCTGCCGATCGGTTCGGTCGTCGGCATCCTCTTCCTCGGCTTGAATCCGATCCCGGGCGGCATCGACCTCGGCATCATCGGCGCCGCGGGCTGCTCGGCCTACATCGATCCGACGACGGCCGTCAGCTCCACGCTGATCGCGCCGAGCCTGACCGTGCCGTTGCCGATCCCGCCGGTCCAGGCCCTCTATGGCACCGTCGTCCATGGCCAGTCGGTCATGCTCGCGCCCGGCGAGAACCCGTTCGGCCTCGTGACCTCGAACGCGGTCGCGATGACGATCGGCAGCTTCTAGCCTGGAGATCGGCTCTCGGAGAACGCGGGCCCGTGGCGCTACTTCGGCGCCACGGCGTCCGCTTGCGCGGTGGCGCCGAGCTGGCGCAGGGCCGCTGCGACCGGCGGCAGGATCGGTGCGGGGTCGAGGCCCGACTTCCGCAGCGCGTTCTCGGCTGTGGCGCGCACCGACGCCGGTGGCAGGGTGCGCAGCACCTGTGCCATCGCCGCGACCAGCTCCGCCTTCGCGGCCGCCGAAGCGGGCTGCGTGCGCAGCCACACCATTGCGTTCGAGGCCGCGAACCGATGACGCCCGAGCCGCATCAGGCAACGCACGGCGCGCTGCAGCGCGAGCACGTTCTGCGGCGTGCGCTGCAGCACCCAGTCGAGTTCGACCAGCGCGCGCTCCCATTCCCCGCAGTCGTGCAGCGCCCAGCCGAGGGTCACCCGCCCCTCGAAGTAGTCCGGCAGCGCCGCCACGGCGCGTTCGGCGTGCGCGAGCGCCTCGCGCGGCTGGCCCTGCTCGAGGTACAGCACCGCGAAGTTGTTGTTCGTCGCCGCATCGCCGGGCTTGAGCGCGAGCGCCCGCTCGTAGTGAGCGCGCGCGGTCGCGCGGTCGCCCGTGTTGTGCGCGATCACCCCGAGGTTGCCCCACGCCTCGTGCAGCGTCGGGTCGATCGCGAGTGCGCGTTCGAACAGGACCTTGGCGGTCGGCCCGTCGCCGCGCAGGTTCGCGTGGCCGCCGAGGTTCGTCAGCGCGAGCGTCGACCGCGGATTGACGAGCAGCGTGCGTTGCCACAGCGTGTCGAGGTCGCGGTACGCACCGAGCGTGTGCCACGTCAGCACGACGTTGCCGCCGAGCAGCAGGAGCGCCGCGGTTCCCAGGAGAGGCTTCGGCAGCAGCGCTGCGGCGCGCGGCCCGAGCCACGCGACGAGCCCGAACAGCGCGGCGAGGCTCGCGTGGTACTGGAAGTGGTCGGCGACGAACGCGTAGCGGAACGGGAAGACGTCGAAGAAGCCGAGCACCGGCAGCAGCGTGCCGCCGAACAGCAGCAGCACGGCCGGCGGGCCGCGGCCGAAGCGCGCGCGCCACACGAACGCCGCGGCGAGCGCCGCGAGCGTCGCGGCGGGCCAGAGCCACTGCGCCAGCGACGCCGCGTCGAGCTGCCAGCGTTCGTAGTTGAAGCACAGTCCGAACGGCCAGAGCAGGCAGCCGAGGTAGAACCACGGCACGCGGCCGGCGAGCAGCCAGCGGTCGGCGCCGCTCAACCGCCAGCGCGGATCGGCCGCGCCGACGTGCGCGACCTCGAGGTACGCGGTCACGAGCGCGAAGATGATGCCGGCGGCGAACCACGGCACGAGCGCCAGCACGCCGCGCCGCGACAGCCTGCCGTCGCGCCACCACAGCAGCACGAGCAAGGCACCCGGCAACGTTGCAGTGACCGACTTGCTGAGCAAGGCACCGAGGAACGCGCACGACGCGATGACCTGATCGCGCCTCGCGCCGCCGTCGTGCCACGCGAACCAGCGTTCGCTCGCGAGCAGCGCACACGCGAGTGACAGCACGTTCTTGCGTTCGGTGATCCACGCGACCGACTCGACGTGCACGGGGTGCACGAGGAACCATGCCGCCGCGAACCACGCGCCGGGCAGCGCGAGCCGCCGTGCGAGCCGCCACGCGAGGCATGCCGCGAGCGTGTGCAGCAGCACGTTGTCGGCGTGGTAGCCGAGCGGGTGAAGGCCCCACAGCCGGTACTCGAGCCAGAACGTCGTGTGCACGAGCGGGTAGTACTGCGGCAGCGACAACGGCTCGGTCCACAGCTGCCAGAGGCCCGCCCACGACAGCAGCACCGGGTTCTGCGTGACGTAGTCGTCGTCGTCCCAGACGAACCCGCAGCTCACGACCGGCCAGTACGCGACCACGGCGAGTCCGAGCAGCAGCAGCACGGCCGTGCGCGGCGATGGCGGACGCAGGTCGAGCATGGGCGCCCGCACCATACCCGCGCGGACCACCTCGTCGCGAAGGCCACGCAGTCCGCACCCGCGAGTCCGGCGTGCGCAGCCGCCGAGGGTGCGTGGCGCGTCGCGCGCGCGGCCTTCACCGTGTTTTTTTCCGCGATTTCAGTCCGCGGTCCGAGCGCGGCCGCCCGGTTCCTTCCGGGAAGGCAGCCGATGTGGATTGCGCCGGTCCTCGATGCGCGCGGCAGGACCCGGGTTCGAACGGGAAGCGCCGCCTCATCGATGCGCTGCAGAGCATTCGGCGTCCGAGGCCATCGTCTCGGAGTCCATCGGCCGGACGCAGGCGGGGGGTTTCCTTGTGTCGCACGACCCCTAGGCTTCGGCCCCTGCCCTGGCAGCCAGGGCTCGTTTCTCCACTGTTCCAACTTCAAGGATCAACATGCAACGTCTCGTCACTCTGCTCGCGACCGGCGCACTCGCTGCCGCACCCGCGATTGCACAGCTCAGCCTCGTCGTTCCGAAGGGGATGGCCGCCGCCGAGGGCAGGCACCTCCAACGCGTTTCCGTGGGGGCGTGGCTCGCTCGGCCTGCTCCATCAGGCCATCTACGACAGCTCGCACTTCTATGGCCAGGGCGTCATGTACCCGATCGTGATCCAGGGACTGCGGTGGCGTCCGAACACGGGCGTGGGACTCGCCGCGACGACGTTCACGAACCCCTGCTCGATCCGCTGCTCGACGAGCCCGGTCGACTGGAGCGCGACGACGACGACGTTCTCGAACCAGCGCGGCGTCGACGAAACACTCTGCTTCCAGGGCACCGTCTCGTACCCGGCGCAGCCGGCCGCGATCGGACCGACGCCGTTCGGCATCAACGTCCCGCTGACGACGCCCTTCACCTACAACCCGGACACCGGCGATCTGAACGTCGAGTGCGACCTGCCGATCCAGCCCAGTGGCCTCGGCTCGCCGCAGCTCGACGTGCACGGCACGGTCGGGGAGGCGAACGCGGCTCGTGTCTACTGGTCGACCGGCTACGCGGGATACCCGGGTGGCGTCGCGACCGGCCGTGACCTCAACCACGCGGTCGTCGTGCAGATCGACTACGCGCCGGCCCCTGGTCTCGGTGCGGGCTTCATCTCGAACGTCACGAGCGGCCCGACGCCGCTGACCGTGAACTTCACGAGCACGTCGGTCACGACCGCGCCGGGCGGCATCCTGAGCTACGCCTGGGACTTCGACGGCGACTCGGTGATCGACTCGACGGCCCAGAACCCCACGTTCACCTACACGACGTGCGGCCAGTACAACGTGACGCTGACGGTCACCGACGGCGTCAACCCGCCGGACTCGGCAACCAGCAACGGGCACATCAAGACCGACCTGATCGTGGCCAACTTCGACGTCCAGGCCATTGGCCCGCTGCTGATGCAGTTCACCGACACCTCCAACATGCCGGCGACGAGCTGGGCCTGGGACCTCGACGGCGACAGCGTCATCGACAGCAACCTGCAGAACCCGGTGTTCCTCTACCCGAGCGCTGCCCACACCAACGTGACCCTGACGGTCACGCGCCTGTGTGCACCGCCGTCGACGGTCACCAAGAACATCTACCCGACGCAGAACCTGTCGACGAACCTCGTCGCGAACAACGGCGGCGCGTCGCTGTGGACCGTCTACTACAACATCACCGTGCTCAATCCGCTCGGCGTCAGCATCGACTCCCTCGACGTGATCACGACCACCTTGAGCACGCCGTTCACGATCGACTGCTTCCTGAAGCTCGGCACCCACGTCGGCAGCGAGTACCAACCCGCTCCGTGGACCAAGGTCGGCACCGCGAGCGGCACGTCCAACCCGGTGTCCAACGGGCCGTCGCACGCGGCCTTCCCGCAGCCGCTGTACATCCCGGCCGGGACCTACGGCATGGCGCTCCGGTACGTCGGCATCATTCCGCGCTACACGACGCAGGCCGCGGTGACCACGGTCAGCAACGCCGACCTGTCGCTGCAGTTGGGCTCGGCAGCCGCGACCACGGTCGCTCCCTTCCAGGGCACGAGCACGACGGTCAACACGCCGCGCGCGTGGAGCGGCACGCTGCACTACAGCACCACCAACATCACCGGCGTCGCGGGCCACGGCTGGTTCGGCCCTGGCTGCGCCGGCACGATGGGCGTGTCGCACCAGGCCTACGTGACGCGGCCGGTGACCGGCGGCACGTTGTCGGTCAACATCGACGGGCTGCCGTTCGGCGTCGCGGTGATGGTGATCGGCGCCACCCGGTTCCCGGCGCCAGTCGACCTCGGCATCATCGGCGCGCCTGGCTGCCCGCTGTACATCAGCCTCGACGCGACCGAGACAGTGATCGGCGCGCCGCCGAGCGCGACCTGGAACTTCGCGATCCCGAACGCTCCGGTGCTCGCCGGATCGCTGCTCTACAACCAGGCAGCCGTCTTCGATCCGGCCGCGAACGCGTTCGGCTTCGTGATGGGTGACGCCGCCGGTTGGGTCGTCGGCACGCTGTGACCTGACGAGTCACCGCGCGGGCTCCGGCCCGCGTGCTGCGGCCGCTCGCGCTCGGCGCGGGCGGCCGCTGTCGTTCCGGGGCGTGCGGGTTCCGTGCGCGGAGCCGGGCTACTTCTTCTCGGGACCCCAGCGCGCGAGCCGTTCGTCGACGAACACGAAGTGGTAGCGGTGGTCGGCGTTCGGCCCGTCGAAGAAGCCGACGCCCGACGTCAGGACACCCTTCGTGACGTCCTGTGCCGAGGCGACCTCGGGCTTGAGGCGGTAGAGCCAGGTCTCCTCGCTGCGACCGCTCGCACCGGCGGTTGGCTTGCCCTTCTCGAGCGGCGCCCCGAGCGTCGCTTCGAGCTCGGGTTTGGTCATGCCGACGCGCACCTTGCCCGCATCCGGCGGGGGTTGGGACTCGCAGGCCGCAGCCACGAACACCGCGAACCAGAACGCCACCGGACGTCTGCAAGCTACCGCCACGCGACACCTCCGCGCCGGAGGATGCTCGCGCTGCCGGCGCGAGTCAACAGCGCAGCGCGGGGATTCCCGAAACGAGGAACGGCAGCGCCGATGGCAACGCACTCGTGCTGACTCGCGGTCAAGTGGCTCGCCATGCGGGCCGATCAGCCGCGGGAGTCGGAGGCTACCATGAAGTTGAACAAGCGAAAGGCGGTGTCTGCCGTGCAAACGGCGCTCGCGGATGCTTGGGGCTGGATCAAAGCCAAAGCCCGCGCGCTCGGCCGGGCGCTCTCGAAGGACTGGGGCTGGGTGAAGGGCAGGGGCCGTGCGCTGGGCCGCGTGCTCGCGACCGGTTGGACCCGGTTGAAGGCCAAGGCTCCTGCGCTGGCAAGCGGCCTGCGCGCCCTGCCGCTGGGGACGAAGAACGCCGTGCTGGCGCTGCTCCGGTATCGCCATTCTGCGAGGTTCTGGTCCGTGCTCGTGGCGCTTCCTGCGCTGCCGATCGGCGCCTTGCTGATGGTCGGACCGGTGAACGAGCTCGCGACCGGCAAGGACCTCCAGACCCAGCACCTGCTGACCTACAGCTGGCTCGCGGCCGGCGCTTTCACGTTCGCGGCGGGCGTGGGCATCCTGATGCGGGCCCCGGCGTTCCGCGTGCTGCTCAGGAGCGCCTTCGTCTTCTCGCTGCCGCTTCCCGTGGCCTTCGCGCTGAAGACGTTCTCGTTCCACAAGGAAGCGCGCGTTGCGATCGGGCTCGCGAAGCAGGAGCTCGAGACCTGGGTCGCGGGTGGCGTCCAGCTCTCGGGGCTGTTCCTCGGCGTGTCGGCGTTCCTGGCCTTCCTGATCTGGTTCCCGATGCTGCGTTCGATGCCGTGCCCGGGCGGCTTCCTGGCCGGCAGGGCCGGGCCGGTCGTCGGCATGGGCCTCGCCGGTGCTTTCGGCAGCGGTCTCGGCTACCTCGTCTGGGTGCTGGGCCGTTGGCTCGGCACGACGCTCGACGTCGCTGTGTTGCGGACCGGCATCCAGGACGTCAAGGTCGACTACTTCGTCGCGGCCGGCGGCGTGCTCGGCGCGGGCTTCGCGTTCCTGCTGCTGCTGCGTCGTTGGCGCAAGGCTGCGGGCCGCACGCCGCGCAGTGCACCGCCGGCACCGACCGGGTTCACGACCACGGCGACGTCGACTGCGGCGCCGACTGCAGCGACGACGCGCAGTGCGCCCGCCGTCGCCCCGCCGCCGCGGCGGCAGCCACCCGCTACGGTCGGCGCTCCGTAGCGGCGCGCTCGTTCATTTCGCAGCGGGAGTGTGGTCCGCGGGCGCGCCGTCGCGGATCCACTTCCGCCACGCGGCTTCGATCGAGCGCACCCGCGACGCGGTCAGCGGCTCGGCGCGCGGCGTGATCCGCGCGACGCCGCCGCCGACCTCGACGTTCGGCGCGAATGCCTCGACGTAGCCGGGCGGCGGCCCGCGTTCGTGCGCCATGCCGCCGCGCTGCAGGCCGATCTCGGAGAGCCACTTCGCCTCGTCCAACGTCAGCGCATCGGGGCGCTCGACCGCAGCGACGCCGAGCAGTTGCTCGATCCATGGATCGGCCCACGGACCTGGCTCGAGCCCGAGGATCAGCCCGAGCGCATGCCGCAGCTCGCTCTCAACCAGCAGTCCGTCGCGGTCGGCGTCCGCGGTGCGGAACGACGTCATCAGGTGCTCTGGCGCGACGTCCGGATGCCCGCGCTCCGGCGAGCGCGCGATGACCCAGTCGTTGAGGCCATGGAAGTCGAGGATCGCGCAGTCGGGCAGCACCCACCCGACGACGCCGACGGCCGGCGCCGCGTGCACGGGCACGTCCGTCGGGTCGAACTTCGTGCGCGCGCGCGCCGGCAGGGGCGCCGAGATCCGCTGCAGCGCGACCGCGTGCTGCCTGGCGCGCAGACACACGAAGTGCATGTGCAGCCACGATTGGTGCCGGTCGTACCAGCGCGAGAGCGGCTTCAGCGGCGCCGGCACACGAGGTGTCAGCGGGTGGAAGCCGTACGAGCCCATGTCGTGCGACAGCGCGAGGTGGACCCAGCCGGCGCCCGACGCGAGACCGAACACGAGCACCGCGGCCAGCGGCAGCCGTGCGCTGGCGGACCACTTCGCGGCGATCGCCGCCGTTGCCAGCGTGGTCAGCGGCACGAGGTGGCTGAAGATGCGGTACTCGAAGTGGTCGCCGCCGACTTTCAGTACGTAGTAGCCGACCTGGACGATCGTCGACGCGACCACGGCGAGCGGCGCGAGGTTCGTCGCCACGCTGCGCCAGAGCGTGTGCCGCGCGCGCCAGCAGATCGACGCCGCACCGGCGACCGCGAACGGGGCCCACAACCACAGGCCGTGTTCGACCGCGTAGCAGAGCAGGTACCGCAGGCCGGCCTCGGGCCACGGATCCAGCACCTTCGCGTAGTACGTGTTCGGCACCCACTCGCCGTAGTACGCGCGGCGCCAGATCAGGTGTGCCGCGACCGTCGCGAGCGGCGACAAGCCGGCCAGCAGCCCGCGCCAGCGCAGTCCCCACGTGCGGCAGGACAGCAGTGCTGCGGCCAGCGTTGCGGCGACCAGCAGCATGCCGTCGGGCCGCGTCAGCGCAGCGACCGCCGCGAACACGCTCCACGCCATCAGCCAGCGGTCGCGCCGCGGCGACACGGCGCCGCGGAACGCGAAGACGGCCCAGCCGACGAAGCCCACGTTGAACAGCGCCGTCTCGAGGCCGCCCGTCAGCCACTGCAGGAACGTGCGGTTGCCGACGACGACGGCGACCGCCGCCCACGCGACGACCGGTGCGATGCGCCGCCCGTCGCGATGCCGGATGTCGTGCGCGGCGAGCACGACGACCGCGAACTGCAGCACGCCACACAGCACCGACAGCACGTTCGCCGAGTCGGGCGGCTCGACGCCGAACCAGCTCCACACAGTCCAGAGCATCATCGCCCACAGGAAGCACGTGTAACCCTCGACTCGTTCGAACGGCGGCGGGTTCCAGACCAGCCCGAGTCCGTCGTGTGCGTTCGACACGTAGCGGAACGTGATGAACGCGTCGTCGCAGAGGAAGCACAGCTGCCACGCGCCGAACAGCATCGCTGCGAGCAGGATCGCCGCCGTGGCCGCGGACACGCCCAGCGGCCACCGTTGTTCGATGGGTGGTGCGCCGGTCATGCGGCGGGATCGGTGCTGGCGCGGGGTCGCATGGGGCGCGGCATGATCACACGCCGGCACTGGGCCAGCAACAGAGCTGCGCCGCCCTCACGGCACGTGCGCGCGCAGACCGCGCGACCCGGCCCGTGCGGCGCGCGGGCGCGCAGCTGCCCGGTGGACTCTTGTTCGCGAATGCCGTGTCGTGATGTCGCCGGCGGTCAGCGCCGGACGATCTTCGAGACGCGCTTCCGCCCTTTCGACTGCGCGACGATCGAGCCGTCGGGAGCCAGCTCGACGAACCCATCGGACGTGGTCACGAGCGTGTTGCCGCTCGGCAGCCGGTCCGCGTCGTTCGGGCCCGCGAGCCCCTTGGCCTCCCAGACGACGGTGCCCTTGCTGTCGACCTCGCGCACGCTGCCGGCGTTGAACAGCGTCAACAGCGTGTTGCCGTTCGGCAGCCGGTCCGCGTCGAAAACACCGCCCGGGCTGTCGAGCTGCCAAACGACCTCGCCGGCGCGGTCGACCTCGAGCACGAGGCTCGGAAAGAGCGCCACGAGCGTGCGGCCGTTCGCGAGGCGCTCGACGTCGTACGGCTGGCCCTGCTGTTGCTCGGCCTTCCATTCCCAGACGACGTCGCCGCGCGCGCCGACCTCGATCACGCGCTGGCCGTACGTGTCGGCGATCAGCGTGCGGCCGTCCAACAGCCGGTCGGCTTCGAGCGGCATCTTCAGGTCCGCGAACGACCAGACCTCGTTGCCCTTCTCGTCGTACTCGACGACCCGGTTGGCGATGTAGAGCGTGACGAGCAGATGGCCGCCGGGCAGCGGGTCGACGTCCCACGGCATCGCCGTCCCCAACACCTCGCGCTGCGTGCCGTCGGCCGCGATCTCGACGACCTTGCCGCGCTCGAACTCGGCGACGAGCGTCTTCCCGCTCGGGCGGATGTTCATCTCGGTGAGCCTCGCCATGTGCGCGACCGCGGCATCCGGCGAGCCCTGCGCGATGACGAGCTGGGGCAGTGCTGCCTCTGCGAGCGGACCGAGCTTGCACAGCACCGCGCACACGACCTGAACGACCTCGGGGCGCGGGTCGGATAGGCGCGCCGCGAGCGCGGGCACGGCGTCGGCGCCGAGTGAGAGCAGCTCGTCGATCGCGGCGACCCTGCGCTCGGGGAGCTCGACCTGGTTGACCAGCGAGCGAGCGCGCCGCTCGACGGCGGTCGCGTCCTTCGCCTGCGCTGCGGCCACCGGCGCGAGCACGGCCAGCGCGAAGATCACACGCAGGGTTGTGGAGCAGGGATCGACCACGGCGTCGCGCAGCAGATTACCCGGCAACCTGCCGTGTTGCTGAAAGCGTGTTCGTTACCATGCCGGCCGTGACCCTGCGCCGCCGCGTCCACCTCGTTCTCGCCGGCACCGAACCGACCGCCGCAGCGCCCGCGCTTCCGTGAGCAGCCGAGAGTCTCCATGCCGCGCCCCCGCTCCGATCAGGGACTGTCCGCGACGAGTGTCGCGAACCATCTGGCTTGTGCGCACAAGACCCAGCTGCGCCGCCGGTGCGACGCCGGTGAGCAGATCTTGCGCGTCCCGGACCCGCGGCTCGACGCGCTGATCGAGCGCGGCAGACGCTTCGAAGCCGAGTACGTCGCGTCGCTGGCGCGCGAGGGCGGGCGTGTGCAGGAGCTCGGCCCCAACGCGTCGGTCGCCGACACGCTCGCGGCGATGCGAGGTGGCGCCGAAGTGATCGTGCAGGCTCCGCTCTCGGCTCCGGGCTTCGTCGGCCGCGCCGACGTCATGCTGCGTGTCGATCTCGGCTCGCAACTCGGTGCGTGGTCGTACGAAGCGGTCGACACGAAGCTCGCGCGCGAGACGAAGGCGGGCGCGCTGCTGCAGCTGCTCACCTACGGCGAGATGCTGGCAACGATGCAGGGCCTCCTGCCGGAGCGGTTCCACGTGCGCACGCCGCTGCGCATGGAGACGCATCGCACCGCGGAGTTCGCCGCCTACCACCGCCTCGTCCGCGATCGCCTGCTCGCGGCCGCGACCGCGGAGCCGCCGCCCGCGACGTATCCGGAGCCGGTGTCGCACTGCGACGTGTGTGAGTTCTGGAAGCACTGCGAGCTGCAGCGGGAGCGCGACGATCACCTGTCGCTGGTCGCCGGCCTCGGGCGCGCGCAGGCACGGGAGCTCGAGCGCCAGGGTGTTCCGACGTTGACCGCGCTCGCGAGGTGCCGAGGTGCGCTCGCCCAGGACCCGCGGCGCGGCGCGCGCGAGACGTTCCTGAAGCTCGGCGAGCAGGCGGAGCTGCAGCTGCGCGCGCGCACCGAGCCCGTCGTGCCGTCCGTGTTCCTCGACGCGGAGCAAGATCGTGGGCTCGGCAGGCTGCCCGAGCCGGACGCGGGTGACGTGTTCCTCGACTTCGAAGGCGACCCGTTCGTGAGCGACGGTGGCCGCGAGTACCTGACGGGCTGGGTCGTTGCGGACGGCGTCTACACGCGCGAGTGGGGGTTCACGGCGGCCGACGAGAAGCGCGCCGTCGAGACGTTCCTCGACGCGGTCGCTGCGCGTCGCGCCGCGAGTCCAGGGATGCGCATCTACCACTTCGCCGCGTACGAGCCGGCCGCGCTGAAGCGGCTGACGCAGCGCTACGAGACGAGGGTCGTGCTGCTCGACGAGTTGTTGCGCGAGCACCGGTTCGTCGACCTGCGCACCGTCGTGCGCGAGGCGCTGCGCATCGGCGTGTCGGGGTATGGACTCAAGCAGCTCGAGCGCGTGTTCGGATTCTCACGCAGCACGGACCTGCAGCTGGCCGCGAAGGCGCGGCAGCGGCTCGAGATCGCGCTCGAGCTCGGCGAGGCCGTCGGCGAGCTGCGTGCCGACCGCGACGTCGTGGAGGCGTACAACCGCGAGGACTGTGTCGCGACGCTGGAGCTGCGGGACTGGCTCGAGCGTTTGCGCAGCCAGCGCGTCGCCGCGGGCGTCGTGCTCGCGCGGCCGCAGCTCGGCGTGGGCGATGCGAAGGTCGGCGTCAAGGCTCGCGACGCGCGCATCGAAGCCGTCGCGAAGCCGCTGCGCGCGGGGCTCGACGTCGACCGCACGAAGTGGACGGACGAGCAGCGTCCGCTCGGCCTGCTCGCCGATCTGGCCGGGTACTTCCAGCGCGAGGACAAGTGCCAGTACTGGGAGCACTATCGCCTGCGCGAGCTGCCGGCGGAGGATTGGCTCGACGAGCGCGAGATGCTGGCGGGTCTGCGCTTCGAGCGGGACATCGCGCCGCGCGGCAAGGAGAAGACGCCGAGCCACGTCTACAGCTTCCCGCCGCAAGAGACCGGCATCGACGACGAGGACCTGTTCGTTCCCGCGAGCGAGGACCCCGATCCGCAGGAGGAGTGGGCAACGAACATCGGGACCGCGGTGCTGGTCGATCATGATCGGAGCGAGA
The DNA here is from genome assembly GCA_036376355.1 of Planctomycetota bacterium. GTDB lineage: Bacteria > Planctomycetota > UBA1135 > UBA1135 > UBA2386 > DASVAL01. The sequence goes on from DASVAL010000127.1 coordinate 24,177, forward strand.
TCACGATCAAGAAGACCAAGAACACGATCGCGTTCCACCCGCGCGCGGTGTTCCGCAATCAGGTGATCGGCACGGATCCGCTCGAGAAGTCGATCTTGTCGTTCGCGGAGCACGTGCGCGACAACGGCATCGATGACCGTTCCGCGTGGGGACCCGCGCGCGACCTGCTGTGCCGGCGGCCGCCGCGGCTGCGTTCTGGTCCGAACGCTGCAGGCAAGCTGCGGTGCGACGGCGAGACCGTCGTGCAAGCGCTCGTGCGGCTGTGTCTCGACCTCGACAACTCCGTGCTGCCGCTCCAGGGACCGCCCGGAACCGGCAAGAGCCACTCGGGCGCACTCGCGATCCTCGCGTTGCTGCGCGCGGGCAAGACGGTCGGCGTCACCGCGGTCAGCCACAAGGTGATCGACAACCTGTTGGGGAAAGTGCACGAGCTCGCGAAGCAGAGTGGCCCGGCGGTTCGCTTGCTGCACAAGCACGACGCGAAGGCTCCCGACGGCATCACCTACATCGAGAAGGACGACCCGAACGAGCCGCAGCAGAACACGGTGCTCGGCGGCACGGCATGGTTGTGGGCCTCGGACAAGCGCGTGGACAAGCGCGCGGACAAGCGGGCGAAGGAGCCCGTCGACTTCCTGTTCGTCGACGAGGCCGGCCAGATGTCGCTCGCGAGCGTGCTCGCGGCCTCGCGCGGGGCGAAGAACCTCGTGCTGCTCGGCGATCCGATGCAGCTCGAGCAGCCGCGGCGCGGTGCACATCCCGAAGGCAGCGACCGCGCGGCGCTCGTTCACCTGCTCGACGAAGGGAGGCAGACGCTGCGCGACGACCAGGGGCTGTTCCTCGACGAGACGTGGCGCATGCACACGAAGCTGACCGCGTTCACGTCGGAGCTCTACTACGAGGGCAAGCTGCGCGCGCGAAAGGGCTGCGAGCGACAGCTCCTGTCGGGCACCGACGGCTTCGACGGCGCCGGCCTGTGGCTCTGCGAAGTGCCGCAGGAGGGCAACCAGGCCAGGAGCCTCGAGGAGGTCGACGCCGTCGCCGCGTTGTGCCGCCGGCTGCTGCAGCCCGGTGCGTCGTGGATCGATCGTGAAGGCGCGAGGAAGCTGCTGCGCCCCGAAGACGTGCTCGTCGTCGCGCCGTACAACGCGCAAGTCGGTGCGCTCTCGCGTGAGCTCGCCGGGCTCGGCGTTCGCAGTGTCGGCACCGTCGACCGCTTCCAGGGTCAGGAAGCGCCCGTCGTGATCTACTCGTGCACGAGCTCGTCAGCGGACGACGCGCCGCGCGGCATGAACTTCCTCTACGACCCGCACCGCTTCAACGTCGCGACGAGCCGCGCGAAGGCGTGCGTGATCGTCGTCGCGAGCCCGCGGCTGCTCGAACCGGAATGCCGCACCGTCGAGCAGCTCCGCATGGCGAACGGTCTCTGCCGCTTCGCCGAGCTCGCGCGGCGGACGGCGCCCGTCGACGCGACCGGGTGAGCCCCTCGCCGGCGATAACGCTTGCCAGCGGCTCGGGCGCGCGGCGTCGTGGGCGCACGAGATCACTTCGCCGCTCGCGCAGGACCCGATCCCCGCGAACGCCGGCAAGTTCGACCGCGTCGAGTTCGACGCGGCGGTCGCCTCGACGTGGCTCCTGCTCGAGGCGGAACGGACCGACCAGGGCCCGCGCCTGCTCGCGCGCTTCTTCGCCGGCGACGGCAGCGAGCTGCACGTGCGCGCCTTCACGCTCGCGGAGCTGTCGCCGCCGCGCTGAGCGTGCTCGACGCGGCTACGGTTTTCGACGTGCGATGAGGGGTGCACAGCGTCAGGCGACGCTACAGGTCGGCCCGCGAGGCCTGATCCCGGCGCCGGGCCGCACGATGCGACGTGGCGCGGGCCGCACCGGCCCGGCACGATGCGCGCGTGAAACTGCTCGTGATCCTCGCGGTGGGCCTGCGGCCGAAGGACCTCGCGAATGCCCCCGTGATGCGCGGCCTCGGCCAGCACGGCTTCGCAGCGCCGCTCGACACGGTGTTCCCCGCCGTGACCTGCTGCGTGCAGGCGACCTTCCTGACCGGGCTGAAGCCGTCGGGCCACGGCGCGGTCGGCAACGGCTGGTACTTCCGCGACCTCGCGCAGGTGATGTTGTGGCGGCAGCAGAACCAGCTCGTGCACGGCGAGAAGGTCTACGAAGCCGCGAAGCGCCGCCTCGGTACCCGGACGGCGAAGCTGTTCTGGTGGTGGAACATGTATGCGCCCGGCGTCGACTGGAGCGTGACGCCGCGGCCCGAGTACCACGCGAACGGGCTCAAGAAGCCGGGGCTCTACAGCGAGCCGCCGGACCTGCAGCGTGCGGTGCAGCAGCAGCTCGGCCCGTTCCCGCTGTTCGACTTCTGGGGACCGCGCGCGGGCATCGCGAGCACGCGGTGGATCGCGTCGTGTGCGCTCTCGGTGATCGCGCACCAGGACCCCGACCTGCTGCTCGCCTACCTGCCGCACCTCGACTACGACCACCAGCGCTTCGGTCCCGACGATGTGCGCAGCGTGCAGGCCGTGCGCGATCTCGACGCGGAGGTCGGGCGGCTCGTCGAAGCGGCGCGCGCGAAGAACGCGCACGTGATCGTGCTGTCCGAGTACGGCATCGAGAACGCGACGAAGCCCGTGTTCCTGAACCGGCTGCTGCACGAGAAGGGCCTGCTGCGCGTGCAGGAGACGAGCCACGGCCAGCTGCTCGACTGCGGCGCGTGCCGCGCGTTCGCGGTCGCGGACCACCAGTGCGCGCACGTCTACGTCGCGCAGTCGGCCGATCTCGAAGCCGTTCGCGTATTGCTCGCGAAGACGCCCGGCGTCGCGCGCGTGCTCGACCGCTCCCAGCAGAAGGAGATCGGCATCGACCACGAACGCAGCGGCGAGCTCGTCTGCATCGCCGAGCCCGGCTGCTGGTTCGCGTACCACTACTGGCTCGACGAAACGCGCCGCCCCGACTTCGCGCCGACCGTCGACATCCACCGCAAGCCCGGCTACGACCCGGCGGAGCTGTTCCTCGACCCGAAGATCGCGTTCCCGAAGCTGAAGGTCGCGACGACGCTCGCGAAGAAGCTGCTCGGGTTCCGCTACCTGATGGACGTGATCCCGACCGATCCATCGCTCGTGCGCGGTACGCACGGCCGGCTCTACGGCGACGACGCGGCCGGGCCCGTGTTCTTGTGCAGCGACAAGAAGCTCGCGCGCGATCGCGTCGCGGCGACCGACGTCAAGGAGCTGTGCCTGCGGTTGCTGTCGCAAGCCTGACGGCAAAACGCGAACGGCCCGGCGACGCGCAGCGTCACCGGGCCGTGTGATTGGAGGTGGGCAGCTGCCTAGAACCGGTCTCTCCCGCTTCGCAGGCCGCATGAGCGGCCGCGGAGCGGTAGGAGGTCCTAGGCGGGCCCGCGCCGAAGGCGCGGTCTCGCTTAGAAGTCCATGCCGCCCATGCCACCCATTCCGCCCATACCACCCATGCCGCCACCATGGTCGTGGTCGCCGCCGCCGCCGGCGGGCTTCTTCTCGGGCACCGTCGTGATCAGCGCCTCGGTCGTCAGCAGCAGCGTCGAGACCGATGCGGCGTTCTGCAGCGCGGCGCAGACGACCTTCACGGGGTCGACGATGCCGGCCTTGATCATGTCCTCGTAGACGTCGGTCGCGGCGTTGTAGCCGTAGGTCGAGTCCTTGTGGTTGCGCACGGTCTGCACGACGATCGAGCCGTCGACGCCCGCGTTGCTCGCGATCTGGCGCATCGGGGCTTCGAGCGCGCGGCGCACGATGTCGGCGCCGATGCGTTCGTCGCCGCTGAGCTTGAGGTCGTCGAGCGACTTCGCGGCGCGCATCAGTGCCACACCACCGCCGGCGACGATGCCTTCGGCAACGGCGGCGCGCGTGGCGTGCAGCGCGTCCTCGACGCGTGCCTTCTTCTCCTTCATCTCGGCCTCCGTGGCCGCGCCGACCATGATCTGCGCGACGCCGCCGGCGAGCTTCGCGAGCCGCTCCTGCAGCTTCTCGCGGTCGTAGTCGGAGGTCGTGCGCCCGATCTCGGCGCGGACCTGCTCCATGCGCGCCTGCGTGTCCTTCGACTTGCCGGCGCCCTCGATGACGGTGCAGTCGTCCTTGCCGACGACGACCTTCTTCGCGGAGCCGAGCTCGCCGGTCGTGACGGACTCGAGGTTGATGCCGAGGTCCTCGAAGATCGCCTTGCCGCCCGTGACGACGGCGAGGTCTTCGAGCATCGCCTTGCGGCGGTCGCCGAAGCCCGGCGCCTTGACCGCGCAGCACTTGAAGACGCCGCGCAGTTTGTTGACGACGAGCGTCGCGAGCGCCTCACCCTCGACGTCCTCGGCGACGATCAGCAGAGGACGGCCGCTCTGCGCGATCTTCTCGAGCAGCGGCAGCATGTCCTTGATGCTCGAGATCTTCTTCTCGTGGATCAGGATGAACGGGTTCTCGAGCACGACCTCCATCTTGTCCTGGTTCGTGACGAAGTGCGGCGACAGGTAGCCCTTGTCGAACTGCATGCCTTCGACCCACTTGACCTCGGTCGCGAGGCTCTTGCCCTCCTCGACCGTGATCACGCCGTCCTTGCCGACGCGCTCCATCGCGTCCGACAGGATGTTGCCGATCTCCCCGTCGTTGTTCGCGGCGATCGAAGCGACCTGGGCGATCTCCTTCTTGCCCTTGATGTCGATCTTCACCTTCTTGATCGCCTCGACGACCTTCTGGACCGCCTGCTCGATGCCGCGCTTCAGCGCGACCGGGTTCGCGCCGGCGGTGACGTTCTTGATGCCCTCTTCGAAGACGGCTTCGGCGAGCACGGTCGCCGTCGTCGTGCCGTCACCGGCGACGTCGGACGTCTTCGAGGCGACTTCCTTGACGAGCTGCGCGCCGAGATTCTCGTACTTGCCGGCGAGCTCGATCTCCTTCGCGACGGTGACGCCGTCCTTGGTCACGGTCGGGCTGCCGAACGACTTCTCGATGATGACATTGCGGCCGCGCGGGCCCAGCGTGACCTTCACTGCGCGGGCGAGCTGCCGGACGCCGTCGCGCATGCGTTCGCGCGCTTCCTGGTCGTATGCGATCTTCTTGACTGACATGGGGGTTGACTCGGTTGGTTGGTTTGTGGGTTGGCTTGTGAGCGATCACTCGATGACGGCGAGGATCTCGTCTTCGCCGAGGATCAGCAGCTCTTCGTTGTCGAGCTTGATCTCGGAGCCGGCGTAGGAGGAGAACAGGACGCGGTCCTTGGCCTTGACCGACATCGCCTGGCGCGTGCCGTTGTCGAGCAGCTTGCCGTTGCCGACTGCGACGACGATGCCTTCGCGCGGCTTCTCCTTGGCGGTGTCGGGCAGGATGATGCCGCCCTTGGTCTTCTCGTCGGCTGCGACGCGCTTGACGAGAACGCGGTCACCAAGGGGGGTCACGGTGGCGGACTTGGTCTTGGACATGTGCAATTCCTCGGGAGTGGGAAGGGGAGACAGAAAAAGAGAACTCGCTGCCGTTCGCCGGGATCAGCGTCGCGACTGCGGGGGAGGCGGTGAGGAGGGGGGTGGCTTGCCGGGCTTCCACCCGTGTTGGTTCCAGGGCAGCGGGCCCCGGTGTGGGGGGACGTGTGGCGTCATCGGGCCACCGAAGTGCGTCTGGATCAACAACTGTACTGAGTGGCGCAGGCGTTCGAGCTCGAGCGGCTTGCGCAGGAAAGTGAAGAATCCGGCTGCGCGCGCGGCGGCGGCCTCCTCGGGAGTCGCGAGGCCCGACATCAGGATCGCGGGCAGCGGTCGGATCGACGCGAGCTGCTGGAACAGGTCGAGGCCCGTCATGCCGGGCAGGTGGAAGTCGAGGATCGAGAAGTCGAATCGCTGGCGCCAAACCATCGACATCGCCTCGGCGCCAAACGCCGTCGCTCCGACCTCCCAGCCCTGGATGGCGAGGAACTCGCTGAGGCAGGACCTCAGGGAGTCGTCGTCCTCAACCAGGAGCACGCGGAAGCTTTGGCGCATCGAGGGTCAGCAGGCAGTCCGGATCTGGAAGGGCCGCCGCCAAGCAACCCATGTGCCGCTACGAGCCGACGAGTGCAAGTATGCTAACTCCAACACCTTGGAGTTCGTTGCCTCCAGCAGGTCCCCCGTCTTCGATCGTCGGCTGCGGCCAGAATGACAGGGGCGCGGCGGGGGAGTGCTGCCAAGTTGGCGCGATCCATCTGTGGCCTTCTCGCGATCGTCGCCGCGGCCGCTGGGTGCGTGTTCCGCGAGTTGGTCCGCTCCGCGATGAGAGGAGCTAGCCCCGGTCAGCGCTCCTCGTCGCCCTCGTCTTCGTCCTCTTCCTCTTCCTCTTCGTCATCGTCCTTGTCGTCGTCCTTGTCCTCGTCGTCCTCTTCGTCGTCCTCGTCGCCGATCTCGTCGTCGAACTCTTCTTCGCCGACGTCCTTGCTCTCATCGTCTTCGGCCTCTTCGTCTTCGTCCCAGTCGTCATCCTCCTCGACATCGCCGTCATCGTCCTCGTAGGAGGCCAGCACGCGATCCCAGTCGGGCACTTCGATGGTGTTGTTGCAGACGAGGCAGACGCTGTCGTTGTCGCGTAGGTCCTCGAGTTCATCGAGTTCGCGGTACACCTTGCCGCATTCGCGGCATCGCACGATCTTGCCCATGGGTGTTGGGGTTCAGAGGAGGGGGGGAGCCCCGGGGGACGCTGCCGATGCATACCGGCTCCCTCGTGCAAGGCAATGGCTCTGGCACGGATTCTTTCGGCAGCCCGGTCGCCAGGGCCAATTGCTCTGTAGCGGCAGCACGGGATCTGCCGAAACCCGATCTGTGTCCAAGTCCATCTACGCCATCCTCGGCATCGGCATTGCCGCCTGCGTACTGTTGAGCCTGGTCATGAAGAACCTCGTCGAGTTCAAGCAGCAACGCGCCGCGCCGCAACTTCAGCTGCTGCTCGAAGAGAAGTTCGCGTCGCAGCTGACGGGACCGATCCGGCTCGAGGAGATCAGGGTGGATGGCACTCCGCGCCTCGTGGCAAACACCTGTGTGACCGCGCGGCTGCCGAAGGATCGCTTCGCGCAGAACATCGGGTCCACGATGTGGCAACAAGTCCAGAGCACGGGCATGAAGGCGAAGGAGATCGAGGTACGCGTCAGCGATGAACGCGGCGGCGCTCCGATGTCGTTCATGATTCCCTGCCCGATGCCGCGGTGACTACTGTCGTCGTGTTCGGCTTCGCGGTCGCCGACGGGCTCAGCCCGGTCGTCGGCGCGGCCTCCTACGAGGTGCTCGCACGGCAGCTGCCGCGCATGCTCGTCGAGCGCCTCAATGGCAGCGAGGACCAGGGCGTCCGGTTCCTGCCGTTCCTCGGGCCCATCGAAGGTGTGCGCAGCTTCCTGCGCCTGCACGACATGCTCCAGCCTGCGGCGCTCGCGCGGCTGCACAAGCAGGGCGACGTGCGGCTGTTGTGCGACGGGATGCTCCGGGCCGGTGTGCTGCACTGGCGCGCGCTGGACGGCAGGACGCAGAAGGTCCTCCACGAGGCCGACCTGCCGTTCGATCCGCGGCAGCCGCTCGACGCGCTGACGCGCATCGAGTTCGAGGTGATGGGACTGCTCGGCAGGACGGGACGGCCACGCGCGGTCCGCCCGCTCACCGGCGAGGCACTCGGCTGGTGGCTCGTGGTCAAGGACGCTGCGCTGCGGCGCGAGGCGAACCTCGCCGATCCTTCGCCGGACCCGCTGCGGCCGGCGCGTCGCTGCATCGAGCTGGCAGCCGCGGACGAAGAAGTGCAGCAGGCCGTGCTGGACTTCACGGGCTTGTGCCTGAAGCGTGGCGAGACTCGCACCGAGGTCGGGCCGTTGCTCGCACAGCTGGCCGCGGCGATCGATGGCTCCGTTCCCGTGCTGGAGCGCCTCGGTGCGCAGCTGCTCGCCGCCGGTGACGAGAGCACCGCGGCGCTCGTCGCGTTGCGCGCGGCGCGGCAGGCGCCCGAACGGCGTGAGCTCGTCGAGCGGGCCGCCGCGCAGCTGTTCGGCCTCGGTCGCTACGACGAGGTCCGCGAAGTCGTCGGGCTCGCGCGCGAGCGCGGCGTCGCGAGTGCCGAGGCGCTGGCCCAGTTCGCGGCCGCCTGTGACGTCACCGGGGACCGCAACACGCGGACGGCGCTCGTCGCCGAGCTGATCGCGCTGCCCGACCTGTCGCTGCCGGTCGCGCGGCTCGTCGTCTCGTTCCTGATCGAGGACGACCGGCCGGCGATGGCGCGCAACATCGCCGAGCGTGCGCTCGTGAAGGAGCCGGGCCACGCTGTGCTGCACTTCGAGCTCGGGCGCGCGTGCCTCTTGCTCGGCGACGGCGAAGCAGCTGCGCCGGCGCTCGAGAAGGCGCTGCAGCTCGGCCTCGCGCCGAAGGTCGACGTCCAGGCCCGGCGTTTCCTGCGGCTCGCTTCGGTGCCCGGGTTGTGGGCAGCAACGCAGCGCATCGAGAGCGCGATCGCGGCCGGCGACCTGCAGACCGCGCTCGCCGCCGGACGCGCGCTCGTACGCAAGGCCGGCGTCGCGGAGGCCTGGTTCCTCGTCGGCATCGTGAACCACAAGCTCGAGCAGCCGCGCCGCGCCGAGCGTGCGCTGCGCCGCGCGGTCCGCTGCGATGCGAGCTTCGCCGATGCGCACAACTGGCTCGGCATCCTGCTCGTCGGCAAGGGCCGGGTCGCACAGGGGCATCGCCACCTGCTGCGTGCCCACGACCTTGCGCCGAGCGACGCATCGCCGTTGCTGCATCTCGCCCAGGCCTGCGCGCTGCTCGGCCGGTCCGAGGAGGCCGAGCGGTACGTGCTGGCCGCCGAGCGCGCCGGTGCCGAAGAGCGGCTCGTGCAGGCCGTGCGCCGCGAGTTCCTCGCCAGGCCGGCTTAGTCGGGGTCGATGGCGGAACGTGCGCGGATGGCGGCCATCCGCTAGAACGGCGCGCTCGTCAGGTGCCCGATGAGCCTCCCCGATCCCCTCCTCGCGTACCGTGAGCAGTTCCCGATCACGGCGCGCAGCAACTACCTGATCAACAACTCGCTCGGCGCGATGCCGCGCGCGGCGAGGCAGAGCGTCGGCAAGTTCCTCGACCAGTGGGAGACGCGCGGCGTTCGCGCGTGGGGCGACGGGTGGTGGACGCTGCAGGAACAGGTTGCCGACCAGATCGCGATCGTGCTCGGTGTGGAGCGCGGCAGCGTGTCGATGCACCAGAACGTCGCCGTTGCCCTCGAGATGATCCTGTCGTGCTTCCGCTTCGACGGCGCGCGCAACAAGGTCGTCTACGCGGACCGCAACTTTCCGTCGGATCAGTACATCTACGAAGCCCGCGCGCGGCACGGCGCGCGACTCGTCCGGATCCCGCCGGCCGCGGACGGTCTCGCGACCGATCCGCAGCAGGTCGCCGACGCGATCGACGACGGCACGCTGCTCGTCGCGATCGACCACGTGATGTTCCGCAGCTCGGCGGTCGTCGACGTGACGCCGATCGTGCAGAAGGCGCGCAAGGTCGGCGCGTTCGTCGTACTCGACGTCTTCCACTCGGTCGGCACGCTGCCGCTCTGCCTGCGCGAGTGGGGTGTGCACGCCGCGGTCGGCGGCGCGCTCAAGTGGCTCTGCGGCGGCGCCGGCAACTGCTTCCTCTACGTCGATCCGGACCTGGCCAGGGGCCTGGAGCCGAGCTTCACGGGCTGGGCCGCGCACAAGCAGCCGTTCCTGTTCTCGCCGAAGGGCCAGGAGTATCGCGACGACGGCGGACGCTTCGCGACCGGCACGCCGAACGTGCCGGCGCTGTTCGCGGGCAAGGAGGGCATCGGCCTCGTCGTGCAGGCCGGGCTGCCGGCGATCCGCGCGCGCAGCCAGAAGCTGACGGCGCTGCTGATCGAAGAGGCGCAGCGGCTCGGGCTCGGCATCGAGTCGCCGCTCGACGGCCGCAGGCGCGGCGGCCACGTCGCTCTCTCCGTGCCGCACGGCTACGAGGTCTGCCAGGCGCTCGCCGCGCGCGAGATCGTCGTCGACTTCCGGCCCGACGCGGGCTTGCGCGTGGCACCGCACTTCTACAACACCGAGGCCGAAGTCACGGCCGCCGTGCGCGCCGTGCGCGAGATCCTCGACAGCCGCGAGTACGAACGGTTCCTGCATCAGCAACGCAAGCCCGGCTAGCCACCATGCGCATCTGGGACATCAGCGAACCGATCGAGCCCGCGACGGCGCCGTTCCCGGGCGACACGCCGTTCTCGCAGGAGTGGGTGCTGCGCCAGGAGAGCGGCGGCTCGTGCAACGTGAGCACGATCCGCATGTCGGTGCACGTCGGCACGCACACCGATGCGCCGTTGCACTTCGACCTCGGGGGCCCCGACATCGCGAGCGTCGACCTGCGCCGCTACCTCGGTCCGTGCCGCGTCGTCGACGTGCAGGGCAACGGCACGCCTTCGCTGATCCCGGCCGGTGCGCTGACGCCCGCGATGCTGGCCGGCGCGCAGCGCATCCTGTTCCGCACGCGCAGGCACCACGACCATCGCGAGTGGAACCAGCACTTCACGGCCGTCGGGCCCGACGCCGCGCGCGCACTCGTCGCAGCCGGGATGCTGCTGGTCGGCATCGACACACCGAGCATGGACCACGCCGACAGCAAGGAACTCGACGGCCACCACGTGCTCTACGAAGGCGGCGTCGCGATCCTCGAGAACATCGACCTGTCCGGCGTGCCCGCGGGCGACTACGAGCTGATCGCGCTGCCGCTGCGCATCGTGAATGGCGACAGCAGCCCCGTGCGCGCGATCCTGCGCGACCTGCCGGCGCGGCCGCGGGCATGAGCAACGCATGAACAACGCATGAGCAAGCGACCCGTCAATCCCGCCGATCTCGCGACCCCGGTCGGCTTCGCGCACGGCTGGCTCGTCGAGCACGGTGCCCAGCGCACGCTCTACCTCGCGGGCCAGTGCGGTTACGACAAGGCCGGCGCCGTCGAGAGCAAGGGCGACCTTCCGGCACAGCTCGACCGGGCGCTCGCGAACATCGCCTGCGTGCTGCGCGACGCCGAGATGACGTTCCAGGACGTCGTGCAGCTGAACTTCTACGTCACGAGCCGCGACGACTACGCGGCCGCGCGCAAGGCGATCGGCGCCGTGTGGCGGCGCCACTGCGACAAGCACTATCCCGGCATGGCGATGTTCGAGGTCGTCTCGCTGTTCGATCCCGAGGCGCGCATCGAAGTCCAGGGGATCGCCGCACAATGAGCACCGTTCGCGTGGTATCGCTGCTTGCCGCCGTGGCACTGCTCGGCGCGTGTGCGTCCGAGGCGCCGGCCGAAACGTCGTTCGACAGCAGCGCCGGCCTCGTCGTCGTCGAAGTGCTCGGGGATGGGTTCGTGCGCTGCGAAGGACGCCGCGTGCCGCTCGACACCGTCGTGCTCGAGCTGCGCCAGCGCACGCGGCGCATGACGCACGACGAACTGGGCCGCTTCGTCGTGCAGCTGCGCGCCGAGCGTTCGACAGGACCCGAGGCAGCTGAAGGTACGCAGCAAAGCATGGATCGCCTGCTCGGCGAGCTGCAGAAGATGGGCGTTCGCCAGGTCCGGTACTTGTGAGCCTCTTGCGTTCCCACCTGCCGCCCGAACTCGTCGTCTTCGACGTCGACGGCACGCTGCACGACACGTTCCGCTGGTGGGCGCCCGTGATCCGCGCCGGCCTGCAGCGCTTCGCGGAGCAGAACGGCCTCGCGATCCCGATGCCTAGCGACGCGGTGGCCGAAGCGGTCGTCGGCATGCGCGATGCCGGCGTCTGGGCGCCGTTCCTGCCCGAGGGCCACAAACACCGCTGGCAGGAGCTGCGGTCCGTCGTGCTGCCGATCGAGGTCGAGACGGTCTGCAGCGGCGTCGACTACCTGTTCGCGGGCGTCCGCCCGCTGCTGCTCCACCTGCGACGCATCGGCGTCAAGGTCGCGCTCGCGAGCAACTGCCGCTCGACCTACATGGGCGCGATGCAGCGGGGCCAGGGCCTGGCCGCCCTCAGCGACTGGCAGTTCTGTCTCGACAGCAAGGGTGTGCAGTCGAAGACGGACATGCTGCAGAGCGCCCAGGAGGCTGCCGGCGCGCGACGCGTGGTCATGGTCGGCGACCGCGAACCCGACCACGAGGCCGCCCGGGCGCTCGGCTGGCCGTTCGTGTGGCGCCGGAACGACCGCTGCGACCTGGCCGACGTCGAGCTGGTCTGGAACGGGGATCCGGACCACCTGCTGGACGGCCTCGGCCTTCCGCGTCTCGTGTGATCCGGCCCGTGGCACGGCCCGGTCGAAGGCCTGCTCGCCGCAGGTTGCGCCAGACAAGTGGCAGGTTCTGGAATACACTCGCAACCGGCCGTAGTGCCGCAACCGATCCCAGTAGCGCATGGAACTCGCCGCCATCCTCGTCCCGATCTGCAGCTTCCTGGTGCTCAAGATGTTGCTCGACCAGCGCGCCTCGGCCCGCAGCCAGAACATCCGGTTGCTCGAGGAGGCGCTGAAGAACCCTCAGGTCGACCGCGCCCTGATCGAGTCGCTGACCTTCCAGCTCACGGGCAGTCGCCCGCCGCAGTCGAACCGGCCGGGCCGCTTCATGGCCGTCGTGCTCGCGATCGGATGGCTCTCGCTGTTCACGGGCCTCGGCATCATGGCGATCGGCTCGATGATCCGCGGCGGCGACGAGACGGTGGCCGCCGGCGCGCTCGTCTCGATCATCGGCTTCGGGTTGGTGACCTACCCATTCGCGCTGCGTGAGCTCGAAGCGCGCCGAAGCGCCTGACCAGGCGGAGACTCTCATGAACGATGAAGAAATCGCAGCGGTCGGTGCGGTAGGGGCCTTCTGCGTCGCACTGTTTGCCGTCTGGTCAGGAACCGTCGGCAAGCGGCGCCACGAGATCGACAAGCTGCGGCTCGAGGTGCTGCGGCAGTCGCTGCAGCATCCTTCCGTCGACGAGGCCACGCGCGCCGAGCTGCTGCGCGTGTTGTCGCTGGACCACGAGGCCGCGCGGCGACCCTGGACCGAGCGCGTAGCCAGACACTCGGGTGCTCTGCGTGTGCTCTGGTTCGGCGCGAGCTGGACGCTGTTCATCGTCGCGACCGGCATGCTGATTGCCGGCGAGTTGCGTTTCGTGCGCGGCGTGTACTGCAGCGAGGTACTGCCATTCGCGATCGTGGGCTTCGCGATGGTCACGATGCCGTTCGCCTGGAACGAACTGAGGGCGCGCCGCGACGCGGCGGTCGAGCGACGTTGAAGCTCGCACGCGTTCGACACAGGTGACAGCCCGACGGCGATCCGGTTTGATGCTGCCGTGACCCTGCCTGCCGTTGCCGAACTCCAACTGCGCACCGCGCACCTGCTCGCGCAGTGGCGCGTGACCGACACGGCCGTGCGCGTGTCCTGGAACCGGCGCCTGACGACGACCGCGGGACGCGCGTTCGTGCGCAACGGCCGCATCGAGCTCAATCCGACGCTGCTCGCGCACGCCCCCGATCAGCTGCCGATGGTGCTCACGCACGAGGCCGCGCACATCGCCGCGTTCCGCCTGTTCGGACCGAACATCCAGGCACACGGCCGCCACTGGCGCTCGCTGATGCGACTGGCCGGGCACGCGCCCGAGGTCACGCACAAGATCCCGCTGCGCGCGGTCCGGCTGAACCGGCGGCGTTGCGTCTACCTGCGCGTCTGCGAGCACTGCGGCGACCGTGCGATCCAGAACGCGGTCCGCTACGGCCGGTGCCAAGGCTGCTCGGCGCGCGACAGCTTCCTGGTCATGAAGGCGCCGGCGACGCGGGCCGGGCGCGCCGCACTCGGTCGCCTGACGCTCGCACAAGTGCGGGCTGCGTTCGCGTGAGCCGGGCGGCGTGCGAGGAAAGCGCAGGCACCGGGGTTTCGGGTCAGGCCGCGCCGGCATAACGTGGCACCTCGATGGCCCGCTCCCCCGACGTCTTCGAAGAGATCGTGCGCCTGCGCCGCGAGGGCATCCCGGCGGCGCTCGCGACGATCGTCGGCACGCGCGGCTCGACTCCGGGACGAACGTCGATGCGCCTGCTCGTGCTCGCGGACGGCACGTTCCTCGGCACGGTCGGCGGCGGTTGCCTCGAGGCCGAGGTCTACGACACGGCGCTCGCAGTGCTGGCCGACGAGCAGCCGCGCTCGCTGACGTTCCGGCTCACCGAGCAGGACTCGCCTGACTCGGGTCTCATGTGCGGCGGTGAGGTGACGATCTTCGTGGAACCGATCTCGACCCCTTCCCTCTGGATCTTCGGCGGCGGCCACGTCAGCAAGTCGCTCTGCCAGGTCGCGACGCTGGCCGGATTCTGCACGACCGTCGTCGACGATCGCCCCGAGTTCAGCACGCCGGCGCGCTTCCCGGAGGCTCACGCGACGCTGACTTCGGAGTATCCGGAGGCCGTGGCGCGCATGCCGATCCGCCAGAACAGCTACGGTATCGTCGTCACGCGCGGGCATCGCGAGGACGGCGTCCTGCTCGAAGCGCTGGGCCGACGCTTCGAACAGGGCTTCCGCCTGCGTTTCCTCGGCATGATCGGCAGCAAGACGAAGCAGGCGCTGCTGTGGAAGCACCTGCGCGGGCTCGGCATCAAGGACGAGTTCCTCGCGACCGTGCGCACGCCGATGGGTGCCTGGCTCGGCGGCAAGAGTCACGAGGAGATCGCGGTCTCGGTGGTCGCCGAGCTGATCGCCGTGCGCCGCCTCGGCCACGACCTCGCGAGCACGTGGGAGACGCGCCAGAAGGCCAAAGGACGCGTGGAAGGCGTGCGCGAGTTGCCCGCCGCGGAAGCCTGAGCGACCTGGACCTCGGCATCTCGTGCCGTTGTCTGGTCCCCGCATTCCCTGCATGATCTGGGCCGCTGCGCCGCGAGGCCGTCGCACCGAATGAAACCGAGCTCCTTCTGCGCACTGATTGCCCTGGCTGCGCCTCCCGCCGCAGCACAGGACGATTGTGTATTGCTGCACAATGGCACGAGGATCGACGGCGTGCGCGTGAGCCACTACGACGTCCGCAGCCTGCGCTACACGAAGGGTGGCAGCGCCGCGAGCGTGGCCACCGACCAGGTCGCCAGCATCACGCTCGGCAGGTTCGCCGACGTCTACCGCCGCGGGCTCTCCGCTGACCAGATGCTGAAGGTCGCTCGCGAGCAGCTCGACGCCAGGAACCCGCTGCTGGCGCAGCTCGGCTTCGTCGGCGCCGCCGCCCGCTTCTTCGCGG
This sequence comes from Planctomycetota bacterium, assembly GCA_036376355.1. Taxonomy (GTDB): domain Bacteria; phylum Planctomycetota; class UBA1135; order UBA1135; family UBA2386; genus DASVAL01. Next base: position 39,407 of record DASVAL010000127.1, read on the forward strand.
CTGGCGAACCGGCCAAGGCCACCGGCGCGCTCGACGCGCTGCAGAAGGCGATTCCCGACGCCGGCGTCATCACCGAGTCCTACCGCCAGAAGTTCGCGTACTTCACGAGCCTCGCTGCTACGGGCGCACAGAACGCCGCACAGGTTGCCAGGCAGTACCGGTCCGATGCGCTCTCCGGCTCGTGGCCCGAAGGCTTCGTCGTCGAGGCCGAGTTCTTCCTCGCGATGGCCGAGCGCGGCAGCCCGAAGGACTTCGCGGCCAGGCTGCGCGCCGTGATCGCGAAGTCGGACGCGAACCCGCGCATCGCGAACCGCGCCAGCGTCGAGCTCGCGCACAGCCTGCGCACGGCCAAGGACGTCGAAGCCGCGCGCCGCCTCTACCGCGACGTCGCTGATCGCGACGGCGTCGACGCGGACTCGCGCGCCGGCGCGCTGCTCGGCCTCGGCATGCTGTTGCTCGAGCAGGGCACCGCGGCGGACCCGGCGGCCTTCAAGCAGGCGCTGCTGCTCTTCCTGCGCGTACGGCTCGAGACCCGCGATGCGGGGCCGGGCCTGCACGCCGAGGCGCTCTACCGCGCGATCGTCGCGGCGGACAAGTGGCGCGGGCCCGACTACAGCTCCATCATGGCGCGCTGCCGCCGCCTGCTGAGCGACGAGTTCCCAGGGACGGAATGGGCGAAGCTGGCCAAGGACCACCACTGAGCGCCGGCGGCACCGCCGCAGCGGGGCGCAACCTCGCGGAACGGCCGAGCCGGTGGGACGACTGGCTGTTCTGGCCGTTCTGGTCGGCCTGCCACCTCGCGATGCGCGTGTGGTTCCGCCTGCGCATCGAAGGCTCGCCCCCGAGCAGAGGCGCCTACGTGCTGGCCGCGAACCACGTGTCCCTGATGGACCCGCTGTTGCTCGGCGCTTCGGTCCGGCGCCGCGTCGTGTTCCTGATGACGGAGGTCGTCTGGCGGACGCCGGGGTTCCGCTGGTTCTACCGCTGGAACCGCGCGATTCCGATCAGCGTGCGCGGCGGCAATCGCGAGGCCCTGCGCGTCGCGCGCGCCGTGCTCCAGCAGGGGCGCGTCCTCGGCATCTTCCCCGAAGGTGGCCTGAGCCGCGACGGACTGCCGATGCTCGGCAACCCGGGCGCCGTCTCGCTCGTGCTGACCGAGGGCATCCCGATCGTGCCGGTGGCCGTCATCGGTGCCGAGCGCGCCCTGCCGCTCGGCTGTCTCCTGCCGCGCCCCCGCCGCATCACGGTGCGCTTCGGCGCCCCGATCATGCCTTCCGAGCTCGACGCCCTCGGCAAGGCCCGCCGCGGCAGACTGCAGGCCGCGACGCGGCTGATCATGATGCGCATCGCGTCCCTGTCGGGGCACGAATCGCGCGAGGCCGTGCTGGCCGCGCACGGCATGACTTCCCCGCGCTCGAACTGAGTGGCGGATTTCCGAGATTTCTTGTCCGAAGTGCGGCTGCAAAACCCACTGAGTCACCGGCAACACGCTGTCCCCGCTGGTGAGGGGACATGGAACGTAGCGAGGACCTATGGAGACAGGCACACGATCACGCCCAGAGCTTCCTGCGCCGGTTCTCCGACGCATGGACACGCAGCCATCGCGACGACCTCGTGCAGGAGGCCGCGATCGCCGCGTGGAAGTGGGCCGGGGGATCGCACGATCCTCTGCGCATGTGGGCTGCCGTGCGCACGATCGCGCGGCGGATCCGTCATCGTGCGATCGGATACGCACACCGCAGGAACGAGGCGCAGGTCGCGGTGGCGGAGCGCCGGAGGCACGAGAGCAACGATGAGCGCGAGTACTGGATCGCCGGGCGCCGCGTGCCCATGCACTGGGTGCGGCCCTGCCTGCGTCGAGCACTGTCGCAGCTGCCGTCCATCGACCGCGAGCTGTTGCTGGGCCTCTACGAAGGGTTTTGTTGCGCGGAGCTCGCCGTTCGATGCCGTCGATCCATCGAGTGCGTGAAGACCAGGATCCATCGGGCGCGGCGCCGCGTGCAGAAGGAAATCGAGGAGAGCGTTCGCGAGGCGGACGACCTCGACGAGTCGTGAAACCAACGAAGGACGAGGAGTGACAACGATGAAGTCGATTCTGGCGACGTGGTGTGTGTGGCTGTGCCTCGGAGTGCCCGTACTGGCGCAGCATGGCGAGGCGGGTGGCAAGCCGGCAGGCGCGACCGAGGCCGGTGCTTCGAAAGCGGCCCGGCCCAAGGTGCAGACGAGCGGGGCCGCTCGCGAAGCGTTGGCCGCCGCCAAGGAGCTGGCGAACCGCGGTCGCGGCTTGCGCGGCGCCGAACGCGGCCATGCGCTCGAGGTGGCCGCTGTTGCCTACGACAAGATCGCAGCGGACTTCAGCGGCGAACCGGCGGTTGCTGCCCTCGCAGCGTTCACGGCCGCAGAGCTGTGGCGTCAGCAAGGCAGCCTCCCGCTTGCCGAGAAGGACTACCTGCTGGCGGCCTCCGTCGACGCGAGCCGCTTCGGTCAGCGTGGCCTGCTCGGCGCCGCGGACATGCAGCGGCGTCAGAAGCGCAACGACGAGGCGATGGCGACCTACGCGAAGGCCGCCGCGCTCGAACCGGGCAGCGCGCGAGCGCAGGACGCGAGGCTCTGGCAGGCGCGCCTGCTGCAGGCAGCCCAGCGCCTCGACGACGCGATCGCCGCGTTCCAGTCTGCGCTCGAGAGCGCAACTCCCGGCAGCCAGACCATCGAGGCGTCGAACTTCCTCGCGCTGGCCTGGATCGAGAAGGGGGACCTCGATGCTGCGGCCCGTGCGATCGATCACGCCGAGCAGTCCGTGACCGAGCTCGGCGAGGAGGACCCCGTCGTGCAGGAGCGGTTGCGCAAGGCGCTCGAGACGATGTCGGCCAAGAAGGGGCTGCAGCGTGCGCGCGACAAGCAGAACCAGGCCGGCAAGGACGCGGCGGGCCTCGAGGCCGGCCGCGAGCAGTCGAAGTGACCAGGGCGGATCAGCGGGGCTGGGCCGCCTGCGTTGGAGCCGACGCCCGCAGCGGGCGCGGCTCAACGGCGATGACGCAGCGGGCGCGGCTCGACCGCGTCCCGCAGGACGCCAGCCTTACTTGACGCCGATGCCGTAGTAGGTGAAGCCCTGGGCGCGCACGCGATCGCCATCCCAGATGTTGCGGCCGTCGAAGATCACCTTCTGCTTGAGCCTCGACTTGACCTCGTCGAGATCGAGGTGGCGGAACTCGCTCCACTCGGTCACGAGGACCAGGCCATCGGCGCCTTCGCACGCGGCGAGCGCGTTGTCGGCGTACTGGACGCGATCGCCGAGGATGCGCCTCGTCTCGGCGATCGCTTCGGGATCGAATGCGGTCACGGTCGCGCCGGCCTTCAGCAGCGCTTCGATCACGACGAGGCTCGGCGCCTCGCGCATGTCGTCGGTCTTCGGCTTGAAGGCCAGGCCCCAGACGGCGAAGTGGAGACCGCGCGGCGTGCCGAAGTGCTTGAGCACCTTCGCGAACAGCACCTGCTTCTGCTCGTCGTTGACGCGTTCGACGGCCGGCACGAGGTGCGGGAAGTAGCCGTGCTCGCGCGCCGTCGCGGCGAGCGCGCGCACGTCCTTCGGGAAACACGAGCCGCCGTAGCCGACGCCCGCGAACAGGAACGGAAAGCCGATGCGCGCATCGGTGCCGATGCCCTTGCGCACCTGGTTGACGTCGGCGCCGACGACTTCGCAGATGCGGGCCATCTCGTTCATGAACGAGATGCGCGTCGCGAGCATCGCGTTGGCCGCGTACTTGGTCATCTCGGCCGACGCCGGGTCCATGACGAGCAGCGGCTTGCCCGTGCGCAGGAACGGCGCGTAGAGCTCCTCCATGATCTTGCGCGCGCGATCCGATTGGCAGCCGATCACGACGCGGTCCGGCTTCGTGAAGTCCTCGATGGCCGCGCCTTCCTTCAGGAACTCGGGGTTGTTGACCACATCGAACGAGTGCTTGGTCTTCGCGGCGATGCGTTGGCGCACTTTCTCGTTCGTGCCGACGGGCACCGTGCTCTTGAGCACGGCGACCTTGTACTCATTGAGGTTCTCACCGATCGTGTCCGCGGTTGCCAGCACGTGCCGGAGGTCCGCGCTGCCGTCCTCGTCCTGCGGCGTTCCGACCGCGATGAAGATCACCTTCGCCGCCTTGATGGCACCCGCGACGTCCGTGTCGAAGAAGAGCCGGCCTTCGGCGACGTTGCGGCCGATGAGCTCTTCGAGACCGGGCTCGAAGATGGGAATGTCGCCGCGCTTGAGACGGGCGATCTTGTTCGCGTCGACGTCGACGCACGTGACGCGGTTGCCCGTGTCGGCAAAGCAGGTTCCGACGACGAGCCCGACGTAGCCGGAACCGATGACTGCGATCTTCATGGGGAATCCTGGGGCGAGGACCGTAGCCGTGCCGAAACAGTGTGACAACCCGGCGATGTGCCGGTCCAGGCATTAGGATCTTCCCGATGAAGCCAACCTGGTTAAGCCTCGCGGGCCTCCTTCTGGGTGCTTGCGCCATTCCGAACACGATTGCGGCGCTCGATGACCGCTCCCCGCCCCCGGAGTTCGGTCGACCTGGCTGGGTGCGAGTCTGCGCGGGAGTTGGCGCATGGACCGGTGGCATCGTCGGTGGCGTCGCTTCGATCGTGCTGCTGCCGATCACGTACCCGATCAGCCTGCTGGCCGCGGATGGCCTCGGCGAACACTCCTCGAGTGAGTTCATGTTCTTCCCGGCCCTCGGTGGCGCCGCCGTGGGGCACGTGTTCTTCGGCATGCCCCCGGACCTGCTGGACTTCGTGTTCCGCCGCGCGTGGGTCGACGCTCCGGATCCCGTGACGAGCTACGAGTTCGTTCCGCTCGAAGGACCGACCGTGCCGCACGTGGATCCCGCCGCACCACCGGTGAAGCCGCCCGAGGACAAGGGCAGTGACAAGGGCAGTGACAAGGGCAGTGACAAGGGCAAGAGCGGCGGTTGAGGCGTGATGCTCGCGTGCTAGAGTGCGCCGCGCCCGCGGGCGATTAGCTCAGTTGGTAGAGCGCCTCCCTTACAAGGAGGATGTCAGGGGTTCGAGTCCCTTATCGCCCACCACGCGCTGCGCGCGGTGGTGACGGCGAGGGCTTCGGGGGTCGCGGCTGTGCGCGCGTCGAGCGCCTTTTCATTGGTCGCCTGCTGCTCCATGCATACGCTGGCGCGACGATGCAGGAACGGAACGCCGCCGACGCCGGGTCGCCACTCGCGCGCATGGTCCGCTCCGCAGCGTTCCCCGGCGTGCTGCTGGTCGCCTGCACGGGGTTCGCGATCGCGGTCGCCAACTCGCCGTGGGCCGGGGACTGGGATCACTTCTGGCACGCGAAGCTCGCGCTCACGCTCGGCGACCAGACGATCGCGAAGTCGGTCGCGCACTGGATCAGCGACGGGCTGATGGTGCTGTTCTTCTTCTTCGTCGGGCTCGAGATCAAACACGAAGTGCTCGACGGCCACCTGCAGTCGGTGCGGCAGGCGGCGCTGCCGGTCGCCGCGGCGATCGGCGGCATGGCCGTGCCGGCTCTGCTCTACACGGCCGTTGTGATCGCGAGCGGCGGCGGCGATGCGTTGAAGCGCGGCTGGGGCATCCCGATGGCGACCGACATCGCGTTCGCGCTCGGCGTGCTCGCGCTGCTCGGCCGGCGTGTGCCGATAGGGCTCAAGGTCTTCCTCGCGTCGCTCGCGGTCGTCGACGACCTCGGCGCCGTGCTCGTGATCGCGATCTTCTACACCGACGAGATCGCGTGGCGCTTCCTCGGCGTCGGGGCGGTCGTCGTCGCGGCGTCGTTCGTGAGCAACCGGCTCGGCGTCCGCCGGACCTGGCCGTACGTCGTTTACGGACTCGTGTTGTGGGCGCTGTTCCTGCAGTCCGGTGTGCACGCGACGATCGCCGGCGTGGTGCTCGCGCTGACGATCCCCGAGCGGCGCAAGCTCGACGAGCGCGAGTTCGCCGCGCGCGCGCGGGCCCTGATCGACGACTTCGAACGCGAGGGAAAGCCAGACCCGCTGACCCACCCGGCGCAGCTCGACGCCGTGCGTGCCCTGCAGCGCCACGCGCAAGACGTGCAGGCGCCGTTGCAGCGCATGGTCTTTGGCCTGCAGCCGCTGATCGCGTACTTCATCGTGCCGGTGTTCGCGCTCGCCAACGCGGGCGTCGCAATCGGCGCGGGAGTCGGAGAAGTGCTCGGCCATCCGGCCGCGCGTGGCGTGATCGTCGGCCTGCTGATCGGCAAGCCAGTCGGCGTGATGCTCGCCGCGTGGCTCGCGCACCGGCTCTTCCGCTGCCCGCTGCCGGCGCAGACGACGTGGCGCCACCTGCACGGTGCCGCGTGGCTCGCCGGCATCGGTTTCACGATGTCGCTGTTCCTCGACAGCCTCGCGTTCGGCCCCGCCCAGGACGCGTTCGAGGCGTCGAAGATCGCGATCCTCGCGGCTTCCGCGGTCGCCGGCACGATCGGTTTCGTGCTGCTGCTGCCGAAGCCTCGCGTCGTGCCCGGCCCCGCGTGATCGCGCGGAGCCGCGAAGCGCTCATCGCGGTGGGGACGGCAGGAACAGCGCTGTCCACTCGTCCGCGTCCGGCGATGCGTGCTGCGTTTCGCTCTTGCCGAAGATCCCGGCGAACCGTCCGTCGTGGAAGAAGGCGATGTAGGGCGTCTCGCCGGCGGTGTCCTTCGTGGTCACGAAGACGTCGACGCGCCAGCCGTGCACCTGCCCATACCTCGGCGGCTGTCCCGGAACGTTCGGGTTCACGAGATTTCGCGGCAGGCGGTCGCGCACCGGAGCAGCGAAGCGGTAGCGCGCGGTGTCGTCCCGGAGCACGCGATGCATCAGCGTGCGCAACTGGTCCTGGTGGTCGGCGGGCGGCCGCGGACCCGGGTCCGAGACCGTCTTCCGCTCGCATGCGCAGAGCAGGGCGACCAGCAGCGCGACGGAGAACGTTCGCATGCTTGCCCTTGATCGGCCTCCGGGCGCAGCTGCCTCAAACCACGCCTCGTTGCCCGCGCTCAGCCGTCGCCGTGCTGGCTCGCGCCGGCCATCGTGACCGGCGGCGGAACGGCGCCCGCGGCCGTCGTGACCACCGGTGCAGTGGCGCGGCCGAACAGGAGCGGCAGCCAGCGCAGCATCAGCGACAGGGTCGCACCCGCGACCGCGCCGCCGACGACGGGGAACACGATCCAGCGCAGGTCGACCCAGTGCGGCGGCGGCTCGCCGTGGTAGCGCGACCAGCCGTGGGCCGTGCCCGACGCGAGCAGCCAGACGGTGAACACCGCGGCCGTGATGTTCACGGCCGCGAGTCGCTTGCGAGTGACGCTGTCGCCGAGCCGGGCCACGAGCGCGCTCGAGCCCTGGTAACGCTGCGCGAGCAGGAACGTGATCGCGGCGAACAGCACCATCGAGTCGATGCCGAGCTCGGTGCCCATCGCGTGGCCCGTCACGACGTGCGTGCCGTGGATCACGCTGTTCAGGTTCGGCACCGAGATCACGATCGAGAGGAACAGCATCGCCGTCGTCCACCACTTCGCCGACGTCAGGAACGGCGCGGCCGGGTGCCGCGGTCCGCCGCCGGGCTGCTGGCGCAGCGACTTCGCGATGTCCTGGAACAGCTTCAGCAGGATCACGATCTCGATCATGCTGACGACGAACGCGATCCACTTGACGACCGGGTCCTGCGGCAGGTGGTAGGTGTGGTGCGCGTAGTTCGTGAACGAGTTCAGGCAGCCGACGCCGAACAGCGCGAACGCGATCGGCGACTGGCCGTAGCGCTTGTCGCCGCTGACTTTCTCGGCAATGTAGGACAGCGCGCCGTAGACCAGGAAGTTGAACGAGCCGACGAGCGTGCCGCACGACTTCCACTGCAGCTGCAGGTCGCGCAGCGGTTGCTCGTGCACCGTCGGCAGCAGGTAGGCGTGGAACTCGACGAACGTGAACACGAAGTAGACGACGCCGATCGTCCAGAACCAGACGTAGATCGGCTGGTCCCAGAAGCCGAGGCGCAGTCGTTTCAGGAACGTCCACGCGAACGCGAACCAGCCCGTCAGCAGCAGCGCCGAGAAGATCCAATGGAACTCCGCGTACTCGCGGCCCGTGCTGAAGCCCATCGCGAGCGTCACGACGATGCCGACGCCGGCCGCGAGCCAGCAGCCCGTGTGGAACCAGAAGCGGCGCACGTCGCCGCGGTCGAGTCCGCCGCCGCGGCCCGCGAGGTAGTGGTACATCACCGCGACCGCGGCGCCGTAGATCCACAGTGCGAGCAGCGTCGTGTGCAGCGGCCGCGTCCGCGTGAGGCCGAAGCCGGCCTCGTGCAGTCCGGGCGAGAGCTCCGGCACGTAGTGAAGCACGGCCAGGAGACCGCTCAGCAGGCCGAGCACCACGCAGGCGACTGCCATGCGCAGCTGCACCGTCACGAGCCGGTCCTGGGGATTGGCGACGGGCGAGCTCATCGGAATTCGAACCAGGGCAGGCCCTCGTGGGTGTCCGCGGACGACGCGCGCCAGCCTGCCAGCACGGCGTCACGATGCCTGGCGAGCCAGCCGAGGTACGCGAGCAAGGCCGTGCGGTGCTCTTCCGGCAGCGGCCACGCCGGCATGCCGCGCGCCGGGCGGCCGTTCGCGATGACCTGCAGGATCTCGGCGTCGCTCATGCGGTTCTTCAGACCCGACAGGTCGGGTGCGAGGTAGGGGCCGAGCGGCGTGCTCGTGAACAGACAGTGGCACGCGGCGCACGTCGCATGGAACAGATGCTGCCCGACGACGGCCTGCGGCGACATCGGGTCCTTCGCTGCTTCCTGCTCGATCGCCGCCATGACCTGGTCGCGCGGGATCGGCACCGTGCTGCGGGCCTGGCCGATGCCCGTGCGATCGATCGCGCGCAAGAACGCCTCGATCGCGTCGATCTGGTCCTTGCTGAAGTGCCATGCCGGCATCTGGCCGCTGCCGACGGTCAGCATCGTCTCGAGCCGCTTGCGGTCGATGCGGGCCGCCGCGTTCGTCAGGTCCGGCCCGAGGAAGCCGCCGAAGCCGTAGATCTGATGACAGGCCTGGCAGTTGTTGTCGAGCCACAGCTGGCGGCCGCGCAGCGCCGTCGCTTCGAGGCGCGGGTGCGCGTCTGCGGTCGCATCGGTGTAGACGAGGGTGCTCTGGCCGACGAACGCCAGCACGAGGCTGGCCATCATGATCTTGCGGTGAGTGACCTTCAACGCGACCTGCGGGAGTTTGGCAAGGCCGGGAAGGATACGGTCGTCGCGGCGGTTGGGAAGGCTCTGCGCCCTGCTCTCGCGCCGAACAGCCATTCGGCCGCGAGTCCGAGTGCGGTTCGCCGCGGTTGGGACACCGGTGACTGCGAGGGCACTCGTGTCGCGTGGCGCGCGCGCCCGAGCGTTCAGCGATCCGGGACCACGGCGGCGTTGCGTTCGGGATGCGTCGGCGCCAGCAGCCGGAACAGCTCCGGGTCGCTCGTGAACTCGTCCTTGGCCGACTCCACGGGGTGCTCGCCGCCGCCTGCCCGCTTCTCGGGCGGCTTGTCGCCCGCGGGAGGTGCCGGCTTCTCGGCGGCGATGCGCGCCTTCTCCGCTTCGATCGCCTTGGCCCACGGATCGGGATCGAAGCCGTGCGGCCCCCGCTCTCCGGCGAAGGCGATCCTGCCGTCCTTGTCGACGAGATACAGGCGATCGGGCCAGCCGCCGTAGGCAGTCTGGACCTTGTCGTCGACGCGGTCGACGAGGGCTGGCATCCGCAGCTCGAGATCCTTCACGCAGGTCTTCGCGACGTTCGCCCGCTCCTTGTCGTCGATCGGATCCTCGACGAGGCCGAACGGCGCCGGCATCTTGCCGTCGATCGGGTGGGCTTCGCGCACGTAGACGAGGAAGAACGCGACGTCGCCGCTGTGATTCGCGTGGATCTCGCGCAGCCGACCGGCAGCGCGGCGGAACGGGGGTCAAGTGTAGCTGCCGAAGATCAGAGCGACCGGCAGCTTGCCGCGCAGCGACGAGAGCCTGACCGTCTCCTTGCTGCCGAGCAGCGGCAGCTCGAAGTCGGGCGCGACACTGCCGACCTTCGGCAGCTTGTCCTTGTCCTCGGGACCGCGCGGGTCGCGCATCGGACGGCGCAGAGCACCCGGTTCGAAGTCGGCCGCGTCGAGCACGCCGTTGCGATCGCGGTCGAGGTTCGCGAACGCTTCGGCCGTGCGCGGGTACTCGCTCTTCTGGACCTTGCCGTCCTTGTCCTTGTCGTATTGCCGCAGCAGCTTGTCCAGGACCTCGTCGCCGAGCGGTACCCGCTGCGCCGATGCGGTGGCGGCGAGCAGCGCTGCGATGGCCAGGATCATGAAGGCCCGTTCACTGAAGGTTCGGGGGATCATCACGCGATCGCGGAGATGATACCGCGAGCCGATACGCGCCGCGCTCCGCGCCGTGGGCACGGATTCCGCGACAAGGCTTGAGCCGCGCGCCAACGTCGGTTCGCATCGCGGCAATGGCCATCGAACCCCGCAAGATCAGCTCGTTCGTCGACGGCGTCTGGGAGAAGGACATCGTGCCGCAGCTCGTCGACTACATCCGCATCCCGAACAAGTCGCCCGCCTTCGACAAGGACTGGGAGAAGGCCGGGCACATGCAGCGCGCCGTCGAGCTGATCGCGGGCTGGTGCAGGGCGCAGCAGATCGAAGGCCTCACGGTCGAGGTCATGCAGCTCGAGGGCCGCACGCCGCTCATCTACATGGAGATCCCCGGCGAAGGCAGCGACTGCGTGCTGCTCTACGGGCACCTCGACAAGCAGCCCGAGATGACCGGCTGGTTCGAGGACCTCGGGCCGTGGCAGCCCGTGCGCAAGGGCGACAAGCTCTACGGCCGCGGCGGCGCCGACGACGGCTACGCGGCGTTCGCCTCGCTGACGGCGATCCGCGCGCTGCGCGAGGCAGGCGGCAAGCACGCGCGCTGCGTCGTCGTGATCGAAGCCTGCGAAGAGAGCGGCAGCTACGACCTGCCCTACTACATCGACTCGCTGAAGACGCGCATCGGCACGCCGAGCCTCGTCGTGTGCCTCGACTCGGGCTGCGGCAACTACGACCAGCTCTGGTGCACGACGTCGTTGCGCGGTCTCGTCGCCGGCGAGGTCCGCGTCGACGTGCTGACCGAGGGTGTGCACAGCGGCGACGCGAGCGGCATCGTACCGAGCAGCTTCCGCATCTTCCGCGAGCTGATGGAACGGCTCGAGGACAGCGAGACGGGCCGGATCCTGAACAAGCACTTCCACGTCGACATCCCGAAGCAGCGCAAGAAGCAGGCGAAGGTCGTCGGCAAGGTGCTCGGCGACCGCATGTGGCAACGGTTCCCGTGGGTCAAGGGCACGAAGGCGATGGCCACGGACCTGACCGAGGTCGTGTTGAACCGCACGTGGCGCCCCTTCGTCGAGTTGATCGGCATCGACGGCGTGCCCGGCGTCGACAAGGCCGGCAACGTGCTGCGGCCCTACACGACCGGCAAGCTGTCGCTGCGCATCCCGCCGCGCGCCGATGCGCAGCAGTGCCTCGACCGGCTCAAGAAGATCATGACGAAGGACCCGCCGCACGGCGCGAAGATCACGTTCTCGGCCGAGAAGGCGAGTGCAGGCTGGGACGCGCCGCCGCTCGCCGAGTGGCTCGAGCAGTCGTGCACGAAAGCGTCGCAGACGTTCTTCAAGAAGGACTGCGTCTACATGGGCGAGGGCGGCACGATCCCGTTCATGGGCATGCTCGGCGAGAAGTTCCCCGAGGCGCAGTTCATGATCACGGGTGTGCTGGGTCCGCAGAGCAATGCCCACGGGCCGAACGAGTTCTTGCACATCCCGATGGGGAAGAGACTGACCGCGTGCGTCGCGATGGTGTTGGAGGAGCACTTGCTGCGCAACGGCGCAGGGGCCAACGCGAAGGGAACGGCTCGCAAGGCAGGTGCAAGGAAGCGCGCCGGTTGATCGGGACGAGCCCGTGGCAGGCCCCGCTGTTCGACCAGGAGGAATCGGACCGCGCGGACCTGTTGGACCGCTCGCGCTCACGAGTCTTGTCGGAGCGTTGCCGGGTCTGGGAGCGAACCAGGTCCGGTTGCCCTGGCTCCCGAGCAGTGCGGCCGGCTTGCTCGCGTACAGCGTCGCGGGCCGGACCTTAAGATCCTGCGGACGACGGCGATTCCGACCGTGGCTGCCGACTGATCCTGGCCCTACCGGACCCCGTTAGGGTCTTTTCGCCGGTGACTCGGCACTGGTGCTGGTTACAGTGCCGCGCGTCGCCAAGCGCAGTGCGAAGTCCCCGATTGGCAGGAAACAAGCATGGGTCCTCGATTCGAACGCGTTCGTTCGGTTGATCCGGCGAGGGTGAGAAGCCTCGAGATCAAAGCCGCCACATTGCCCCAAGGCGGCAGCGAGTCAGCGCGCGACGCCGAAGGTGAGTCGCACGCGAGCGAGCGCGAACCCTGGCGACCGCGACCTCAGCTGGCCGGCCTCTCGAACCTGCGCCGGACCTGGCACCAGACCGTCGGCGTGCTGCTCGTCGAAGACGACCCCGTCGATCGCAGCGCGGTCGAACGCGTGCTGCGGACGGTTCCGCAATGGCAGGTGTTCCCGGTCGGCGATCTGGCGAGCGCGCGCGACGTACTCGAAGGCTGCGGCGTCGACATCGTGCTCGCCGACCTGCAGCTGCCCGACGGCATCGGGTTCGACCTGCTGCCCGACATCGGCGACATGCCGATGATCATCCTGACCGGCACCGGCGACGAGAACGTTGCCGTCAAGGCGATGAAGCTCGGCGTCGTCGACTACCTGGTCAAGGACATCGATCTCGCATACCTGTCGACGCTGCTGCCGACGATGCAGCAGGCGCTGCTGCTGTGGGAGCAACGGCGAGCGGAGCGCGAGCTGATCGCGTCGTCGCACCGAGCCGCGGAGCACCTGCGCGAGCTCGCAGCGCGCGTCGACGAGCTCTTGTGGATCCGCGAGGTCGATGGCCGCTACACGTTCGTCAGCGCTATGGCTCAGGACCTGCTCGGCGTGCCCTCGGGAGAGATCGAGCGCGACGCGGCAGCATGGCTGCGCAACGTGCCGACGCAGTGGCACACGCGCCTGATCCGCCAGGACGAGGTCGAACGTACGATCGACTACCAGGTCGACCACCCCGAGCTCGGCAAACGCTGGCTGCAGGAGACGCGCATGCCGGTCCTCGACGAGAAGGGCCGCCTCGTGCGCACGGTCGGCGCGACGCGCGACGTGACCGATCTGCACCGGCGCGAAGCAGTGCTGCGCGGTGAGGTCGCGCAGCTCGAGGGCATCGCGAACCACGACCCGCTCACGAGCGTGCGCAACCGCGTCGGCTTGTGGCAGCAGTTCGTGCGCGAGCGCGACCGCTGCCAGCGCAACGGTGGATCGCTCGCCATTGCCGTCATCGACTTCGACGGCTTCAAGAAGGTCAACGATCTGCACGGACACGACGCTGGCGACGCGTTGTTGCAGCACGTCGCGGCGGTCATCCAGCAGCACCTGCGGCCCACGGACGTGCTCGGCCGCATGGGCGGCGACGAGTTCGTCGTGTTGATGCCCGACACGCGCGTCGGCGAGGCGATCGCCGCTTGCGAGCGCCTGCGCACGATCGTCGCCGAATCGCCGCTGCCGTGGCGCAATCACCAGCTGCGCGCGTCGGTCAGCATCGGCGTCGGGCCCGCGTCGATGCAGGCGAAGGATCTCGGCGAGGTCATCCACGGCGCCGACCTGTCGCTGCTGCTCAGCAAGGCCAAGGGGCGCAACCGCGTCACCGGCTCGCCGAGCGCCGACGCGCTGGCGGTCGACGATCTGCTGCTGCCGCGGCGCCAGCCGGTCTTCGCGCAACCGATCCGGCGTCTGTCCGACCGCCAGGTGATCGGCCAGGAGGTCGTGTGTCGCGGCCCCGGCGGCGAGGACGCCTCGATCGTGACCGCGGTTGCCAAGCTGCACGACCATCTCGTCGAAGTCGACATCCGGCGCATCTCGAGGGCGCTCTCGATGGCCTCGCGCGATCACGTGCTCGTACACGTCGACGTGCAGCCCGCGACGATGATCCAGTGCCGCATGGACGTCTGGGAGCGGCTGCTCGCGGACGTCGATCCGACGCGCGTCTGCCTCGAGCTGCCCGAGCCGCAGCTGATCGGTTTGCCGGTCGCGCTGCAGCCGCGCCTGCGCGAGCTGCGCCAGCTCGGCGTGCAGATCGCGCTCGACGACGTCGGCTTCGGCCGCAGCTCGCTCGACTCGCTGATCCTGCTCGAGCCCGCGATGATCAAGCTCAGCGAAGGCCTCGTCGTCGGCGCCGGCGAGGATCCGCTGCGGTTCCGCAGCCTCGTGCGCGTTGCCGCGCTCGCCGTGAGCCTCGAAGCCGTCGTCGTGTGCACCGACATCCGGACCGAGCAGGAGTTCGAGACCTTGCGGGAGCTGCAGTTCTTCGCGGGCCAGGGGCCCGTGCTCGGCGACTGGGAGGAGATCGTCAACACGAACGGGATCCACTGATGGCCGTCTACACCGTGCAGAACGCTCCGATGCCAGTCCGCTCGAGCCGGCAAGTCCTCAGCATCCTGCTGATCGAGGACGATCCAATCGATCAGGAAGCGACGCGCCGCGCGTTGGCGCAGGCTGGCTTCCCGTTCAAGCTGCAGGTCGCAAGCGACGGAGCCGCAGGCCTCGCCTGCCTCCGCAGCGGCGCCACGTTCGACCTCGTGCTGCTGGACCTCAAGATGCCGCGGTGCGGCGGCATCGAAGTGCTCGCGGACCTGCATACGACGCCGCCCGTGCCCATCCCCCCGGTCGTCGTGCTCACGTCGTCGGACAGCGACGCCGATCGGCGCAGTTGCTGGGCACACGGTGTCCGGGGCTACTTCATCAAGCCGCTCGCAGGCGTGCAGCTCACGCGGCTCATGGACGTGATCTGCTCGTACTGGTCGCTGTCGCTGCCGTCGCCGTGACGCGCAGCGCCTGCTTCGCGAGCAATCATCCAGCGGGCCAAGCTACTTGACGGGGCTGTACTCGGCCTTGAACGAGCAGTACGGCTCGCTCGCTCCGCTCATCGCCATCGTGAGCATCTTCTTGAACTTGCCGTTGGCGTCGAGGTCGATCACCATGCGCTGCGTCGTCATCTGGCCCATGTAGGGCGCCACACAGGTCGCGAGGATCTTCTTGTCGCCCTCGATGAAGCGCTGCTCCATCGCGCCGATCCAGCCCATGTTGTCGGCGCCGAACTGATCGAAGCACTGCTTGGCCTTGTTCCAGACCAGGAAGCTCTCGGCCTGGTAGATCTCCGTCGAGCCGTCGGCCTTGCCCGTGGTCGAGGTCTGCAACACCGTGCCGCCGAAGATCGGCCGGCAGTGATCGGTGCCCGTGATCTTCATCGCTGCCGTGCCGGGCGTCATCACGAGCTCGCCCCTGACCTCGTAGTTGCCCGCGGCCTTGGTCATCTTCACGACGGGTTCCGCGGCAGGCTCCATGGCGGCCGAGGCCTCGACGGCGACCGGCTTCAGGTTCGTTGCGCGCGTGAACGTGCCGGTCACGCACTCGAACGGCGCGCCGGAGGCCGCGAGGACCGTGATGCGGAACTGCATGCCGTCCTTCGTGAACGTCGTCTCCTGCCGCTCCGCGCACGGCGCGCCACCGGCCTTCTTCGTGACGATCTGCACCATCGTGTCGTCGTTCGGGAACACGACCTCGTTCAGCGAGCCCTCGCCCTCGTTGTTGACGCCGATCGCGACGTAGCGGTTGCTTTCGCGGTCCCATCCGATCAGCTCGCGGATCGCCAGCGGCTTCATCGCGCTGCCGAAGTCGACGATCGTGTCCGCGCTCACGAAGTGGTTGCCGAGCGTCCACGCATACGTGGCCTGGCACGTCCACTCGATCGGCGGCTTGCCCGGCTCCATGACGGCCGTGCCCTTGCCGGTGAAGTTGCCGATCAGGCGTTCGAAACGCTTCAGCTCCGCTGCCGGCTTCATCTCCGGGGCCTGCGCGCTGAGCAACGGGACGAGCAAGAACAGACTGCCGATCGCGACGGTATTCACTGCGTTCCTCCTTTCTGGAAAGGCGCGCGATGATACCGCGAACGCGTGAAGGCTGCTGCCCGCGCGACCCGCGCGACGTGGCCTTTGGAGCGGCAGGCCCGATCGGGTAACAAGGAGGGACTATGGCCAATCCTCGCGTCTTCTTCGACATCACCATCGGTGGAAAGCCCACCGGCCGCATCACCTTCGAACTGTTCGCCGACGTCGTACCGAAGACGGCGGAGAACTTCCGCGCGCTGTGTACGGGCGAGAAGGGCGTCGGCAAGTCAGGCAAGGCGCTGCACTACAAGGGTTCCAAGTTCCACCGCATCATCAAGCAGTTCATGTGCCAGGGTGGGGACTTCACGCGCGGCAACGGCACGGGCGGCGAATCGATCTACGGCGAGAAGTTCGCCGACGAGAACTTCAAGCACAAGCACACGACTCCGGGCCTCTTGTCGATGGCCAATGCGGGCCCCGGCACGAACGGCTCGCAGTTCTTCATCACGACGGTCGTGACCTCGTGGCTCGACGGCAAGCACGTCGTCTTCGGCAAGGTCACCGACGGCATGAAGGTCGTGACCGCGATGGAGGCCGCCGGTTCGAGCTCGGGTGCGCCGTCGTCCGACGTCGTGATCGCCGACTGCGGTGAATTGAAGGAGAAGTGAGTCGACGCGGAGTGCGCGCGCCGGCGCGTCGCCCCCGGAACGAGCGAACTGCGCCGGATCACCGCACGCGCTCAGCCGTCCGCGGGCGATCCGTTCGCCGGCACCGGCCGCCGGCGCAGCAGCAGTGCCACGACGGCGCCAGCGAGTCCGCCGCCGAGCAGCGTGAACGGTACCCAGAACACGGCCTGCGCGAGCACGAGGAGGCCGATCCGCGCGCCGTCGCCGACCGGCGCCGAGCCCGGTGCGAGTTTGCCGTAGTGCGTGCCGAGATCGCCGAGCACGTCGACGAACGTCAGTGCGGCAACGGGCAGTCTCGCAAGCACCGCGTAGGCGACGTTCACGCGGCCGAGTTCGGGCCAGGCCGCATGGACGAACGCCGCGCAGGCGAGCGCGCCGCAGGCCCCGACCAGCATGCCCGTCGGCGTCGGGCCGATCAGCAGCTTCACGATCGCGACGGCGATCGCGACGACGCCGAGCCCGATCGACATGGTCCCGAGCGCCCGCGCCGGCGACGCGGGTCCCTTGCCCGCGCGCACGAGCTGCCAGGCGAAGAACGCGCCGAACACGGGCACGAGCCAGCCGATGCCGACCAGCGCCGCGCCGCCGCCGGCCTCGCGCCCGAACCAGCGCGGATCCCAACCCACCACCTCGCCCGTGAAGCGCAGCACCGTGATCGCGAGCGTGAGCACGGCGGGGACTGCGATCATTCGAGGCAGCGAGACATGTGCGACGTTTGGAGTCCCTGTGCAGGACGCAGTTCCACGGGCGACGGTCATCGCGACGCGCGAGCGTAGCACACGTGGGGCGTCGACAGCTCAGACGCGGTCGACACACAGGGACAGCCACTCGCGCATGCTCTGGTCGCAGGGCATGAACACCTTGGTCGGCGCGCGGACCAGCCGCACGACCTCGGGCATGTCCTCGAAGAAGACGTCGACGCCGAGCCGGGCCACGAGCCCGGCCTTCCAGGCCTCCCATGGTTCGTCGCGATTGCCGAGCTCGGGATCGTTGATCAGCACCAGCGTGTCGTAGCGGATGTCGAGCTCCGTGAGCAGCCGGCGTGCTTCCACGTCGTCCTGGCGGAACGAGACGACGGTGACCCGTGCGCCGCGCAGCGTCCGCGTCAGCAGCGAGAAGAACTGCGGGGCCTCGGTGATCGTGCCGTCGATGTCGAGCGCGATGTGCATGTTCGTCTCGGTGAGGGGAC
>DASVAL010000145.1:0-18275 GCA_036376355.1 Planctomycetota bacterium
GTCACGAGCACGCCCCGCGGTGGCGCCGCGCCGGGTCCGGCGAGCCACGGATGCGCGGTGACGGCGTGGTTTCCGAACACGATGCGCCCGGCGACGCCGGCGCGTTCGGCGTTGCTGCGAGCGGCCTCGACGGCGCCGGCATCGCGGTCGCTCGCGGCGATCGGCGCCAAGGTCTGCGGTGCAGCTGCCTGCCGCGGGGCTCCGGCCTGCGTGACCTCGCGCCACGTGCCGGCATCGAACAGTGCGAGATGGTGCAGCGCCGGGGGACGCTGGCGGCCCGGCGGCAGGCAGAGCGCGAGGCCGGCTGCCTCGATCGCGATCGTGCCCGAGCCGGCGAACGGGTCGAGCAGCGCGTGCGCCGGCGAGAAGCCGCTGGCCAGCACGAGCGCGTGCGCGAGGTCCTCCCGCAGCGGCGCCTTCGCGGTCTCGAGCCGGTAACCGCGCCGGTGCAGCGGCGTGCACGTCGCGTCGAGCGACAGCGTGCAGACGTCGCGCGCGAACCGCACGTGCACGCGGGCCACGACGTCGTGCTCGCCGGACGGCGCGCGTAGCGGTGCGCCGAACGCCGCGGCGATCGCGTTCTCGATGCGTTCGACGATGGCGCCCGTGTGGTAGATGCGCGAACCGCGCGTCGAGGCGCGGACCTCGACGGGCACGGCCGGCCGCAGCCAGTCGGCCCAGGGCAGCAGCGCGGCCTTGCGCTGCAGCTCGCCGAGCGCGCGGCACGGGAACTCGCGCAGCCGCAGCATCACGTGGCTCGCCGTGCCGAGCCACAGACAGGCCCGCATCAGCAGCCGCACGTCGCCGCGGAACGCGACGCCGCCCGCGAGCGGCCGCGGCTTCGCGCCGAGCGCTTCGAGCTCGCGCGCGAGCAGCGGCTCGAGCCCGGGCTGGCAGGCCGCGAACAGGTCGTGCGAAGCGGACATCGGCACCGGCGATCGCCGCGCAGCGGCGTCGGATCGAAGAGCTGTCAGTGGCAGCGCGCGCCGGCGCGCAGTTCGTGGACGACGCGCATCATCTCCTCGACGCTCGCGATCTTCTGGCGCAGCTTGCCGGCCTGCTGCCCCTTCGTCTGCTCCCACGCGTCGAGGCGCTGCCAGTCGGCCCACGTGACGGTGTCGATCGAGCGCGAGTGCATGAGCGTCCGGATGTCGGTATGCGAAGGCGCCAGCATCGCGCCTGCTTCGTGGTCGGCCTTCATCTTGTCGACGGTCGCCTTCGCGTCGAGGCTGTTCGTGCCGATGAGGCCCGTCGGGCCGCGCTTGCACCAGCCCGCCACGTAGTGGCCCGTGCGCACGGGGCCGCCGACCTTCTCGGTCACGCGGCCTTCGACGTTCGGCACGATGCCCTTCTTGTCGTCGAACGGCACGCCGGGGCATGGCACGCCGCGATAGCCGATCGCCTTGAACAGCAGGTCGACCTGCAGGTCCTCGAACGATTCGCGCGGCTTCGGCCGCGGCGTGCCGTCGGTATCGGCGACGAGCGTCATGTGCTGCACGCGCACCGAACGCAGCTTGCCGCCCGTGCCTTGCAACTCGGTCGGGCCGACCAGGAACCGGCAGCGCAGCTTCTTGGCTCGCGTGCCCTCGCCGTGCGCGGCGCGCTCCTGCAGGAACTTGACGTTGCGCTGCTGGCTGCGCGCGCCGTCCTTCGCGAGCCAGGCCTCGCTCATCGGATCGAGCTTCGCGTCGTCCGCCGTGACGACGACGTCCACGTCGGACAGCTCGGCGATCTCCTCGATCTCCTTCGGCGAGAAAGCGGCCTGCGCGGGGCCGCGGCGGCCGAGCAGGACGACCTCGCGGACCTGGCTCTTCTTGAGCACGGCCATGGCGTGCTCGGCGATGTCCGTGTTCGCGAGCGAATCGGGCGGCGCGAGCAGGATGCGCGCGACGTCCATCGCGACGTTGCCGTTGCCGACCAGCGCTACGCGGCGCGCGTGCGCGAGGTCGAAGGTCCGATGGCGGTGATCGGGGTGCGCGTTGTACCAGCCGACGAACTCGGTCGCCGAGTGCACACCCGCGAGGTCCTCACCGGGTACGCCGAGCTTCGTGTCGCTCTCGCAGCCGAAGGCGTAGACGATCTGGTGGTAGTGCGAAGCAAGGTCGGCCACCTGCAGGTCGCGGCCGATCTTCACGTTGCCGAAGAAGCGGAACCCGGGCTGTGCGGCGATCTTGTCGTAGACCTTGATCACGCCCTTGATGTTCTGGTGGTCGGGCGCGACGCCGCCGCGCACGAGGCCGAACGGCACCGGCAGGCGATCGAAGAGATCGACGTGCACGTTCGGAACACCGGACTTGAAGAGAGCTTCCGCTGTGTAGAAGGCCGAAGGGCCCGAACCAACGACAGCGATTCGCCACGCAACGGAAGGGGTCTCGGGCATAGGCCGCGCATGATAGGGACCATTCACCGGTCGCCAAGTGTCTCACCACCGTAGTGTCGCTATTCCATGCGGCGTGCAGGGTTCAGCATGCGGTCCAAAGGGGATTCGCCGAGGCTCGTGCTTCGCTCGAGCGAGCGGTTTGCCGATCGCCACGTCACCCGCCGCGCGGGCGCGCGGCGGCCGCGAGCACGTTCGCGAGATGCGACTCGACGAGAGCGGCGTCGGTCGACAGGCAGCCACCGTGCGGGGCGCCGGCGACGACGTGCAGCGCCAGGCCCGGGCGCGCGGCGGCGAGCCGTTCCCCCTCGCGCGGCGGGATGATCGCATCGTCGCCGGCGTGCACCAGCACGACCGCGACGCCGGGCGGCAGCGCCGCGAGCGTCGCGCGCGGCGAGACCGCGGCGACCTCGACGCCGAGCTGCCACGCAGCTGCGATGCCGATCGCGCGCGACGCCACCGCGGCCAGCGGGCCCGCGACGGCCGTCTGCGCGTCGATCATCGCTGCGAGGTCCGCGTACGAGCTCTCCGCGAACACGGCGGTGGCACCGACCGACGAGGCCGCGCGCAGCGCCGTTGCAGCACCCATCGAGACGCCGGCGAGCACGAGCGGCGCATCGCGGAAGCGCGCCTGTGCGCGCAGCCAGGCGACGACCGCGGCGACGTCGTGAACTTCGTCGCGGCCGAGCGTGCAGACCATGCCGCTGCTCGCGCCGTGCGCGCGGAAGTCGAACGCGACCGCGTGTGCACCGAGGCGGTGCGCGGCCAGCGCGTAGCCGAAGAACGCCGCGCGGTTCGCGCCGAGGCCGTGGCAGACGACGACGAGCGGTGTCTCGCGCGAAGCGCCGGGCTGCGGCAGCAGCGTGCCGGCGAGCCTCGTGCCGTCGCCGGCCGTGCACACGAACGTCTCGGCGAGCCTCGCCACGGCGAGCGGCAGCAGCGGAGCCTGCGCGACCGCGATGCGGTGCGTCTGCAGCGCGACGTAGAGGTTCGGGAAGCCGAGTGCCAGGACCAGCAGCCCCGCCGCGATCGGCGCGGCAACGCGGTGCAGCACGCGCCGTGCAGCGGCCTGCAGGCCCATGTGCAGCAGCCGCAGCGCGAGGCACCACAGCAGCAGGTAACCACCGAACCGCAGGCCGCCGAGCCACGGCACCGGCGCGCCGAGCAGTGCGGCCTGGTTCGCGGCGAGCACGATGCCGCCGCCGGACGCCGCGAGAACCAGCACGGGCAGCTGCCGCACGAGCAGGTGCCTCTGGGCGAGCGGCGACAGGTTCCACCAGGCGATCGGCAGCAACGCGGGAATCGCTGCGAGCACGGCGTCGACGCGACGTGCGCCGAGCAGCGCTGCACCGGCGAAGCAGGCCGCGGCGGCGGCGACTGCGAACGCGGTGCGGCGCGGAGGAGGACGCATCGCGACTCGGACGCTGCACCGGCCGGGAACATTCCTGCCGCTTCGTCGTGTGCACCGGCCTTCCGTGATTCACCCGATGGGCAGGGCCGCGGTGACAACGCACCATCGTTCGCGCGCTCCTCGTTGCTTGCCGCCGTACTGGATTCCTTCGGAGTAGAATTCCTGCAACAAGCTTCGCTTCCTCGGAGAGTCGTCAGTCCATGTTCAATCCCCACGTCCGCGCCACGAGTCTGCTCGCTTTCGTGAGCCTCCTGGCCACTGCGTGTGGCGGCGGCAGCGCCGTCAGCAACGCATCCCCGCGCATCAGCGCAGTGCCCCTGCAGTACACGGCGGGCGGCAGCGTCTTCTCGCTGGATCTCGCCAACTACGTCACGGACCGCGAAAGCAGCGCGCTGACGTATGCCGTCACTTCGGGCGTCGGCTCGTTCGCGGACAGCACGTTCTCGGCCTCGTTCCCGACGATGGGGGAGCACACGGTCGGATACTCCGTGAGCGACGGTGAGAAGGTCTCCGACGGAGCGTTCGTCGTCCGCGTCACGAGCGCGAACCTCGCCGTGGTCCGCGAGGACTCGAGCGGCCTCTTGCTGCTCGATTCGGCGACCAACGCGTTCGTGCGCGTCACGGGAGCCTCGGTGCCACCGAGCCTCGCCACGGGCCTCACCGACGGCCGCCTCGTCTACCAGCTCGCGGGCCCGACCGGGCTGCAGCTCTGGGTCTTCGATCCGATGACGCGCATCAGCACGCGCGTCGCGGGTACCGCGACGGGCGACGTGACCTACCGCGCGAAGACGAGCGACAACCGCCTCGTCTACACGACGGGGTCGGCGAACGACATGACGCTGTTCTTCTACAATCCCGTGTCCGGCCTCTCGCGCGAGATCGCGCAGGGAGCGCTCGCCACGCTGACCGTGCTCGTCAGCGTCGACGACATCGTGTTCTACGAAGCCGCGTTCGAGGGCCAGGCCGACGTGCTCGGCTACGACCCGGGCGATGACGCGTCGTTCACGGTCGGCACGGCGGCGACGGACGAGCAGATCCAGGCGGTGCTGCCGAACGGAGCCGTCGTGTTCACGCGCGTCGGCGCCGGCGGCGAGGACGACCTCTTCTACTTCAAGGTCAGCTCGGGTCTCGTCGAGATCGGCAGCGATCAGGTGTTGCTCGACACGCGCGACAAGACCTTCAGGGCGTCCGGCTCGGCGAGCCAGGTCGTGTTCACTGCCACGGACGGCGCGACGGTCGACCTCCACTTCTGGAACCCGGACAACGGCCAGACGACGACGATCGCGTCGGGCGGCGTCGACATGTTTGCCGCGATCGGCGCCGGCAACGAGGTCGTCTACCGCCGCGTCGTGAGCGCCACCGAAGAGGATGCCTTCTTCTACGATCTCGACGATGCCACGGCGGCCACCGTGCGCAACGGCGCCGACGTCAGCGCGGTGCTCGGCGTGACCGGCGACGGCACGACCTCGTGGGCGATCGTGCGCGGCAGCGGTGCTTTGTCCAGCATGCTCGCGGTGTCGCTCGTCGGCGCACCGTCGACGCAGGTGTGGACCTCGGGCGGGCCGCTCGCGGCTTCGATCGGCGTGCTCGGCAACGGCGACGTCGTGGCGCAGCGCGACGACGGCGCCGAGCTCGACGTCTTCGACGTCTCGGCCGGCACCTGGGGCGCACCGATCACCGGTGCCGGGTTGTCGTTCGCAGGCGCAGGCCTCGACGCGGGCGACTTCGTCTACGCCGTGCTGGCCGGCGGCCAGACCGACCTGTCGATGTGGGATGCCTCGGTGAGCAGCTCCGTGGTCGTCAGCGACGCGGCCGGCAACGACGCCTACGCGACCCTCACGGCGGACGGCACGATCCTGTTCACGCGCGTCGTGACCGGCAACACGAACGCGGACCTGTTCGTCTGGGATGGCGCTACCACGACGCGCCTGACCGACCAGGACGAGATCGGCCAGTTCCACGACCACTCGGTGCTCGGCAAGTACAGCGGGTCGCGGTAGTCCCGAGGTGGTGAGCCGCGGCGAACGCGGTCACGCAGTCACTTCGGGGCGGCCGGCCGCTCGAGCTCGAGGCGGCGGATCCACATGTTGCGGAAGCGCATCGGATTGCCGTGGTCCTGCAACCGGATCGCACCCTGCGCCGCGTGCGCGACGTACTTCGGCACCGACTTGTGCGCGGTCTGGCCGAAGAACTCCTGGTCGAGCTGGACGAGCACGCCGTTGTGGATCACGGTCACCTTCGCGGGCGACAGCAGCTTGCCGTCGGCGTCGAAGCGCGGCGCCTTGAACACGATGTCGTAGGTCTGCCACTCACCGGGCTTGCGGCACGCATTCACGAGCGGCGGCGTCTGGCCGTAGAGCGCAGCGGCCTGGCCGTCGGCGTAGGTCACGTTGTCGAACGAGTCGAGGATCTGGACTTCGTAGCGGCCGAAGAAGAACACGCCGCTGTTGCCGCGTCCCTGCGAGTTGCCCTTGGCGGGCGACGGCGTGGCCCACTCGACGTGCAGCTGGCAGTCGCCGAACTCGTCCTTCGTCTCGATGTCGCCGGTGTTGTTCACCTGCATCGCGCCGTCGGCGATCGTCCACTTCGCGGCACCGCCGCGGCCGCGGAACGCATCGAGGTTGCTGCCATCGAACAGGCGGACCGCATCGGCCGGCACGGCGCCGGGCGCAGCGGGTGCGGACCCTGGATCGACGATGGCCGGGTGCGGGCGCTCGGCGTCGTGCACGCGCCAGCCGTTCGGCAGCCGCTCGGTGTCGGTGTAGCCGGGCTTCGGGTCTTGCGGCTTGCGTTCGGGATCCTGATCGGCCGTCCAGGTCGCGGAGAGCGTGAGGCCGAGGGCGAGGCAGGCGAGACAAGGCAGCGGAGCGAGGATGGGCATGGCGTGCGTTCCGGTCGGGTCGGGATGGAACATTCTCGCGCAGCTCCCGCAGTTGCCAGCGCGAACGCGAGGTCACGCATCGAGCCAGGACCGCGACGCCGGGTCGCCCGCGAACGCCTCGTCTTCGGCACTGAGTCGCACGGCCTGCCGGGCCTTGCGCGAGATCGCGAACAGCGAGCGGCGGAAATCGCGCGGTTGCATGCCGCAGCTGCGGGCAGCCGCCCGCGTGCTGTTGCAGTGGATCGCGGCATCGAGCGCGTCCTGCTGGCGCGGCGAGAGCATGCCGTGCAGCCGTTCGCGCACGAGGGCGCTGCCGGTCGGGCCAGGCGCCGCGTACGGAGGCTGCGGATCGGGCAGCTGGTTGGCATCGATGCGGCGCGTGCGGGCCCATTCCGTGCGCAGGAGGGCGCACGCCGAGCGCCTCGCGACCACGCGCAGCCATGCCACGGGGTGATTCGGTGGACAGCCCTGGAGCATTGCGAGAGTCAGCAGATGCAGGGCCCTCTCCCCGGCTTCCTCGGCTAGAAGGCGGTTGCGGATCACCCGATTCGCAGCACGGTAGGCGATCGGAAGCAGGCTGTGTGGATCATGGATCATGGCGGTCGAGGTAGAGGTCCCAGGTAGTGGATGACAGGCCGCCCAAAATAATGACCATCTGGCAAGATTCCATCCGGTCACTACAAGTGACGAAAAGTGTACTGTCGTGCTCGAATGTCCGGAAGCGGGCTTCCACCTTAGGGTTACTTCCGTTCACCCTCGCCACTTGCCAGAATTGCGACGTAGAGGCAAAAGGCCACTCACCGCTCCGTGTCGGATCCGTGTCAGAACTACCTGAAGAACAAGCTGCACGCCCCCTTGCCATCCACCTTGCTGCCCGCCTGAGGGAGCTGCGAGCGCGGAGGGGCTACACCCAGGACCACGTCGCCAAGCGACTTGGCTGCCACGAATCGGCCGTTTCACGCTGGGAGAGCGGAAGCCGCTTCCCTACCGGCGAGGATCTGGTCGCCCTGGCCGACCTCTTCGAGGTCAGTACGGATGACCTGCTCGGGCGGGAAAAGCAGTTTGCCGCGCCAGGCTCGGCGCTCGTCGACATGCGCCTGCTGGCCCAACTCGCCGCAGCGGAAACGACGGTCGAGTTCGATCGGCTGATCGTGAAGAGCGAGGAACAGGCCGTCTGGCTGCCGGTCCCCGAAGGAGCCGTCCTGATTCCCGTCGCGGAGGCCATGCGGCTGACGAGGAAGGTGGCAGAGAAGCACAAGGCGAGTCAGTTCGTCGACCGCCTGTTTCGTCCGCGAGCCTGAGTAGCAGCCGCTCCGTTCGTTTGGCGCTGGCGCTGTTCCCTCGCGGCACCGCGCGCGCGACGATCGCGCCGCCATGAGCCTCGCGCCGCGGAGAACCATGCTCGAGGCCGCGATCGCCGGGCCCGCATGGTCGCTGCCGGTGTTCCTCGGCATCGCGCTGCTGCTGCGCTTGCCGGCCGTGCTGTTCGCCCACGGCTTCTTCTTTGCCGACCAGCAGTTCCAGTACGTCGATCCAGCCTGGCATCTCGCGACCGGGGAGGCCTGGCACGTCACGTGGGAATACATCGACGGCCTGCGCAGCTGGGTCTACCCGGGCGTGCTCGCGGGCATCTTCCGGCTGCTGCTGGCGCTCGGCTGGGAGGATCCGATCCCGCTGATGCAGGCCGTGCGCGCGGTCCACGCGGTCTTCTCGCTGCTGCCCGTGTGGTTGTTCTGGCTCGTCGTCGTGCGCTGGCATCCGGTCGCAGCGCCGCGGCTGCCGCTGCTGCTGTTCGCGGCTTCGGGCATGCTCGTCGTCGACGTGCAACCATCGGGGCCGACGCTCGGAGGAGCGCTCGCGGTGGCGGCCGTGCTCGCCGTGCACGGGCCGCGAGGGTTCCCCGCACTCGGTGGCCTGTGCCTCGGATTCGCGTTCTGCCTGCGCGCGCAGGACGCGCTGTTCGGCCCCGCGGTGCTGGCCGTGCTGCTCTGGCAGCGGCGGCAACGCGCGGCGGCGCTGTTCAGCGCCGGGTGCCTGCCCGGCATCCTCGTGCAGGGCTTCGTCGACCTCGGCACGACCGGCTGTTTCCTCGGCAGCACGTGGAACTACGTGTTCAGCAACCTCGGGCTCGGCAGCGCCGAGAAGTGGACGCAGCGGCCGTGGTGGTACTACTTCGCGGCCGGCGTCGTGCCGGTGCTGGTCTTCGTGCCGCCGTTGCTCGGGGTGGCGTGGCAGCGGTTCCGCGCCGGTGCTCGCGTGCTTCCCGCGGCGGTCGCGGCCGCGCTGCTGCATCTCGCGGCTCACAGCTGCATCGGGCGCAAGGCGCTGCGCTTCGAGCTCGCGGCGCTGGTCCTGCTGTTCGCCGTGATGCTCGTGGGCCTCGGTGCAGCGCCGGGCGCTCCGGAGCGACCGGCGGCCGCCTGGCACCGGCGGCTGCTGATCGCCGTGCACACGCTGCTGTTCCTGGTGGTGTCCTTCTGGTTCCCGAACGCGGGAGCCGTGAACCTCGCGCTCGCGTTGCGCGGCGAAGCAGGCTTCACGGGCGAAGTGCTCGTCGTCGGCGGCGACGCGACTTCGCTCGGCGGCTTCTACTACCTGCGCCAGCCCGCGAACCGCGTGACCGCCGTGCTCTCGCGCGATGGCCTGGCGGCGCATCTGCAGCAGGCGCCGCCTGTGCCGGGAGGCTTCGTCGTCGCCGTGCGCGACGAGCTGCCGGCCGCGAGCGTCGCCAGCTTCGGCCGCCTCGAGCTCGTCGGGTTCTTCCCCGGCATCGCGAATATCAGCGCGGGCGAGCGCCGCTTCCTCTACCGCTGGCGCTGAAGCGGGCGGGGAATCAGCGCATCACTTGCCGGCTTCCTTCTTCTCGTCCTTCTTCTCGGCTTCGGCGGCCTTCGGCGCCGGCTTCGGCATGGCCGCTTCGGCGGTCGTGCGCTTGGCCGTCGTCGTCATCTTCATGCTCATCGACATGTCGCCGCCCATCGGGCCGGGCATGTCGACGTCCATCGACGTGACGTTGCTGGACTCGATGACGAAGCCGTCCTGGCGCGACACACGCTGCGAGCCCGCGACCTTGCCGTTCTTGACTTTCACACCCTTCATCATCTCGCGCACCGGGTCATCACCCTCTTCGGCCGGCTTGTCGTCGGCCTTCGGTGCCGGTGTCTCGACCGTGCCGGTCGCGGTGAGCTCGAAGCTGTCGGCGTCGATCTTCGCGAGCGTCAGCTGCAGCTTGGTCTGCATCGGGCCACGCGAGGACTTCTCGGCCTCGACGCGGTCCCAGGTCGCACCCTGCGTCACCGGCTTGTCGGGCAGCATGCCGAACGCGCTCTCGACGTACTGCTTGAGCTGACCTTCCGTCGCGGCACCCATCGCGGCGCCCATGCCGCCGGGGCCTTCGTTCGCGGCCTTGACCAGCTCGTCCACACCCTCGAGCGAACCGACCTTGCCGAGCGCATCGAGCTTCGCCGTGTACGACTTGCCGGCCAGCGCGGTCATCGCCTTGGTCATCGCGCCGGGGCTGAAGCCGCCCATGCCGCCCATGTCGTCCTCCTGCTCGCCCTCGGTCTTCTTGGCCGAGTCGAACTCGACATCGCCCATCATCGGCACCGTCATCGATCCGTGGATGCGCGCGATCTTGACCGCGACCACGAAGTTGCCCTTGTCATCGACGTCCCTGACCTCGAGCTGCAGCGTGCGCGTGGTCGTGCCGCCCATCTCCATCTGCTGGCCGCCCATGTCGATGGTCTGCTCCTGCTTCTCCTCGAGCAGCAGCCAGACCGTGGTGCCCTTCTTGGCGGCGATCTTGAGGTCGTGGCTCTCGCCCTGACAGACGAGCGGTGTGGTGAGGCAGAACAGCGAAAGCAGACGGAGTGTCGTGAATGGGCTCATGAGAGTGGCGGCAGTGTGGCCGAGAGCGGGCAGACTACGTCACGCGCCGTCCGGAAAGAACGGCCGGGCGGCAACATGCGGTGTCACGGCTCGAACCGGAAGCCGACGCCCCGCACGGTGTGCACGTGCCTCGGCGAGGCAGAGTCCTCCTCGAACAGCTTGCGCAGCCGCAGCACGATGTTGTCGAGTGTGCGCACGGTCCGAGGCGCCGTGCTGCCGAACAGGTGCTCGACCACGACCTTGCGCGTGACGACGGTGTTCGCGTGGCCGGCCAGCAGCTTCAGCAGCTTCGTCTCGGTAGCGGTCAGAGCCACGACCTCGCCGTTCCGGCAGACGGCCTGCATGGTGCGGAAGTCCACCCGGTTCGGGCCGAAGGTCAGCACGTCGGTGCCGGCGGACGGTGCCCTCTGGCGGCGCAGCAGCGCGTCGACGCGCAGCAGAAGCTCGCGCAGGTTGAACGGCTTCGTCAGGTAGTCGTCGGCCTGCAGCTCGAGGCCCCGGATGCGGTCCTGGTCCGCGCTGCGTGCACTGAGCACGAGCACCGGCGTCTGGTCGCCGCGCGCACGCATCTGCCGCAGCACTTCGAAGCCGTCACAGCCCGGCAGCATGACGTCGAGGATCAGGAGGTCGATGCCGCCGCGCGCGAGCCGGTCGAGCGCGCGCGGACCGGTCAGCACGTGCTCGGCGTGGTAGGACTCGAGCGTCAGGTTGTCGCACAGCATCTCGCCGAGCGCGCGTTCGTCTTCGGCGACGAGGATCCAGCGGCTCATGCGTGGCTCCGCAGCGGCAGCCGCACGAGGAACTCACTGCCGGCGCCGCGTCCGCCGCTGCTCGCGGTCACGGAGCCGCCGTGTGCGAGCACGAGCTCGCGCACGAGGTGCAGGCCGAGGCCCGTGCCGCCCGTTGCGTGGTCGTCACCGCGCCAGAACGGAAGGAAGGCCTTGTCGAGCTCGTCGGCGCTCATGCCGCGGCCGTGGTCGCGCACGACGATGCGGGCCTCCTGTCCCTGCTCGCTCAGCGTGACCTGCACCGCGCCGCCGGCCGGCGAGTACTTGACCGCGTTGTCGAGCAGGTTGCGCAGCACGAGCTGCAGTGCTGGACCGTCGCGAACGGTCTGCAGCTGCCCTGGAATCTGCGCGTCGAGCGTGATGTTCGCGGCCAGCGCCCGCGGGCGCATCGCATCGACCGCAGCGCGCACGTCTGCCGCGAGATCGCCGGGCTGCGGCCGCGCGCTCTTGACGGTCTGCAGGCCGGCGGCCGTCAGCAGGTTGTTGAGGCCGTGCTCGAGCCGTTCCGCCTCGAGCAGGCCCGTCGCCAGGTAGCGCTCGCGCTTGTCGGCCGGCAGCCGGTCGCGCTGCAGCGACTCGAGCAGCAGCACGATCGTCGCGAGCGGCGTCTTCAGTTCGTGCGTGGCCCCCGCCAGGAAGCGGTCCTGCGTGGCCCGCAGCGTGGCTTCACGGCGCACCGACGCGACGTAGAGCATGCCGAGCCCGAGCAGCACGACCGCGAAGAAGATCCCTTCGCTCGCGAACATCGCGACGCGCCTGTGCGCCAACGCGAGCAGATCCGGGGCATCGACCGCCCCGAGCGCCACCGAAGCACCGTGGATGTCACCGGCGACGAGGCGCTCGCTCGCGGCTTCCAGTTCTCTGCTCGCCGACACCTGGAACGAGGTCCACCAGACGACGAGCGAGAACGTGAGCAGCAGGATGAGGGCGAACAGGATCGAGCTTGGCGAACGCGGCACGAAGGTACTCGGAGTGCCGCCAAGCATACGCGGGAGCGGCGCCGATCCGCGCTCCCCGCATGCCGCCCGCCATCGGCGGGCACCCGTGATCAGAGGGTCCGGACGCGCATCGCGTAGCCGAACGGCTTCAGCGTGTTGCCGAACAGGGCATTCGCGTCGGTGTCGTGCGCGACCTGGTAGGTGCCGCGGCCCGGGTTCACGAACGTGCCGAGGTTCACGGCGACGCCGTTGCCGAGCACGATGCCCCACGGGTTCGCGGCGATCACGAGCGAACCGAGCTGCTCGAAGATCGTGTAGCCCGAGATGGCCGGATCGGCCGGCAGCGCGAGCGCAGTGGCCGGGTTGCCGTTCACGGCGCCGGTCGCGTCCGCGAACAGCAGCGTCGTGACGTCGAGGCTCGCGAGCAGCGTGCAGCTCGTGCCGGGCAGCGTGAGCGGCAGCGGCGGACCGCTGCTGAGGCCGTAGATCGCGATCACGGGCGCGTTGGCGCCGAGGTTCTGGCCGTTCAGGAAGTGCGCTCCGCCCGGCGCGAAGACGCCGCTCGCCGTGACCGTCGCCGCGGGCATGCCGGGGCCTGCGCTGCAGCCCTGGCCGTAGCTCGTCGCCGAGCCGTTGCCGATGCCGCCCGTCGCCGTGGCGCCGTCGAGCATCGCGTGCGCGAAGCCGAACGTCGCGATGTTGTTGCCTTCCATCGTCACGTCGACGACGAGCCAGCCGCCGGGGGGAATCGCGACCGGCGTCGGGGCCGTGAACGCGAACGTCAGGCTGCCCGCGGGGGCGCCCCACGCGTGTGGTGCACCGGAGCCGGGGTCGGGCATGTAGGTCCACGGGCCGTCGAAGACCGTCGTCAGTGGCTGCGTCAGGTTCGCGGCGAAGATCGCACCGGGCATCGGCACGCTGGTCGCGCCGATCTTGATCTGCAGGTGCGTGATCGTGAACGGACCGGGCGCACCGACCATCGGGATCGGGCCGTCGTAGCGCAGATCGAGCTGGTCGGCGACGAACGCGGAGGAGCCGACCTCCGTGGCGTCGTAGAACATCTGCACGCGCGAGTTGGGCTGCATCAACGGCAGCTGGGTGAAGTTCGACATCTCGAGCGTAGGAGCCGCGGTCGCGGGCAGCTCGAGGTAGTTCTGGGCGGAAAGAGAAGCCGCTGCGAGGCAGAGGCACGACGTGGCTTGGAGTCTCATGGTGGCTTGGCCGACGTGAGTCGGCTCCTCGAACGCGACAGACGCTAGGTTCCTTTCGCTGGCATGTGTCATGCCCGAGTCATCAGCGGCTACGATCCCCGGCCCGCGCCGCCATGCGACTCTCCCTCTCGTCGTGCATGCTGTTGTCGCTCGCGGTACTGCCGCTGCAGGCACTGCGATTGCACGCGCAGACTCCTGCGGCGCGCGAGGCCGATGCGTTCGTCGCCGCACACTGCGTCGAGTGTCACGGCGGCGACACGACGAAGGGCAAGCTCGACCTGACGCGGCCCGAGCCCGATGCCGTGCAGGAGCTGTGGCGCTGGAGCCGCCTGCGGCAGCGTGTGCGCGCCGGCGAGATGCCGCCGCCCGACGCGGACCAGCCAGCGGCCGCCGAGCGCGCCGCGTTCGTCGCGGCGATCGACGCGCGTCTCGCTCGCGAAGTGCCGCAGCTGCGACCGGATCCGGGGCGCGTGACCGTGCGGCGGCTCAGCCGCACGCAGTGGGAGAACACGGTGCGCGACCTGTTCGGCGCGAGCACCTCGACCGCGGCGTTCCCGGCCGACGACCTCGGCTACGGCTTCGACACGATCGGCGACGCGCTGACGTTCTCGACGCTGCACCTCGAGAAGTACCTGGCCGCTGCGCGCGAGGTCGCGCTCGTCGTCTTCGACGGCGAGGACCCGGCGTCGCCGACCGTGCGGCGCATCGAAGCCGAGACGATGTCGCTCGTCGCAGGGCCTGAAGCCGGCTTCGGCGGCGACGCCGCGAACCTGTTCAAGAACGCCGCGATCGGGCAGGCCGTGCGCCTGCCGCGCGACGGCGTCTACCGGCTGCGCATCATGGCCGGCGCCGATCAGGCCGGCGACGAGCCCGCGAAGATGGTCGTACGCGTCGACGGCCGCGACCTCGAGACGTTCGCCGTCGGCAAGCGCCGGCACTCGGTCTTCGAGATCGAGGCGCCGCTGCCCGGCGGCGAGCGCCGCTTCGGCCTCGCGTTCACGAACGACTTCTACGATCCGCAGCACGCCGATCGCGCGCGGCGCGACCGCAACCTGCACATCGACTGGCTCGAGATCGTCGGCCCGTGCGACGTCCAGCCCGAGCACCCGGCACGGCGGTGGCTGCACGCTGCGCTGGCCGCTGGCGGCACCGACGAGGCGAAGCTGCGCAACTTCGTCGCGACGCTGCTCGAGGCCGCGTGGCGGCGGCCCGCGAGCGACGAAGAGATCGAGCGCTCGTTCTCACTCGGCGAGGGCGCGCTGCGCTCGGGGCAGCCGATGCACCAGGCGCTGCGCCTCGTGCTGCAGGCGGCGCTCGCTTCGCCGAACTTCCTGTTCCGGCTCGAACCGGACGGCGTCGAAGGCCGGCCCGGCGACGTCGTGCCGCTGTCCGGGGCCGCGTTGGCCGTGCGCCTCGCGTACTTCCTGTGGGCCAGCACGCCGGACCACCAGCTGCTCGAGCTGGGCCGCACGGGCCGGCTCGCCGAGCCCGCTGTGTTGCAGGCCCAGGTGCAGCGCCTGCTCGCCGACCCGCGCGCCGAATCACTGGCTTTGGACTTCGCGGCCCAGTGGCTCGAGCTCAGGAGCCTGCCCGACCGCACGCCGGACCCGGCACGCTTCCCGGGCTTCGACGACGGTCTGCGCCAGTCGCTGCGGCGCGAGACCGAGCTGCTGTTCTTCGCGATCCTCAACGAGGAGCGCGACGTGCGCGACTTGCTCGATTGCGACTTCACGCACGTCGACGCGCGGCTCGCCGAGTACTACGGACTCGAGCGGCCCGAGGCGGCGCAGGGGTTCGTGCGCGTGCTGCTGCCCGAGGCGGTGCGCGAACGCGGCGGTGTGCTCGGCCACGCGAGTGTGCATGCCGTGACGTCGAACCCGACGCGCACGTCGCCGGTGAAGCGCGGCAAGTGGATCCTCGAGAACCTGCTCGGCCAGGGACCGCCGCCGCCGCCGCCCGGCAACGACACGCTCGCGAACGAGGCCGCGATCGACAGCACGCGCACGTTCCGCCAGCAGCTCGCGCAGCATCGCGAGCGCGCCGCGTGCGCCGTCTGCCACGTGCGCATGGATGCCTTCGGCCTCTTGCTCGAACGCTACGACGCGATCGGCCGCTACCGCGAGCGCGACGCGGGCGGCCCCGTCGACTGCAGCGGCGAGCTGCCGGGCGGGTTGCGCCTCGAAGGGCTCAGGGACCTGAAGCGTGTGCTCAGGGCGGACCCGGCATTCGTGCACTGTGTCGCGCGCAAGCTGTTCGTCTACGCACTCGGCCGCGATCCGCGGCCCGTCGACAGGCTGCGGCTCGACCTGCGCGTCGAGCAGCTGGTCGCGCGAGGTCGCGTGACGCTGCGTGATCTCCTGCTGCTCGTCGTGCAGGACGAGGCCTTCGTCTCGCGCGTGATCGACCCGCGCTGACAACGCTGACAGGTCGCCATCGCACCCTGCTGGCCCTCCGTGGTAGCCTGGGAGCCGCTCCACCTCGAGGAATCACGGTGATCACCACCGCAGCAGTGCTGTTCGCGATCCTGCTCCCGCAATCGGACGTGAAGGAGATCAAGGGTCGCACCCTCGACGGCGATGGCCAGCCCGTGGCCGGCGTTCCGGTTGCGGCGTTCTGGACCGTCGCGAACGACGCGTGGACGCCGGGCGGCGCGCTGCTCGCGACGAGCGACGACAAGGGCGCTTTCGCGCAGAAGGTCCTGTGGAGCGGGCAGCCGACCGCCTGGTTCGCGCTCGCCAAGGACGGGACACGCGGCGCGATCGTGGTGGTCGACGACAGTTCGGTCGACGGCACGCAGGAGTTCGTGCTCGCGCCGCTCGCTACCGTCGACGCGACCTTCGACTTCAACGCATGCGGCGCCAGCGTGCCGCTGCTCGTGTCGCTGATGGCCCGTCCTGCGCGCACGTTCGTCGGCCAGCTGCAGCAGACCGGCGAGAAGCTGCACCTGCGGCTGCCACCTGGCGAGTACGCGCTGCGGACCTTCTCGCGCGATGCCGTGCAGTTCGACCGCTCGTTCACGGTACCCGCGGCCAAGGACAGAGTGGACCTCGGCGTGCTCCCGATCGAGCCGTCGGTCATCGCGCGCAGCTACGGCGTGGAACCACCACCACTCGGCGTCACGGACGCGCGCGGCGTGGGCAAGGACTTCAAGCTCTCGGACCTGAAGGGCAAGTGGGTGCTGCTCGACTTCTGGGGCCACTGGTGAGGGCCATGCACCCGCGGCAGTTTGCCGCGGCTCATGGCCTTCTACGAGAAGCACCAGGCTGAGCGCGACCGCTTCGAGATCCTCGCCTTCCACGACGGCACCGCCAAGACGTTCGAAGAGCTCGACGCGAAGACGAAGGACGTGCAGGAGAAGGTGTGGAAGAAGCCGCTGCCCTTCCCGGTGATCCTCGACGCGTCGGGCGAGACCACGAAGCGCTGGGGCGTGCATGCCTTCCCGACGACCGTGCTGATCGATCCGGAGGGCAGGCTCGTCCGAGGTGGCGGCGAGAAGATGCTCCAGCAGAAGCTCGAAGAAGCGAGGAAGTGAGCTCGGCTCCGACAATCCCATGATGGAGGAATGATGAGAACGCTCGTGATCGTTGCCTGCGCCGTGTTCGCGACCGCACGCGCACAGGAGAAGGAGTTCCACGGGACGGTGGTGGGCGCCGACGGCAAGCCGGTGGCCAATGCACCCGTCGACACCTACTGGGCCGTCGTGAACGGCAAGCTCGCACCGAGGGCCGGCACGCGCACCGATGCGGAGGGCAGGTTCAAGATCCGCGTCGCCACGATCCCGCGGCGCCCGCATCCGCTCATGGCCACAGACGGGACCGTCACCTTGGGCGCCGCCACAGCGCTCGACGCCGAGAAGTCCGATGTCGACGTGACGCTTCGACTCGTGCCGATGGTGCCGGTCCGCGGCGAGATCACGTCGAAGGACCTCGGTGCGCCGATCGAGGGCTGCTTCGTGTCGATCTCCCACGAGAAGGCGATCATCGGCCTCGTCGGCGTCAACTGCGGCGGCAAGTTCTCGCTGCAGCTCCCGCCGGGCAACTACCGGCTCGCATACCACGCGGCCGACTGCATTGCCCAGAAGGGCACGACGTCGGTGGCGGCCGATGCGAAGGAGCTCGATCTCGGCACGATCGACCTCGCGCCCACCGTGCTCTCGCAGCTCCATGGCAAGGCGCCGCCGGCGTGGAACGTCAGTGATGCCCGGGGCGTGGACAAGTCCGTGCAGCTCGCCGACTACAAGGGCAAATGGGTGCTGCTCGAGTTCTGGGGCTTCTGGTGAGGACCCTGCGTGTCCGGCAGTTTGCCGCGACTGATGGAGTTCTGGGCGACGCACGAGGCCGATCGCGACAAGTTCGAGGTGCTCGCCTTCCACGATCCGAGCGCCAAGAGCTTCGCGGAACTCGACGAGAAGCTGAAACCCGTGATCGAGAAGCACTGGCAGGGGAAGAGCCTGCCGTTCCCGATCCTGCTCGACGCCAGCGGTGCCACCGTGAAGCGCTTCGGAATCCAGGGATACCCGACGAACATCCTGATCGATCCCGAGGGCCGCATCGTCAAAGGCGGCAGCGAGGTGATGCTGAAGGCCAGGCTCGCCGCGGCGAAGGGCAAGTAGGAGGCGCGGGCAGCCTCGCGCATGATTCCGTGATGCGCCGGGTCCGCTTCGTCGTCGTCGGTCGTGTGCAGGGTGTCGCGTTCCGCGCCTGCACGCAAAAGGCGGCGCAGCAGTTCGGGATCGTCGGGTTCGTGCAGAACCGCGCCGACGGCGCGGTCGAGGGGCAGGC
>DASVAL010000001.1:0-28326 GCA_036376355.1 Planctomycetota bacterium
CGGCAAACCGCTCTCGCGGATCACCGCTCGGCCAGGACCGGCACCTCGGGCAACAGCCTCGCTCACACACTTTCTCTTTCGAGGCCACCCAGAATGTCAAAGATCGCACACCGGGACCTCTCGGCCTCAAGTGCGGGGGGGAGAAGGTAGCGAGCAGTGCGAGTACTGGCAAGCAAGCTGTAGACGATTTTCGACAGGTCCGTAACCGCGTCCGTCGCAGCAGCTTGCGACCATCGCCGGGGAACCACGGTGCAACTGCTGCGTGCGTTCAGCGAAGCCGTTCGATGCGAGCCGCCCGCCCTGGATTCAGACGCTGGATCCGCTGCACGCGCTCCCCCTCGGGAAGGCGCAGTCGCAGCGTGTCGAAGACCTCCCCCTCGAGGCCGTTCGCGCGCACCGTCAAGGCCGCACCCTGAACCTCCACGGAACACCAGTGGTACTGGGACTTCAGGACCACGGCCTTCGCATGCGGGTGCACTTCGTAGAGGTCCTTGCCCCCACCTCCGCTGACGATCATCGGCACGGTGTCCAGCCCTCCAGCGCTGCCTGCGAACCGCTGGTAACAGTGGTCGTGGCCGCTCAGGTAGAGGCTCACCGCGTGCTCCTCGAGGACCGGCGCAATCGAGGCCAACAGGTCGCCCCAGTTGCGCTGCCGCGATGCGCTCCACATCGGGAAGTGGCTCGCCACGACGATCCACGGCTCGCTGCAGCTCCCGAGCTCCGCGAGCAGGAACTCCCGCGCTGGATGCTGCTGCCGCACCCTGCCATCGAGATCCGGATTGAGGTCGAGGACGATGACCCGCACGGCGCCCCACGCGAACGAATGACAGCGGCTGTCGCCAGTGAGCTCTCCCGAGGGCAGGACCAGGTTGCTCATCATCTGGAGGCCACCGAGGTCCATGACGTCGTGGTTGCCGAGCACCGCGTAGACGGGCGCATTCCGCATCAGGGCGGCAAACGGACGGAAGAAGCCGCTCGAGTAATGGGCATGCAGCCCGCGCGGATACACGAGATCACCCAGGTGGAGCATGAAGTCGGGCGCGAATACGGCCACCGCCGCGCCGATCTCGCTGACTTCCTGCTTGGGGTCGAACCACCGCCAGCGCGCCGGCCAGTGCAGCACCGGCGTTCGCTGCAACCACACCCACCACGGTTGACCGCCGGAATCGCCGAGGAACGCGAACTTCACTGAAGCACGGTCTTCGCTCGGCGCCGTGCGCAAACGGCCTTGCTCCACGTCGCCTCCGACCTCCGCGAGCTCGTACGAGTAGTCCGTCGCCGCCTGCAATCCCGTGACACGGAGCGCATGACGCCGGCGACCGGCAGGGCCATGGACGACTCCGATCACGGCACCGGACGCGTCGCGGACCGTGCAGACCAACTGCGTCGGGTGCGCGGTGATCCTGCACACGATCGCCTCGCCCTGCGTCACGCTCTGCACGTAGGCATCGGTCTTCAGCGGCGGATCGTCGACGACGTTCAGCCACAGGCAGGCAAAGCCTGCTAGCCACAGCAACCGCCGCACGAGGCGAGCCTTCACGGCGAGGTTGTAGCCTCGGGCCTCCGGCACCGGAAGGTCGTAGCCTCGCGTTGCGACGCGGGACGCGACGACGCGTCGTGGCGTTCGCGGCTCAACCGCCGTGCCTGCAGGTCACCTTGGTCGTGATCCCACCGCGAACACGGAACGCGCCCTCGACCTGAAGGCGGCGCGGACGCAGCAGGGCCACGAGGTCATTGCAGATGTCGTTCGTCACCTTCTCGTGGAAGGCGCCCACGTCGCGGAAGCTCCACAGGTACAGCTTCAAGCTCTTGAGCTCGACGCACAGTCGATCGGGCACGTACTGGATGCGGATCGTGGCGAAGTCGGGCTGGCCCGTCTTCGGACAGACGCACGTGAACTCCGGGCAGTCGAAGTCGATCTCGTAGTCCCGTTCGGGATTCGGGTTCGGGAACGTGTCGAGCTTGGAAGCGTCGTGCTGACGCGGCGCAGACGGCATCGGTTCAGCGAAGCAGGAACGTCGGCGCGAGACAAGCGGGACCGCGTTTCAACCGCGCCGCGGCTCTCGTTCGCCGAAGGCCGGCAGCTCGGCAACCACGACGCGGCCCGTAGCGCAGTCGAAGTCCATGCAGACCGGGCCCGCGACATGGGTGCAGCGACTCGAGCGGCACGGACTGCACGGCGGCGGAACGGGATGCACCAGCGCCGTTGCGGCCGGCGGCGCGGTGAGACCAGGATCCTGGGCTCCGAACATCGCGCGGCAGCTCGCCCCCGCTGCCGCGAGCACGTGCGTCGCGCCGCGGTCGGGGCCGAGCACCCAACCATCGGCGCGCGCGACAAGCTCGCCGAGCGCGATCAATCGCCTCGGCTCCGCCGCACCATGCCGCAGCGCCGGCACACCGTCCGCCGCGGCAGTCGCGGCCTCCGAAGGTCCCATCAGGTGCAGCACCGGCACGGTCGACCGGCGCGTCTCGCGCAACACGACTTCGGCAAGCAACGCGCGCGGGTCGCGTGGATCCGCGATCACGACGACGCCGAACGGCCGCCGGCAATCGACGCCGATCGCCGCGATCGCGGCTGCTTCGCGCTCGATCTCCGCCGCGGTCGCCGACAAGCGCGGCGCCAGGAACGGCGCATCGGGCGCCAGGCAACGCACGAGCTCCCACGCGGTGCGCGCGGGATGCGGTCGGCCCGTCAGCGGCAGCGTCCGGCCCAGCAGCATGCGGCTCATCGGCTCCTGGCAATGCGGCGCCGCGATACCAACGCGATCGCGGGCCCCGCTGAGCCAGGCCACCGCCGCGGCCTTCCAGTTGCCCTGCAAGTCGAGTGCGACGTCGTAGCGCTCCATGCGAAGCTCGCGCCGCAGATCGAGCACTCCGCGCAGTCCCCCGCGCCGCGCGAACGTCACGACGCGCGCGAGCCCGGGGAATCCCGCGACCAGCGGAGCGAACGTCGCCTGCGTGACGAGCGTCAACCGCCAGTCAGGCCGCACTTCGTGCAGAGCGGCAACGGCGCCGAGTCCTTGGACGAGGTCGCCCATCGCCGAGAGCCGGACCAGCAGGACGGACGTCACCGCGCCACGCGTTCCCTGAGCGAGAAGGACTTGAAGGGCAGGCAGAGGCGCAGCCGCTCGACATAGTTGCTCGGCGGCCCCTTTCCGGCGCCGAGCGGTTCGAGCAGGAGCCAGCGCGACGAGGGCGGTGTGCGCTCCGATTCGTCACCGCGCGGCAGCAGACCCGATTGCAGCAGCAGCGACGAATCGAAATGGCCATGGGTCCCGAGGTCGTCGATCGCGCTTCGCTCCACGAGCTCCTCGCGCAGCAGCCGGCCACCTTCTGCGCGCGAGCGTGGGCCGTCGCGCCAACCGAGGCTGCGTTCGAGACCGACGGTCCAGCTGGCGACCAGCGGAACCACGAGGCAGAACGACACGAGGTGCATCGGCGTGCGCACGACCTGCGGCGCGAGCGCGAACACGAGCGCGAGCCCGAGCGCTCCGATGCCCATGCGCGGCACGAACGGCAGCACCACCAGCGCCACCGCGCCGAGCACGCCGACGACCAGCAGGCTCCGCCGCGCGAAGAGCGGCAGCTCACCGCGGTGCGCCGCGAAGTGGGCCACGGCCGGAGTGACGGCGAACACGAACAGCAGCACGTTGGGCAGCAGGTATCGCGTCGGCCGCCCCGGAAAGAACGTCAGCAGCGCGACCGCGACGACGGTAGCGCCGCTGCACATCCGCAGCATCAGGTCGCCGGCATCCATGCGGGCGTCGCGCGCGCCGCGCCATTCCCAGAAGCACCAGAACACGAACGGAGCTGGAACGAGCGCCGCACGCAGCCAGAACCCCGGGATCGACGTGACGTGCGACCACTCGAACATCACGATGCGGCCGACGCTCTCCTCGTTCGCGACCGCGAGCATCTCGCCCGGCGCGATGCGCAGCGCCCACAGCGGCACGAAGTACGCGAGCGGAACGAGCGCCAGCGGCACGAAGTAGGCGACCGAGAATTGCATGCCTCGCCGGCGCCACCAGACCAGCCAGGCGCCCGCCGCGAACAACAGGTAGGGCGGTCCCTTGTCGAGCACCGCCAGTCCGCCGAGCAGGCCGGCCGCCACGACGAGACCTCGCCGTTCCCTGGCCACACCGGTCGCGAGGCACCAGAGCGAAGCCGCAGTGAGGCTCGCGAACATCGGGTCGATCTCGGCGGTCGGCCACTCGAGCAGCACCATCGGCGAACACGCGATCCCGAGCGCCGCGACCCACCCTGCGCGCGCGCCGAAGTAGCGACGCAGCAGTTCCCCGGCCAGCAGCGCCGCGGCGCACGCCGCGAGCACCGACGGCAGCCGCAGCAGCACGAAGCTCTCGCCGAAGCAGCGTACGAGCGCCCCGAGGATCCAGTAGTGCAGCGGCGGCTTGGCCCAGGTCGGCTGACCACCGAGCGTCGGTACGAGCCAGTCGCCGCTGTTCGCCATCTCGGTCGCGATCTGCACACGGCGTCCCTCCGTGCCGTCCCAGTCCGGCAGGCGCCAGGTCGGCCAGCAGCCGACCAGCGTCACGACGAGCAGGATCAACGCGCGGGACCACACGCGCGAGAACCTAGCCAGCCGCGACCGCAGGCGCGAGGATCGCCGGAAAAGACGCGAGAGGCGCCTCCGCGCGGCCGGCCGTGCAGGCGCGCAACGGCGCCCGCATCGTCACGCCGCGGGCGGCGGCGGTGCGGCGACCGGGGCCCGCCGTGTCTTGTGGATCAGATAGAGGTTGCGCGCGTAGATCGGCGGCCCGCCGAGGTTCGCCATGATGAACGGTCCCTCCCAGATGTAGACCGCGTAGGCGAGCGACATCAGGCCGCCGGCCAGACTCAGCCACCAGAAGATCACCGGCATCACGCTGCGCTTGTGCTTCTCGCTGGCGAGCCACTGCACGTAGAACCGCGAGCCGAAGACGATCTGTCCGCCGTAGCCGATCGCCAGCCAGTACCAAGGCGTGCCGGCAACCTCCTCGATCACGTTCGCCAACATCAGAACTCCTCCTTCACGCAGTGCATCAGCACACGCGTGCGCAACCAGCGCAGCGCCATGCAGTCGCGAAGTCCCTTCCAGATGCGGTTGCCGATGCCGTACTTCGCCGTGCCGGCGGCCCGCGGCCTGTGGTTCACGTCCATCTCGACGACCACGCCGCCGAGGTAGCGGACGAGCGTCGCCATGAAGCGATGCATGCCCACGAACCTCGGCACCCTCATGAAGTACTCACGCCGGATCACCTTGATGCCGCACGCGGCGTCGGTGACGCGGTCCCCCGTGATCCAGTTGCGTACACCGTTGCCGATCTTCGACGACATGCGGCGCGTGAACGTGTCCTGACGCTTGCGCCGCACGCCGACGACGGCGTCGGCCTCGCGCGCTTCGACGCGCACGAGCATCGCGGGGATGTCCCGCGGATCGTTCTGCATGTCGCCGTCGATCGTCGCGACGATCTCTGCGCGCGCCTGCTCGACGCCGGCCATGACTGCCGCGCTCTGGCCGCTGTTGCGCACGAGCGTGACGATGCGCAGCCATCCAGCACCTCGCTGCCGCTTCCATTCCTGCATGCGCAGCAGACTCCGGTCCGCGCTGCCGTCGTCGACCAGCACCGCCTCGAACGGCCCGTGGGGCGCGAGCACTTCGGCGACCTCGGCGAGCAGGTTCTGCACGTTCTCCTCCTCGTTGTAGATCGGGACCACGAGCGAGAACCGTAGCTTCTGGGTCCCCGTCATCGCGCCTCCACGCGCAACCGCGCATCGACGGCCGCGCTGCGGCCCGTCCGGCTCGCGAGAATGAAGGGATTGACCTCGACCTCGAGGATCGAAGGGAAGTCGAGCACGAGCTGTTGCAGCCGCAACAGCGCATCGATCGCCGCCGGCACGTGCGCGGCCGGCGCGCCGCGGAACGGCGCGAGCAGAGCCCTGCCCTTCAGTGCAGCGAACATCTCCTCGGGATCGCGGCCGTCGAGCGGCCCGACTCGCACCGCGACGTCGCGCAGCAGCTCGACCTGCACGCCGCCGAGTCCCGCCGCATACAGAGGGCCGTAGCGCGGATCACGCGTCATGCCAAGCAGCACCTCGCGGTGGCCACCCGCATGCGCCTGCACGACCAGCGAGAGCTTGCGGAACTCCGGTTGCAGGCGCGCGACGAGATCCTGTGCCGCCGCGAAGACTTCGTCGCTCGAACGCAGTCCCGTCCGCACGGCCCGGAACTCGCTCTTGTGCAGCAGGGCCGGTGCCTCGGCCTTCAGCACGACGGGGAAGCCGAGCTCGTTCGCGGCAGCAACCGCGTCGCCGGGTCCGCGCACGCGGCGGCTCGGCACGAACGGGATCCCGTACGCCGCGAGGATCGCCTCGGCCGCCGCCGACGACACCCACTCGACGCCGCGCTGCGTGCGGAACACGCGCGCGGCCTCGGCCTTGTCGACGCGGAGCTTCGGCAGGCGGATCGGACGGCGCTGGAGCCACTCCTGGCGCCGGCACATGAGCCGCAGCGTCGTCGCCGCGTCCTCGGGGTAGCGGAACACCGGGATCCCCGCGTCCTGCAGGATCTGCTGCGCTTCGTCGCCGCGCTGGCGCCCCATCACGCACGCGAGCACGGGTTTGCTGAATCGCTTCGTCTCGTCGACGATCGCCTGCGAGACCGCGGCCGCGTCGATCATGATCGGCGACACGAACAGGACCACGAGCCCGTCGACCGCGTGGTCCCGCGTCACGACGCGCAGCGCCGCGCGGTAGCGCGCCGCGTCGGCCGACGCGATCAGGTCGATCGGGTTGTGTGCGCTGGCTTCCGGCGGCAACACGCTGCGCAGCGCCTTCGACGTCGCCGCCGAGAACTCGGCCATCGACATGCCGAGCCCGGCGATCGCATCGGTCGCCAGGATGCCCGGTCCGCCGGCGTTCGTGACGACGGCCATGCGCCGGCCGCGCGGCGGCGGCTGGTGCAGCAGCGCCTTCGCGAGCAGGAACATGTCGCGGAAGTTGTCGACGCGCAGCACGCCGCACTGTTGCAGCAGCGTGTCGGCCGCGACGTCGGCCCCCGCCATCGAGCCCGTGTGCGAGCTCGCGGCCTGCGCTCCCGCGTCGCTGCGCCCGGACTTCACGGCGATGATCGGCTTCTTGCGCGCGACTTCGCGCGCGACCTGCAGGAACTCCTGCGGCTCGCCGACGGTCTCGAGGTAGAGCAGGATCACCTTCACGGCGTCGTCGTTGCCCCAGTACGCGACGAGGTCGGACGCCGTGACGTCGACGCGATTGCCGACCGACGCGAACATCGAGACGCCGAGCCCGGCCTGCGCGGCATCGGCGAGGATCGCTTCGCCGAGCGCGCCCGACTGCGAGACCATCGCGACGCTGCCGGACGCCGGCAGCGTCGCCGAGAAACTCGCGTTGCACGCGAACTCGGGCTCCGTGTTGATGACGCCCATGCAGTTCGGCCCGACGACCCGCATGCCGAAGCGGTCCGCGATCGCGCGCAGCCTGCGCT
Organism: Planctomycetota bacterium; assembly: GCA_036376355.1. Classification (GTDB taxonomy): domain Bacteria; phylum Planctomycetota; class UBA1135; order UBA1135; family UBA2386; genus DASVAL01. The sequence continues at coordinate 7,502 of DASVAL010000001.1, forward strand.
CGCGCGCGATACCGACGCCTCCGATCTCGCGGAATCCGGCCGTGATGACGACGAGGCCCTTCACGCCCTTCTCGCCGCACTGCACGGCGGTCCGCAGCACGGCATCGGGAGGCACGACGAGCACCGCGAGGTCGACCGGCCCCGGAATCGCGCGCACGGAACGGAATGCCGGCACCGACAGAACCACCTCGGCGCGCAGGTTGACCGGATAGACCGGCCCGCGGAAACCACCGGCGATCAGATTCGACACGACCTGCCGGCCGATCGAACCGGCTCGCCGGCTGGCGCCGACCACCGCGACCGAGCGCGGGCGGAAGATGCCATCGAGACCCTGCGTGCGGACCTTGGTCATGATGTGGCGCCGGAGAGTAGCGTTGAGCCGCCAGCGCCGCGACGTTTGCACTCTGCAGCGCGACGCGCGACCGGCGGGCGGAACGTACGCAGCGCGCTTGCCTTGCCAACGCTCGAGCCAATGATGCGCGCATGATGCCGCCGTTCGTCGAAGCCCTGCGCCCGCATCAGTGGGTCAAGAACCTGCTCGTGCTGGCGCCGCTTCCGTTCACGAAGCTCGTCGTCGATGGGGCGGCATGGCTGGCCGCGATCACGGCGTTCTTCGCGTTCTGCCTCGCCGCGAGCTCGATCTACGTGCTGAACGATCTGCTCGACCGCGAGCAGGACGCGCACCACCCGAAGAAGCGGCTCCGCCCGATCGCGTCGGGCCGGCTGCCGATCGGCGTTGCGAAGGTCCAGGTCCTCGTGCTCCTGCTTGCGACCTGCGGACTGGCCTCCCTGGTCCCGCCGTACAAGGGCTGCTGGTTCGTGATCTGGCCGGCCTGCTACCTGGCCCTGAACATCGCCTACTCGTTCTATCTCAAGCGGCTCGTGATCGTGGACTGCATGTGCATCGCACTCGGCTTCCAGCTGCGTGTGCAGGCAGGAGCTGCCGCGATCGGCGTCGAGGCCTCGCACTGGCTGCAGCTCTGCACGTTCTTCTTCGCGCTGTTCCTGGCGTTCTGCAAGCGCTACGAGGAACTGAACCGCCAGGCCGAGGCGACGGGCCAGACCCGCGCGACGATGGCCCAGTACTCGGCGCCGTTCCTCAGCATGATGATAGGCCCGCTCGCCGCGCTGAGCATCCTCTCGTACGCGCTGTACACGGTGAGCCAGGAGACGTTCGACCGGCACGGCACGTACAACCTCATGTACACGGTCCCGATCGTCACCTACGGCGTGTTCCGCTACCTGTTCCTCGTCTATCGCGAGGCCGATGGCGGCGACCCGGCGAGTCTGCTGTTCCGCGACGTTCCGCTCGTGGTCTCGGGCGTGGCCTACGCGGGGCTCGTCATGCTGCTGCTGCGCGGCTTGCCGAACATGGGCTGAGCGGGCCGCCGCGGAGCGACGTCACTTGTCGCGGCGCAGCACTCGCACGACTCCGAGTCCCCCTGCGCCCTCGCTCGCGACGAGCAACCGGCCGTCGGGCAGGAACGCCATGCTCTCGGGCTGCGGCAGCTCCTTCTCGTCGAGCATCCACGCGGCAAGCAGCCGACCCGCGCGGTCGACTTCGAGCAGCAGGTGATCGACGGCCGAGAGCACGAGCAGGTGGTCGGTGCCCGGCACGGCCAGGATCTCGCTGCTGGCGAGCCGGAGCACGGTCCGCGTCTTGCCCTTCTGGCTCGTGCGGGTCGGCAACGCGATGTCGCGCGCCTCCGCCTGGCCGACGAGGACGTCGGAGTCCAACACGAGCACGGGGTTCTCCTGCGTGGCGCCCGTCGCCGGGTCGATCGCATAGACGAACCGCAGGTCGCGTTCGCCCTTCGCCTTGCTCGCGGCATCCTTCGGCATCGCGAGCAGGACCTTGCGATCGCCGTCGAAGCAGAGCGCCTCCCACTCGCGATGCACCGCAGGCAGCCGATGCGTCGAGGCAACGACCAGCTGTTGCGCCTTCGCGTGCAGCCGCATCAGCACACCGTCGCTGCGCAGGACCCAGAACTCGTCGCCGACGCGCGCCACGCCTTCGAAGTCACCCGGCTCGGAGAACACCGCGACGCGCGGCAGCTGCTGGCCGGCCAGATCGACGAAATACAGCGCGCCGGCCTCGTCCTGCAGGCAAGCCAGCGTGCGCTCGTCGACGGCGCAGATGCCCGACACTTCGCGCAACTCGCGCGGCAGCCCGAGCACACCGTCGGCGAGATCGTCGGCCGGTGCCGCGGCCCCGCCGCCACAGGCGCAGAGGCAGGACACCATGAGCACGCCGGGCATCCTCATGCGGCACCTCTCACTTGGCCTTCTCCAGCATCGTCTTCGGCTTCGGCAAGGGGGCCTTCGTCGTCTCGATGGTCGTCTTGCGCAGGCACCGCACGGTCGCCAGCAGCAGCAGCAGCGTACACCAGGTCACGTTGCCGTAGCCGAGCAGGCTGTTGCCGAGCCCCGTCCCGAGCAGTTCTTTCGAGCAGAAGCCGGTGACGGCCGCGAGCACGAGCAGCACGATCGCCAGCGTATCGCGTTTCGTGCGCAGGAGGCGGTCGACGACGAAAGCCGCGGGAAACACCCACACGCAGAAGTGCGACTTGCTGCTCTGCGGGGACAGCAGGACCATGCCGCACGCGATCGCAGCCACCTCGCCGAGGCCGACCAGCTGCAAGGCCGCCGCCGCATCGGCGGCGCCACGCACGACGCGCGCCGCTGCCCGGATCCCGAGCACGATCAGCGCCAGCACGCCGAGCTGGGCCAGCAACGAGACCACGCGGAACACGACCGACGGGAGCTCGAAGAGCAGCACGGCACCCGTGTCGCCAATCACGAAGCTCGTGTCGGGCGTCGCGACGGGGACGAACAGGCGCGTCAGCGTTCCGGTCAGACTCTGGTTCAGCACGCTATGCGAGTTCCACGCGCCCGGCGCGCTCGCGGTCCCGCCGACGTCGAGCCCGCGCAGGTTCACGTCGTACCACGCCTTCAGCCAGAAGCCGCCATCGGCGCGCGGGAACCACCAGTCGGGCAGCAACGACAAGCCGAGGAACGTCAGCACGACGAACACCGCGGCAGCGACCTTCTTGCGCAACAGGAACAGGCCCACGAACAACAACGGCGTCGCCTTGACCGCGCCGCCGACGCCGGCCCAGACGCCTGCGCCGCGGCTGCCTTTGCACCACGCCGAGGCCGTCATCGCGACGAGCCCCGCGATCAACAGGTCGTGGCTCTGGTTCGTCAACACCGACAGCACGTGCCGGCCGCCGACGAGCACGGTCAGGATCCAGAACCAGACGATGCGCGGCGGACCGGTGCCCGGCAGCTCGCGACGACCGATGCCGTGCAGCCAGCGCACGAGCAGCCAGAGGATCAGGAAGTTGACCGCAAACCACGCGGCCGGCTGCCACTGCGGGCTGATCAGGCACATCGGCAGGAACGGCACCGCGGCAAACGGCGGGTACGTGAACGGCTTCGCGTCCGTTCCGCGCCGGTAGATCTCCTCGCGCGCCGCCATGCGCGCCGCACCGGTGACGTAGACCGGCAGCTCGCGGTCGCTCGCCTTCGCGCGGCGCGTGAAGTAGTAGCCGCCTCCGACCAGGATGGCCAACAGCACTGGCAGCAGCCAGAGTCGCGTGCGCTTCACGCCGGGGTTATCGCGCGCGCCACGCGCCCTGTCCATGTTCCGGCGCGCGGCCACGGCGCAGCGCGCCGGCCAGGATTCCAGTCGGTACGGATCCGCGAACCATCGGCAAGACGCACCCGTTTGGGTATCCTCCCGCCCCCTCCATTGGTCAAGAACACGACGAAACCGGCAGGCACGCGACTCGGCGTGTGGATCTTCGGCGCCTACGGAGGCCTCGCGACGACGCTGGTCGTCGGCACGCGCGCGATCGCGCGAGGGCTCGCCCAGCCGCAGGGGCTCATGACCGAGACATCGGCCGGCGCCGGCATCGACTGGCAGCCGCTGCGCGGCATCGTGTTCGGCGGCCACGAGATCCGCCGCGGCGACTACCTGAGCTCGGCTGCCGAGATCCACAGCAAGACCGGCTCGCTGCCGGAAGCGCTCGTGCACCCGCTGCGCAAGGAACTGCTCGCTGTGAGCAAGAACGTCGTGGCCGGCGTCATGCCGAACGCGGGCCCGACGATCGCGAGCCTCGCGGACCATGGCCGGTCCAAGCCGCAGCGCCTGCGCGGGCAGGTCGAACAGGTGCAGCGCGACATCGAGCAGTGGAAGCGCCGCAACAAGCTCGACCGCGTCGTCTGCGTGAACCTGACCTCGACCGAACCGCCGCTGCGGCTCGGTGCGGCCCATCGCACGCTCGCGGCATTCGACCGCGCGATCGATCGCAACGACGTGAAGTCGGTGCGCCCGTCGGCGATCTACGCGTATGCCGCGGCGAGCCTCGGCCTGCCGCTGATCCACTTCACGCCGAGCAACTCGGCGTTCCTGCCGCCGATCCGCGAGCTGTTCGCGCGCACGAAGGCCCCCTACATGGGCTGCGACGGCAAGACCGGTGAAACGCTCGTGAAGTCGGCGCTGGCGCCGATGTTCAAGTACCGGAACCTGCGCGTGCTGACGTGGCAGGGCTACAACATCCTCGGCGACCGCGACGGCCGCGTGCTCGCCGACACGCGCAACAAGAGCGCGAAGGTCGCGAGCAAGGACGGCCTCCTGCCGTCGATCCTCGGTTATCCGCTGCACACGCACGTCGGCATCGACTACGTGCCATCGCTGCACGACCTGAAGACCGCGTGGGACTTCGTGCACTTCGAGGGCTTCCTCGGCTTCAAGATGGCGCTGCAGCTCGTCTGGCAGGGCTGCGACGCGATCCTCGCGGCGCCGCTGGTGCTCGACCTCGTGCGGCTGGCCGACCTCGCCGCGCGACGCGGCGAAGCGGGACCGATGCCGCATCTCGCGTGCTTCTTCAAGCAACCGCTCGACGGCGCCGAACACGACCTGCACAAGCAGTGGCATCTGCTCGTCGACTACCTCGACCGCGTGCGCCGCGACGGCGCGCGCTGAACCCGCCTCGAGAGGATCCTGATGTGCGGCATCGTCGGCGCCCGGCATGAGTGGCTCGTGCGGCGCGGGCTCGCGCCGCGTGCCGCGATGCAGCGCGCCGTCGCCGGACTGTCCTGGCGCGGCCCGGACGGCGCGGCCGTCGTCGAGGCAGGCCACTGGTGGCTCGGTTGCGCGCGGCTCGCGATCACGCAGCCGAACAGCACGCAGCCGGTCGTACGGCGCGGCGGCCGGTACGCCGGTGTGTCGAACGGCGCGATCACGAACGCTCGCGAGCTGTGGGCGAGACTGCTGCCCGGCGCCGAGCGGCGGCCCGTGCCGCCGAACGACGCGTGGTTGCCGCTGCTCGCGGTCGAGCTGCACGACGTCGAGGCGCTCGCGCACCTGCGCGGCCATCACGCCTACGCCGTGATCGACACACACAGCGGCGCGCTCGTGCTCGGCCAGGACCGCTACGGCGAGAAGCCGTTCTTCTGCCTCGTCGAGCGCGACGGCGGTGCGCCGCAGCTCGTCGCGTTCGCCTCGACGCCGGCTGCGCTGCGCTGCCTCGGGATGCCGGCCCCGTTGCCGGCGCGCCGCCTCGCCGAATGGTTCCGGCGCGGGTTCGCCGACGCGAAGCGGCACCGCTTCCACGCGCGGTCGTGGCTCGAGCCATTGCCGCAGCGCGGCGTGCCGCTCGTCGCGAGCCCGGAAGGCAGCCGGTGGTGGCGCCCGTGGCAGCAGCAACAGCCTCCGCGGGCCTGGTCGCACGCGCCCGACACCACGCCGCTGCGCGGCCGGCTCACGGCGAGCGTCGCGAGGTGCGTCGATACCACGCTGCCGGCGGGGCTCCTGCTCTCGGGTGGCATCGACAGCAGCTGCCTCGCGGTCGCGCTGCGCGAGCTCGGCCGGCAGTTGCCGGCCTACCAGTTCCGCGCCGAGGGCAGCGGCACGAAGGAGCGCGAAGCGGCCCGCGCGGTCGCGACGCGCTGCGGCTCGAGCTGGCGGCCCGTCGACGCGGGCCCCGAGGTGCTCGACGCGCTGCCGCGACTGACGCAGTTCGCGGGCCAGCCGCTCGGCGACCCGTCGATCCTCGCGGTGCACGCGACTGCCCGCGCCGCGGCTGCCGACGGCGTGCGCATCCTGCTGGGCGGCGAAGGTGCGGACGAACTGTTCCTCGGCTACCGCCGCTACCGCGCGCTGGCCTCCTTGCCGCGCCTGCCGCGGCTGCGGCCGTTGGCGCCGCGCTGGTCGATGAGCTACGCGGCCCGCTGGATGCGCGCCGCGGTTGCAGCGAACCCCGCGGCTGCGCTGCTCGCGGTCACGCCGCCGCAGTTCGGGCAGGTGGTGCTGGCCCCCCACCTCGCGCACCGCCGCGTCTGGCGGGACCTCGCGCCGTGCCCACGCGGAGCCACGGCCGCTGGCGATCGTGTGGAACAGGCACGGCAGGACGACCTCGACGGCTACCTGCGCTGCGACCTGCTGCCGAAGGTCGACATCGCGACGATGGCCGCCGGCATCGAAGCGCGTTGCCCGTGGCTCGAAGGCGACCTCGCTGCGCTCGGTGCAGGGCGCACTGCGCTCGGCAAGAGACCCGTGCTCGCCGCGTTCGCCAACGACTTGCCGGCCGAGGTCTTACGCCTGCCGAAGCACGGCTTCTCGCTGCCGCTCGACCGCTGGTTCCGCACCGACCTGCCGTGGCTCGACCTGCTTGCGGAAGCGCGCACGCAGCAGCGCCCGCACCTGCGACAGGGCGGGATCACGGCCGTCGTCGACCGTCATCGCAGCGGGCGCAGCAACCTCGGGCACGGCCTCTACCTGCTCGTCGCCTGCGAGCTGTTCCTGCGCACGCTGGAGGAAAACCCCAACTCGGTACCGGCAGGGCCGGGCGGAGCTGCGTAAGCTCTTCGCCCCTCGGCAACCTTCCCTACCCCCGAGAGAGCAACTACCTATGAAGACCTTCCTTTCGATCGTCCTCGCTACCGCGCTCTGCGCCCCCGCCTTCGCCCAGAAGGGCGGTATGTCGGCGAGCGCCCCCACGATCAAGCAGTCGATCATGGCTGGCGCAGCCAAGATCTCGCTCGACTACACGGCGATCCCCTGGGTCCGCGGCGAGAACATGGCCAAGATCCTGGACAAGGCAAATGGCGCCGACGCCCGCAAGGGCCTGAACAACCGGGCGCCGAAGGATCCGCTCGCTTCGTTCAGCACGTCCGTCGACGTCACGTGCGGCGATCTGCAGATCCCCGCTGGCGACTACCAGGTGTTCTTCACGATCACCGAGGAACTGGTCTGGAACATCAACTTCCAGGGCAAGGACAAGCTCTTGACCACGAAGCTGAACGTGTCGAACGACGACAAGCACGAGAGCAAGCGCCTCCTGCTGTGCCTCTACGCCGGAGAAGAGAGCGGCGCCGGCGTCTACGTCGCGTTCGGCAAGCAGTCGGGAATGATCAACTTCACGCCGGGCGCCGCAAAGGCCGCGGACGCGAAGGCCGGAAAGTAAGCCGCCCGCTGCCGCTCACAGCCGCGGCAGCATGCGCTGCAGCACGGCTGGCGCGAGGCGCGATTCCTCTTCGGGGAACGGCGCCGTCCGCTCGGCCGCCGTGAGATCGCTCCACCGCTGCAGCAGCGCTTCGGCGTTGCTGCGCTTCTCGAGGTGGCACGCCAGCGCGAACGCGTCGAGCAGCCAACCCTCGTCCTCGGGGCGTTCCGCGAGCATGCGCTCGTGCGCCTCGAAGGCCGCTGCCGCATCGAGACGCGGTGCTGGCACTCCGCGCAGCACCGGAACGACCGGTCGGTCCGCGAGGCCCGGCAACCCGAAGCCCTCGCCGGGCGGCAGGTGCGCCCCGACGAGCGCCATGATCTCGGCCATCGGGCCGTGCAAGCGGCCGCGGGCCGTCACGACGTGACGCCGCCCGAACGCCTGCCACTCCATCGCGAGGCTCGTGCCCTCTTCGACTCCGCGTTCGCCCTGGACGCGGTCCAGTTCGGCGATGCCCGCCTTGTCGAGCTTGCGGGCCAGCGCCCGGATGCTCTCGGGCACGAGCCGGTAGACGGATAGACGATCGAAGACCGGCAACAGCGTGTGCGTCTCCGGGTCCTCGACCGAGCGCGACGAAGTGCCGTACGCAACCAGGCCGTCGGCACCCGCGCGAAAGCGGCGCAGCACGCGCGCTTCGGCGCCGTCCACTTGCAGTTCTTCGACGAGGATCTCGAGATCCGCCGGCGGCCAGATCGATTTGGCGCGTGCGTCCGACTTGCACGCCGAGGCAGCGAGCGTCAGCGCGAGCCAGATCGCGCTCGAGCTGCGTGCGAACGTCCGACCCTGCTTCGCGAGAGCACGCGAGCTTTGCCCGGATCGTTGATGAGCAGTGCGCACGCGTTCGCTATTCTATGCAACGCATGGTCCTCATCCACGAGAAGATCTCTGCTCTGCTCGAGCAGCGTCGCCTCAAGAAGAGAGATCTCGCCAGGGCGTTGGGGGTGTCGCCGCAGACGGCGACGGACATTTGCAAAGGGCGATCGGCGATCACGCTGCCGCACCTGCGCAACCTGGTTGCCTTCTTCGAGCTGCGCGCCGATTTCTGGCTCGACGAGTATCGCCTGGTGCCGGCAGACCTGGACCGCAACGCCAACCGCGTCGCCGCCGACGCGCTGGCGCGGACGGGCCTGCTGCAGATCAGCGATCCCGAGCGTTTCATGCATCGAATCCGCGGGCTGGTGCTGAAACACCGCTCCGAGTTCCTTGCGGCCCATCCGGACCTGAGCATCGACGAACGCGGCGTGCTCGGCCTGATCGGCAGCGAAAAGGGCACGATGGGGCAGATCGCCGATTCCTAGCCGCGCGGGCGCGCGTGACGTTGGCATGACGCAGGGCCTCCTGCCGGCCGTTGCAGTCGGCGGCGGCTGGCGACAGCATGCGGTCATGGTCCCCAGCAACCGCTTGTTCCTTCTGGCCGTCCTCGCCGCACAGGCCGCCGCACAGACGCCGACTCCGCTCGTCGAGCCGAAGGCGCCCGAGATCCGCGCCGGCACGCCGGTCGAGTCGTTGTCGCAGGAGAAGCATCTGCGCAACGTGAGGCAGCTGACGTTCGAGGGCCAGAACGCGGAGGCCTACTGGTCGCACGGCGGCACCAAGCTGATCCTGCAGCGCCGCACCGGATCGATGCCGGCGGACCAGATCTACGTGCTCGACCTCACCTCGGGGAAGCTCGAGCAGGTCAGCACGGGCACCGGCCGCACGACGTGCTCCTACTTCCTGCAGGGTGACAAGCGCATCGTCTTCGCCTCGACGCACCACAAGGGAGCCGAGCCGCCGCCGCTCGTGAAGCGCGAAGGACGCGGCTACTACTGGGACGTGCATCGCGAGTACGACATCTTCGTCGCCGACGCCGACGGCAAGAACCTTGCCCAGCTGACGAGTGAAGCTGGCTACGACGCCGAGGCCACTGTCTGCCCGGTGTCGGGTGCGATCGTGTTCACGTCGGTCCGCGACGGCGACCTCGAGCTCTACACGATGGAAGCCGACGGCTCGAACGTGAAGCGCGTCACGAATCGCCCCGGCTACGACGGCGGCGCGTTCTTCTCGCACGACGGCAGCAAGCTCGTGTTCCGCTCGGCGTTCCCGAAGGACGAAGCCGAAGCGAAGGAGGACGCGAAGTACCTCGGCCAGGCGCTCGTGCGTCCCTCGCACATGGAGATCACCACCTGCAAGCGCGACGGCTCCGGGTTCCGTCAGCTGACCAAGAACGGTCATGCCAACTTCGCGCCGTACTGGCTGCCCGACGACAAGCGCCTCATCTTCGCGAGCAACATGCTCGGCATGGAGGAGATGGCCAGGACCAAGAACCACAAGGCAGCGAGGAACTTCGATCTCTTCCTGATCTCGGAGGACGGCTCGGGCCTGGAGCAGGTCACGTTCCATCAGGAGTTCGACTCGTTCCCGATGTTCTCGCCCGACGGACGCCACCTCGTGTTCGCGAGCAATCGCTACGGCAAGGTCGAGGGCGAGACGAATCTGTTCATCGCCGAGTGGGTCGACTAGGCGCCGCGCGCTGCGACAGCTCTCGACGAGCGGTCGATGGCACCGGCCGTTCGCAGGTTGCAGCAGCGAAGAAGGCCCGCCGCGCTCCTGGCGCGGCGCACATTGACCTGGGCTTGCCAACAGGTTCACGAGCCCGGCCGATCCTTCTGGCATGAAACTGCAACCATTCGATGGATCGACCTGTGCCGCCGCGGACCTGACTGCGCGACTGCTTGCCGAGCTCGCGGAAGCCAGCGCCAAGTTCGCCGACGCGCAACAGGAGTTCAGCCTCGCTGCGGTCAAAGCCCGCACCGAACGGACCGCAGTCCCCTTCGACATCCGTTCGAAGCGAACGGCTTGCCGCGACCAGGTCACCCTGCTGCGGCGCATACTGGCCGGCATCTACAGCACCGGAGAAGCCCATGTGGAAAGCGCCTGACCTACGGGAGCAATCGATGCACCTGCGCCGGCTGATGTGCAAGTTCCGGGCGCAGGAACTGTCGATGATCGCGGTGGCCACTTCGCTCGAAGCAGAGCTCGAGACCTGGCACCGGGAAACGGCCATGCTGCGACAGTGCGGTGACGACGCGGTGACCAGGTCGCGTCTGTGCACCGACCTGCAGCTGCAGTGCGACCGGCTCGCGAACGACCTCACGCACGTGCGCATGGCGATCGCCGGTGCCACCGAGGCGCTCGCCGAGCACGAGGCGCAGCTCTGGCCTTCACGCGACCTTGCTCGCCGCCGGGCGCGCGACGCCCGCGTGATCGCGCGAGCAGTGACGCCGGCTCAGGGCTTGCCAGCGGCGGACAGCGGCGCGACCTCGATCTTGCGAAACTCGCAGACTGCCCCTTCGGCCTGCAACGCGATCTGACCACGATCGGCGGTGCACTCGGTGCCGTGGTTCACCATGTCGCCGTTGACCCAGACCTGGATGCTGCGCCCGCGGCATTCGATCACCATCTCGTTCCATTCGCCGGGCGGCTTCTCGCTCACGTCGGTCAGGTTCTTGATGCGGCGCTTGCGATTGCCATCGACTCCCCATTCCTCCTTCGGTCCGCGCCGCGCCTCCATGTCGGGCACCGTGATGTCCTCGCCGATGCACCAGAAGTCGCCGGCATTGCCCGTGTGCAGCTGGCACTCGATCGACTGCGGGAACATGCCGCCGAGCCTGCGCGGAGTCGAGGTGTGCACGAGCACGCCGCAGTTGCCGGCCGTGCCGGGCCAGCGCCACTGGACCGTGAGCCGGTAGTCGCTGAACGAAGCGTCGGAGATCAGGTGGCCCTTGGGATCGCCCTGGCTCACGAGCACTCCATCCTTCGCGACGAAGGACGGCGCGATCGAGGGGTTCTTGTCGGCGTCCGGCACGTCGGCGTGCCAGCCCGTGAGGTCGCGGCCGTTCCAGAGCGCGATCGCGCCACCCGCGGCAGGAGGACTCGCGCAGGCCGAGAGCAGACAGAATCCCGAAAGCAGACAGGACAACGAGATCGTGGTGCGCTGCATTCGCGAGACGCTACGCAAACGGCTTCCCGCGCGAAAGGCTCGTCACGGTGCGAGGCGTTCGAGGCTCCACCCTATCGCGGTCCTCGCGTAGCGGAAGCGGTCGTGCAACCGCGCCTCGCGGCCCTGCCAGAACTCGATCGTGCTCGGCACGAGCACGTAGCCACCCCAATGCGCGGGGCGCGGCACGGGCCCGTCCCCCACCCGTTGCGACAGAGCCTCGACGAGTTGCTCGAGCTCTTCGCGGCTCGCGACGCGGCGGCTCTGCGGCGACGCGGCGCTGCACAACTGGGCCCGCCGCGGCCGCTGCGCGAAGTAGTGGTCGGAGACGGCCTCCGTGCTGGGCTCGACCGACCCCGCGATGCGGACCTGCCGGTTGCGCGGCAGCTGCCACCAGAACGTCGCGCCGGCGCGCGGGTTGGCCAGCAGCTGCTCCCCTTTCTCGCTCTGCTTGTTCGTGAAGAACGTGAAGCCGCGCTCGTCGAGCAGCTTCAGCAGCACGATCCGGCAGTGCGGCTGGCCGTCGGCGCCGCACGTCGCGAGCGCCATCGCGTTCGGCTCGCCGACCTTCGCGGCTTCGGCCTCGCCGAGCCAGGCGCGAAAGAGCGTGATCGGGTCGGCGGGCATGCCGGCGCGCACGAGCGGCACGTCACCGTACTCGACGCGCATCGCGGGGAACTGTTCGTTGCCCATTCGCGGCATCCTATGCGGCCCCGGCCCGCGAATCAGGCACGGCGCACCCTGACCATGCGCACACGGCGCACGGACACTTCGGCCGCTTCGAGCGTGATCCCGTCGCCAGCTGCGAAGGTGGCACCCTTGTCGGGCAGGCTGCCGCCGGCCAGGTGGGCCACGAGCCCGCCCATGCTGCGCACCTCGTCTGGTGCCTCGAGGTCGATGCCGGCGAGCCGCGTGAACGCGCGCACGTCGAGATTGCCCTGCACGAGCCATGCACCGTCGGGCTCCTTCCTGGCGGCATCGCTGCTCTCGAGGTCGCGTTCGTTGAAGATCTCGCCGACCAGCTCTTCGAGCAGGTCCTCGAGCGTCACGACGCCGCGCACGCTGCCGTGCTCGTCGACCACGACGGCGAGATGCAGGCGCCTCGTCTGCAGCTCGCGCAGCGCACGATCGGCCGGCATCGAGTCCGGCACGAAGTAGGCCGGCCGCAGGATCGAGGGCAGGTCGATGCGTTTGCGTTCCCAGAGGAGCGCCAGCACGTCGTCGCGCAGCACGTAGCCGGCGATGCCGTCGATCGAGCCGTCGTAGACCGGCACGCGCCGATGGCCGGCCGCGACCAACGCGGCCCTGAGCGCTTCCTCGCTCGCATCCTTCGGCAACGCGACGACCCAGCGGCGCGGCACCATGACGTCGCCGACCTTCAACGTCGAGAACTCGAGCGCGCGTTCGAACACCTGTCGCGTCATCGCCGACATGTCGCTCTGGCTCGCGGCTTCGTTGACCATCGCCGCGAGGTCCTCGCGGCTCAGCTTCGATTCGACGAACGTCGTCGAGTCGTGGAACACCCGCAGCACGAGGTTGCTGCTGTACACGAGCAGCCACACGATCGGCCTCGCGACGAACTGCAGCACGAGCACCGGCCGCGCCAGTGCGAGTGCCAGCGGCTCGGCATACCGCAGCGCGAGCGACTTCGGGATCAGCTCGCCGAAGACGACCGCCAGGTAGGTGATCAGGACGACGATCAGCGCGGACGAGATCTGGCGCGCGATGTCCGCGCATCCGGGCACGGTCTCGACGAGCGGTATCAGCACGTCCACGAGCGAGGAGCCGGCATACACGCCCGCAATGGCGCCGACCAACGTGATGCCGATCTGCACCGCGGCGAGGAAGCGCTCCGGGTCGTTGCGCAGGCGCAGCGCCGCCCGGGCACGCCAGCTACCGCGATCCGCCGCGGCCTGCAGCTTCACGCGCCGTGCGGCAACCAGGGCCATCTCCGCTGCCGACAGCAGCGCGTTCACGAGCACGAGCGCGAAGATGATGACCAGTTCTGCCACTGCGGCTCATGCAAGCACATGGCCCGCGGTGGCGCTCTCTCTTTCTGGTGTCCGAGACGGCGCCGGCCCGGCTCGGGCGAACGGTTCGCACGATCGGGCATCGGGACTTCGCCGCTCGGGAGCCATAGACTGCGGCAGCTGCGTGTATGGGCGAAAGCACTCGTGACGATGCTGGTGTCAGGGAGTTGCGTCCCGCCGATCCGAGCAGCGAGACCAGGCTCGCCGAGCTCGCGCTGCTGTTCCTGCGACTCGGCACGACGTCGTTCGGCGGACCGGCGGCGCACATCGCGATGATGCACGACGAGGTCGTGCGCCGCCGCGCGTGGCTCACCGAGCAGCGCTTCCTCGACCTGCTCGGCGCCGTCAACCTGATCCCGGGTCCGAACTCGACCGAGCTCGCGATCCACATCGGCTGGGAACGCCGGCGCTGGGCGGGTCTCGTCGTCGCCGGACTCGCGTTCCTCGTGCCGGCCGCGGTGATCACCGGCGTGATTGCGTGGGCCTACGTGCGCTTCGGGTCGCTGCCGGCCGCGGCGTGGCTGCTCTACGGCGTGAAGCCGGTAATGCTCGCCGTGATCCTGCAGGCGATCTGCAGCCTCGCGCCGAAGGCCGCGCGCACGATGCGCCTTCGTGCCCTCGCGGTGCTGGCGGCGATCCTCGCCGCAGTCGGCGTGAACGAGCTCGCCGTGCTGTTCGGCGCCGGTGTCGCCGCCGTCGCCGCATCGCGCGCCGCGGTCGCGCGCGCCGGTGCGGCCTGTCCGATCGAGCTCGCGCTGCTTCCCGTCGCAGCCGGTGCCGCGAGTGCTGGCGCAGCGAGCCTCTCGGGGATCTTCTGGGTCTTCGTCAAGATCGGCTCGGTGCTGTTCGGCAGCGGCTACGTGCTCGTCGCGTTCCTGCGCGCGGACCTCGTGCAGCGACTCGGGTGGATCACCGAAGCGCAGCTGCTCGACGCCATAGCGGTCGGACAGCTCACGCCGGGGCCCGTGTTCTCGACCGCGACCTTCATCGGCTACCTGCTCGCCGGGTCACCTGGCGCACTGCTCGCAACCGCAGGCACCTTCCTGCCCGCATTCGTCTTCGTCGCCATCAGTGGGCCGCTCGTTCCGCGGCTGCGCGCGTCCCCGACGGCCGCCGCGTTCCTCGACGGCGTCAACGTGGGATCGCTCTCGCTGATGGCCGTCGTCACCGTGCAGCTCGGTCGGGCCACGATGATCGATCCCGTGACCATCGTGCTGGCTCTCGTCTCCGCGTTGCTGCTGGTCCGCTTCCGGTACAACGCCAGCTGGCTGATCCTCGGCGGCGCAGCGGCCGGATGGACCGCTCACGCCTGTGGCATCGCAGGGTGACGGGGCAGCAGTTCCCGCCGGCCTTCGCGAAATGACATCGCGAAATGACATAGTGTTGACGCTCCAGCGACCTTCGCGGCTTGACGCCCGCGCCGGCCCTGTTCAACTGGTCTCGGTATTCGGACCGCGACGACGCCCGCGGTCCTGGGTCGCACACGATGCCGGGGTTGTCCGCACGGACGTCAAAGCTTGACTCTCCTTCTTCCCCTTTTCCCGAAGCTTCCCCCCGGCACCCCTTACTGCGGGCGAGCGATCCGACTGAGCGGTCAGCGACCGGCTTCGCGCGTCATTCCGCGCCCTTGTTGCACAAGGCCACGTATCGCGAATAGGACCTGCTCGCGGCGCCGCCCATGCCCAGCGCGTTCTCGATGATCGCCTTGTTGCACCACGCGTCCTTGAACGAAGGCTCGACTTCGACGGCTCGCTTGTAGGACCGCAGCGCATCCTCGCGCCGTCCGAGGTCCGCCAGCGTGACTCCCATGTTGAACAGCGTCCGCGCGTCGCGCGGATTCGCCGCGAGCGCCTTCTGCCAGCAGAACAGGGCCTCGGCCTTGCGCTGCAGCTCTGCCAGCGCGCATCCCTTGTAGGCCCACGTCTCGCTGCACTCGGCGTTCAACGACAAGGCCTTCTCGAACAGCATCAGCGCTTCCGACTGCCGCCCCATCCTGGCCATCAGGAGTCCCTTGCTCGACCACGTAGAGGCGTCCTGCGAATCGATGGCCAGCGCCTTGTCATAACACTCGAGCGCTTCGGGGTGCTTGCCGCTCCTTGCCAGCAGACTGCCGCGCGCGCTCCAGATGCTGGCTATGCTCGAGTCGCAATCGAGCGCGCGCGCATACGACACCAGCGCTTCCGAGTGGCGGCCCAGGTCCGCGAGCGCCGCGGCGACGTTGGCCCATCCAATGGCCGACTGCGGGTCCGACTCGACGACCTGCTTGCACGACTGAAGGGTCGCTTCGAATTGCGCGAGGCTCTTCGCCGAGGCGGCCTTGACGGGCACGGCCTCTGCAATGTCCGCGCCGGGTCGGTACCACGTCCTGACGCCGATGATCTTGGCGAGCACGCCATCGAGGTCGGCTGCGAGCTCCTCGAAGCCCGCGTAGCGGTGCTGCGGGTCCGGCCTCAGGCACTTCTCGATCACGTGATCGAGTCTGGTGCCGAGAGCCCGCGTCGCGCCCTTGACCTGGCGCTTGTAGGTCTCCTCGAGGAACTCCCGCGTGCTCGACGCGTGGCCAGGCGTGAACGGAGGTGCGATGCTGCCGGTCACCATCTGCCAGAGTACTAGGCCGCAGCTGTAGACGTCGCTGCGCACGTCGGCCCGTTCCCCCCAGTAGACCTCCGGCGGCATGTAGCCCGGAGTGCCGCAGACCGGCTTGCCTGCGACGCGAATGACGGTCATGCCGGGCAGTCCCTTGTGCCGCTGCGCGGCACCAGGAGGCGTGTAGTCTCCATCGGCGCGCAATGCCGCTTCGAAGGCGGCCGCGAGGCCGAGGTCCGCGACCCTGAGCACCTTGTCCCTCGAGATCAGCAGGTTCGCCGGCTTGATGTCGCCGTGGAACTTCAGGCCGCGGTTCAGCGCATGATGCATCCCGTGGCACAGGTGCAGCGCCCACCTGGTGGCCTGGCCGATGTCGATGCGACCCGAGCGGCTCGAGAGACGGTCCGCGAGGCTCGTCCTGCCCTCGTCGTCCGCAGGCACGTGCTCCATCTCGATGACCGGGCGACTGCCCAGGGTCGTGACGCAGTTCGCCGTCACGATGCACGCATGCGGTCCGACCTTGACCCACGGCGAGAGCTCGGCCTTGAAGGTCTCACGCGCAGCGTCACTCCTGCACAGCTCGTCGCGAAAGGTCTTCAGTGCGCAATGCTGCGTTGGCCCGAGCCGTGCAAGGTGGACGACGCCCAGTGAACCTTCGCCGAGCACCTTGACGATCTCGTAGCGGTCGCCGATCCGCTCGCCGCTCCGGTAGATGAGATCCGGCACCTGCTGCGTGCCTTCTCCCTCTCTTGCCTTGCGGACCTTCGCGCGGAACCTGGCCAGAAGCTCCTTGACCACGTTCCGGACATCGTCGCATCGCCGATCTGACCTTGACCGTCCGACGGCGCCGGCGCTACTCGCGCCAGCGCGCCACGGCCCGGCGGCGCTCTTCGGGCGCTGCCACCGGGTCGTAACCGCGCGCATCGCCGTACTTGTGGCGCAGCGCTTCGATCGCGGCACCCCGCGTCGGCGCATCGTCGCTGAGCAGCAGACCGACGAGATCGACGCGCGCACCCTCGTCGCCGAGCAGCAGCCGGCTGCGCGCGGCGATCACGAGCACGGTGTCCGGGTTGGGGATGCTCGCGGGCAGGTGGCCCGCCGCCGCGAGCGAGCGGACGCGCTCCTGGAAGCGGACCAATGCCGGCAGGCAAGCCGGGTCGCCACACGTCTCGAGCGCCTGCGCGGCATACGCAGCGACGCCGAGCACCGGATCACGCAGTGCCTGCGCGACGAACGGCGCCATGTGCTTGTCGGCGATGCGACCGATCGCCGTCAGCAGCGACGCGCGCTTCGCCGCGAAACCGGGCGGGAACTTCAAGCCCTTGATCAGCGCCGGGATCGCGTCCGCACCCATTCCAACGAGCTGCTCGATCGCCTTCGCGTCGTCCTCGACGGCGGGCACCGTGACGTCGCCGCCGCCCATCGCGGTGATCAGATGGAACGCTTCGTCGTCGGCGCGCGGCTCTGGCACGTGCGGCCGCTGCAACACCTCGGCCTTGCCGGCCTGCGCCCACCAGGCCTGCAGCCGCGCGATCGCGGCGAGGCGTTCTTCGTGCAGCGCCGTGGACTCGAAGCCGAAGTGTTTGCCCGTCACCGCGAACAGCTTCTCGAAGCAGCTCGTGCGGATCAGATCGTCGCGGTGGTCGAGGTGCCGCAGCAACTCCGGAATGCCGGCGACCGAGCCGAGCCGCGCCAGGCCATAGGCGAGCTCGATGCGGGTCTCGTCGAAGGTGGCCCGCGCGAGCGCCTGCTCGAGCGCAGGCACGGCATCGCGCGCATCGAGCGCGACCAGTGCGCCTGCAGCCGCCATCACGACGTCGGGATCGCCGTCCGCGAGCTGCCGCTGCAGCGGCTCGATCGCCGCGCGGGCTCCGAGGCGCCCGAGCAGCTCGCAGGTCGTCGAGCGATCGAGCGCGTTCGGCATCGCGAGGCCCGGCAGCACCTGCGGCAGCAGCGCCAGGCGTTCGTCGGCCGACGACAGGCGCCCGAGCAGCCGCCGCGCGTGCATGCGCACGTAGAGCTGCGAATGACGCAACGCGTCGCGGATCGCCGGCACCGCGGGAGCCCCCATCTTCTCGAGCACGAGCATCGCCTGGTTGAACGTCTTGCCGTCCCAGCTGCCGAGCGCCTCGATCAGTGCTTGCACGGCGGGCTGACCGATCTCGAGCAGCCGCTTCTGCGCCTCGCGATTGCCCTGCGGCACCGGGAACATGAACAGGTCGACGAGCGCCTTGATGTCGGCCGGCGAGTTGCCCTGCGGCACGTCGATCTGCGTCTTGCCGATCGGCGGCCGCGTAAAGTCGACGAAGTCGGCGACGCTCGCGAGCTGCGGATCGATGCCCTCCGGCGTCTTGCCCTTGACCTCGGGATCGGTCTCGACCTTCTTGTCGCTCGGCGTCACGTCGGCGAACAGGAGGCGGCGCATCTCGAGCTGGCGCGACAGCTGTGGGTGGTGGTCCTCGATCGGGAAGTAGTGTTTGAAGTGGAGCTCGCAGTCGACGGTGCCGTTCGCGACGTTGATCGGCACGCGGTGTTCGCGGTGCTCGCCGGACGGGATCTGCGTGTTGACCGGCAGGTGCAGCCCGTACGGCCGCTTGTACGGATCGCGGAACACGAGCCGCGAGCGCGCGACCTCCTTGCCTTCGACGTCCCGCACGACGACGAGCGACTCGAGGCTGCGCTGCTTCAACTCGGTCGGGAAGTTGTGTCCCGCGCCGATGTTCGAGATCGTGACCAGCACTTCGTTGTCGACGATCTTCGCCTCGTACTCGTAGGCTCGGCGCACGTGCGCCTCGTCGCGCGCACCCGGGAACACGTGCACCCGCACTTTGCGCACCGGGCCACCGACGGCGACCGGCCGCTCGACCTGCTTCATGTGGCACGTCATGCACGTGCGATCGGCGCCCTTGCCGTTCGGCGCCAGCTCCCACTGGTACGGCGTGCCGTGGTTGCGGTGGCAGCTCGCGCACGCCTCGACCGTGCCGACCCTGGGATCGAACGCGGTCTTGCACTCTTCCCCGCCGGCGAAGCTCGCGTAGTCGACACCCTCGCGCCAGTGGCACGTCATGCAGGTGTTGCCCTCTTCGAGGCCGTGGTAGCGCCGCTGCGGATTGAGGCCGATGCCCGTCTCGAACACGGGCCGCGGCGTGTGGCAGCGGATGCAGTCGCCGTGCTCGAAGTCGCCGGTCGCGAGCCGCACCTCGGGATCGGTGAACGCGCGGCCGTGCGTGTTCATCGCGTGCTCTGCGTAGATGTCGGGATGACACGTGCCGCAGAACGCGCTGGTCATCACGCGGTCGCGCCACGCGTTCGTGCCGATCGCAGCGATGCCCGAGGTGGAAGCCGCGGTTGCGCGACCCGGCGAGTGGCACGAGGCCACCACGATCGTGGTCGCGAACGCGAGCAGGGACAGGGGAATGAACAGGAGGGACGCGGGATGACGGCGCACGGGTAGCGAACAGGAGAGGGGATCGGCCAGCGCTTCGCAACCTCCGGGCCGTGCCCCGCCAGATCCTGCCACCGGGGGATGCGGCTCGCCGCGCCTCGAAGCCGTTGCACGGCCGAAACAACAGCGCCGCGCAGCCGCAGTGACCGCTACTGCAGGCGAATGAACGCCGCGTTGCTGGCCACGACGCCGATCGGACTGTTCGCGAGCGCCGCCGATTGCGTGAAGATCAGGTAGCCGGGAAAGCCCTGCGGCACGGCGAACGGAGACGTGGCCGAGCCCGTGCCATCGAGCAGGAACGTGTTGCCGGCCACGAGCATCCCCGACAGGTACAGCGAGCAGGACGGGAACAGGGTGATCCCCGCCGGATTGAGTTCCAGGGAGAAGAAATTGGCGCCGATCCCGGGCGCTGGCCCGTTGGCCTGCGTGATCTGCATCGTGGATCCACCGGCGGGCACGCCGATGAACGCGCACGCGAACGTCGCCGCACCGACCGGGCAGCCGCTGCCGTAGGTGCCGACGGGCGCCATCACGTAGGTGACGGACAGGCTCGGCCGGACGCCGGTGCTCTCGCGCGAGTCGATCCGGCGCGCACTCGGAGAGAGCGTCTCGTTGACCATCTTCAGCAGCAGACCGAAGTTCTGCGTCGGATGGTCGAGCCAGTGCTGCACGTTCGTCACGAACTGCGCAGTGCTCGGCGACGTCGCGAGACCGGTCTGCGGCGTCGTCATCGTGAAGCTCGCCGCCGGCTCGAACGTGCCGCCGACCGTCGCCCAGAAGAGGCCGGGATAGATCCTGTGGATCCACGTGGCATCGCCTGCCTGCGCCGGCACACCCTGGCCGCCGCCCCCGGAAGTCGCCGCGGAGGGGCCCTCACCCCATGCTTCCATCACCCGGTGCCCGGTCACGTCCAGAGCTGCACCTGCCGGCGAGTTGAACACGTTGAACGAGAGGCTTGCCGCGAGGATGTGGGCACCTGACGGGATGGTGCCCGCGACGTTGAAGCGGAGCACCGCGCGCCGGAGCAGCCCGCCGCTCGGACGCCCGACGAAGATGCTCGTGCCTTGGCCATTGCTGAGGGCCCCGGCTGGGTCTTCGTAGAGCGTGTTGTCCAAGTCGCACGGCACGACCACCACGGTCTGGGCCTGGACTCGGGCCGCAGCAGCGACCAGGACGGAAGCGAGGAGGAGACGTGTCTTCATGCAAAGGAGAGTGAAGAGCAAATCGCCGAGGATTGCGACCCTTCCCCTACGCGTGCGGAACTGCAGAAGGCC
>DASVAL010000019.1:0-5625 GCA_036376355.1 Planctomycetota bacterium
AGCCGCCGGCCTCGACGATCGCGGACGAGACGAACGGCTGCCCTGCCGGTGCCGTCGCGTAGTCGATCCAGAAGTGGTTCGGCGCCACGACGTCGGGTGTGCACTGCTCGAGGCGGCGGTGCCACCAGTTGTGCTCGACGAGCAGCTTCGTCGCGTCCACGGCTCGAAACAGCTGGCCCGCATCGCCGCGCCGCCGCAGCTCGTCGATGCGCTTCCTCGACTCGTCGCCTGCACCACCTCCGGCCTGCGGCGGGTTCTTCTCGACGCCGCGGTCGTCGCGCGCTTCGAGGTTCCTCTCGAGGTCCTCGGCCTCTGCGCGCTCGGCGGCCTTCGGCGGCGGCGGGACCTCGTCCTTCGCCCCACGGTACTCCTTCGCTGCGTTCTGCGTCTCGGCGCGCTTGTGTAAGTCGTCGTCAGTGCCGGCGAGGCGGCGCGCCGCGAGCGTCTGCTCGAGCAGGTCCTCGAGCACCTGCGCCGTGACGGGGCGCAGCTCGAGCGCTTCGCGCAGGCAACGCACGATGCCGTCGCGCCCGGCTCCATCGAGCCGCTGCGCGAGCAGGACCTTCTCGATCAGGTTCAGCTGCGCGAAGGCCCACGGCTCGAGGAACCTGCGCAGATCGTCGCCGAGCAGGAAGTGGTCGAGGAACGTCTTGTCGAGCTTGTTCGCGAGCGACGGCTTCACGACTGCCGCGAAGAACTCGGGGTCCTTGCGGGACAGGAAGAAGTGCAGCTCGTGGCAGGCGTGCTTGCCGTAGAGCTCGCGCTTCTGTGGTTGCGTGAGCTGCGGCCACTGCATCAGGAACGCGAACTCGGCGAGCCCCGCGTCGGGACGGATCGTCGACAGCAGCGCGTGCACGCTCGCGAGCGAGTCGAATTTCTCGACCTGCGTGCTGCGCGGGTCGCCGAGCGATGCCTCGCCGCCGGCGGCCACGAACTCGAGCCGCTTCTGCTCGGTGAAGTGCTGGCTGCCGTCGAGCGCGGTGCCGAGGTGCCGCGCGCGCGGCCGCAGCGCCTGCTCGTCGCGCACGAGCTTGTCGTAGACCGCCTGGTTGCCGTCGAGCGCGAGCACCTGCACGATCTGGCCCTCGCCGAGATCGGCGAGCTTGACGCGCACGATGCCGTCGGCGTCCGGCGTCAGGTTGGCAAGCGTCGCGGAGGCCTGCGGCAGGAAGTCGAGGTTCGCGTGCGTGCTGACCGCGTGCGATGCCGCGCCGCCTTCGGTGCCGATTGCAGAGCCACCTGTCGTTTCGCCCGATGGCAGGTGCCCAGGACCACCCATTCCCGGTCGCTGCGCAACGCTGCGCGAGTGGTCGTCGATCGACCATGGGTTGAGCAGCAGGCTCGGCCGTCGCAGCATGTTGCCCGCGAACTTCGTCGCGAAGCGTCGCTCGAGCACGTAGCGGTGCTCGTCGCCGAGGATCCGGCCGTCGTGGTAGCTGCTTTCTGCTGGACGCTTCGAGGCGCTGATCTGAGCAGGCGGAAGGGAGCGCAGCTGGCCGAACAGGCTCGACGCCGGCGTGAACCGTGTGGCGGCGACGTGCACGCGCGTGGAGGGTGAGGCATTGGCGAGCCGCACGACCAGCTCGGCGTCCGTGAGCTCGATGGTGCGCAGGTGCAGAGGTCCGGTCGGCGTCGCCTCGAGGATGCGCTCGCGGCCGACGAGCCAGTCGCCGTCGCGTTCGCTGCGCGTCACGCGCACCGTGAGCCGCCAGCCGGTCTCGTGCAGGTGCAGGTCGTAGTCGCCAGAGGGCAGGTCGCGCAGTTCGAGGAAGCCATCGGCGAGGGCCAGATGCCCGAACTCGTCGCGCTCGCGGCCGAGCAGCGAGAACTCGGCGCGCGAGACCGAGGTCGACGTGCCCTGGTAGGGCAGGCGCAGCGTCTCTCCGACCCGCCCGTTCAGACCCCACGCCGGTCCGGCACCCACCCTCGGTGGCATGAAGGCCGGGCGGTCGAGTCGGAAGCTGGACGGGGAGCCGCCGGGATGCTGCACGGTCACCGAGTCGATGCGCGGCAGCGCGCCGAGATCGATGCGGCCGTTCTCGTCGCTCTGCAGCGTGACCTCGACGGGATCCGTGTAGTCGCGGTGGGCGAGTTGCAGCTGGCACGTGCGGCCGGTCCGGGGTTCGCCGTTCTTGCCGCGCAGGTCGAGCGCGTAGCCAGAGCTCGTACGCACGAGCATCACACTGCCGGTCTCGGCCGTCAGGTCCTGGCCGTTCAGCGTGAAGCGAGTCGGTTCTGCCTGCAGGTCGACGTCCTTGCCGGCGAGGTCGCGCACCTTGCCGCGCAACGAGACCTGCAGCGACACGAGTCGCTCGGGCACGTCGATCTCGTGCACGAGCTCGCGCTCGTCGATGAGTGCCGGATCGCGCACGTCCTGCGTCGTCGCGATGCCGTCGATGTCGGTCGCGAGCAGCGTGAGCACCGGCGCGGTCAGCAGCTTCAGCGACACGTCGTGGCCGTCGAGCCGCAACTGGGGGCGCAACGCGATTCGCGCCCTCCTGCCGGCGATCAGCGCTTCGCGTTCGACGTGCACGAACGCGCCGAGCTCGTACTTCTCGACGCGGTGGCGGAACGAGGCGAGCGTCGAGCGATTGCCCTTTTGCAGCACGATGTGCTTCTCGCCCTCGGCCGTCGAGAACGGCAGCAGGATCTCCCCGTTCGCGTCGGCTGCGTACTCGCGGCCGCCGAACCACGCCGAGGCGTCCTTCTGGTGCACGCCGGCTTCGTCGTAGACGCGGAAGACCTGGCCGGCCGCCGCCGTGCGCTCGACATGGCGCAGCCAGCCCTTGTGGATCACGGCGCGGCTGCTGATGCCGTTGCCGACGAGCTCGACGACCCAGGTGCCGGGCTCCTTCAGCATCGGCAGGTCGAACGTGCGGCGCACGCGGCGCAGCGGCGGCTCGGTGTAGGTGTGGGTCTGTTCGAACGTGGCGACGATGCCGTCGAGATCGATCGAGGCGTCGACGGCGCGCTGCTTCTCCTGGTGGTAGCGGTAGCTGTCGATTGCGAACACCTTCACGAGCAGCACCGGTACGTTCTTCGTGTCGACCTGCAGCTGCACGGGATCGCCGGCCGCGTACAGCGTGCGCGACGTCGGCGGGAAGCGGATCTCGACGCGCTTCTCGATCTGCGCGAGGCGGCCCGGGTCGTCGAGCAGGGAGTACCACTTCTCCATGTCGCCCTGGCCGAGCAGGATCTTCGTCTCGGCCAGCACGGCCTTCAGCCAATCGGCGTCGAGGAACTCGGCGTAGGTCTCGTAGCCGTCCTCGCGCACGAAGAAGTGCTCGAGGCAGGCGCGGACCGTCGGCTCGTCGTCGCCGATCGCCGGCAGTCCCGTTGCGAAGGTGCTGTTGCCGTCGACGAGCTCGTTGCCGTTCCGGTGCTGGCGCAGGTGCTTCTCGGCGGGATGGCCCGTGCGGCGCGGCAGGCGGATGTAGGCGAGGAAGTGCTCCTTGTCGGGAGCACCCTGCGAGAGCTCGTGCCGCAGCCAGTGGAACAGCACGTGGGCCTTCAGCGAGTTGAACGCGGGCGACAAGCGTTGCGCGAGCTCCGACAGGCGCGCGAGCTGCCGGGCGCGCGCCTCGGCGTCGTATTGCCACTCGCTGTCGGCAGGAAGCAGCCGCGCGAGGTACGCATTGACGAACTCCGGGGACTGCAGCAACGCGGGTCGCAGCCGCGCGCATTCGTCGAGCTGCATGCGGCGCAGCCCGCCGTGGATCTTCAGCGAGCCGAAGCCGCCGCTCTGCGGGTGGTCGAGATCGCGCACGATCAGCGCCGGCAGGTTGTCGACGTCGGGGAGCTCGAGGCGTGCGAGCAGGCTGTGCATCTGGTCGGCGTCGAGGCTGGCACCCGCGAGCCCGGCGAGCGCACGAGTGCGGAAGCCGTCGGCGGTGCCCGGATGACGCTGCAGCGCGCGCTGCGTCAGGACCGTGTCCGACAGCAGTTCCGCGTCGAGCCGCGTCGGCAGGTCCGACGGCGCGCCCGGAACGACGCGCTGGTGGTCGAAACGGAGCCCGAGGCGCTCGCGCAGGAAGGCGAACGTGCGCTCGGCCGCGTCCGAGAAGCCGAGCAGCGCTTCGCGGTTCTCGATCTCGAGCACGCGCGCGGTGCGGCCGTGGCGCTGGATCCAGGCCGGCAGCAGGGTCCGCACGCTCGCGAAGTCGCGCGCGTCGAGGCGCTCGCGGCAGCGGTACCAGTACCAGTCCTCGGTGCCCGGAATCAGCGTCTCGACGACCTTGCCGCGGTCGGCCGCGAGCGCGTAGGTCTCCTCGAAGCCGACCGGCGTGCCCTGCGCCGAGAGCGCGACCGAAAGGGCCGCGACGAGCAGGATCGCGAGGTTCGGCCGTGTGCGCAGGGGGTTCTTCATGACGGCCTACTTCGCGGGCGGGTTCATCTCGCGGATCACGGCTCCGCGCTGCTCGCTGAGCACGAGCACCGCGTAGCGAGTTGCCCCGGCGTTGGGATCGTCGGACAACGACGCGTAGTCGAAGCGGCCGCGCAGGTCCGTGTAGCCGTCCTTGTGGAAGCGCACGTTGCCGTCGGCCATGCGCGCGAAGACCTTCACGTAGGTCTTGGACAGCGGCGCGTCGGTGCCCGGCTCGGTCACGGCGACCTGGCCCCAGGACTCGAGGAAGCGCACCGAGAGCGCGTTCGCGAAGTACTGGCGCGAGCGCACGAGCCCCGCGCCGCGCACCTCGACGAGCACGTTCTTCTGGTGGAACTGCTTCGGCAGCTCGAACGCGAGCTCGGTCTGCGCCTTCGGCAGCTCGCGCGTCTCGCGCAGGTTCGGCTGCACGAACGCGGCCGTCGTGCCGTTCGCGTCGGCGAACGGTTGCGCCGAGAACGCGAACTCGACGTCGAGCTCGTAGTAGCGAACTTCGCACTGCGCGAGGTTCTTGTAGCTGAGCAGCACGTTGCGGCCGTCGATCGCGAGCTCGAGCGAGGGCGCGGTCGCGGCCAGCGAGTCCTGCGAGACGTCGTGGCTCGCGGGCCCCGGCTGCCCGGCGGCTTCGTCGAGCTGCGCGATCACGTCACCGAAACGCTTCTGCCAGTGCGGGACCGAGTAGTCGCGGTAACGCTCCGCGGTCGTGCGCGCCTTCTGCACGTCGCCCGTGAAGAAGCACAGGTACGCGGAGAGGTAGTCGTACTGGATCCGCGCCGGGATCGCGGCGGCGTCGATCTTCGCGAAGCTGGCGAGCGCCTCCTCGATGCGGTCCTGCAGCAGCAGGTAGTAGGTCACCGTCATCCAGTCCTCGCTGTCGAGCTTCGCGTGGTAGCCGAGCAGGTTCATCAGCGAGCCGTATTGCGCGGCGAGGTGCTTGTTGCCGATCACACGCTGGCCGCCGAGACGGTGGGCACGCGGGTGCACGAGCGGGTCGAGCTCGAGGTGCTGGTACGCCTTGCGCTCGACGGGGTCGATCGTGACGAGCGGCGACTCGATCGCCATGCCGCATTGCTGCAGGAACTCGTTCGCGTGGCGCAGGTACTCGCGCGTCGCGTCGGCGTCGCGGTGCAGGATGCCGTAGGACCACAGCGTGTGGTCGTAGGCGTGGCGGCCGCGCAGCTTCGCCAGCAACGCGGCGAAGAACTCGCGGTCCTTCATGCGCCACGCGACCTTCGTCAGGT
>DASVAL010000027.1:0-16488 GCA_036376355.1 Planctomycetota bacterium
CATCGCCGCGTTCACGCGCAGCGAGCACAGCCGCGCCGGCACGAACCGGAGCGTGCACGCGCCGTTCGCGTCGGTCGTCACCTCGCGGCACGCCTGCCCGGCACCGTCGACTTGGACCGAGGCTCCGGCCAGCGGCTGGCCTGCCCGGTCGACGACGAGCACCTGCAGGTCGCGCACCGGCGTCGCGGCGAGGCGGCCGAGGTCGTGGCTCGTCCGCGCGTCGAGCCGCGCGGTCTCGTGGTGCGGGAAGCCGCGGCCGTCGACTTCGAGCCGGATCACGGCGCTGACCTGCTCGGCCTTGGTGAGGATCGGGAGCGAGAACTCGCCGTCCGCCGCGGTGCGGAAGCGCAACACCATGCTGCGGGTCGCCGGCTCGCCGGCGGGCCCCGTGCGAACCTCGCAGAGTCCCTCGCTCGCCACGGGACCGTTGTCGGGCAGCTGCACGCGACCCGATAGGCGCGGGCCGGCGCGCAGCGCCACGAGCAGATCGACGCTCGGGCTCGCGATCGGGACCGAAGGTCCGCCGTCGAGCGCCGTGCAGCCCTCGACGAGCAACACACCACGCCAGCCGGCCGGAAGGCCCTCGAAGCGGAACGCACCGCGCGCCGCCACCGGCAGCAGCTCGTCGCGGCGCGGCGCGCGGCGTTCCCTGAGCACGTTCCCGGCTGGCTCCGGCAGCGCGGTCGGATCGGGTTCGTCGACGAGGCGCAGGCGCAGCTCCCACGCGGGCAGCCCGCCGTCGACGAGCAGGCGGCCCGTGATCGCAGCGGTGGCCGGCGCGGCGGGCGGCGTCGACGGCGACGGCGTTACCGCGGCTTCGGGCGCAGCGGCGGTGCGCAGCGTGCCGGCGGGATCGGGTGCGGGCGTGGTCGCGGGCGGCGCGGTCACCGCGACGGGAGCGATGGCAGGAGTGTCGGCGGCGCTGCCGGGCAACCAGCCGGCGAGGTGCGCGGTCGCGGTCGCCGCGACGGTCACCGCCGCGCACGACCACGCAAGCCACGCCGCGGAGCGCCGCACGATCGCGCCTTCGCTGTTGCCGAGAAAGCGCACCGCCATCGCGAGCCAGGCTTCACGCCGGCTCGACGAGGAGTCGAGCGACTTGCGCAGCTCCTCGATCGCGCGTTGGTGCCGCGTGCGGACCGCACTCGGCGAGAGGCCGAGCCGTTGCCCGATCTGGCGCGAGTCGAGACCGTGGAAGTAGGCCAGCACGATCACGTCGCGCATCGACTCGGGGAGGCGTTCGATCGCCGTCGCGAGCAGGCGCTGCAGCTCCGCGGCCTGCGCGAGGTCGTCGGGGGTCGCCTCCGCAGGCTCCGCGCGCGCGGCGGCGTCGCGTTGGCGACGGCGGCGCTCGTCGCGGCGCAGGTTGCTCGCGAGGTTGCGCGCGACGCGGCCCAACCACGGCCGCATGCCGCCGTGCTGCATCCCACCGTCAAGGCCCGGCCCCTTGCGCAGCGCCGCGAGCCACGTGTCCTGCACGACGTCGTCGACGCGCGAAGGATCGACGAGGTTGCGCGCCAGGCAACGCAGCCAGCCGGCTTCCTGCAGCAGGTGCTCGATGCGCGCGTCGGACGGGTTCATGGTCACGCCCGCTGATACACCGCGAAGCACCTCGCTGTCGGAGGAAGTTCTCGGTTTTCCCGCGGCGTGGAGGCGCGCCGGGTTCACGGAGCCGGGGCCCCCGCCGGCGACCCGCCTCGGTGCTTCTGAACCGATCCGCCTGCCGGGCCAGTTCGCTGCGCTTGCCGCGACGGCCGCACACAGTCATCATGAGCCCGACCGCGTCGCCCGCCGCCGCAGCGGGATGCGCCGTCGCATCCCGTGCCGCGGGAATGCGACCGACCACGCACCGCATCGCGCCGCAGCCATGACGAGTCTGCCCGAGGCCACCGACCTGCTGAACGATCCGCTGCTGCGCGACGTTCCGTTGATCGAGGGGCGCAAGGTGCTCGGCAACGTCGTGCTGTCGTCGCGCATCGGCAAGGGCGGCATGGGCGCCGTCTACCGGGGCTGGAACCTGAAGCTCGACTGCGAGGCGGCGGTCAAGGTCATGCTGCCGACGAACGAGGCCGGCTACGTCGAGCGTTTCCAGCGCGAAGGGCGCCTCGCGTTCAAGGTCACGCACCCGAACGTCGTGCGCGTCTACGACGTCGGCGTCGAGTACGGGCTGCACTTCCTCGTGATGGAGTTCGTCGACGGCGAGACGGTCGCGAGCCGCGTGAAGCGCTGGGATCGCCTGCGCCAGGGCGAAGCGATCACGATCCTGACCGGAGTCACGGCGGGGCTCGCTGCCGCTCACGCCCTGGGCATCGTGCACCGCGACATCAAGCCCGAGAACTTCCTCGTCTCGCGCGCGGGCGAGGTCAAGCTCGCGGATCTCGGCCTCGCGAAGATCGCGGTGACCGCGACGTCGACGACGACGGTCGGCGGCACGTCGGAGATCATGGGCACGCCGCAGTACATGTCGCCCGAGCAATGGGAGACGCCGAACGTCGGCCCGGCCGCCGACATCTGGGCGCTCGGCGCGACGCTCTGGTTCCTGCTCACCGGCGAAGCCGCCGTGCCGCTCGGAACGCCGCCGCAGATCTTCCGGTGGGTCCAGGAGAACGAGATCCCGTCGCTGCGCCTGCGCTTCCCGAACATCCGCGCCGCCGTGCACGACGTGCTCGAGAAGTGCACGCGACGCCGGCCCGAGGAGCGGTTCCAGAACGCGGGCGAGCTGCATGCTGCGCTGCAGGCGCTCGACCTCGACGACGTCGAGCTGCTGCGCGAGGGCGTCGCCCGGCAGGATGCGGCCGCTTCGTCGGCGACGACGCCGCCGGACGTGTTGAAGCGCATCCAGGAACGGCTCGTCAGCGAGCCGCCGACTGCCCGCCGCACCGCCCCCGCCGCCGCCGTCGCGCCGCGCCGGCGCGCGGTGTTCGCAGGCGCCGGAGTCCTCGCTCTGCTCGGCGCCGTCGCCGTCGTGCTCCAGCTCGTCCGGCCATCGGAAGCCGCCGATCCCGCAGCGCCGCCCGCCACTGCAGCTGCCCGCGAGAGGGCCGCGCAAATCGAAGCAGCAACGAAGCGGATCGACGCGGGCGACGAAG
The DNA here is from genome assembly GCA_036376355.1 of Planctomycetota bacterium. GTDB lineage: Bacteria > Planctomycetota > UBA1135 > UBA1135 > UBA2386 > DASVAL01. The sequence continues at coordinate 3,090 of DASVAL010000027.1, forward strand.
CTGGCGCGCGCGAGATCCTCGCTCCGTTGCTCGCGGAAGGAAACGCCACAGCGCGCGAGATGGCCGCCGGACTCGACGAGCGGCGGCAACAGCGACTGCTCGCCAGCGTCGAACGCGTGCTTCGCTTCACGCCCCCACTCGAACCCGGCAAGGCCGCGCTCGTGAACGCGCGGTCCATTTCGGTGCAGCTCGTCGATCCGCCGGCTGGTCTGCGCAGCGCCAAGGTGGCACTCGTCGAACGCGAAGCCGCGGAGCGCGCGTTCCCCGAGGACGATTGCGTAGTGCTCACGCGCGATGCGCCGGGGCCGTTGCAGATGGCGGCTCGCGAGGGCGAGTTCTGCGTGCGCGTGCAGGTCGCGGACACCGTCGTGACGGCCGAGCAACCTCTGCGCGAGGTCGCGATCGACGTCACACCGCCGGGCCTCGAGGTCGAGTCTCCGAAGACCGGCGCGATCGTCGGCAAGACCGTGACGATCCGCGGCCTCGCCGGCCGCGACGCGACTGCGGTCACCGTGAACGGGATGCTCGCGGAGCTCGACCGCGGTCGATGGACCTGGACCGGGGACCTGCTCGAGGGCGGCCAGCGCGTCGCCGTCGAGGCGAAGGACGCCGCGGGCAATCCGAGCGCCTGCCCGATCGATCTGACCGTCGATGCGACGCCGCCCTCACTCGCGTTGCCCTCGGCGCCACCGGTCTCGCAGGCCGAGCGCATCGCGCTGCAGCTCGTCGGCTCGGGCGGCGTCAGCGCCGTGTTCGTGTCGGTCAACGGCGGCGAAGAAGAGCGGCTCTCGGGAAACGATGGAGCCATCAGCGTCCCCGTGGAGCTCGCGGCCGACCAGGATCACACGATCGAGATCGCGGCCGAGGACGCCGCCCGCAACCGGAGCCAGCCCGTGATCGCACGCGTGCGACGCCAGGTCACGCGGCCCGTCCTCGCATGGCTTGGACCCGATCCGTTCGCGCCCGTGGCCGCCGGCGCGAGGCTCGTCGAGGGCACCCTCGACCATGCGATCCCATCCGAGATCCGCGTGAACGGCAAGCGGGCCGAGGTCGCGGGCAAGCAGTGGTCCTGCGAGATCCCGTTCGCGGCCGACACGGAGACCGTCGTGGTCGTGACGGCCACCGACACGGCCGACAACACGCAGAGCCTGCGGCGCGTGTTCAACCGGCGCGCGGCGAAGGAGCCGTTCACGCTGCTCGGCATCACGATGGTGCCGATCGCGCCGGGCACGTTCCGCTACGGGCCGCCGCCGGCAGACAAGAAGCAACGCAGCGCGGACATGGTCGAGATCACGCGCCAGTTCTGGATTGCCGAGACGGAGATCACGCGGGAGCAATGGCAACGCGTGATCCCGGAGCCCCGCTGGGAAGGCTCGAACGCGAAGCTGCCCGCGAACCGGATCTCGTGGCAGGACGCGAACGAGTTCTGCGAGCGGCTCACGCAGTTGGCCCTCGAGCAGGGCCTCCCGGTCGGTTACCGGTTCGGGCTGCCGCGCGAAGCCGAGTGGGAGTATGCGTGCCGTGCAGGCCGCGACGAGGACTACTGCTTCGGCTCCGACCGGGCCTCGTTGAAGACCTGGGCGGTCTTCGGCCAGCAACCGCTGCGCCCGGCGAGGACGCTGCGGCCGAACGACTTCGGCCTGTACGACATGCACGGCAACCTCGACGAATGGTGCGCCGACCTGCTGGATCCCGGCCTGCCGCACGAGCCCGCGGATCCCGCCGGGCCGATCGGAGAGAAGGCCGCGGTGCGCGGCGGTTCGCACGCGAGCACCGAGTCCGAGTGCAGATCGCACCATCGACACGAGCTGCCGCGCCAGAGCCGCGACAATCTCGTGGGCTTCCGGCCCGCGCTTGTCATGCGGTCGGATGATCGTTAGGTATGCGGCAATGAGAGTCCCGACCTTTCCGTCGCCGGTCGTCGCCGTACTGGCCGTTCTTGCATCGTGGTCCGTGGCGCCATCACAGGCGCAGAGCGAGGCATCGGCCGGCAAGGTCGACACGCAGGACCAGCTCCTGTGCAAGTGGCTCGAGGTCCGCAACGACGCCGAGCAGCAGTACGAGAGGCTCGCTGCCTACCGCGACGCGCTGAAGGGCGTCGTCGACGTCCCGATCCTCCCCGAGATCGGCATGCGCACGTTCACGGATACGAGCAAGCCCCCAGCGAGCGAGGAGCTCCAGAAGCAGGTCGACACGTTGTTCGAGCAGTGGAACCGGCAGCGCGGCCCAGCGAGCTCCGTGCACCGCCTGCTGCCGTGGCTGCTGCGATTCGAGTTGCTCGGCCAGAACGACATCCGCATCGCGTACTCGCTCGTCGAAGCGTGGGGTGTCGCGTCACCGGCCCGCGATGCCAAACAGGCGCTCGAGGCGTGCAAGCAGTTGGAGGATCGCGTCAAGAAGGAGATCACCGCGGCACAGAGCACGAAGTCGACGGCTGCATTGACTCGGCTGTCGGACCAGGCGCCTGCGATGCAATGGGACGAGTCCGCGCTCGAAGGCGGGCAATGGCTGCTGAAGCGCCTGGAGGCCTGGCGGGCGAAGTTCGAGAACGGCGAGTCGATCGCTGGCGACCAGCTCGTCGCGGACCGCGTCGCGGACGCCGTGGAGGCCTTCCGGGCTGCGGTGGAGCGCGACGACAACGACGCGATGCAGCGCGTCTCCAGGCGCGTGTCGAAGCACTGCGGCAAGCAGCTCGATCGGCTCGCGCCCCAGACGCGCAAGGCCGTCACGGCGATGATCGGCTACCCGAAGGACCTCGAGGCTTACGAGGACCAGCAGAGGAAGCGGGCGGCCGCCGCGAAGTCGGTCGCAGACCTCGAGGGAAAGATCGAGACCGCGGAAGCGGACCGCGACAGGTACCGCAAGCAGAAGGAAGACGCCAAGAAGAAGCGGGACAAGGCGTCGCCGAACTCGCGCGACTACCAGAAGTGGACGAACGAGTTCTCGGAAGCCCAGCGAAGGGAGAGCGAGGCCAATTCCAAACTCCGGACCTACCGCGAGCTCGAGATGCCGCGAGCCCGCAAGGTGCTGGACGCGCCACGGCTCGACAGGCCAACGTTCGACCCGAGTTGAGCCCGGTTCGTGCTGACGACGAACCGGCCGGACTTGCTCGAGCCCGCGCTCGCGGCGCGTCCCGGCCGCATCGATCTCGCGATCGAGGTGCCGTTGCCCGACCACGAGTGCCGCCGCCTGTTCGAGCTCTACGCGCGCGGCTTGAAGGTGGCGGCGAGATCGAGGTCCGGGCGCGGCACTTCGACGACGCGCTGCACGAGATGGTCGTCGAAGGTGGCGAGCTCACGCAGAGCCTGCTCGGGGCGATGAAGAGCAGGTCGTGAGTCGGCCCGGTGCCGGCCTGCGGAACCCCGGTGCCGGCCTGCGGAACGCCGGGATCAGTCGGCCCGCGAAGCCGGCCGCCATTCCGCCGCCCATTGCAGCACGCGCCGGTCGATCACGAACGGACCGAAGGGCAGCAGGGAGCTGACGAACACGAGGAGCACGCGACCGCGCGGCCAGTTCGCGTTCTGAACGACGCGCACCAGGGACCAGCAGAACAGCAGGAACAGCCCGCCGTGTGCGGAGCCGACCAGCAACACGGCCAGGGGCTTGCCCCAGACGTGCTTGAGCGGCATCGCGACGCCGAGCAGCACGAGGAACGAGATCGCCTCGGCGATCGCCATCCAGCGGAGCAGCAGGATCGGGTTCTTGGCGCGCGTCGACGACGATTCCATGGGGCGCGCAGGGTAGTCAGAGGCAGGCCCGAGTCCAGGCGCACTCCGGCGATCGACGTACGGCGTTCACTCCGCGCCGGGCCGATCGGATTCGGCCCCTGGGCCCCGCTGCTGCGCGCCGCCGCTCTAATGCATCGTCACGCGCACCGGGTTGCTCACGAACACGAGCGTTCCGTGGTCCAGCACGACGATCACGTGGTCGGCCGTGAGCCCGGTCAGACCGGCTGGCAGCGGTGGCACGAGGAGGGCCGGCGACGCGTTGCCACCCGGACCGAGCTGGCCCCACGAGTCGATCAGCCCGCCGCGGTTCGGCGAACGCAGCGTGACCTGCAGCCAACCGTCCTGCGTGAGCGGCAGCGTGAACGCACCGATCTGGATGCCCGGCAGGACACCGCTGATGGTACCGAGCAGCAAGTACGTCCGCCCCGCGAGCGAAGGCGCTTCGAACTGGAACGGCACGATGCCGCCGTCCTGCAACGGCAGCGTCGTCCTGGGGCTGACCAGCGTCAGCGCGTTCGTCGCGGCGCCCGGATCCACGGGCAGCGACCGCGCCGTGCCGTGCATGTCCTTCGCGACCGCGAACTCCGGGCTGCCGCGGTTGTCGATCGCGCCACCGATGGCCGGCCGCACGTCGTAGTGGATCGGGCCCAGCACGACGTCCGCGAAGTCCCCGAGCCCCGTGCCCGTGACGAAGCCGCTGGTCGCGCCGACCACGGGGCCGAGCACGACGTTGCCCGCCATCTGCACGCCGTTGCTGCCGCTCGCGAACAGGATCGAGTTCCCCATGGTGCTGTAGACGACGTTGTTCGCGAAGGCCATGCCGGGGCGGTCGCTCCAGGTAGACATCCTCGCGGCGAGGCCCCAGTTGACGAACGTGTTGTGCACGACCTGGAGATCGGCGCTCTGTCCCTGGTGGTCGTGGCTGCTGAACGTGTAGACGCCGCCGATCGCGACATTGTTGCGCACGATCGCCTCACCCTGCACCTGCAGCGTGACGTCGCTGCTGTCGTAGCAGAGGTTGTTCTCGATTACGTTCTGCCCGTTCCCGCCGGTGCCGTAGGCGATGATGCAGGGGTTCTGACAGGCGTGCACGTGGTTGCCGACGATCCAGTTGTGGTGCGAGCCCTGCTTCAGCTCGATGCCGTCACCCTGACCCGGCATGGCGCCGCGCGTGTCGTGCACGTGGTTGAACGCGATCACGCACCAGCTCGCGACCCTCGTGCCGTAGTTGGCGCCGATGTACATGCCCTCGCCGGTCGTGCCGGGACCCGGGCGCGCGATCTCGCAGCGCGTGATCCACACGTGATCGATGTCGTTCGAGTTCGCCGCGATGCCGACGCCGCCGCCGTCGTGCAGGTAGCACTGGTCGATCCAGACGTTCGAGCAGTCGTAGAGGCGGATCAGGTCGGAGCCTCCCGTGAGCTCGAGGTCGCGCACCACCCAGTAGCGCGCCGCCGCGTTGCTGCCGATGTTGATCACGTTCTGCTGCTCGTTCGGCCGCGTGATGACCGGCTTCTGCTGCGGATCGAGCGCGTACAGCCAGATCGGAGCCTGCGGCGTGCCAGTTCCGTTCAGGTCGAGACGGTTCGGCACGACCCACGTACCGGGGCCGACCGCGAGTCCCTCGCCGGCGCTCAGTGAGAGGATCGCCGCGTGCAGCTGCGCACCGTTGGCGACCGCCGGGATCTGAGGATCGTAGGTGATCGACGCGACGGAGGAGGGCGGCGTCGCGCCCCATTCCGGGAACGGCGAAGTCGGCAGCCAGCTCTGCGCGACGGCATTGGCTGCGAGGAGAAGGGAGCAGAGAGACGCGCGAGGAGCGCACGAAGAAAAGCGAGTCATGCTGCGGCGCCGGGGAAGGAGTTGGTTGCATTACGCGCCGCAGCGCGGTGGCGGTTGGTCGAAAGAACCCACACAGCCGTGAGGTCTTCTCCACAACACGGGCAAGGTCCGAGTATTGCGTCGCCGCGCCCTTGGATTGCGTCTCGCGGCGCGCGCTCGTGATCACGCCGTCGTGCTTGCGATCGCCACAGCGCATGCAGCGCGGCGGTGCCACACCGTGCCGGCGATCGGCAGCAGCACGGGCGATGGACCAGCGCGCGACATCGCTCCGTCTCCGGCCACGTCACTTGCGTGCGACCTGCGCCAGCGCGAACGCACCGAGCCACGACTCCGTCATTGCATGCTCCACGGTCCTTCGCCCGCGCCGGTTCCTTGTCGCGAATGCGCACGGCACGCCAGACCGGCCGTTTGCCAGGCCGAATTGCGCGACGAGGCTTGCGCCGCGCGGCATTGCCGCCGCACGATGGCACGTGTCGTGACCATCGAGTGTCCAGTGAGCGCGGCCGAGCGCGCCGCGCCGGCTGCCGAGCGGATGGCCCCGGCCGCATGGGGCGCAATCGGCGTCGCCGCGATCCTGCTGATCGCCTTGCTCACGAAGGTCGTGATCGCGTGGGTCACACCGGTGACCTCGGACGAGTGCTTCCACTGGTTGCAGGGCCAGCACCTCGCGTGGGGCTTCTCGGACCATCCGCCCGGCACCGCGGCGCTGAGCCGGCTGTCGACTGCGTGGTTCGGCAACACGTGGCTCGGCCTGCGCCTCGTGCCGATCGTCGGGTCGCTGCTCTGCTCCGCGATCGCGTGGGCGATCCTGCGCGAGGTCGGCGCGGACCGTGGCCGCGCCGCCGCGGCCGCCGCGTGCGTGCAGCTGCTGCCGATGCTCGGCATCGGCATGCTGATGGTGCCGTCCGTGCCGCACGCACCGGTCGTGTTCGCGGCCGAGTACATGCTGCTGCGCGCGCTGCGGCGCGGCGGCGTCGTGAACCACATCGCGTGGGGCGCGCTGCTCGGCGCCGCGTTCCTGACCTACTACCTGACCGCGGCCGGAGCACTCGCGGCGGCGGTGTTCCTCGCGATCGACCCGCGCGGCCGCCGCGCGCTGCGCGATTGGCGGCTGTGGCTCGGCGCGCTCGTCGCGGCCGCCGTGTTCGCGCCGAACCTGGCCTGGAACCTGACGCAGAGCTCCGCGAGCGCGATGCGCTTCCAGCTGGTCGAACGCAACACGAGCAGCTTCTCGCCGCAGTACCTGGTCGCGTTCCTGGCGCTCGCGGTCGTCGTCGCCGGCCCGCTGCTGCTGCCGGCGCTGCGCGGCGGCTGGTCGGCGCTGCGGAACCGCTTGCCCGTGGGCCCGGCCGGCCGCGAACGCGACGACGACTGGCGCCCGTTCTTCGCGTCGTTCCTGCTCGTCGTGCTGGCGCTGTTCGCCGCGATCTCGATCACGACGCGAGCCGGCGCGCACTGGGCCGTGCTCGCCTACCTGAACGTGCCGCTGCTGCTGTTCGCGCCGCAGGCCGAGCCGCTCGCACGCGGCTGGCAGCGCGCGGCGCTCGGGCTCGGCGCGGCGTTGACCGCCGGCGTCTTCGTCGTCGCGGCTGTCGGCTTCGAACGCATCGTCGAGATGCTGCCCGGAGCCGATGGCAGCAAGGGCGTCGGCCGCGAGCGCTTCCTGCGCTTCCACGATGCGGCGATGCGCGCGCGAGGCATCGCCGAGGAGGCGGCGAACGGCGGCCAGGCCACGCTGCTCGCGGCCGACCGCTGGTCGCACGCGAGCCTGCTCGCGTTCCACGGCGGTGGGACCGAGGTCGCGCAGTATCCGCCGGCCGTGCGCCACGGCCGCGACTTCCGCACCTGGTCGCGCGACGTCACGGGCCCCGTCGAGCTGGTCTACGTGACGACGACGCCCGACGTCGACGGAGCCGTGCGCGCCGCGTCCAGGTCCGTACAGCGGGTCGCCGTCGTCGGCGACGCGGTCGAGTTCGCGTGGATCCACCGCTGCTCGGGCTTCGTGCCGCCGCCCGAGTGGCAGTGACGGCCGCGGGCGGACGCGCCGGCCGCAGCCCGATCAGGCCTTCTGCGCCGACTTCGGCGGCGGCGGCGGAATCAGCGCCGCGCGTCCTTCCGCCGCGAGCTCGGCGCCCGCTGAGCCGTTCGCCTGCGACTCGGCCAGCTTGCCGAAGTAGGAGGGCAGCTCGACGCCGCCGATGTCGCGCATCATCTGCATGACCGGCGGCAGGCTGCCGGCGAGTCCTTGCAGGAACCCGGCCGTCGCGTTCTTGCCGTTGCCGTTCACGCCGCCGTCCCAGACGACGACCTTGTCGAACTTGACGTTCGCGATCGCCTTCGCGGCGACCTCGGCCATGTGCGGCAGGTGCTCGAGCATCAGCAGCTGGAACGCCTGCTGGGCGCCGCCGCAGCCCTGCACGATGCGCTGCAGACCCTCGGCCTTCTTCGCGAGGATCTCGTACTCGCCGCGCGCCTGCGCTTCGAGCCGGGCGAACGTCGCGCCCGCTTCGGCCTGGGCCGCGAGCCGCACCTGCTCGGCCTTCGCCTCGGCATCGACGATGACGCGCGCCTTCTGCGCCTTCGCCGCGGCTTCGAGCTCGGCGCGCTGCTCGCTCTCGATCTTGGTCGCCATCGCGTCGGCGGCGCGCGCTTCGGCCAGGTACTGCATCTCGCGCACCTTCGCTTCGGCCTCGCGCCTCTTGGTCTCGGCGATCTGGTAGGCCTCGGCCTGCTTGACCTTCAGCGTCGCCTCGGCGTCGACGACCTTGGCCCGCGCGAGGTTCTCGCCGGTCACGGCGGCGGCTTCGGCGTCGGCGACCTGCACGCGCATCTGCCGTTCCTGGTCCTTGACCGCGCTCTGCTGCTCGAGCTTCGCGCGGCTCTCGCCGATGCCGGCTTCCTTCGCGAGCTCGGCGAGGCGCACGAGCTTCTCGCGGTCCGCTTCCTTCGTGCCGATCTCGCGCACCTTGTCGGCGCTGGCGACCAGCACGTCCTGTTCACGCTTGGCCTCGGCGACGCCGATCGAGCCGCGCTTGTTCTGCTGCGCGACGTCGATCTCGGCCGACTGGATCGCTTCGGACGCGGCCTTGCGGCCCATCGCCTCGATGTAGCCCGACTCGTCCGTGATGTCCGTGATGTTCACGTTGATCAGCACTAGGCCGATCTTCTCGAGCTCGGGCGTCAGCGACTTCTGCACGTTGTCGAGGAACTTGTCGCGGTTGCGGTTGATGTCCTCGATCGTCATCGACGCGATCACCTGGCGCAGCTGGCCGAGGATGATGTCCTCCGCCTGCTTCATGACCTGGCGCTGGTCGAGCCCGAGCAGGCGGATCGCGGCCGTCTGCATGACGGCGGCTTCGGTGCCGACCGCGACCGTGAACACCGACGGCACGTTGACGCGGATGTTCTCGGCCGACAGCGCGCCGCGCAGCGGGATCTCGATCTGCATCGGGTCGAGCGTCAGGAACGCGTAGTCCTGGATCAGCGGCCAGACGAACGCGCCGCCGCCGTGCAGGCAGCGCGCCGACTGACCGGACGCGATCTTGCCGAAGATGACGAGGATCTTGTTGCTCGGGCAGCGCTTGTAGCGCTTGACCACGAGGATCACGAAGCCGAGGAAGATCAGCGCCGCGGCGATACCGGCGAGCACGAGGTAGGGGTTCGGATCGTCGGCGAGGAACGACAGCATTGTTGGGGCTCCTTCTCGAGGAGCGTGCGGCGGAGGCCGCACGCGGGACGGCTCAGTCTAGCTTCAATTTGCGGGGGCTACGACGAGGGTGTCGTCGTCGGTGGTATCGAGCACTCGGATCGTGGCACCGGTCGGGATCTCGGCGGCGCGGCTGATTGCGCGGCATTCGATCGTGCGTCCCTGCACCTGCATCATCACGCGGCCGTGGCCTTCGCCCGACGGCGGGATGCGCAGGTAGACGCTGCCGGTGTGCCCGACCGCGTTCTTCAAGTCGAGGTTGCCCTGCGAGTTCAGGCGCGCGAGACCGCGCATGAACTTCGCGACGACCCAGAGCGCCGCGATGCCGGCCGCGATCGCGGCCACGGCGACGCTCAACGGCGACCAGTCGAGCCCCTGCGTGCCGAGGCCGACGAGACCGAAGAACGTCAGGAACGTCGACACGGTCTGCAGCGAGAACAGCTTCAGGAACACGGCCTGGTCGTGGCCGACGTCGCCGGCGTGATCGGCGCCGGCGTCGCTGTCGGCGCCAGCTCCGAAGAGAAGCAGCACGAACTGCAGGACGAGGATCGTGCCACCGATGACCGCGCAGTAGAGGAAGACGGTGCTCATGGCGAGGGCTGGCCGCGGGTGACCGCGGGTTCTTTCGTCGCGAAAATGTAGCCGATTCGCGAGGCAATCCTGTCGGGCCAAACCGGCCAGTTGGCGCGGTGTTTGCTCGCCGCAACGCGAGCCCTCGTGCACCCTCGCCGTCTCGCCATCACCCTGCTCGTCGCCGCAACGGCCGGCGTGTGCCCGAACGCGTGCGCCCAGGAGCGACCGCGCGGCACCGCTCCCCCGCCCGATCCCTACACGCGGGGCGAACCTGCGGCGATGGCGAAGCTCGGCTACGCGTCGTTCGGCCCATTCGTCTTCGGCAGCGACCACGACAGCGAGGACGTCGTCGAACTGCTCGGCGACGAGCCGGTGCTCTGGATCGAAACCGCGCACTTCCGGATCGGATGCGCTCTCTCGCCGCTGCCGTTGCGCGCCACCGAGCCCTGGACCGACGAGTGGGTCCTTGCTCTGCGCGGCGAGCTGAAACGGCTCGACGCCAGGCTGCCCTGCATCGACACCACGACGAACGTGCTCGATCCGTGGCTGCGCGCGCATCTCACAGCGCAGCGGTGCGAAGACGTCTACGCCGCCGTCATGCGGAACCTCGCAGTCGACGACCATGGCTTTCCGGCGGGCCGCCCCGACGACGCGACCGATCCCGTGAGCTACCGCGGCCGCGGGCGGTTCCTCGGCATGCGTTCGAAGTTCCGCGTGCTGCTGCTGCGCCGCGAAGCGAGCCACGCACGCTATACGCGCGCCTTCCAGGGCCGCGAGATGCCGGATCCGGTGCGCGACTACGACGCCGCGTGCGGCAGCCTGTATTGGGGCGGCAGCGAGGAGACCGACGGCGGCCTGTTCCGCGACGATCTGGCCCTGCACGCGCACCTCGCCTTCAACGTCGCGCACAACCTCTACTCCGGCTACCGCGACTACTGCCACGAGCTGCCGGCCTGGCTCGTCACGGGGCTCGGCCACGTCCATTCGCGCGCCGTGTCACCGCGGTTCCCGACCTACGAGCGCGCGCACGACCGCGATCGCGAACGGCGCAGCGACTTCTGGCAATGGGGCACGCGCGCCCGCGGCCTCGCGCAGAACGGTGTCTTCGAGCCGTTCGCGACCTTCAGCGAACGCGTCGAGTCGGGCAAGTTCGGCCTCGAGCAGCACATCCAGAGCTGGTCCTTCGTCGACTGGCTCGTGCGCACGCGCAAGGACGCGACGATGCGGTTCGTGCACCTGCTCAAGGAGCCGTTCCACGCGCGCACGCGCCTGCCCTCGCCCGACGAGCTGCGCGAGCGCCAGCAGCAGTCGCTGCGCTGTGCGTTCGGCGTCGACGCCGCTGCGCTCGAGGCACAGTATCTGCGCGATGTCACGGGGCGCAGCGCCGCGCGTCGCAAGTGAACCGACGTCGCGGCTTGATCCCGAAGCGCCGCGCGGTCCGATTGTGCGCATGTCGGCCCGGCTCGCTGCTCTCGTCCCGTTCCTCGCTGCGTGCGCGGCTCCTTCCGCGTCTCCGTCGCCGTCCTCGCCGCTGATCGACGTGCAGCTCCCGCTCGCGGCGTCTGCGGAGAACACGCAGATCCAGTGGGCCGTGCCGCTCGACCGCCACCCTCGCCTGCGCACGGCGCGCGTCGGTCAGGTTCCGGTGCCCGGCACCTGGACCGCGTACGTCGAGTTCGATCGCGCCGACGGCAACTGGCTGCACGCGCTGCATGGCGAGCACGGCAACGTGCGCGTGACGTGGGCCGGCTTCGAGCTGATCACCGATGGCCGCAAGGGCTACATCGAGGACGGCGGCAGCCAGGAACGCGCGGAAGAGGCGCTCACGCAGCTGCCGATGTCGGCAGCGCCCGCGTCGAGCTCCAAGGGCAAGCGGTGACGCCGCCATGGCGGGCGACCTCGGTGCGCCGCTTGCGTGGCTTCACGCAGCGCTCTGGTCGGCCGCGGTAGCTGCACAAGAGCCGCCCGAGCCGACAGCCGCACCGCCGCAGCGGCTCGAGCACACGGCGCGCGTTCACGCGCTCGCCGCGATCGACGACGGCAAGGTGCTCGTCGGCGGCGCCAAGGATGGCAGTCTCGTGTTCTGGTCGCGCAATGCGGAGCGTCCCGTGCGTGCGGCGGTCGTCGCGAACGCGCATTCGCAGCCCGTGACCGCGGTCGCCGCGTCGGCCGACGGCAAGCTCGTCGCCTCGGGCTGCCGCGGCGGCGTGCTGCGCGTCTGGAACGCCGCGACCCGCGAGCGCCGCTGGGAAGCGCTCTGCCAGCACGACAAACATTCGAACGCGATCGAGGACGCGCGCTTCACTGCGGACGGCACGTTGCTGACGGCCGGCCACGACGGGGCCGTCCGCTGGTGGAACGGCACGACCGGCGAGCAGGTCCGCTGCGTGCGACACGACGCGCAGGTCTACTCGCTGGCACTCGGCCGGGGCGGCAGCACGCTGTTCACGGGCGGCGACGATCCGGGGCTCCGGATCTGGCGCCTCGCGGACGGCGCGGCGGTGCGCTTCGTGCCCGCGAGGGGCAACCAGTTCTTCACGCTCGCCGCGGGAGCGAGCCGGCTCGTCTCCGGCGGCGCGACGCTCGTGGTCTACGCGCAGGACGCGATTCCTGCTTCGGCGAAGCAGCTGCGCGACCGCGACCATCACGGCTGGATCCAGTCGGTCGCATTGTCACCGGACGAGACACGCATCGCGTCGGGTGGCGACGACGGCACCGTGCGCGTGTGGGATGCCGCGACCGGCGAGGAACTGCGCACGTGGAAGGGCCACGCGGGTGACGTCGCAGCGGTGCTGTTCGTCGAAGCCGGCACCACGGTCGCCGCCGCGGACGACCGTGGCGTGCTGCTGCACCGGCTGTGAGCACCGCGCTCCATCTTGGACCGCACATGTGGATCGGCGATCCCGGACTCATGAACCGCAACGGTACTTCCGCGATGGCCGTTAGACGGTGAAGGGCCTCCCGGCCGCACGCGCAGCGGCGCCGCGTTACGGGTGCGGCCACGCGGACGTGGCAGCCGCTCGGGGCCGGCGCGAACGGAAGGGTGTCCGCACTCGCCGTGCTGCCGAACGGTGACCTCGTCGCGGCCGGCGCGTTCACGCTCGCGGGCGGCGGCCCCGCGAACCGCATCGCGCGCTGGAACGGCGCGTCGTGGACGCCGCTCGGCGCCAGAATCTCCGGCGACGTGCTCGCGCTGGCGTCGATTCCGATCGGCGATCTCGTGGCGGCGGCGGCCCGAACGTGCTCACGGCGATCGCGCTGCCGTGGCTCGGTGCCGTGTTCCGCGCCGACGCGACCGGCATGCCGGCGAATTCGCTCGCGATCGGCGTGTTCGGCACGACGACGGTCGCGATCCCGCTCGCGGCGATCACGCCGCAGGGCACACCCGGCTGCTCGCTGCTGGTGAGCCCCGACGTGCTGTCGGTACTCGTGCCATCGGGCGGCACCGCGCAGGTCGGGTTCGCGATCCCGAGGAGCGCGTCGCTCGCCGGTGCCGTGTTCCACGAGCAGGTCGTGCCGATCGAGCTCGGCGCGACCGGCGGCATCGTCG
>DASVAL010000034.1:0-122867 GCA_036376355.1 Planctomycetota bacterium
AACGACGGTCCGAGTGCGCCGGGCAGCCGCCGCACGAACTGGTCCTCCTTCGCCCCGAACTCCGCGCGCACGAGGCTTGGCGCCGCGAACGCACAGACGCCGATCACGCCAGCCGCGACGAACCAGCTCAGCGACAGCGCGCGCTTGCCGACCTCGTGCCACCACTGCTCGGGCACGAGCAGCAGACCGAGGCACAGACTCACGAACACGAGCAGCGAGTACGCGACGAGCATGCCGCGTTGCGCACGCCATTCCTTGCCGCAGTGGTGCAGTACGAGTTGCATGGTCCCTCCTTCAGTCGCGCTTCGGGAACAGCACGGTGAGTGCGCCGGTCTCGACGTCGACACGCAGGATCTCGGCCTCGTGCTGCAGCAGCACCGTGTCGGGGCCGGGCCAGGCGAGCAGCTGGTAGCCGGACCTTGCACTCGCTGCGCGCGGGACGTGGATGCTCGTCGTGAGCGTGCCCGCATCGACGAGCAGGAAGATCTCGCGGCGGCTGTCGCTGCACCGCAGCCAGATGCGGCCGCGCGGGTCCCGTGCGAGCACCGAACCCTGTTCGTGCATCGGAGCCACGGCCCCCACCGACTGGAACGAGACGCTCTCGGCGATGGCGAGTTCGGTCACGGCACCATCGGCGGGTCGCACCAGGAACAACCGCGCCGGACGCGCCTTCGCGGCCGTGTGAGCACAGAGCAGCCGGTCGTCGTCGAACAGTCCGAGCACTCTGGCATTCGTCAACGGTTCGCACGTCCGCGGCGCGCTGCCCGCGCTCGACTGCTGCCACCTGCCCTTCTCGCAAGCCAACAACTCGCCGCGCACGAAGAACGCGCCTTCGAGCTGGCCCGGCAGCGGCAGCAACCGGCGGTTCGTCAGGTCGAACAGGTACCCCGGATCCCCGAGGGCCCGGAAGCCGTGCCCCGCCGGGAAGTAGCACTGGCGCCCGGCCTTCGGCCACGTCATGCGCGACACGGCGCCGCCGGCCTCTTCGAAGCACAGCTCGTCGTCCTCGAACCAGGCGCGCCAGTCGCCGGGAGCGCGCAGCTTCGTCGTCGCGCGCAGCTCGGCGAGGACCTCCGTGCGCAGCCCGGCCGTCAGCCGCGGCGCCAACGTCACCGGGTTGCAATCGAGCGGCGTGGAATCTCCGGTGGCGAGATCGAGCACGCTCGCAGCCGATCCACGGTCGCCGTAACTGCGCCACCAGCGCTGCTGGCCGAGCAGCGCCCAGGGATGCACGGGCATCCACTCGCCCGTGAACGCGCGGTCGATGCCCGTGAGCTGCACCGCCTCGCCCGTCTGCAGGTCGATGCGAAGGTGCACGTGGCACCACGGCGCGTGCGCGGCGCCGCCTGCCAGCACGTAGCGCGCATCCGGCGTGATGCCCTGCACGGAGAGCGTCGCGAGCCGCTGCAGGTCGGGGTGGCGGTAGTCCCACGCCGTGTGACCGAGCCAGAGTGCTGGCGGCGCCAGCCCGACGGCCATGGCCGCGACGCCAAGACGCGCCGAACGGGTCGCACCGCCGCCGCGGCGGCCGCGGACCCACGAGACGCCGGCGATCGCGACGCCGAGCGGCACGATGGCCCACAACCACGGCTCCCACGCCAGGTGCTTCTCGATGTGGGGGCTCTGCCGCAGCACCGCGACGACGCACAGGCCGAGCACGAGCACGAGCAGCAGCGTTCCGCCGACCGCCATGCGTCCGCCGGGCAGCCAGGTCCCGATCGCCCAGACCCACGGTGCGAGCAGCAGCAGAGCACAGCACAACTGCACAGGCCACGGCCACTCGAAGACGACCTCGCCGTCGTAGCGCGACGTGAACAGGTCGGACCACGTCTGCCCGATCGCCTGCAGGAACAGCTCGCCCCACAACAGGCCCACGAGCGGCAGCGCCAGCGTCGCGAGCAGCAGGAACAGGACCTTGCCCGTGAACGACGGACCGAGCGCACCCGGCAGCCGCCGCACGAACTGGTCCTCCTTCGCCGCGAACTCGGCGCGCACGAGTTGAGGCGCGACGAAGCCGAACACACCGATCACGCCGGCCGCGACGAACCAGCTCAGCGAGAGCGCGCGTTTGCCTTGCGTCTGCCACCAGTGCTCGGGCACGAGCAGGAAGCCGAGGCACAGACTCACGAACACGAGCAGCGAGTACGCGACGAGCACACCGCGCTGCGCGCGCCATTCCTTGCCGCAGTGACAGAGAGCGAGGCTCACGCCGTGACTCCTTCGCGGCGCACCTCGGCGAGCACGCGGTGCAACCCGCTCGGCACCTGCGCCGGCTCCTCTTCGCCGAGCACCTCGGCGAGCGAGCCGTGCCGCACGATCCGGCCGCGCTCCAGCACCGCGACCCGGTCCGCGATCCGCGACGCGATCTCGAGCTCGTGCGTAGCGCACAGCACCGTGCGCTCCCCTTCGCGAAGCGCCTCGACGACGCCCAGCAGCACCTGCTCGCGCACGAGCGGATCCAACCCCGCGAACGGCTCGTCGAGCAGCAGCAGCTCGGGCTCCGGCGCCAGCGCCGCGACGAGCATCATCTTCATGCCCTGGCCGCGCGACATCGACTTCGTCTTCGTCGACAGCGGCACCTCGAGCCGTTCGCAGAGCTCGCCGCACCGCGCCTGGTTCCAGCGCGGGTAGTGCGGGCGCAGGAATCCGAACAGGTCCCTGGCCGTCATCCACGGATACACGTCCGGCACGTCGGGCACGTAGCCGATGCGCTGCAGCACGGCCTTGTGCGAACGCAGCGGATCCTGGCCGAACAGCCGCACGGTGCCGGCCTGCGGCCGCAGCAGACCGAGCAGCACACGCAGCAGCGTGCTCTTGCCCGCACCGTTCGCGCCGAGCAGCACCGTGACGGCGCCGTCCTGCACGTGCAGGTCGAGTCCGTCGAGCACCGGCTTCTTGCGCCCACCGAAGCCCCAGCCGAAGCCGAAGCAGAGTCCGTCGATCCTCAGGATGTCGTTCATTGCTTGCTCCTCGCGGCGACCGTCGCGGCCGCCCCCTCCCCCAGGCGCCGCACTTCCTCGAGCACGGTCGCCAGTGTTTCTTCGTCGTGTCCCGCGCGGTGCGCGTGCAGCGCCGCGTCGCGGAACGTCGCGAGCGTCTCGGCGAGCCGGATCGCGCGGCTCGTCGCGGGACCACCCGCCGTCACGAACACTCCCGACCCGTTGCGCCCTTCGGTGGCCCCGAGGTGCTCGAGGTCGCGGTAGGCCTTCGCGACCGTGTTCGGGTTCACGAGGGCCAGCGCCGCGAGCCCGCGCACCGACGGCAGCTTGTCGCCGGGCACGAGCTCGCCGCTCGCGATCGCGTCGAGCACGGCGGCGACGAGCTGCTGGCTCGGCGGCACGAGGCTGTGCGGATCGACGCGGAAGTTCACGACCGTGCTATCGAACTAGGACGGTGGTCACTTGAGCGCCGCTCGCCGAAGCCGCGCGTGTCAAGGTGCTTCGGCGCGATGGCACCGGATTCACCCGGCCGCCGAGTATTGGCGCGCAGAGCAGCCGTGCGTACGCTGGGCGCTTTCCCAACTGCCTGCTTCCCACAGCACTGCCATGGCAAAGATCACTTTCAAAGGCAATCCCGTCGCCACGATCGGCGACCTCCCGAAGGTCGGCAGCAACGCTCCCGAGTTCTCGCTGACCAAGACCGACCTGAGCCCGATCACGAAGAAGGAGCTCGCCGGCAAGAGCGTCGTGCTGAACATCTTCCCGAGCATCGACACCAGCGTCTGCGCGACCTCGGTGCGCACGTTCAACCAGAAGGCCGCCGGCATGCCGAACACGATCGTGCTGTGCGTCTCGAAGGACCTGCCGTTCGCGATGAAGCGCTTCTGCGGCGCCGAAGGCATCGAGAAGGTCGTTCCCGCGAGCTGGTACCGCGGCGCCGACTTCGGCAAGGACTACGGCGTCACGATGACCGACGGGCCGCTGGCCGGCCTGTTCGCGCGCGCGATCGTCGTGTTCGACAAGACCGGCAAGGTCGTGCACACCGAGCTCGTGCCCGAGATCGCGCAGGAGCCGAACTACGACCGCGTGATCGCGGCCGTGCGCTGACGGCGCGCGGGCCGGCGCGGGCCGGACGGAATGTCGCCCGGCCCGGAGTTCAGCCCCGCCGCGCTCGTCGCGGCCCCCTTCTGCTCGAAGCCCGCCCTCTTCGAAGCACACCGAGGTACCCGATGCTCCGCGCCCTCTCGCTGCTGCTCCTCGCCCCCTGTCTGCTCGCGCAGACGCCGCTGCTGCCGAAGCAGGCGTCGGCCATGCGCTACGTCGATTTCAGCCGCGACCTCGCGCGACCGGACGTGGTCGTCGTCGTCGGCAAGTTCGGCAAGTGGAAGGAGGGCAAGCGCGAACGGCTCGCCGACGGCAAGCTCGGCGGTGCCACGCAGTCGGTCTCGGTCAGCGGCACGCAGTACTTCAAGGTGCCCGTGCAGGCGCCGATCCAGCCGCGCTCGACGTTCCACGGCAAGGCCGACAAGCTGCAGATCGGCTTCGACATCCAGGTCGCGCGCTTGCCCGATGGAAACGAGCGGCGGCAGTCGATGACCGGCACCGGTGCCTCCCTCGCCGAGGACCAGCTCGCGCTGTTCGTGCTCGCGCCGCGCGAGAAGGGCAAGGGACTCGCGATGCTGCACGTGATCCCGTTCGACCCGGCGCTCGATCCGGGCGCCGATGCACCGGCCGAGTTCACCGACACGATGCACGACTACTACGTCGTGAACAAACGCGTGCACGACCTCGAGGCCGCGATCACCGCCGTCGACAAGGCCGGCGACGCCGCCGCGAAGACCGCAGCTGCCAAGGCGCTCGAAGAGCTCGTCAACCAGAAGCCCGAGCTGCATCGACACCAGAACGACGGCCTGCTCGCGATGCACGTGGCGCCGCTCGAGCAGCGCGCGAAGACGCGCCTCGCCGAGCTCACGAAGGCTGCCGGCGACGCGGGCAAGTAGCGCGGCCGGGATGCTGCCGGCAGGCCGCCCCGAGTAACCTGCCCGCATGCACCGCTCCCCCACCGCCGTCCTGCCGTTCCTGCTCACGCTGCTGCCGGCACTGCCAGCGCAGTTCGAGCTCACGTGGCACACCGACCTCGCCGCGGCGCGCACGCTGGCGGCCGAGAAGAAGGCGCCGCTGCTCGTCGTCTTCCGCTGCGAGCGTTGAAAGGACTGCGACGACTTCTACGCCCAGTTGGGGCGTGGCTCGAAGGACCTGGCCGCGGCCGCCGCGCCGTACGTCTGCGTGCGCGTCACCGACATGCGCGCGATCGACGTGAGCAACCTGCGCTTCGACTTCGACCTCACGTTCGCGGCCCTGCTGATGCACGACGACGGCACGATCTACCACCGCTACGGCAGCCGCGGGCCGGACGACCCCGCCGGCTTCCTCTCGATGGCTTCCTTCGTGCAGCTGCTGAAGGACACGCTCGCCGACCACGCGGCCTACGACCGTGCACCGTCGCCACCGGCCGCGGCGCCGCCCGTGGCCGCGATCGACCTGCCCGCGCTGCAGCGCAGGATCAAAGGCGGGCAGAAGATCGAGTGCGTGCACTGCCACATCGTGAACGACGCCGAGTACCAGGACGCCGCGCTCGGCGAGCGCTGGAAGAAGGACGACCTCTACAACTTCCCCGACCCGGCGCGCATCGGCCTCACGCTCGCCCGCGACCGGCAGAACCACGTCACCGCGGTCACACCGGGCTCCGCCGCCGCGCGGGCCGGCCTCCGCACCGGCGACGAGCTCGTGGCACTCGGCGAGCAGACCTCCGTACGCACCCAGGGCGACGTGCAGTGGGCGCTGCATCGCACGCCGTTCGCGGCGACGTCGTTGCTGCTGCGATACCGCCGCGGCGGCGCGGAGCGCACCGAGACGCTGGCCTTGGGCGAGAACTGGAAACGCTGCCCGCCCGAGGAGTACGCGTGGCGTCCCTTCAAGTGGAACCTGTCGCCGTCGTCGGGCTTCGGCGGAAGCGCGATCGGGCCCGACGCGAAGAAGAAGATCGGCCTCGCCGAAGCCGCGTTCGCGTTCCGCGTCGACTACATCGTCGACTGGGGCGAGAAGGCGCACCGCGGCAACGCCGCGAAGGCCGCCGGCCTCCGCAAGGGCGACGTGCTCGTGTCGTTCGCGGGCAAGAGCAACTTCCGCTCGGTCCCGCACTTCCACGCCTGGGTCTCGCTGACGCGCACGGCCGGCGAGGACATCGAGTTCGTCGTCATGCGCGGCAACGAACGCCTGACACTGCGATACAAGCTGCCCGAGTAGCGCGCACCGAGTCACGCCGGCGATGCGCTCAGCGCGGCTCGATCGGTGCCACCAGGCGCGCGATCGACTGCGCGAGCGGTTGCAGCCGCACACGCTCGAGGTTGCACAACAGCACGACCGTGACGTTCTCCTCCGGCAGCATGTAGAGCATCGTGCTGACGCGCGACTGCGCACCGCTGTGCGAGACGACGCGGCGTGCGCCGTCCTTGCCGACGCCGAAACCGAGCGCGTAGGTCGTCGCCTTGCCGTCGCGCAGCACAGGCGGCGTGAACATCGCAGCCAGCGTCTCCTTCTTCACGAGCTTGCCCTGCAGCAGCGCCTGCGAGAACCTCACGAGGTCCTCGGCCGAACAACACAACCCGCCGCCGCCGAGCTTGTAGCTCGAGTCCATCAGCTCGCTGTTCTGCAGCACGCCGTCGACGCGCACATAGCCCTGCGCACGGCCGCGGACGATCCGGCGCACGTCGTCGTCCTGCAGCGTGGCGGCCCCGCTCGGCGCGGCGATGCGTTCGCGCACGACCTCCGCGAACGGCTTCTGCGCGACCCTCTCGACGACGGCCGCGACCAGGTTGTAGCCGTAGGTGCTGTAGAGGTACTTCGTGCCGGGCTCGTGCAGCAGCGCGTCCTGCGCGAAGCGGACCAGCCCGTCGACCTGCGTCGCGAAGTGCTGCGTGCTCTCGCCCTCGCCGCGGTAGTGGCGCACGCCCGCGAGGTGCGACAGCAGGAGCCGGGTCGTCACGGGCCACTGCTTCCGGGGCCACTCGGCCACGAGCTCGTGCACCTCGCGATCGAGGTCGAGCTGGCCCGCTTCGACGAGCTGCATCGCAGCGACCGCCGTGATCGGCTTGCTGATCGACGCGAGCCGGTAGACCGTCGCCGGCGTCGCAGCGACCTCGTTCTCGACGTCGGCGAGGCCGAAGCCGCGCCGGAACGCCAGCTCGGTGCCGACACCGATCGCGCACGAGAGGCCCGGGATCGCCTCGTTCTTGACGCGCGCTTCGATCGCTGCGACGACGGCCTGCGTCCACGCCGGTGCCTGCTGCGCCGGCAGGCAGGCGATCGCGACCGCGAGGACGAACGGGAACGCACGCAAGCGGGTGTCTGCGATCATGGTGTACGGCAGCCCCTTCGCAGGCTGGGACGGACAGCGGGCACGATAGCACCTAGCGCCGCCGCACCGCGAACTGCAGGTGCGAAGCCGCGGCGAGCCAGTGTGCCCTGCCGTGCACACGCTCCTCCGCGAGCATCCACTGCGTGCGCGTGTCGTTCGAGGCGAGCAGCTCTTCGTGCCAGCGCTGCACGAGGCACGTCTTGCCGATCAGCGAGCAGACGTCGAAGCCCGTCTTCTCGAACAGCGCGCTGAGCTCGTCGACGTCGAACATCTTCATGCCAAAGCGCTCCTCCTTGCGGTCGGCGCGCCACTGCGTGCGGCCCGTGCGCAGAATCTCGAGCGCACCCTCGGCGTCCCCCTCGTCGAGCAGCGCGCGGACGCCCGAGCACCGGTTGTCGACCGAGAGCACGAGGTGTGCACCGGGCACGAGCACGCGGTGCAGTTCTCTCAGGGCTCGAGCGGGGTCCTCGCAGAACGACAGCGGGTCCCCCTGCCCCGTCGCGAAGTGCAGCGAGCCGTCGGCGATCTCCTGCATCTGCTCGAGCCCCGCCTGCACGAACGCGCATTCGAGCCCGCGCGCGGATTCGGCCTCGGCGGCCTTGCGCGCCTCTTCGAGCATCTTGCCGCTGGGATCGAGGAAGGTCGTGTGCAGGCCCGACCGCAGGAGGCGCACCCCGAACCAGCCCGTGCCGCAGCCGAGATCGGCACCGCGCGCGGGCCGCAGCGCCGGCAGGAACGGCTTCAGGTGCCGCCAGCTGAGGTCGCGGTAGAAGCGCCAGTAGTGGCTGTCGTAGACCTGGTCGTACTTCGCCGCGATGCGATCGTGGTACTTGCGGTTGCTGCGCATGCAGGCGCGCCACGTTACCGCACCTTCACGAGAGCCGCCTCGTCGTTGCAAGGCATGCCCCCGTCGGGCACGCTCGCGCCATGAGCGAGCGGCAAACCCCGCACGAACGCCTGCAGCCGCGCGTCGTCGCGTACTGGATCCTCGCCGACGGCTTCGCGGCCGTCGTCGTGACGGGCCTCGCGTGGTTCGTCGGCCGCCCGCTGCTGGCCCAGCACTGGGACAACTGGTCGCCGACGCTCGAGAACGTGCTGCGCGGCATCTGCATCGGCCTGCTCGCTCTCGCCACGCTGACGCCGCCGCTCGCCTACGCGCGGTGGCGCTTCGGCTACTCGGACAGCCTCCTGCTGATGCGCTACGGCATCCTGTTCGTCGAAGAACGCGCCGTGCCCGTGAAGCGCATGCAGCACATCGACCTCGTGCGCGGACCGATCGAGCGCCTGTTCGGTCTCGCGACGTTGGTCGTCTACACGGCCGGCAACGAGGGCTCTGCCTTCCGCGTCCCCGGCCTGAAGGCGAGGCGGGCCCAGGAGCTGCGCGATCTCATCGTGCAGGCACGCGGTGACGGAACCCTCTGATCCGGTTCTCGCCGGCGTGCCCGCCGACCCCGTGCCTGCACCGCCACCGGCCGTGGCCGTGCTGGCCAGGGGGCACCTGCACCCCGCGATCCTGCTGCTGCGGCTGCTCGACGCCCTGCGGCAGACGGCCGTTCCGCTGGTGCTCGGCATCGCCGTCAACCGCTGGTTTCTCGTGCTGGCCATCGTGCTGTTCGTCGTGCAGCTCGGCTACTCGCTCGCCCGCTACCTGACGCTCGAGTACACGCTGACGGCGCAGGAGCTGCGCGTGCGCGAGGGTCTGCTCGAACGGCAGGAACGGCGCATCCCGCTCGATCGCATCCAGGACCTCGGCTTCGAGTCGACGATCCTGCGCCGCGTTCTCGGCCTCACGGTCGTGCTCGTCGAGACCGCTTCGGGCCGCGGCGTCGAAGCGCGGCTCGATGCGCTGTCGCGCGCCGACGCCGATCACCTGCGCGAGATCCTGATCGCGGCGCGGCAGGATCTCACGAAGAGCGCAACGCCGAACGACCCCTCTGCCGCCGCCGAGCCAACCGCCGCGCCAACCGCCGCGGCGGCCCCCGCGCCGCCCCAACCCGAGTGGGTCGTACACCGCAGCTCGACGATCGACCTGCTGCTGCGCGGGTTCACCGATCTCCGGCTCTCGGCATTCGTCGTCACGGGCTTCGCGGCGCTGCAGCTCGCGGACCAGATCGGCTTCGCCGTGCAGCTCAGGGGCATTGCACGCAGCTTCCGCGACTGGCTCGGCCAGTTCTCGCCTGCGCTGCTCGTCCTGCTCCTGTTCGCCATGCTGCTCGCCGTGGTCGGCCTCGGCGTCGTCACGGCGACACTCGGCAACCTCGTGCAGTTCCACGGCTTCGTACTGACGCTGCGCGGTGACGTCCTGCAGCGGCGCTTCGGCCTGCTGACCACGCGCCAGAAGACGCTGCCGCGCACGCGCATCCAGCGCATCACGATCGAGCAGCCGTGGCTGCGGCGCCTGCTCGGGCTCGCCGCCGTGAAGGCCGATTCCGCCGGCGCGAGCCGCAGCGAAGGCTCCGACACGACCGGCGGCTGGGACGTCGTCGTGCCGCTGGCCCAGCTCCCCGTCGCCGACGCCGTACTGCCTGCGCTGCTGCCCGGCCTCGAGCGCGCGACCTTCGGCTGGCAACGCGGCTCGCCGCGCCTGATCCTGCGCACGACCGTGCAAGGGGTGCTGTTCGCAGCCCTGCTCGTGCCCCTGTCCTGGCCGGCCATGGGTGCCTGGGCGCTGCTCACCCTCCTGTTCGTGCCGCTTTGGGCCCTGATCGGGCTCCTCGTCTGGCGCAACCTCGGCTTCGCGCTCGGCAGCCAGTTCCTGGCCCTGCAGCACGGCGTCGTCGGCCGCTACCTGGCCTACGTCCCGACCGCGAAGGTCCAGGCCGTCGTCGTGCACCAAGGCCCCATCGCGCAGCTGCTGGGCCTCGCCGAGCTGACCGTCTACGTGGCCGGCGGCTCGCCGACGCGGCTGCCGGACATCACGCTCGCCGACGCGCAGCGCGTTGCCGCCGAGCTCGGCCACCTGGCCGCCGCCGCCGCCGCACTCGACTGGAACTGAGTGCCCTGGTGGAGGTGCCCGGTCCTCGAGCTGGCGCTAGCCTCGCGAGCAGCGCTGGTTGCATCGGCGGCATCCAGGCTTCGGCAGGCTTGCCCGCGCAGCTCGCCGAAGGGCACGGCGCGCGGCAGTTTGGGAAGAGCCACCTCCACGAGGGCACTCAGATCCGGGGTGGGGCGGAAATCGCGAAGCCAGGGTGCAACCGCTGAGCGAATCGGAGCACAGAGCGGTGTGCAAACTGCGACCATCACCATCGGCTGCGGGCTCGTGCACGGGGTCGACGCGATTCCCGTGCAGGTCGAGGCGACGACGCGGCACGCCGGCGACGGCACGCCGCGCCTGCTCGGCCTCGTCGACACGTGCGTGCGGGAGGCCTACCACCGCGTGCTGCAGGCGTTCTTCGCGCTCGATCTGCCGCCGCCGCGCGGCGTCACGACGGTCAACTTCGCCCCGGCGGCGCTGCGGAAGCACGGCAGCGGGTTCGACCTGCCGCTCGCGCTGGCACTCGCGGGCGCGGCCGGCCTGTTTCCCGCGGAACGTTCGGTGCGGTTGTTCGCGTTCGGCGAGGTCAGCTTGCGCGGGCACATCCTGCCGGCGCGAGGCGCCGTCAGCGTGGCGCTGGCCGCGAGGCAGCAGGGCGCACGAGCGATGTTGTGCAGCCCCGAGGATGCGGCGATCTGCGCGCTCGTCGACGAGCTGCCGCTGCACGGCGCCAGCACACTCGCGGACGCCGTGTATTGGCTGGCTGGAAGGCGCACGCTGCCGGTTGCCGCACCGGTGCGCGGGGCGCAGGCGGAACCCGTGGGCCCCGAGCTCGGCGACATCCGCGGCAATGCGACGCCGAAGCGGGCACTCTGCGTCGCGGCAGCGGGTGAACACAACCTGCTGTTCGTCGGCCCGCCCGGTACGGGCAAGAGTGCGCTGCTGAGGCGGTTGCCCGGCATCCTGCCGCCGCCCTCGGCGAGCGAGCGGCTCGCGATCCTGCAGGTGCACGCCGCCGCGGGCCTGCGGCTGCCAGGGGCCGAAACGCGGCCGCTGCGTGTGCCGCACCACACGAGCTCGACCGCGAGCCTGCTCGGCGGCGGCGCCGAGGTGCGGCCCGGCGAGGTCACGCTGGCCCACCACGGAGTGCTGTTCCTCGACGAGCTGCCGGAGTTCCGGCGCGACGCACTCGAGGCCATGCGCCAACCGCTCGAGGACGGCGTCGTCACGGTCGGCCGCGCGCAGCGCACGGTCACGATGCCGGCCCAGTTCGTGCTGACGGCGGCGATGAACCCGTGCCCGTGCGGGTACCACGGCCATCGCCAGCGCGCATGCATGTGCACGGCGCCGGCGATCGCACGCTACCGGGGGCGCCTGTCGGGCCCGCTGCTCGATCGCATCGACCTGCAGGTCGAGGTGCCGGCCCTGAGTCCCGAGGAGCTGCGCGGGCCCGAAGACGCGCGCGGCACGACGGCGCACCTGCGGCAACGTGTGCTCGCGGCGCGCGAACGGCAGCGGCACCGCCAGGTGCGGCACGGCGTGGTGATCGCGAACGCGCGGTTGCAGGATCGGCAGCTGCTGTCGGTGTGCGCCGCGAACGACGCTGCGCTGCGGGCCGTCGACGAGGTCCTGCGGCGACACCACCAGAGTGGCCGGGGCCGCGTACGGCTGCTGCGGCTCGCGCGCACGCTCGCGGACCTCGACGAACGTGCGTCGATCGGGGAGGTCGACGTGTTCGAGGCCGCCGCGCTGCGCGGGTTCGAGACGACCGCGGCCGCACGGTGAAGCAGGGGAGCCATGACGCAGCCGCCGCGGTGCGCTACGTTCGCGAACGCGTGCCGTACCTCGCCTCGCTCGTCACGGGCCTCCTGTTGTTCGCGTCCGACCACCCGCTGCGGGCGTGGTGGCTGCAGTTCGTCGCGTTCGTGCCGTGGTGGCTCGCGCTGGCCGCGCAACGCCGCGCGGGCCGGCACCTGTGGCCGCTCGGAGCGTGCCTCGCGTTCGGGTATGCAGCGCCGCTGCTGGTGGTGCTCGGCTCGGCGCCGCCGATCGTCGCCGCCGCGGCAGCGGCGGTGCTCGAGTGGATGCTGGTCGCGATGGTCGCGGGGCGTCTCGTCGTGCGGGGCCCTGTGCTCGGTGCGCTCGCCGCGGCGTGCGCCGTGACCTTGCTCGAGATCGTGTCGTGGCACGCGATACCGCTGTTCGGCACCGCGCAGTGCTTCGCCCGGCCGCTCGGCCACGTGCCGAGCGTGATCGCGTTCATCGCGTGGACCGGCGTCGGGGGCCTCGTGTTCGCGTCGACGGCGGTACAGGCGCTGGTCGGCAACGCGTTCGCCGCGCGCCGCGCGGCTCCGCTGATGGTCGCCGCCGGCATCGTCGGGGCCGTCGTCGTTGCCGACGTCGCGCGGTGGAACCGGCAGCTCGGCGAACCGCTGCGCGTCGGCGCATACGGGTGGCACGAAGCGACCGGGGAAACGGGATCCACCCGGCTGCTCGACCGCGTGCTGGCCGAGGCGAAGACGGCGGGCTCGAGGCTCGTCGTCACGCCGGAGACCGGGTTCGGCACGGGCGAGAACGTCGCGAGGAAGATCACGGAGTTCGGCGGCCTCGCGAAGAAGCACGGCCTCGCGGTCGCGCTCGGCGTCTGGCATTCGCCGGCCCGGGACAACCGCATCTGGTTCTTCGGCGACGACGGCGCGCTCGCGGCCGAGTACCGCAAGACGCACCTGATACCGTGGCTCGAGGACTACGCGGCCGGCGACGGCACGCTCGCGCACGGCTCGGTCGGCGAGACGCCGTTCGGCGGCATGATCTGTCAGGACGACAACTTCACCGGTGTCGCGCGCGGTTACGGCCGCGACGCGACGGCGCTGCTCGCGGTGCCGACGAACGACTGGCCCGCGATCCGCTTCGCGCACTTCGACAACTCGCGCTTCCGCGCGATCGAGAACGGGTATGCGATCGTGCGCGCCACGTCGAACGGCATCTCGGCCATCGTGTCGCCGCGCGGCGAGGTGCTCGCGTCGTGCGACCACACGGAGCACGGCCCGCGGCTCCTCGTCGGCGACGTGCCGCTCGGCGACGGCCGGGTGACGGCGTACGCGGACCTCGGCGACTGGCCGATGCTCGTGCTCAGCGTGCTCGGCATCGCGGTTGCCTGCTGGCGAAGACCGCAGGAGACCATCGACCCGCGGTTCGCCGCGTAGCGAACTTCTCAGCCGTCCGACGGAATGCGCACGATCGGCGCGGGGCGAGCCGGTGCGCTGGCCGTGTCGCGCTTTTGCGCGCGGACCTCGGGGGCTTGCGACTTCGTTGGCGCGAGCGGCCCCTGCAGCGTCGGCGACAGCGCCTGCGGCGAGAGCTCGATCGACCGCCGCAGGAACTCGAAGTCCGGCGCGAGCTCGTCCCATGCAGCGGCCGGTGCGAGGCAGACGAGCGCGAGGAACTGCCCGCGGTGCGCGATCACGTCGATCTCCGCGCGCATGCCGGCCTTGCCCGAGCGGCCCTTGGCCAGCAGTTGCACGGCCTTGCGGTCGCGGATAGGGATGTCCGCGCGGCCGTCGACGCGCAGGCCCGGGTGCAGCAGGCGGAACCACCTGCTGACCGCGTCGGCCGCCGCGTCGAGCGACGTGTCGGGCTCGAAGTGATCGAGCTTCGTCAGCGAGATCGTCGCGGAGTGTGCGTCGCACGTGAGGACGACCTGGCCCGGCGGCATGCCGTCCTGGACCTGCCAGGCCGGATTCGGCACCCAGAGGCCGAACTCACCACCCTGCTCGCCGACGACGGAGCTCGCTACGCGGATGCCGCCGACGGCGAAACGCGCGCTCTCGGCACTGCTCTGCAGCGCCACGAGCGACGGCCCCGCGAGCTCGCGCCGCACGGTCTGCAGGTTCGCGTCGATCCACGTGCTGTTGCGGGTCGTCGCGGTCGTCTCGGCGATCTCGGTGACCTTCGTCGCCGTGCCGCCGAGGGTCACGAGGCGCTGCCGAGCTTCCGAGAAGCTGCAGACCACGAGCTCTTCGAGCGCCGGATCGAATGCCTTCGCCGCCTCGACGGCGACGCCGCGGTGTCGCGCGAGCGTGCGCGCGAGCAGCGGGAACGTCGCGCCGGGCGCCCACTCGAGCTGCCGTTCGTGGCGTCCTGCGCGGTCGAGCCGCATGACGTGCAGGCGGTCGCCGCTGGTCTTGGCCTCGACGATGCGCTCTTCGACGATGCGGTCCGATTGTCCGTCGGCGACGGCCGGCAGGATCACGCTCGTCAGCATCGGATTGCTGATGCGCTCGCGGAAGTAGCTGCTGATCGGCACGAGGCCCGGGGCAGCGGTGCACATGGAGGTGATCTGGTAGCGGCGGCGCCCCTCGACGAACTCGTATTCCTCGCTGACCGTCAGGCCGCCGTCGCCGCCGACCTGGACCGCGGTGTGCAGCCAGCCGACGGCGCTGCCGTGCGCATCGTAGAGCACGAACCACTCGCTCGACGCGGGCACCTTCGCATCGACCGCAGCGAGCAGCGGCCCGACGCCGCGCTGCACGCTCCCGACCTGCGAGCGGCTGATGCCAACCGTCTCACCGGGCCCCATCGTGAGCTCGACGTAGCCGTCGACCTCGGCCGTGATGCGCCCCTCGAGCTGGTCACCGTTCTTCAGCGTGATGACGTCCAGTGCGCGCGGCGCCGGCGACTGCGCAGTCGGCGCGGGATCCTGGCAGACTGGTTCCAGACAGAGCGTGCAGAGCAGCAGGAGGGACTTCATGCGGGGTTCTCCACTCGTGTATCGAACGGCCGGTGGCACGGGCTTTACCGCGCGGGCAGGAAGTTGTGCTGCGCGGTGCGTGACACGCCGGCCGGCGGTCAGGGCTGCGCAGACGCGAGCCGCCGCCAGCCGGCGACCGAGAGCCACGTGCCCAGCGCGAACACGGGCAGGACGAGCAGCCATCCGGAAACGCCGAGCAGGTCGCCCCAGAACCGCCACCACAGGTGTCGCCCGCAGCGATCCTCCCAGCGCGCCGGCGCCATGCCCAGCACAGGATCCGTCGCGACGATGCCGAACAGCGGCTCGATCGTGTGCTCGCTGCCGTTTCGCGGCGCGCCGTGCTCGTCCTCGAAGCCGCCGGTCAGCGAGCGGCCCGCGTAGAACCAGTTCGCGTGCAGCGGCGAGAAGCGCGGCCGCCACGAGGCGATGTCGTCGCGATCCTCGATCTGGCGCGCGGCCACTGCGGGCGTCATGCGCCCGGCGGCGACTTCGTTGTTCGCCTCCGCGCACACGGCCTGCGCCGCGAGCTGGATGACGCCGCGGACCGGCGCCACGACGCTGGTGACGTTCGCGAACACGCCCAGCAGACACAGCAGCATCCACGCGCGCGGCCACGAGATCCACGGCCTCGCCTGCGGAAGCACGAGAGCGAGCAGCCCGACGACGCCGGGCGTCACGTAGCGTGAGCCCCAGCACTGCCCACCGTTCCAGCCGTTCGCGGACGCGAACAGCAGCATCGGGCTCGCGAACACGACCCATGCGAGCCACCGCAGGTGCGGCGTGCGGTCGCGCCGCAGCGCCATCGGCAACGCGAGCCACAGCAGCGGCGACAACCAGAGGATCCCGCGCCCGGCCGAGAGCAGCAGCTTCACGAGGCCGAGCCAGATCGGTTGCTGCAACCACTCCCCGATCTCGGGGTAGCCCGTGATCAGCGGGTTGCCGAAGCGCGCGATGTTGACACCGAAGAACAGGCACGCGAACGGCAGGCCGCCGGCCAGGAACCAGAGCAGCTCCGGCCATGCCCTGCGTCGGCGGCAGGCGAGCGCGATCGCGAGCGCCGCGGCAATCACGCCGAACGCGTGCTGGTAGCGCAGCAGCACGGCAGCGCCCGCGGCCATGCCGCCGAGGAACGGCATCCAGTGCCTTGCCGTTCCGAGGTGCACACGCACGACGACCAGCAGCATCGCGAGCAGGCAGCAGAGTCCCGGTCCGTCCGACAGCGTCTCGCGGCCGAGCGCGAAGAACTGCGTCGCGAGCGTTATGCTCCCCGTCGTGATCGCGGCGTCGCGCGGGGACGCGCCGAGGGCGCGGGCCAGCAGGAACAGCAGCAGCACCGAGGTCGCCGCGACCGACGCGGGCAGCAAGAAGCAGATGAGCCCTTGCGTCAGCACCGGGTGGCCGAACAGGTAGCTCTCGGCATAGACCAGCCCCGCATCGTCGCGGCCCGGCGCAACCATGGCGCGGAACCCCGCTTCGGCCGCGGGCACGCGGCGCTGCAGGAACTCGCCGGCCGCCACGAACGGCACCATGAGCCACACGTGGCCCATCGGAAACCAGACGTAGGCGCGGCCGTTCGCGCCGACCCGCCCGTTCCTGCCGCGTTCCGCGATGTAAGCGGCACCAACCTGTTCGCCGAGCAGTTCGCCGCCCTGTGCCGTCGTCAACAGGCCGCTGTCGCCGCGTTGCCAGAGGGCGCGAGCCGCGTGCATCGTGAAGGCCGCATCGACGGTCTCGAAATTGCCGTGCGCGACCGAGGCGAACAGCAGGAACACGCCGAGCCACGCAGCGACCCAAGTTCGGCGGCGCGCGCCGTTCACTTGCCACCTCGCGGCCCGGCCAGCGCGGTCGGATCGACGCCGAGCAGCGGCAACGCCCACCACCACAACACCGGTACGAGCACGATCGCCGCGAGCAGGTCGACGCACACGCCGGCGCGCGCCATCTGGCCGAACGTGATCTGCCGCGACGCGAACACGATCGTGTTCGGCGGCGTCGCGATCGGCAGCATGAAGCCGCACGACGTCCCGAGCACCGACGGCAGCATCAGCGCGAGCGGGTCGATGCGCGCGGCTGTGGCCCCGTCGCGCACGATGGGCATCAACATCGTCGCGACCGCGGTGTTGCTCGCGAATTCCGACAGCAGCGTGATGCCGAAGATCAGCACGAACAGCAGCAGCACCGGGTGCACGGCGCCGATCAACGGCCCCAGCAGCGCGCCGAATGCGGCCGACAGGCCGGTCGGCCCGAACGCCGCGGCCATCGCGATGCCGCCGCCGAGCAGCAGCAGCAGGTCGAACGGCATCTGCCGCGCCGTCTGCCAGTCGACGAGCCGATTGCCGTCCGGCGTGCCGGCCGGGATCAGGAACGCGAGGATCGCGACGAACACGGCAACCGTGCCGTCGGCCACGTAGCCGTCGTCCTGGCCGGCCGGCACGAGATAGTGCGCCCAGCCGTGCAGGACGTCGCCGACGCCGAGCTGCAGGTCGCCGCGCGTCATCCAGAGCAGCACGGCGAAGCCGAACAGCAGCCCGGTGCGTTTCTCGGCCGCGCTCCATCTCCCGAGCTCACGCGCCTCGCGCAGCAGCTCGTGCCCCTGCTCGAGCCGCTTGCCCGGCAACGGCAACGCGAAGCGCACGATCACGAAGCTCGCGAGCAGCGCCAGCAGCAACGCGTACGGCGCGAAGGCGAGCATCCAGGTCAGGAACGAGACCGGACGCGCTCCTGCCTGCACGAGCGGCTCGTAGGCCGAGAAGAACAGGGCGTTTGGCGCGGTCCCGATCGGAGTACCCATGCCACCGATCGAGGCACCGAACGCGATCGCGCACATGATGCCGGCCCCGAAGTTCGATTCCGCGCGCGGCGCCATCTCTCCGAGCGCCTTCATGCGCTCGACGAGCACCGTGCCGATCGGCAGCAGCAGCAGCGCGACCGACGTGTTGTTGATCCACATCGAGATGCACGTCGCGGTCAGGAAGAACCCCAGCACGAGCCGGCGTGGATAGGGACCGAGCGTCGCGACCACGCGCAGCGCGATGCGCCGGTGCAGCGAGCTGCGCTCGACTGCCATCGCGAGCACGAAGCCGCCGCCGAACAGCCACAGGATCGGATGGCCGTAACCGGCCGTGAGCTTCGCCGTCGACTCGACGCCGAGCAGCGGCAACAGGGCCAGCGGCAGCAGCGACGCCGCGGCGATCGGCATCGCCGCGAGCAGCCAGCACGAGCACGTGAGCCCCACGACGAACAACAGCCGGCATGCAGCACCCGGATCCTCGACCTCGGGCGGGTACGTCAGGAACCGCCCGAGCCACCAACACACGACGCCGATGCCGAGTGCGATCAGCAGACGCGAGCCACTGACTTCGCTGCGGGCGGCCGTCGGTGGCTCCTTGGGGTCGTGCACCATGCCTCCGCGATCAGCCGGGTGGCGGGGTCACGGAATCGACGAGCCACTGCAGGTAGCCCGGCAGGCCTCCCGAGACGTCGAGCTCGAGCACCTCGGGCACCTGGTACGGATGCAGCTCGGCGAGCCGCGCGCGCAGCCGCGGCGCCGCTGCCGCGGTCGTCTTGACCACGAGCAGCCGTTCGTCGGCCACGTCGACGCGCCCCTCCCAGCGGAACCACGAGCGCACGCCCGGCACGACGTTCACGCAGGCACATAGCCCCTCTGCGACGATCGTGCGCGCGAGCTCGTCGACGCGGAATCCGCCGCTGGCACCCTCGGCGGGTGCCGTGCACAGCACGACGACGACAGCGGTCATTTGCCGCGCGCCAGGCGTTCGGCCAGCGCTGGATGCAGACCCGCGTGGAGGATCTTCGCCTGCGTGCGGCGGAAGTCGTAGGCCACGCGATGGATCTCGACGCGATGGTCGGTGACGACCGCGAAGCTCGCGCGAGGGTCGCCGTCGCGCGGCTGGCCCACGCTGCCGACGTTCACGATGCACGGGCCCTCGAGCCGGAACTCGCGATGCTCGTCGGTCGCCTGCGTGAACCGGTAGTCGGGTCCGTGCACGCCGGGCCAGTGCGTGTGGCCGACGAAGCACGGCCGGTCGATCAGCTCGAACAGGTGCTTCATCTTCTCGGGCTCGAGGAAGCAATCGCTCTTGAGCACGTACTCCATCACGGGGTCGCGCGGTGAGCCGTGGAAGAACAGGAACCCGTGGTCCTGCTTGCGCTCGGGCAGCGTACGCAGGAACTCCCACGCCGGCTTGCGCCAGGGCCGCAGCCACGACGGCCGCAGCTGCTCACGCGTGTAGAACAGCGCCTCTCGCGCCAGCGCATTGAAGTCCTCGAGTCCGTTGAACAGGCCCCAGTCGTGGTTGCCGAGGATCGTCCACTTGCAGCGCTGCATCACGTGGCGCGTCACCGGCAGCGGATCGGCTCCGTAGCCGACGACGTCCCCGAGGCACGCGATCTCCTTGACGCCGAGCGAGTCGATGCGTTGCAGCACGGCCTCGACGGCTTCGAGGTTGCTGTGCAGATCGGAGATCAGGGCCAGCGTCGCCAAGGCACCTCACACTCTCGTCCGCTCGGGCAGCGTCCCCCGCGCCACCGGCAACGTCGTTGCCCTCATGATCGGTCCCCGCGTTGGGGCGTTGGCATCGCCGGAGCCGCGCCGGCCGCGTCGCGCGCACAGCAGTTCAACGCCTGCTGCACGCCGTTCTCGATGGCGGCCGTCGCGGCGTCCAACGACATGCGCAGCGTGGCACCCGCGGCCTTCTTGTGGCCGCCGCCGCCGAACGCAGCGACGACCGCCTGCACGTCGACGTCGCGTCGCGAGCGCAGCGAGCACTTCACGGTGCCGTCGAACCGCTCCTTCAACAACGCCACGACCTCGACTCCCTGCAGGGAGCGCAGCGGATCGAGCACCGCATCGGTGTCGAACTCGGCGCGCGCAGCGCGCTCCACGAGCACCTTGTCCAGCGACACGATCGCGAGCTTCCCGGACAGGCGCAACCGGTGCCGGTGCAGCGCTTCGGCCATCAGTGCCGCGGAATCCGGATGGTTGCGCCGGTACAGATTGTCGTAGACGAGGCTGCCGTCGACGCCCGCAGCGACCAGTTCGCTGGCCATCGCGAACACCTCGGCATCGGCGTTCGAGTAGCGGAACCAACCCGTGTCCGAGACCAGCGACACGAAGACTCCTTCCGCGGCCGCCGCTCCGAGCGGCACGCCGAACTCCGCGAACAGCCGCCGCACGAGCGCGCCGGTCGCCGCCGCCGTGACGTCGACGTAGCAGGCGGCGCCGTCACCCTTGTCGCTGCCGACGTGGTGATCGATGACCGCGATCGGCTTGCCGCTCTGCTTCAGCCGCTGGCCGAGCTGGCCCACGCGCGAGAGCTGCGCACAGTCGAGAAGCACGATCACGTCGAAGGCCGGCAGCGGCTCGTCCGCCCGCGCGTGGCCGAACGTCGTGTGGCGCTGCAGGAAGTCGAAGCTCTTCGTGATCGGATCGGGGTTGACGATCTGCGGCTGCTTGCCGAGTGCACGCAGCAGGTGGAACAGTGCAACCTGTGCCCCCAGGCAGTCGCCGTCGGGATTCTCGTGACCCGTCAGCAGGAAACGCTGGTTCGACTTCAGGAGTGCTGCAAACGTCGTCGCCAAAGGAACTCCGTTGTGCGCCGCACTGTAGGACCAGACCGCCTGGACGGCCAGATCGACGGTGTCCGCGCTCAACGCCGGAGGTCCCTGACCGCGAGCCGGCGGCCGCGGCAGACCACGAACACGGGCGACGCCACCCCGTGCACGAAGCGCTCGAGCGTGCCGTGAAAGCTGTCTCCCGCAGACACCGCGAGGAAGTCCGCTCGCCCCGACCGGCGCAGGATGCCGAGGTCGCGCCTGCCCAGCGCCGCACCGCCATGCCGCGTAGCCATGGCGAACACCTGCGCCGGCGACAGGTCAGGCCAGAGGCGGCAGGCCCGAGCCAGCTCCGCGACCATCGAGAAGCTCGCATTGCTGGCGCGCGAATCGGTGCCGAGCGCGACCGGGATGCCCCTTGCGAGCCACGTGGGCACCGGCGGCACCGTGCGCCGGAACCACTCGATCGTGCCGGGGCAGACCGCGATCGACGCACCCGCGGCCGCGATGCGGGCCGCGTCGCCGCGTTCGAGCTCCTGGCAGTGCACGAGCTGGGTCCCGGCGCGCAGCACGCCGAGCTGCTCGAGCCAGCGCACCGCGCCGACACGCGGCGCGCGGAACCCCTCGGGCAGCCGTCCCATGCGCGCGAGCAACGCCGCGAAGGGACCGCGTCCCGTGTGCAGGAACTCCTGCTCCTCGGGCACCTCGGCGCAGTGCACGGCCAGGTGCTGGCTGGCCGCAGCCGCCGCGCGGAACAGGTCGGCCGAGACCGAGTACGGCGCGTGCGGCGAGAGACCGGGACCGACGTGAGCCGTGCCGTCGCGCCGGCGTTGGCGCACGAGCCGCTCCGCGGCGGGGCCAGCGAGGTGGAAGCCCGTGAGCTCGCGGTAGCAGCGCCCGGCCAGCGGCGAAGCCCCGAGCACGGCGCGGCTGATGCCGGTGGAGTCGATCTCGCCGGCTGCAGTCGCACCGCTTGCGAGCAGCTGCCGGATCGAAGCGCGCGCGGTTGCGCGCTGGGCTGCTTCCGTCTCTTCGCCGCGGGCCTCGAGCACGGCCGCGACCCACGGCACGAAACTGCGTTCGGCGCGCCGCAGCGGCCCGATCTGCAGGTGCACGTGCGCGTCGACGAGGCCGGGCAGCACGCAGAGATCCTCGACGCGGCCGCGCGCGCGACGCAACGAGACGATGCGGCCCGACGCGTTCCACACCAACTCGCCGGGCGCCAGATGGCGGTCCGCATCGATCGCCACGTAGCGTGCGGACAGCCGGCCGCCGCGCTGGCTCGCCTGAGTTGCGCCGCCCGCAACGCGGGCGGGCGAGCTCACGTCTGCGCGAACACGCGGAGCGCGCGCACGACCAGGTTCGGGAACAGGCCCGTGTTGTAGGTCATCATGAACCGGAAGCCCGTCGACGAGTCGACGTTGATGCCCTGGCCTTGCAGCGGGCCACTGCCGACGCCATCGCGCCATGGCCGGATCGGCTCGCCGGGCAGCGGCTCGGTGCCCGCCTGATTGAGGCGCGTGCCCTGGAACAGGATGACGACCGGACCGTTGGGGTCGTTCGCCTTGAACGTGCCGGGCAAGCCCGAATCGGTGTAGGTCGTGTCGATGACGCCATCGCCATCCTGGTCGACGTCCAGTTCGTAGCGCAGCCAGGTCGGCGGGAAGATCAGGGTCGAGGTGCGCCACGTCGAGGTGCAACCCGATCCCGTGTCGCGATCCGTCAGAGGGCCGGAGTGGATGGCCGGGTTGAAGGTCGGAGTGGCCGTGCCCGCGAAGGAAACCAGGGGGCCGGGCGACTGGAGCTGGTAGAACCCGTTCGAGCCGTTGCCGGCTTGCGTGACCTGGTTGACGGCGGTCGGGGTGATGAATCCGGTGCGGCTGCCGGTGCCACCACCGGTGTCGAGCGCGCCGTTGATGGTCACGCTGACGCTCGACTGCAGCAGGAAGGAACCGCCGGACCCACCACCGCCGGGCGACGAGACGCCGCTGTTGAGGTCCGCGGACGCCGGCGTGACGTTGCTGTCGCCGTTGATCAGGACGCCTGCGCCGCCCTTCGAGCGCAGCACGCCGGTCTGGCCGACGACGATGGTGCCACCGGTGCGGATCGCGACGGCGCCACCACCACCCGTACCACCGTGGCCCGACTGGTAGACGTTCGGCGGCGTCGTCGCGACGGCCGCGAGGCCTTGCGTGCCGAACGGAGCGCTGCCACCGCCACCGCCACCGGAGCCACCGATCAGGAAGTGATCCAGTGCAGTGTAGTCGGGCGGCGGAACCGGCGGCGGGTAGAGCGACACCGGGAACGCCGAGCCCGGAGCTCCAGCCGGACTGA
The DNA here is from genome assembly GCA_036376355.1 of Planctomycetota bacterium. Classification (GTDB taxonomy): domain Bacteria; phylum Planctomycetota; class UBA1135; order UBA1135; family UBA2386; genus DASVAL01. The sequence goes on from DASVAL010000034.1 coordinate 22,989, forward strand.
AGACCACACCGAGGAGTGGCACTCCGGTCGGCTGCGTACCTGGCCCGGAGTAGCCGCCGCCCGATCCACCCACCGAGAAGTGCGGACGGTAGAGACCGCCAATGACCGGCGAGTTGATGGTGAGACCCGAGGCGGGGTTCAGGACGCCGGGCTGGCCACCGGTGCCCGGAACCTGGCCGCCGTAGGCGTGCGCAGCCGGCACGCGGACGTCCACTCCGGGCTTGCCGTCGTAGGGCGGCGGGAAGCCGGGCACGATGTCGGGACCAGTGCTGCGGCACTCCGCGCCGCCATCGCCGCCGCGACCACCACCACAACCCGCTTGCCCGCCCGGTTGGCCAACCTGGTAGATGTTGACGCCGCGCGAATCGAAGTTCGAGACCTTCTGGCCGGCAGCAGGGGCGATCGCCGGGATCCAGAACGGCATCTCGGCGCCGCTGACGTCGATCGTGCCGCGGATGTCGGCCTGGCCGCGCACGAAGATCTGGGCCGGCACGTTGTTCACCGGGCTCACGAAGCGCACCTTCACTCCTTCCGGGATCACGAAGTCCGTGAAGTAGTACTTGCCGTCGGTGATCAGGTAGGGCAGCCCCGTCAACGAACGCGCCGGAGTGACAACGAAGTTGTCGTTGTTGAACTCGAACTCGCCGGCGGAATTCGGGGTGCCGTGGGTGTGGTCGAACCGGCCGTGACGGCCGTCGCCGCCGAGCTGCCCCGGTCGCGCACCGTTGTTCCACTGGCCGCCGGACACGAGCGGATCGAACCCGTTGTTGTTGAGGAACAACTCGTTGATCGTGATCGGAACCGAGATCCCGGGCACCGTCAGGATCTCGAAGTTCGCGGGAACGGCCGCGCGGCCCGAGATGTCGCGCAGGTCGGCAGTCACACTGACGACGATGCACGAGTTGCCCGGCAGCTGGACCGGCGACTGGAACGTCACGACGCTGACCGGCCGCTGGGAACCCGTCTGACCGACGAGTTCGGTCGAGACCTGCGGCACACCTTCGAGCGAGACACCATCGGAGTCGTAATCGCAGGCGCCGATCAGCGTGCGCTGGCGCAGGATCACGCGCATCGGCGAGCTGACGGTCAGCGGACCCTGCAGCGGCGTCGTGTCGATCAGCTCGCTGAAGCGCAGCACGATCGTCGGATTGACCGGCGCCTCCAGCACGTTCGTCGGCGAGATCAGCTCGGCCGACGGCGGCAGCTGGTCCTCGTCGAGGATGCCGCGCGAGGCGAGCACGGTGCAGGAGAACTCAGCGGAGAGGGTATCGCCGGCGGTGCTGCGAACGCCCTGCGCCGCGGTGTTGCCGCCCGCGAGCGTGATGATGTAGCTCTCGTTGCGCGCGAAGCCGAACGTGGTCACGCCACCGACCGTGCGCACGCTCGGGACGAACGTCACCTCGCGACCCGACACGAGGTACTCACCGTCGGGTGGCACACCCGTGACCGTGCGGATCGAGATGCTCGCATTGTTCACCGACGCAGGATCCACGGCGTCCGAGAAGGCGAAGCGCAGCCGCTGGTTCTCGGCGATCTCGCTGACCGAGCAACCCGTCTGGCTGCATCCGAGATCACAGCTGATGATGCAGAACGCCTGCCCGTTGGCGCAGCGGATCTGCAGCGAGGACGTCGAGTCGCCTCCGCTGCCCGAGCAGCCCGCAACGACGAGGGCCAGCAGGCCCGAGATGACCAGGGAGGAACGTGCTTTGCGCATGGGAGACTGGGAGGTGCGGCGGCTGTGCCGCGAACTCTGGGCGGTCGGAGCTGTCAAGGAAGGTGAGGTTCGATGGGACGCGATCAGACGCGGTAGAGGACGATGACCTTGTCGATCGTGATGTTCTCCGCGAACGTGCGATCGACCATCAGCATGAAGCGGAAGCCGTTGAGGCCGTCCGAAGCGATGCCGGTCTGCGTGAGGCTGCTGCGCACGCTGGTGCGCCACGGCCGGATGTCGCTCGGCTCGAGCGTGACGAGATCCAGCGTCGCGGCCTGCCACAGCGCGCGCACGGGCGCGCCAGGAAGGGCCGGCGTCGTCGAGATGGCGGGATCGTCGCTGAAGACGGTGGGCACACCGTCCACGACCGCATGGATCTCGTAGTGCACGTACTGCGGGCCAAAGATCTCGCCGGTCGAATAGAAGTTCGAGCGGCAGGCAACGACCTCGTCGCGCTCGCCGAGCGTCGCGACGTTGTCGGTAGTCGCCGCCGGCAACATGCCCGGCAGCTGGCTCGGCGTCGGGTTGCCCGGCATCTCGAACCGCACGAAGCCCGGCGAGCCGTTGCCGCCGTCGATCACGACGACCGCACCGAGCGGCGGCGTGATCGGCGTCGGGCTCGAGCGGTTGAAGTCGCCACCGAGACCACCGCGCACGTCGATCAGCCCCAACAGCTCGACCAGCGTGATGTCGTCGGTGCCGGTCTGCAGGACGATGGAGCCGCCGCTACCACCACCGGCGGGGGCGCACTGTTGACCAGCGGCCACGCCGCCCGGCGAGTTGGCGGCCGAGCCACCGTTCGCGAGGATGCGGCCCGTCGAGGCAAGGCGCAGCGAGCCGCCGGAGCGCAGCGCGATCGCGCCGCCGCCGCCGCCGCCGCCAGCGCCCGGCGCCCAGTTGCGGGCCGAGAACAGGCAGAAGGATGCGTTGCTCGCCGAACCACCGCCACCCGCGCCGCCGACCAGGAAGTGCACGGAGCTCTTCTGCGCGCCGATGACCGGGTACGGGAACAACTGCAACGCGTTGCCGCCGGGCGCCGACGGCCCCATCGCGGTCAACAGCGGAGGCGGCGAGCCGTGGTTGTTGCTGACGACCCGGCCTTCCTGCCCCGCAACGAGGTAACCGCCGCCAGAACCGCCGGCCACCGCGGACACGCAGTAGGAAGGCGGACTCGACGTCGTGCTGCCGAAGTAGAGGCTCGTGTTCAGGCCATTGGCAGGGAACACGAGCGAGCCGCGCCCACCGGTGCCGCTCACCGACGACCCGTACGCATGGCCTCCGGTCACGCGCGCATCGGTGCCGTTGCGGCCGTTGTTCGCCTGCGTCGCGACGAAGACGCCGGAGCACTTGTCGCCACCCTGGCCACCCGAGCCTCCGAAGATGCCACCCGTACCACCGAGCTGGCCAGAAGGGGTGACCGTGAGCGGCATCGCCAGGATGGACTGCCCCATGACTTCGATCTCGCCGAGGATGTCGAGGCGCCCGACCACCGTGAAGACCGGCGCGCTGTTGCCGACGAAGCGCAGCCGCACGTCGCCGGGCACGACCATCTTGTCGAAGAAGAACCTGCCGTCGCTGACGGAGATCGGGTCACCCGTCGTCGTGTTGGCTTCGGGAATGACCGTGTTGTCCGTGCTGATCTGGAAGGTGCGCTTGCCGGTCACGGGCGGGATCACGCCGAGATAGGTGCAGCCGGGCACACCTCCGACGAGGATCGCTTCGAGCAAAGCCTGCAGCGTGCCGTGCGTTCCGTCGCCGCCGATCCTCGCGAACGTCGCCGTGCCACCTTCCCACTTCGCTGCCGAGGACTCGCGGTCGAGGAAGTCCGCATTGTCGAACGGTTCCTCGATCGTGCGATCCTCGAGCGGCACGACTTCGGTGACGAACGAGAAGTTGTCGGGTTGCGCGGATCGGCCCGACATGTCGCGCACGCCGTCCGTGATGCCGATCTCCACGCAGACGTTGCCGGGCAACAGCTGCGCTGGCTGGAATTGCAGCACCGAGATGCCGCGCGCCGCGTCGAAGGTCAGGTTCGGCGATCCAACCAGCGTCTGGGGCTGAGAGGCCGGATCACACTCGATGGCGCCGCCGATGCCTGGACGCGTGCGCCGCAGGCTGAACGTGACCGGGATCTGCGTGCCGCCGAGGAACGGAGTCGGATCGATCAGCTCGTTGAACTCGAGCAGGATGTCCGTCGTGCGCGGCGCGCTGTTCACCTGCGAAGGGGTCGGCCGCACCAACGTCGCGTACGGCGGCACCTGGTTCAGGTCGACGATGCCGTTCGTCGACGCGAGCGTGCACGTCAGCGTCCTGCCGAACGGCTTGCCCGACGTGCCGCGCACGACCGCCGGCTCTTCCTCGCCGCCGATGATCGTCATCGTGTAGGTCTCGCCGGGCGCGAAGCCGAAGTAGGTCTGCCCGCCCGAGATGCTCAGCGTCGGCACGAACTCGACGAACTTGCCGTTCACGAACAGCTCGCCGACCGGAGGATTGCCGGCCGCGGTGCGGAAGCGGACCGACGACGAGGTCACGCTCGCAGGATCGATGTCCTCGCTGAATTGCAGGATGATGATCTCGTTCTGCGCGATGTCGGTGCGAGCACATCCGGTCGAGGTGCAGCCGAGGTTGCAGCTCTCGAGGCAGATGACCCTCGAGTTCGCGTCGTCGCAGTTGAACGAGCCCGCTCCCACCTTTGCGGTTCCGCCACCGCATCCCGCAAGACTGCTCAGGGCAAGGAGTAGGGCAGCTAGTGACGAGAAATGAACGGACCTGTCTGCCATGAAACGAAGGGGTTGAGGCGGAACCCGCGGCTTGTCGCAAGGAGGGGTCGCGACGGCCGCCTGGGGACCGAGTGCAATGAGGGGATGGTCAACAAACCATACAGCACACGATGCTGCAAGGCCGGTCTGGCACGCCGGATGAAGGGCATTGGCCAGACCAGAAGCACGGCACTGCCGACAATTTCCATGCCGGTAGCGGCCACGCCGGCCGGGATTGCGAGCAGCCCTTGGAATGGCCGTCGGCGTGGGCACTTGGCTGCAGTTCCGAAGCGGCGAGAGGGTCCGCCGGGCCCGCGCACGCCGCGGCCATCGGGCTCGGAGTGCTCTTCGGCACGGCCCTGTGTTCGGGATCGAACATGCCGTGACGAGGCAAGTTGCAGGCAGGATCTCACCGCGCGCGAGGTGGTGTGGTCCGCAATCGCGTTCCGCGAGACGGCTCGTCGCGGAAGACCGTGACGCCGATCTCCACGCGGGCATTGCCGGGCAGCAGCTGTGCCGGCCCGAAGTGCAGTTGCCGCGCGCCGCGTCGACGGTCCCGGTTCGGCGAGCCGACCAGCGTCGTGGGCAGCGAGGCCGGCGCCTGCAGTTTCGCGTGCTGCCACTCCGCGGCGATTCCGCTCGGACCCACGAGCGCATTCCCACATCGCGGCGCGAAGTGCTGTTCGGCACGGCACTTTGTTCGGGACCGAACATCCCGTGACGAGTCAGGTTCCAGACACTAGCTTCGATGCATGAGCGCCCCTCCGGCATCCTCTCCAGGCCCGTTCAGGCTCATTCCCGTCGTGCTGGTGTCGACACTGCTGTTCGGCCTGCTCGGCTCCACCGTGTGGCTCGTCGTTCGCGTCGAAGCGCTGAAGAGTGCCAACACCGCGATGGGCGCGTCGCTCGACAAGGTGCTCGGCGAGGTGACGCGCATGCGCCTCGAGCAGAGCGCGGGAATCCAGGGCCCGCAAGGCCTGCTCGCGAAACTGCGCACCTACGCGCCGCTGCTCGCCAGCTCGCGCATCACGGAGCCCGACTTCAGGTCGGCACAGAACGAGATGGAGTCGATCCTCGTCGCGTTCGCGTCGCTCGGTACGGACGCGTGGGGGCCGATCATGGCCCGCCTCGCAGAGCTGCGCGGCGACAAGGACTTCGACGAGGTGCGGTGGCTGTTCCGCGCCGCCAGGCGCGTCGACCCGAAGGCGTGCATTCCGCTGCTGCAGGAAGTGCTGCTCGGCAGGCGCCTGCCGTCACCTCGCCTGCGCTGGCAGGCCGCGGAGCTGCTCATCGATCTCGATCAACAACTCGCGCAGAACCTGCTGCGGCAGATCCTCGTGACCGAGACCCATCGCGGCGTCGACCCGAACCGCGCGCAGGCCTACAACGGCGACCTCCCCGACAAGGCCGCCATGGCGCAGACGGGCTTCAGCAACTTCGTGCTGTGGTACGTGCGCAGCGGCGATCCGAAGATGGACGAGACGTTGTTGATGGTGCTCGGTCGCGCGGAGCACGACGTGATCACGATCCAGGAGTGCCTCAAGGTGCTCGCCGATCGCAAGTGCACACGCGCGGTCGATCAGATCCAGAGGATCTTCAAGAACCCGCCGCAGCAGAACCCGGTGCTGCTGAAACACTGCGTCGACGCCCTGTACAAGATCCAGGGTGAAGCAGCGCGCCCGTTCCTCGAGGAAGCGATGCGCACGACCGACGTCCAGTCCATCGCCGATCACATCAAGCACGTGCTCGGGATCGGGAACTGATCTCCGCCGCCGCGCGGCGACGCTCTCAGACCGCGAAGTCGATCGCGCCGCCGGGGAGGAAGTAGAGGATCAGCATCTGGCCCGAGCTCACGGTCGGCACGTGCGTCGAGTTGCGGCCGTAGACGACCCAGCCCGCTGGATGGTCGTCGAAGCGCGGCTCGCCCTTCGTCGCGAAACAGAGATCGATCTCGCCGTTCGGGTGGCGGTGTCGCGGCCCCGGCGCATCCATCAGCACGGCGTCGACGCTGAAGCCCTCGAGCTCCTTCGCGACGCGGCCGAAGCGGATCCCGCCCTGGCTCTTCGGCAACAGCCACTCCGAGTCGATGCTGGCCGTGGCCGCGGCACCGATCGCCTTGACGATCGGGCCGCCGAACGCGGCAGCGCGCTCGGCTGCCGCAGCGGCGTCCTTCGCATCGACGTCGACGGCGCGCAGCGCCTTGGCCAGCGGTCGCAGCAGCTCGACGAATCGTTCCTTCGTGATGGGCTGGGTCATCTCGGTCGTCTCGGGTCACGTCGCTTTGGGTCGGAACACCTGCACGACGGCGGCATTGCCCTCGAGGCGCGGCCCGCCGATCAGGTCGATGCAGTACGGAATCGCCGGGAACACGGCGTCGAGGCAGACTCGGATCGAGGCCGGCTTGCCTGGCAGCGTGACGACGAGCGTGCGGTCGAGGATCGCCGCGGTCTGGCGCGACAGGATCGCGGTCGGCACGCCGGCGCGCAGCGAGGCCGCGCGCATCTGCTCGCCGAAGCCTGGCAGCTCCTTGTGGCAGCAGTCGGCGATCGCCTCCGGCGTGACGTCGCGCTCGGCGGGCCCCGTGCCTCCGGTCGTGCAGACGAGGCAGCAGCCGGCCGCCGCGAGCTCGCGCAGCGCCGCGGCGATCAGCGGTCGTTCGTCCGCGATCAAGCGCTTCTCGTAGTCGCACGGCGTCGCGAGGTAGTCGCGCAACGCACTCTCGATCGCGGGGCCCGACTCGTCGGCGTAGACACCCTGGCTCGCCCGATCGCTGACCGTGAGGATGCCGATCTTCGGTCGCATGGCACCTCGACGATCAGCCCTGCGGCGGCTGTGCTTCGGGCGCCTGCGGCGCAGGCGGTGGTGGCGCGGGCGGTGGCGCCGCCGGCGGTGATGCCGGCTGCTCTTCCTGCGTCGTGTTCTGCCCCGAAGCGACGAGGCGCTTGATCTGGATCCGGAACTCGCCGCGCTCTTCGGGCTCGGCGAGGCGCCAGCGGCCCATGTGCCTCCGGCGATCGATCGCAGCGCCCTGCATCATGACGGAGGTCACGTGTTTGCCTTGCTGCGTGAACACGTGCACGCGGCCCTTGCCGCCGAGCACGACGACCGTGTTCTGGTCGAGGTCCCAGAGGATCGCGTCGTCGCTCGCTTCGCCGGCGTCCGGATACGCGCGCGAGGTCGGGCGATCGCCGGCGTCGCTGCGCTCGAGTCCGTGCTGCGTGCGGCGACCCGTGTTGCGCGTGCGGTTCTGCAGGCGTTGCGCGAGGTCGTTCAGGAGCGGCAGCACGAACGCCTCCTCGTCGACTTCGCCCTGCGTCGACTGGCCTTGCAGGCGCATCGCCTCGGCATCGAGCTGGCGCTGGAAGCGGCTCAGGATCTGCATCAGCGCCGGATCGGCGAGATCCATCGGATCGACGGCCCCCACCGGGTGCAGCCGCAGACGCACGCGCCCTTCGAGCGAGGTGCCGCGCAGCAACTGGAAGCTGAACGCGCACTTGCCGGCCGCGCCGAGCACGCGGAACAGGCCCGCGTCGACCTGGCCCAGGATCTTGAACACCGGCGAGTTGCCGCCGAACTCGGCGAGCTGCTGCGTGCGCAGCACGCGGCCCATCGTGACGCGCGTCAGGATGATGTCCTCGCCAGCGAGCAGGCGGTCGATGTGCGGGTGCTTGCGCTCGATCGCCATCGTGACGAAGTCCGTGAACACGGGCCGGCCCGTCGAGTTGTAGCCATCGAAGACGTGGCGCGGCTCGGTCGGCCGGCAGCCTTCGGCGTGCGAGCTGCCCTCGAAGTAGCTGTAGACGGCGCCGGGCCGCAGCGCCTTTTCGTGCTCACGCACCTCGCGCACTCGCTGCAGGATCTGCTCGACCGCGGTGCCCGCGGCGTGCCGCACGTCGTTGCCGCCGTCGAGCGGGACGCGCAGGTTCAGGTCGAGGTAGCGCGGCATCGCGAGCGGGTCGACGCCTTCGATGCGCAGCAAGGCCTGCGCCATGTCGGCGAGCGCACGCACGGCCTGCATCGCCCAATGCTGCGAGTCGCGGTGCGAGTCCCGGTGGTGCGAGTCCCGGTGGTGTGAGTCCCGGTGGTGCGCATCGCGGTGCGGGAAGTCGCCGCGGCCGTGCCGGTTGCGCCGATTGCCGCCCTGCCCTTCACGCGGCCGCTGCTCGCGCTGCCCGCTCGGCACGATCACCTGTCCCGCCACGTCGGGCGCCCCACCGGCTTCGGGTCCCGTCGCCGGCGCGGTTCCCGGGGCACCGGGCTCCGCTGGCCCCTTGCCGAGACCACGCCCCCTGCCGCGGCGGCGCCGTCGCCGGCGGCGGGGCTCTCCGTCCTGATTCCCGGCCGCTCCCGGCACGCCGGATGCCGGCGCCGACTCGGACGAGGGCGCTGCACCCCCCACCTCGACCGCGGGTGTCGCAGGCGGTGGAGAGCTCGCAGCGTCAGGGGCCGCCCAGGCCGCGGCGGTTGGGGCGGGCGATGGCTCGCTCGGTGATTCGGGCTCGTTCACGGGCCGGTCAACGATGCGCACAGGAGCCCGCGCGAACAAGCCCGTAGCACGCATTTCCCTTCGCGGGTCGCACCTGCTTAGATCCGCCCTGCAATGCCGCGCATCCACGATTCGATCCTGACCACCGTCGGCAACACGCCGATCGTCCGGCTCGCCCGCATCGGCCGCCACCTGGACCAGGAGCTGCTCGGCAAGTGCGAATTCCTGAACCCGGGCGGCTCCGTCAAGGACCGCATCGGCGTCCGCATGCTGCTCGACGCCGAGAAGCAGGGCCGCATCAAGCCCGGCGACACGCTGATCGAACCGACCTCGGGCAACACCGGCATCGGGCTCGCACTGGCCGCCGCGGTGCGCGGTTATCGCGTGATCATCACGCTGCCCGAGAAGATGTCGCGCGAGAAGCAGGTCGTGCTCGAAGCGCTCGGGGCCGAGATCATCCGCACGCCGACCGAAGCCGCGTGGGACGCGCCCGAGAGCCACATCGGCGTCGCGCGCCGGCTGCGCGACGTGATCCCGAACTCGCACATCCTCGACCAGTACACGAACCCGAGCAACCCGCTCGCGCACGAGGAAGGCACCGGCACCGAGATCTGCGACCAGCTCGACAACCAGGTCGACGCGGTTGTCATGACGGCCGGCACCGGTGGCACGATCACCGGCGTCGCGCGCACGCTGAAGCGGCGCGTGCCGCACTGCAAGATCATCGGCGTCGACCCCGAGGGCTCGATCCTCGCCGGTCCGGGCCCGATCAAGAGCTACAAGGTCGAGGGCATCGGCTACGACTTCATCCCCGACGTGCTCGACGTGAAGGTCGTCGACCGCTGGGTCAAGTCGAACGACAAGGACAGCTTCCGGGTCGCGCGCCAGCTGATCCGCCAGGAGGGCCTGCTGGTCGGCGGCTCGTGCGGCTCCGTGGTCTGGGCCGCGATGCAGGTCGCGAAGGACTTCGCGAAGGGTGCACGCATCCTCTGCCTGCTGCCGGACAGCATCCGCAACTACCTGACGAAGTTCGTCGACGATCGTTGGATGCGCGAGAACGGCTTCCTCGAGGAGGACTGGGCCATCGGCACGATCGCGGAGCTGCTGCGTGCGATGCCGCGCCGCGAGGTCATCACCGTCGACGTCGCCGACCCGCTGCGCAAGGCCGTCACGCTGTTCAAGGAGCGCGGCTTCTCGCAGCTGCCGGTGACCGATCGCGGCAAGCTCGCCGGCATCCTGACCGAATCCGACGCACTGCGTGTGCTCGTCGAAGGAGCCGCCACGGCGAAGACTTCGATCGCGGAGGTCATGGTGCGCAAGGTGTCGACGATCGCCCCGCACGCTCCGTCGAGCGAGCTGCCGCGCATCTTCGAACGCGGCGAGATCGCGCTCGTCGTCGACGACAACCGCATCGTGCTTGGTATCGTCACCAAACTCGATCTCATCGAACACCTGACCAGGAAGCCTGGCGTATGAGCATGAACTTCGCTCGCGAGCAATCGCTGCTGCGACAGCGATTGCAAGCTCAAGGCTCACCGACGCTGGCGGCCGCGCGCCAACAGGAGCTCGGCACCACGACGACGTTCCTCGGCGCCGACGGCGACGCGATCGCAGCAGCCGCCGCCGACCTCGCGGCGATGCACCCGCAGATGGGCAGGGCACAGATGACGGCGTTCGTGCGCACGCTCTGGCAGAGCAAGATCTACGAGCTGCGCGCGGTCGGCATCGAGCTGCTCGCGGCGCGCGCCTCGCTGCTCGAGCCGGCCGACCTGACGTTCCTCGAGGGACTGCTCGCGGAGAGCGAAGTCGATGCGCTCGAGAAGCGGCTCGCCGGCGACGTGATCGGTGCCATGGTCACCAAGCACAAGAAGCTCTGGAAGGACCTGCGCCGCTTCGCGGCCGCGACGCAGGACGTGCTGCGCAGGGCCGCCGTGCACGCGTCGCGCCTGCCGCTGCTCGACGACCGCGAGGCGTTCCCGCGGTTCGTGGAGCTCGCCGAGCCGCTGATGGCCGTGGCCGATGCCAGGCTGCAGCAGGCCATCGACGAGCTGTTGTCCGCGGCGGCCGCCGTGCACGTCGACGCCGTCAAGGAACTCGCCGCCCGGCACGGGCGCGTCGTCACGCTGCCGAAGAAGAAGCCGGCCAAGCCCGCAGCGAAGCCCGCACCTGCGGCCGCAGCGGAAGGAGTCGTGGTGCCGACGAAGCCGAAACCGAACGGCGCGCCGCGCGCCAAGCCCGCACCAGCCAACAAGCGCCCGGGCCAGAAGAAGAGCTGACGAGAACCGCGTCACCAGGCGATCCACGCGCTCGCCTCGACGGGCAGCTCGTCGCCCTGATAGCACAGCGCCGGCGCGAACTGCAGCTCGGCGCCCTCGACGGGGCGCTCCCAGTCACTCCAATCGAGGAAGTGGTTCACGCGCAGGTAGGGCTCCCACCACGCGTCCTCGCTGCGCAGGATCCAGTGGAGCAATTGGAACGGGCAGCCGGTGAACTCGCGCCCGCGAAAGCGCACGCGCAACGGCGAGCCGTCCTCCGTTGGGGTGGCGCGGCAGCTCTCGATGACGCCGTTCTCGGTGCTGCAGATCGAGGCGTCCCCCGACGAGTCGCTGACCCGACACACGAACACAGGCGCTGCCAGCCGCGTCGACAACAGATCCTCGTCGAGCGCGGGAGGGAACACGCCACGGCACGTGACCAGGCACGTCCACGCGTGGCCGCGCAAGCGAAACACGAGGCGATGCCGCTCCGTGTACCTCACACACTTGCCGAACACATCGCGCACGACGGTGCTGGCGTTCGCCGCGAGCACGTCGACGACGGCGTCGACCGGCGCGCGCACGAGCTCGGCGCTCGCGATGCAGTCGCTGTTGCCGAGACCGCGCTCCCGCGTCCAGTCGACCGGCGGCCGCACCTCGGGCGGCGGCAGCGGCGACGGGACGACCGAGCGCACGAGCTGCAGCGGCAGGACGACGTTCGCGGCGAGGTCGCGCCACTGCGCTGCCGTCGGTGGCTCGTTCGCCGTGCGCAGCTCGTAGGGCGCAACCCACTCCCATGTCGCTTCGCGCAAGCACGCGGCGACGTCGCCACGCTCGGCCCACGCGGCCTGCACGTCGGCACGAACGAGCGCCACGGGAGTGCGGAGCGCATCGGCCGCATAGGTCGCAAAGCCCTCGGCGGCCTGCGCGTCAACATAGACGCGCCCTGCGCCGAGCACGCCCGTCCGCGGTGGCAGTTCGCACCACGCGCACTCTTCGAGCCAGCGGCGTGTGCAGTCGTCCACGACGAACCACAGCGGAACGGTCACGCAGCGATCGTAGCTCGCGCCGCGGATCGCCGCGCACTTCGCAACCCGGTCGCCGCGCTCAGAGGCCGGCCTTCTTCGCGAGCTCTTTGTGGTTCGGGTGGCGCCGCGCGCCCTTGAGCCACATCTCCTTCGCGCGCGCGGGATCACGCTGCTCGAGCAGGTTGCCGAGGTAGAGGTAGGTCTCGGCCTGGTGATCCTCGACGGGCAGCTTCTCCTGTTGTGCGACGAGCGTCTCGAAGTGCGAGATCGCCGACGGCTTCTTGCCTAGGAAGTCGGGCCAGAACGTGTAGCTCACGGCCTTCGTGAAGCGCGCTTCCCAATGGTTCTCGTCGAGCTCCAGCACCTTGTCGAAGACGCCGTCCGCCTTCATCGACATCTGCCACTTGGTCTGGTCCAGCTGCAGGTAGGCCATGTAGGCCTGCGCGAGATTCATCTGCGTCGGGATGTCGTTGGGGTTCGCCTTCGCGAGGTCTTCGAACCTCTTGATGACTTCGTCCATGGCTCCCGCGGCGAACGCCTTCTTCCAGAGTGCTGCGTTGTCGCCGTCCCAGTAGCTCGCACCGATGAGCTTCTTGAAGTCCGCCTCGAGATCGAATGCCGCAACCGAGGCGTCGCTGCCCCCGACTGCCGCGGCGCCGCCGCTTCGCTTCAGGTAGGCCTCGACGGCGGCCGCGATCTGCTCGTTCGTGATCGACGGCGCGGCGACCCGGTCGCTCGACGGCACGGTGCTCGATGCGGGCGCCGTCGCGAGCGCTGTCAGCCTGGCCTGCAGCGCCGTGTTCTCGGCGCGCAGCTCGCCGACGGCGCGCTGCAGCTCGGCGACGCTCGCGGCGTCGATCGGAGAGACGTCGGAAGGGGTTCGCAGGGCCAGCGAGACAATGGTCGCTCCCGCTGCAGAAAGGGAGACGGAGAGAAGGACGATCGAGAAGCTGTTCATTGACGTGGGGAGCGTTGCTGCACCCAGTCTAGTTTATTTCGCCCCATTGTCGCGCGCGGAATGGATGGCATGGATGGCCGGCGCGAACCCGCGCTGCCTTCGCAGCATGGCGGCCGGAGCGTGCTCGCGGCACCATGGCTTCATGCAGGTCTACGACACCCACTGCCACCTCGGCCTCGACGGCAAGGTGGACCCCGCCGACGAACATGCGCGTGCGCTGGCCGCGGAGGTGACGCGGCTGCTCGTCGTCGGCGTCGACGCGGCCTCGAGCCGCGCGGCAAGCGCGCTGAGCCGCCTGCCCGGAGTGCGCTGGAGCGCTGGCCTGCATCCGAACGACAGCACGCGCCTCGATGCCGAGTGGGCCGAGATCGAAGCGCTCGCGCGCGATCCCCAGTGCACCGCGATCGGCGAGACGGGGCTCGACTGCTACCGCGACAGAGCGCCGCTCGAGCAACAGGAACGATCGCTGCGCGCGCACCTCGACCTCGCGCGCGAGCTCGACCTGCCGGTCATCTTCCACTGCCGCGACGCGTTCGCGCCGCTGTTCGCGGTGCTGCGCTCGGAGCGGCCCGTGCGCGGCGTCATGCACTGCTTCTCGGGCGGCCTCGACGAGGCGCGCAGCGCCCTCGACCTCGGCCTCCATCTGTCGTTCGCGGGCCCGCTCACGTATCCGAAGAACGATGCGTTGCGCGAGATCGCGCGCTGGGCGCCTGCCGAACGCATCGTGGTCGAGACCGATGCACCGTTCCTGCCGCCGCAGCGGCATCGCGGTAAACGCAACGAACCGGCGCTCGTCGTCGAGACGCTGCAGGCGCTCGCCAACACGCGGGGCCTCTCGCTCGACGCGGCTGCGGCGCTCACGTTCGGCAACGCGAGCGCGCTGTTCGGTTGAACCAGGTCACCCGAGCGGCTTGCTCACCTGGGCGGCTGGCTCACCTGGGGGGTTGGGCCAACTGGTGCAGCGCCTGCATCACGGCGGGCTCCATCGGGGCACTGCGCTGTGCCTGCAGCAGCTCACGCCGCGCGTCGGCGTGGCGGCCGAGGTCGCGCAGCACGGCGGCGCGATCGAGCCGCACCGTGAAGTGGTCGAGCCCGCGCGCGATGCTCGCATCGAGGTGGGCCAGGGCACCGTCGAGGTCCCCGAGCCCACGCCGCGCCGAGGCCGCGAGCCGGTAGACGTAGCCCTTCGGTGGCGCGATCTGCAGGCACGACAGCGCCAGTTGCTCCGCGACCTCGAAGTACTCGCGCTCGCCGGTCGTGCGGCCGGCCTGCAGCCTGGCCTGAGCCTGCAGCGTGCGCGCCCACGCATCTTCGTTCCCCCTGGCCGCGAGCGCGTCGCTGACGACGAGCGAGCGGAACGGCTGGGCCTTCTCGTCGGGCAGCAGGACCAGAGCCTCGGCGTAGTTGACGAGCGCGTCGTAGTGCGTCGGGCACAGGAAGTGCGCACGCGCGAGCGGCTCGATCGCGGCGGGCACGTCGCCGTATCGCCACAGACTCGAGCCGAGCCCCCACCACCCGCGGAACGAGTTCGGGTGCTGGGCAAGCACGTTCTGCCACAGGATCCGCTCGTCGCGGTAATGGAGCGAGCGGGCCGCCGAGGTTCCGATCCCGAGCAGCACGAGCACGAGGAACGCGGGGTGCAGCCAGGGGCCGGCGGCCCACGGCCCGCGCGCACCGTCAGGGCGCACGCGCGGCAGCAGCGCGACGGCCAGCGCGCCGAGGCCGAGCATCACGGCATAGAGGCGATGTTCGGCCATCGGCATGTTCAACGGGATCACGATCCACGGCAGCGCCACGGTCCACGCGAACAGGACGCCGAGGCGCCGCAGGCCCGCGGTTGGCCCACGCCACGCCGCGGCCGCCGTGGCGCCGAGCAAACCGCCCCAGCCGAGCAGCACCGTCGGGTCGAAGAACGAGTGCCGGTACCAGACCGGCGGATCGAACGACAAACCGACCGGCACCACGGTCTGCAGCAGCGCCTTCGGCAGCAGCGTGCCCATCGTCGCGAACTGCACGAGCAGCGAACGACCGTGACCGCTCGTCGGATCGGCGCCAGTCCGGCCGAGCAGCGGCGCACCGACCTGCCCGAGCAGGATCTTGCGCAGCACGAGATAGGCGAGCACCACCACGAGGACCGGGACCACACCGGCGACCGCCCGGCGCCAGTGGGTCCAGGTCCAGCGGTGATGCCGCAACAGGAAGGCCTGCACGAGCAAGAGCCCCGGCAACAACACGCCGGTCTCCTTGCTGCCGCACGCGAGCACGGCCCCCACGACCATGCCCGGCACGAACCGCAGCCGGCGCGACCGGTGCCACCGCCAGTGGCAACAGAGACCGACGAGCAGGCCGAACGCACACAGCAGCTCGCTGCGCGCCGAGACGAGGTTGACCGACTCCGAGACGAGCGGATGCACCGCGAACAGGCTCGCGACCGCGAACGCGGCCGTCGTGCGACGCGAGAGTCCCCTGAGCCACACGAACAGGAGCGCGGCGACGCCCGCGTGCAGCAGCACGTTGCCCGCTTTCATGATCGACACGGCCGGCGAGATTGCGAGGTTCGCCGCGAAGCTCAGCAGCAGCACGGGGCGGTACATGCGGCCCGAGCCGGGGCTGAACGCCGACGGATCGCTGAGCAGGCGCCACCAGGAGAGGTCCTGATGCAGCGCCGGGTTCTCCGCGATCGAGTGCATGTCGTCGAACACGTATTCACCGCCGAGGGCTGCGGCATAGGCAACGCAGGCCAGCCCGGCGACGATCGCCAGCAGCCAGCGGCAACGTTGCGCGGCGCGATCGCGCGGTCGCGGTGCTGCGTTCATCGGGCCCCCGCGGCGACGTCGCGATCGAGTTGCTGCAGCAGTGCCTGCCAGCGCTGTGACAGCCGGGCGGTCGAGAAGCTGCGGTCGTACGCTGCGCGCGCCGCTGCCGCGGCCTGTGCGACGAGCCCCGGGTCGGCCGCGAGCCGCGCCAGTTCGCGGGTGAGTGCACCGGCATCGTTCGCCGGCACGAGGAACAGAGCGCCGCTGCCCTCGAGCCATCGGCACACGGCCGGAGTGTCGGCCGTGAGCACGGCCCGCCCCGCGGCCAGCGCGTGCACGACCTTCCACGGCACGACACGCTGCGTCTTGCCGCTGTCGCCGAACACGCCGGCGACGAGCTGACTCTGCCCGAGCAGCTGCTGCAGCCGCGCTCGATCGACGAACCGTGGCTCGAGCTGCACCCGGTCGCCGAGCGTCGCCTGCGCATGCTGCCGTTCGGCCTCGGTGCCGCCGACCAGCGTCAGATGCACGGCCGGAGCGGCCGCGACGGCGTCGAGCAGCGTGCGCAGACCGTGCAGCGGCACGCCGGTGCCGAAGAACAGCAGGCGCAGGCTGCCGTCGCGCGAAGGCAACCACGGCACGGGCTGCTGCGCCTCGGGGTCGCTGACCGGCAGCCAGCCGAAGCGCTCGGCCGGCAGGCCGGTCAGGGTCGCGACGTAGGCCGCGTTCTCGGGCGTGTCGAGCAGCACGAGGTCGGCCGCGGCACACGCGCGCGTGTCGAGTCGCTGCAGCCAGCGCGCCGCGAGCGATCCCGGCGCGACGACGCGCCGGTCTTCGACGACGGTGTCGTAGGCCGACAGGAACAGGTCGAGCACGACCGGCACATCGCTCGCCGCCTTGACGGCAGAGACCAGCGAATGGCCCGGATACGGCACCAGGATGCAGGCTGGCGGCGCTGCGCGGACGGCGTCGCGCACGAGGTGCCCGAGGCGCCTCCGTTGGCGCCACTGCTGCAGCACGAAGCCGGGCCAGCGCCACGGCGCCTCGAGCAGTCCCTGCTTCCTGGTGCCGAGCCCCGGCAAACGACACTCGCGCACCAACATGCCTGCACCCTGCAGGCCCTGCCGCAGCGACGCCGTGCGCGGGTAGCCCGGGCCTTCGTCCCAGGCTCCGCAGAAGAGCACCGAGCTCTGCATCGGCTCACCGGCCGTGGTCGCGCGACAGACCCTGGAAGCGCAGCGAGGCGATCTGCTCCGCGATGAGTCCCAGCGCGAACAGGATGCCGGCCTGGCTGAACAGCAGCACGGCCATGTTCGTGAAGCGCCCCTCGGTGTACCACGTGTAGAAGTACCACGCCGCACCGAGCGCCGCGACGAGCGCCGACACGGGCAGGAACACGCGCAGCGGAGCGAACATCGTCGCGATGCGCAGGATGATCAGGAAGAAGCGGCTGCCGTCGGCCCAGAGCCGGATGTGGCTCTTGCCCTTGCGCTCGCGCACCGCGAACGGATGGAACGCGACGGACCAGCCGCCGCGCAGCATCGACATCGTGATCGTCGTCGGGTAGCTGAACGTGTTCGGCAGCAGCCAGACGAGGTCCTTCGCGACGTCGGCGCGCACGAGACGGAAGCCACTCGTGAGGTCGGGGATGAAACGGCCCGACACGTAGCTCGCGAAGCGGCTGTAGATCCGGTTCGCGAGATTGCGGTGCACGCTGCCGCCGCGGCCGCCGCGCGAGGCGACGACCATGTCGTAGCGATCCGCCAGCGTGAGCATCGCGTCGAGCTCCGCGGGCGGATGCTGGCCGTCGCCGTCGAGCAGCAGGATCCAGTCGCCCCTGGCCTCGCGGATGCCGCGCTTGATCGCAGCGCCGTTGCCGAGGCTCTCCGCGTGCCGCACGACGGCAGCACCGCAGGCTCTGGCGAGCTGCGGCGTCTCGTCGGTCGAGCCATCGTCGACGACGATGACCTCGTACGATGGGATCTGGCTCGCACGCAGTGCCGTGTCGAGCTCCGCGAGCAGCGCCGGCAGGTTCGCTGACTCGTTGCGCGCCGGCACGACCACGGACAGGCGTTGCACACGTCGCTCGGGGCGCGGTGGCGCACTCGCCGCCGGGGCGCGAACCGCTGTTTCGGCGCGATGGCGCGGCCGCTCGCCGGTGGCCATCATGGTGAACAATGCGTCGGGGAGCGGCGCGAGGCCAGGATGCTGTTGCAGTGCCGACATCGGCCCTGCTATCGGCGTTTCGTCACTGCGAGGCTGAGCGTATCCCGCGCTCGGCGCTCGGATCACCGACCCACGGATCCCCTCCCGCCGTGACTATTGCACGACCAGCCAGCGATTGCCGTCCTGGCCGAGCGTGTTCGCCGCGACAGGCATGCTCATCGCTGCCGTGCCGACCCGGTAGGCGGCATTGTAGGCCGGCCCGGTCGTGCCGGAGTACGTGGCAAACGTCGCCGCCGTCATCAGCACGTCGCCGCTCTGGTAGGTGAAGAACGTGCGCTTGCCCGAGTTGCCGGCGACCTGCGGCCACGCGTAGCAGCACCACAGCGTCTCGCACTGATTGGGGTCGACCACCGGCGTGCCGGGGCCACCGCCGATGCCGGCTGCTTCGACGCACCCGGTCAGCGCGGCGCTCGGCAGGAACATGCAGAACAGATACCCCGAGCGGGCGACGCAGGATTGCGCGTTGATCGTGCCGAACGCCGTCGACAGCGTCGGCGGGTTGATCGTAATCGAGCTGCCGCGCACGGAGACCGTGCCGGCCATCTCCGCGAAGAACGCGTACTCGCCGAGGCCATTGTTGTTCGAGTCGATCACCGCCGACGCCTGGCTCTGAGCCTGCGCCGACGCGATGTTCTTCAGGGTTGCGATAGCTGCGGATTCATTGGCGTTCAAGCGGGCCGAGAGCAGGTTCGGAACCGCAATGGCCGCGATGATGGCAATGATCGCAACAACGATCATCAACTCGATCAGTGTGAACCCTCGTTCGCTCTTGCCCATCGTTCGCTCCCCTATGTTCTGGCAGCAGATACCTGGATCCTGCTCATCGGCAGTTTGACCGTCTGTCATGAAGCGGCTATCCCATCTCGGGACCGACGTCGCCCCATCAGTTCACCACGACCCACCGGAACCCATCCTGTCCAACCGTGTTCGCGGCGACGGGCATGCCCATCGCGGCCGTGCCGGGCTTGAACGCAGCGTTGAACACTGGCGCAGCGGCCGTGCCGCTGTAGTTCGAGTTGGACGTGCCCAACACGTCACCGGCCTGGTTGATGAAGAACGAGCGCTTGCCCGAGTTGCCCTGGACCTGCGGCCAGGCGTAGCAGCACCAGAGCGTCTCCGCCTGGTTCGCGTCGACCGCGGGCGTGCCGGGGCCACCGCCGACCGTCGCGAGCTCGATGCCGCCCTGCTGCGTGGCGCTGGGCAGGAACATCAGGAACAGGTACCCGGAACGAGCCAACGTGGATTGGGGCGTGAGGTTGCCGAACGCCGTGGACAGCACGGGCGGGGTGATCGTCAGCGTGCTGCCGCGCACGGGCACGCTGCTCGAGAGCTCCGCGAAGAAGCCGTACTCGCCGAGGCCGTTGCCGTCGCGTCGATGATGCCAGAGGCCTGGCATTGGGCCTGCGCCGACGAGACGTTCTTCAGCGTCGCGATCGCCGAGGACTCGTTGGCGCTCAGCCGGGCCGCGAGCAGGTTCGGGATCGCCATCGCAGCGATGACTGCGATGATCGCCACGCCTTTGCCCATTGTCGCCTTTGATGTTCGCGCCAGCCTCCTGCCGTTCTCCGCGCCTCGGCGTCGAGAGAAGTCCCCGCGACAGGTAGCGACGATCATAGCCAGCGCTGATTCGACGGGCGGTCCTGCGTGCGCAGGTGATCCAGTCCTGAGACGACGACGCCCACGGCCTGCTTGCGCAGCCCGTGGGCGTCGTCGCACCGAGCGCACGGCGTCGAGTTCCCTCGAGAACGCCGCGCGGCTCAGACGTCGCGAATCAGTTCACGACGGTCCAACGGTTGCCGTCCTGGCCGACGGTGTTCGCGGCGACGGGCATGCTCATCGCAGCGGTGCCGGCGCGGAAAGCCGCGTTGTAGGCCGGCACGGTCGTCGTGCCACTGTAGTTCGAGTTGGCCGTGGCCAACACGTCACCACTCTGGTTGATGAAGAACGAGCGCTTGCCCGAGTTGCCCTGGACCTGCGGCCAGGCGTAGCAGCACCAGAGCGTCTCGCACTGGCTCGGGTCGACCGCCACCGGCGTGCCGGGGCCACCGCCGACCGTCGCCGCCTCGACGTTGCCCAGCTGGGCGGCGTCGGGCAGGAACATCTGGAAGAGGTAGCCCGAGCGAGCCACGGTGGACTGCGCGGTGATGTTGCCGAACGCCGTCGACAGCACGGGCGGGCTGATCGTCAGCGTGCTTCCGCGCACTGCGACCTTGCCAGCGAGCTCGGCGAAGAAGCCATACTCGCCCTGGCCATTGCCGTTGGCGTCGATCGCGCCGGAAGCCTGGCACTGAGCCTGGCCCGACGAGATGTTCTTCAGCGTCGCGATTGCCGCCGACTCATTGGCGTTCAAACGTGCCGCCAGGAGGTTCGGAATCGCGATGGACGCGATGATTGCGATGATCGCAACGACGATCATCAATTCGATGAGTGTAAAGCCCTGTTCCCGCTTGGACATTGGTTTCTCCCTGACAACCTTTCTAAGTGCAACGGCCGACGTGGCCGCTGCTTGTTCCCCTTCTTCTGTTCCAACCCGCTCCGGTCAGCGACCCGGTGTCGCTGCTGGCGGAGCGGATAGTCGTTGGAATCGCCAGTCCTTGGCGATTGCCGACCAGGCCCCGGCTTCTTCACGAACCCGTTGCCTCACCTCGGCCGGCAAGGCCTTGGCTGCACGCTCCAACAACTCGATACACCTATCGAACTCGCCCTGACGCAACTTGAGGCGGGCTCGATGGTAATCCGCAATCGGGACCTCGGCGGCGGCCTTCTCGAGGGCGCGCGCAGCCTTGTCGACGTTGCCGAGCTGCTCGTACTCGAGGCCTGCTTGGAGCCATGCCGCGGGCTCATCGGAAGCACCGCGCAGCATCGCGTCGAGCAGCTGCTCGGATTCGACGCGACGACCGAGCTCGCGCAGGATCGCAGCTTCCTCGATGGACCGCTGGTGCGCGAAACGCTGGTCGAGCGCCTTCTGGTGCGCGCGGAAGACCTCGAGGGCACGCTCGCGGAACCCGGCTCGGGCGAGCATGCGCGCCTCGTTGAACGCGAGCACGTCGCGCTGCTCGGCCTGGCAATCGCTGCAGCTCTGGGCGCGGTGGTAGGAATCCGCAGCCTCCGCGTACTTGCCGCGCAGCATCCGGGCAAAACCCTGGAACTCGATCGTGACGGCCATGCCCGGCTGTTGCCGTTCCACCTTTGCCAGGTTGGCTTCGGCCTCGGCGATGAGGGTCTCGCGCGCGTCGATGGGCTTGCCCTGCTTGTCCGTTGCGGGCATGACGTAGGCCATCTTGAGCTGGACCTCGGCGCCGCTGAGCAGCGTGTCGATGTCGGCCTCGGCCTCGTGCCTCGCCCAGACGATGCCGATGCCGCTCAGCACGAAGCTGGCGGCACCGTAGAGCAGGACTCGCTTGCTGCCGTTCTGCATGATGACCTCGAGCGGCCTAGCCGCCGGACAGCTTCTCCTGCAGCTTGAAGATCGGCAGGAACACCGCGAGCACGATGCCACCGACGATCACACCCATGATCGCGATCATGATCGGCTCGATCATCGACGTGAGGCCCTTGACCTCCGCCTCGACCTGCTGGTCGTAGAAGTCCGCGATCTTCTCGAGCAGCGTGTCGAGTGCACCGGACCGCTCGCCGATCGCCATCATCTTGGTGACCATCGGCGGGAAGACCGTCGACTTCGAGAACGGTTCCGACAGGCTCTCACCGGCGCGAACGCTGTCGCGAGCGTTGTCGACGATGCGCGAGATCACGAGGTTGCCCGACGTGTCGGACACGATCTCCATGGCACCGAGGATCGGCACACCGCTCTTGACCAGCGTCGCGAACGTGCGCGAGAAGCGCGACAGCGCGACCTTCTTGAACAGGATGCCGAAGACCGGCAGGCGCAGCAGCGTCGAGTCCTTGACGTAGGCACCCTTCGGCGTCTTGCACGCCATCTTGATACCGACGACCGCGGCGGCCAACGCCCCGAAGATCAGGTACCAGTAGTCCTTCATGAAGAACGCGATGTCCATGATCAGCACGGTGAGCGACGGCAGCTCGACTTCGAGCGACTCGAACACCGGCTTGAACGACGGCACGATGCCGATCATCAGGAACGACGCGATACCGAGGACCAGCACGAGGGAGACGACCGGGTAGGTCATCGCCGACTTGATCTCGGCGCGCAGGTGCGCGGCCTTCTCGAGATACTCGGCGAGGCGCTGCAGGATGATGTCGATCTGACCGGACACCTCGCCGGCGCGGATCATGCTGACATAGATGTGCGAGAAGACCCTCGGGTGCGCTTCGAGGGACTTGCTGAGGTCCGACCCCGACCGGATGTCGGAGACGACCTTGTCGAGGCAGTACGCGAAGCCCGGCGACTCGGCCTGGTCGGCCAGGATCTCGAGCGCTTCGAGCATCGGGATACCGGCCCCGAGCATCGTCGCGAGCTGGCGCGTGAAGACCTCGAGCTCACCCTTCTTGACCGAGGACCTGCTGGCCTTGCCCCTCTTGCTGCGAGGTCCCTTGCTGCTGCCGAACAGGCTCGCAAGACCACTGGCCTGGGTGACGTCGATCGGGGTCAGATTGCGCCGCCTCAGGTCGGCGACGACGTCCGCCTGCGACTGCGCAGTGACGGCCCCCTTGACGACCTTGCCGGCAGGATCCTTGGCCTCGTACTTGAACTTCGTAGTCATGTTTCCCCTGGTCTTTTCCGTTCGTCACGGCCCCGCACCGCGTTGCCATGCCCCCAATGCCCCTTGCCCGATGACGTTGCCCGATGACGTTGCCCGATGACGTTGCCGCCTAGTCGGCCATCGTCGATGCCTCGATCTCCTGAAGGCTCGTCTTGCCCCGCGCCGCGTTCATCAGGCCGCAGCGCCGCAGCGTCAGCATGCCTTCCTTGAGCGCGTGCTTCTTGATGTCGGCGATGTGCGCGCGATCGACGACCATGCGCTTGATGTCATCCGTCATGCGCATCGTCTCGAGCAGCGCGAAACGGCCCTTGTAGCCGCCGTTGCAGCGTGCGCACCCGACGGGCTCGTAGAGCTCCATCGGCTGTTTCAGGTCCGCTTCCGTGTAACCGAGGCGCAGCAGCGCGTCCTTGGGCAGATCGACCTGCTTCTTGCAGTTCTGGCACAGCTTGCGACCGAGGCGCTGCGCGCAGATCAGCAGCGAGCTGCTGGCCACCATGAACGGGTCCATGCCCATGTCGACCATGCGCGTGATCGTCGACGGCGCGTCGTTCGTGTGCAGCGTGCTCAACACGAGGTGGCCCGTGAGCGCCGCCTTGACGGCGATCTCGAGCGTCTCCTGGTCGCGAATCTCACCGAGCAGCACGACGTCGGGGTCTTGACGCAGGATCGATCGCAGCGCGCCGCTGAACGTGAGCCCGGCCTTCACGTTGACCGGCACCTGGTTGATGCCCTCGAGCTGGTACTCGACCGGATCCTCGACCGTGACGAGGTTGATGTCCGGCGCGGCAATGTGCTTCACCGCCGAATAGAGCGTCGTCGACTTGCCCGAGCCCGTAGGACCCGTGACGAGGATCATCCCGTAGGGCTGCGCACAGGCCCAGAGATAGTCCTCCATCGAACGCGGCTCGAAGCCGAGCGACTTGATGTCGAGCGCGAGGTTGCTCGAGTCGAGGATTCGGAAGACGGTCTTCTCGCCCCAGACGACCGGCAGGATCGACACTCGGAAGTCGATCGCCTTGTTGCCGATCTTCATCTGGAACTTGCCGTCCTGCGGCCTGCGCTTCTCGGCGATGTCCATCTTCGCCATGATCTTGAGGCGCGAGGTGATGTTGTTCTGCATGCGCTTGGGCAGCGACATCGCCTCGGACAGGCTGCCGTCCTTGCGATAGCGGACGATCACCTTCTTCTCGAACGGCTCGACGTGGACGTCGGAAGCGCCCGAGTTGCACGCATCGAGGATGATCTTGTTGACGAGCTTGACGACCGGCGAGTCCTCGTCGTTGATCGCCGAGAGGTCCGTCGACTCCTCGTCGAAGTCGGTGTCCTTCAGCTCGACGTCGTTCTCGTCGAACGAGCCGAGAATGCCGTCGACGCTCTCCGACTCCTTCTGATAACCCTTGCCGCGGCTCTTCTCGATCTCCTCGGCTGTGCTGACGACGAGGCGCAGCTGGCATCCCGTGACGTTGCGGATGTCGTCCAGCTTCACGACGTCGAACGGGTTCGCGACGGCGATCGTGATGATCGTGCCGATCTTGTCGACCGGGAAGATGCAGTACTCACGCGCCACGTCTTCCGGCACCGACTCGAGCACCTCTTTGTTGACGGTCAACTTCGAGAGATCGATCGGAGGGATGTTCGCGGCCTTTGCAATCAAGGCCAGCAGCTCCTGCTCGGTCGCGACGCCCTTGTTGACGAGCACCTCGGTGAACGGGCGCTTCTGCGACTGGGCCTCTGCGAGCAGGGTATCCCCGGTCGCCGGATCGAGCTTGCCGGCCTTCTCGAGGATCCCGCGCAGTTTCTTGGCGAACTGCGTCATCGGCGGACCGGCTTCCTTTGCGCACCACCGGCCCGATCCATCAGGCGAGCGAAGTCGGCTTCGTCACTGGTGTGCTCGATCGCGTCCTCGTAGCTGATCGACCCGTTGCGGTAGAGCTCGAACAGCGACATGTTCATCGTGCGCATGCCCGAGGCACCACCCGTCTGGATGATCGACATGATCTGATGCGCCTTGTTGTCGCGGATCAGCGCACGGATCGCCGGGTTCACGATCATGATCTCGGCGGCCAGCACGCGGCCCTTGCCGTGGAAGCGCGGCACGAGCTGCTGGCAGAGGACCGCCTGCAGCGTGAACGACAACATCGTCCGGATCTGCTGCTGCTGGTGGGCCGGGAACACGTCGACGATGCGGTTCACGGTCTGCTGCACGTCGGACGTGTGCAGCGTGGCGAACGTCAGGTGGCCCGTCTCGGCGAGCGTCAGCGCCGCTTCGATCGTCTCCAGGTCGCGCATTTCGCCCACGAGCACGATGTCGGGGTCCTGACGCAGCACGGACTTCAGCGCCCTGTCGAAGCCGTGGGTGTCGCCGCCGACTTCACGCTGGTTGACGAGGCAGCCCTTGTTGCGGTGCAAGAACTCGATCGGATCCTCGATCGTCACGATGTGGCTCTGACGCGTCTCGTTGATCCAGTTGACCATCGAGGCGAGCGTCGTGGACTTGCCCGAGCCCGTAGCGCCGGTGCAGAGCACGAGGCCACGCGGCTGGGAGCAGATCCACTCGCACGTCTTGGCCGGCAGTCCACAGGTCGCGAAGTCGAAGACTTCGAAAGGAATCACACGCAGCACCGCTGCCACCGTGCCGCGCTGGATGAACGCGTTGGTACGGAAGCGGCCGAGGTCCTGGACACCGAAGGAGAAGTCGATCTCGAGGTTCTTCTCGAACTTGGCGACCTGGTCGACACTGATGACCGAATAGATGAGCTTCTTCGTCACCTCGGGCATCAGCACGTCGTACTCGGTGTCGACCAGCTTGCCGTCGATGCGGATCTTGGGGGGCGCTCCAACCGAGAGGTGGAGGTCAGAACCACCGCGCTGAACCATCAGGTTCAGAAGCTCTTCCATGGATACCATCGTGCCGCTCCTGTGGTGAACCAGCCGGATCGACTGGTCGCCGGTGCTTATCGGTCGGCACCGAGTCCGTCATTGAGCCCCACCTGACGAGAATCCTCACAGGGCCCACGCGGGCGGCGGACGGGTCACGCCGGACCAGCGCCGTGCCGCTTCGGGAGCACGACGCGGCAGTACCGTCGCAAATCAGGACGGGGCGGCGATGGGGTTCGCCCCGCGGCGATGGCGGATCTCTACCATCGCGCGATCGGGCGACCAGCTGCGTCGCTTCGCTGGCTGCTGGGTCGCCCCGCGGCGATGGAGGATTACTTCTTCTCGGCGTGGTGCTGCTCGACGATCGCCTTGCGCTTGTTGACGATCTCGACCTGCAGGTTCGGCGGCACCGCTTCGTAGTGCGCGAACTTCATCGTGAAGGTGCCCTCCCCCGCCGTGATCGATCGCAGCAGCGTCGAGTAGTCGAGCATCGTCGCGAGCGGGCATTGCGCGTAGATGGTCTGCACGCCGTCCTTCATCTCCATGCCCGACATGCGGCCGCGGCTGCCGGAGAGGTTGCCGGCGACATCGCCCGTGAAGCGATCCGGCACGTGGATCACGACGTCCATGATCGGCTCGAGCAGGATCGGCCTCGCCTTCAGGTAGCCGTCGTGAACGGCGCGTTCGCCGGCGATCTGGAAGCTGAGCTGGTCGCTGTCGACGTCGTGGTACTTGCCGTCGTAGGCCTCGACCTGCAGGTCGACGACCGGGAAGCCGGCCAGCGCGCCACGCACCAGGAACTTTCGGGCACCCTTCTCGACCTCGGGGATGAACTGCCTCGGGATCGAGCCCCCGACCACGGAGTCCACGAACTCGAATCCCTCGCCGTGCTGCCGGGGAGCCACGCGCAGATAGACCTCGGCGAACTGGCCGCGCCCGCCGGTCTGCTTCTTGTGCCGGTGGTGACCATCGGCGCGCGCCGTGATCGTCTCGCGATACGGGATCGTCGGAGGCCCGTGCTCGACCTCGACCTGGTGCCGCCGGTGCAGGCGGTGGAATTGCACGTCGACGTGCAGCGGGCTCATGCCCGTCACCAGGAACTCGCCGGTCTCCTTGTCGCGGTTGTAGTGCAGCGACGGATCCTCGGCGGCGAGCTTCTCGATCGCGTGACCGATCTTCTGCTCGTCGCCGCGCGTCTTCGGCCAGATGTGCCGTGAGTAGGTCGGCAGCGGGTAGCTGGGGCGCGGGAACTTCACGGGCGCGCTCTCGGCAGTGAGCGTGTCGCCGCTCGCGAATTCCTCGATCTTGCTGATCGCGAACAGATCGCCCGCGATCACGCCGGGGATCTCCTTCGTGTCCTTGCCGTGCGATTCGAGCAAGTGCGCGACCTTGTTGACCTTGCCCGTGCGCACGTTCAGCACGGACTGGTCCTTCAGCAACTTGCCGCGCAAGCACCGCACGAACGTCAACCGCCCGACATACGGGTCGGACACGGTCTTGAAGACCTTCGCCGCGAACGGGCCGTCGTTCGGCTCGATCATCTCGCTCGGCACGTCGCTGCCCGGCTTGCTGGCGCCGCGGGCTCCGAAGCAGACCGGCGAGGGGAAGTGCTGCTGCCAGAACTCGAGCATCTGCTCGAGACCGAGACCGCGATTCGGGCACACAGCGAAGACCGGCACGAGCTTGCCGCGCGCGATCGCGCGGCGCAGGTTCTGCTCGAACTCGTCGGGGGCCAGGTGGCCCTGCTCGAGGTAGTGCTCCATCAGCGTGTCGTCGACCTCGGCCTCGTCCTCCTCGATCATGTCGTGGTACTTCGCGGCAGTCGGCCCCTCGTTGTGGGTCACGGCGTGCACGGACTTGAACTGCGCTCCCGTGGCGTTCGGGTAGGTCACCGGGACGACCGCGTGGCCGAACGCCTCGCGCAGGTCGCTGACGACCTTGTCGAAGTCCGTGTTCTCCATGTCGAGGTGCGTCACGACGATCGCGCGCCCGACGCCGCACGTGGACGCCTGCTTCCAGAGCTGGCGGGCATGGAACGTCAGCGGGCTCGTGGCACTGATGCACAGGACCGCGGTCTCGACGACGTCCATCGCCGAGATCGTGTCGGCCACGAAGTCAGGATGCCCCGGCGTGTCGAACAGGTTGAGCTGGATCTGGCCGAGCGGGATCCGGAACAGGTGCGCCGAGAGCGTCTGCATACGCTCCTTCTCCTCGGGCTCCGTGTTGCTGATGCTCGACCCGTCCGTCGTGCTACCCAGGCGCTTGGTCAGCTTGCAGTGAAACGCAATCGCGTCGAGCAACATCGTCTTGCCCGAATGGCCATGGCCAAACAGCGCGACGTTGCGAATGTCTTCCGATGCACGAGCCATGATCACTCCGGGAATGCTGAGCGCCCACGAGCAGGCGCAGGAAGGCGAAGCCATTGCACGGCGTTGCCCAGGCGAAAGCCGTCGGAGCCGGACGCCGTACAGGGGACGGCGCAGTTATACCGCGAGGGACCGGAGCCGGAAGTCACTTGCTCCGTGCTGCGCAACTGCCGGTCGCAGCGGCGCCGAGCCGCGGGGCGCGAGCATTCTGCCTCATTGGAAGTCGCCGCGATCGGGCGGCAGCCGGCATCGATTCGCTGGCTTCTGGGTCGCCCCGCGGCGACGAAGCCACTCGGAAGTCGCCGCGATCGGGCGGCAGCCGGCATCGATTCGCTGGTCAGAGCCGGCCCGGTGCCTGCGCCCCCACCTACATCGAGTCGCCGACGACGATCTCGACGCGGCGGTTGCGCGCCTTGCTCTTGGGATCGCGCGGGTCGTATTGGCCGAAGCCCGCGACCACGATGTTGGCCTCGGGCACACCCGACGAGATCAAGAAGGTGGCCACAGCGTCGGCGCGCTCCACGGACAGGTGCCGGTTGCTGCGGTACTTGTCCTTCGTCTTCTGGATCGGGTCGGTGTCCGTGTGTCCCTCGACGTAGATGCGCCGCCCGGGGAACTTGGCCTTCAAGGCCGTCACGATGTTGCGCAGCACGCGGTGCGACGTGTCCTTCAGCGCCGTGCTGCCCGAGTCGAACGTCACCGAGTCCTCGACGCCGATGCTGACCCGGCCACCCTTGTAGCGGACCTCCGCCTCGCTGCCGAGGTCCTTCTGGAGCTCGCCGATGAGGTCCGAGGACTCGGTGCGCGGCGCGTTCGTCGGCGGCGCGGAAGCATCGCGCGCCATGTTTTCGTTCTGGCCACGCAGGCGCGCAACGTCGGTGCTGAGCTCGCGAATGCGCTCATCGCGCTCCCGCAGCATGTCCTGGTAGCGCGTCGTGCAGCTCGTCGTCAACGACAAGGCGACGGCAGAGAGAAAGAGGATCGTCTTACGGAACAACATGGTGCCTCCCAAGGGAATCAGCTCAACAGGAACAAGCGAAGTTGGTCATCCGTACCGCCTGCGCTTCAGGATGGCGAACAGGCCGAACAGACACAAGAAAGCGATGGCCGACAGGATCAGCTGCGCATTCGGGTTGGCGCGCTGCCAATCCGGCCACTCGACGAACAGCACGTCGAGGATGCGTTGTTCGAAGAACATCGCGATGACCGCGCCGAGGGCCAGGTAGGGTCCGAACGGAATGCGGCTGCCGCGCCCCAGACACAGGCCGATGCCGCCGGCGATGGAGCCCGACACGCAGCCGAGGAACATGGTCAGCAACGCTGCCTTCCAGCCGAGGAACGCGCCGATCATCATCATGAGCTTCACGTCGCCGAAGCCCATCGCCTCCTTGCGGAACACGCGCGTTCCGATCGCGCGGATGCTCCACGTGATCGCCCAGCCGGTGCCGAGCCCTGCACCGCTGGCGAGGAGCGTGCGGAACGCGTGCGAGGTCATCGGGTCGTTGCTGATCACGCCCGCGATGCCGGGCCAGAGGCCGCCGAGCAGCCCGATCGCCATGCCGGGCTTCGTCAGCACGTCGGGCAACAACTGCGTGTCGAAGTCGATGAACGAGAGCGCAACGAGCAGCGAGAGGAACACCGCGTGCAGCAGCATCGCAGCCGCCCGCTCTGCGTCGACCGAGAACTCGGCGCCTTGCACCTGTAGCACGGGACCGGACGGCGGCCACGTCACGAGCACCCAGAACAAGCCAGCCGTCAGCAGCTCGACGACCGGATAACGCACCGAGATCGGGCCCCCGCAACACCGCGCCCTCGCGCGCAGCACGACCCACGACAACACGGGAACGTTGTCGAACCAGCGGATCAGCGCGCCACAGCGCGGGCAATGCGAGCGCCCGCCCAACGAGCGCCGCTTCGGATCCTCCTGCTGCAGGCGCCAGATGACGACGTTCAGGAAGGAGCCTACGCAGGCTCCGAGCAGGGCAACCCCCACTGTGAACACCGTATCCATGACCGGACTGGCAACGCCGCCGCCAAGCGGCTCTCGAAACGAAACTCAGATGCAAGCTGCGACCACGCTGACCGCCACGCGCCGAGCTGACCCTCGACACGCGAATGCCTGCACCGGCGGAGCATACGGCCCCCCCGGACAGAATCCATGGCTCGGTTGGGGAAGTCGCCGGCCGGTCTCCGCCCGCCACGCGGGGCGGGTCACCGCTCGACGATGCGCAGGTCGCGCACCTTCGGCAGCGGCTGGCGATCGCGCAATGACGCGGTCAGCTCGAATCGCACGAAGGCGCCGGGCTCCACGCCGATCCGGTCCTGGTCGGCGATCGGCTGGCTGCGGGCAAGACTTCGACGCAGATCGGGTTCGCGCCGGCGATGGAGGTCCGCGGGAGTCGTCTGCCAA
Source organism: Planctomycetota bacterium (assembly GCA_036376355.1). Taxonomy (GTDB): domain Bacteria; phylum Planctomycetota; class UBA1135; order UBA1135; family UBA2386; genus DASVAL01. Next base: position 53,506 of record DASVAL010000034.1, read on the forward strand.
CCGATCTTCAGCTCGGGATCCGCGTCGAGGATGCGGACGACGCCTCCGTCGCGGTCCCAGGGAAACTGGCGCCAGCCCGTGAACCCGCTGGCCGTGAACGCGGCTCCGCGCGCGAGCCCGTAGGTGAACGTCGACCACACGACCGTGGTCTGGCCCAGCACGCCGCGCACGGCGGGTCCCTCGACCTCGAGAGCCAGGATCGTGTTGAAGGGCAATGCCCCGTTCAGTTGCATGCGCGCAGCGGTCGCGAGAGTCAGCAGGGTGTTCTCGGCCTGCACCGGCGTCGCGGCCGTCACCGAGCCACTGATGTGCACGTCGCCGGCGGCCACCATCGACACCGGAGAGCTTTCGAGCAGATCGCGCACCGGCAAGACTTGCAGAAAACGACCCTGCATCGGCTGCGCCGTCCCGAGCAACTCGACCGAACCCGCGATACGCAGGTCGGCGCAGGACAGGATCTGCACGGGACCGGCCCTCGCATCGACGACGACCGATCTGCCAGCGGGGATGTCCACCGCGAGGAACGGGAACACGCCGCCGCGACTCGTGACGATGTGGCCATCACCGCGATCGAACGGCTCGCCGGGACGCAACGTCGTGTCGCGCTGCGGCCGGAAGACACCGAGACTGCCGTCGCCTGCCTCGACGCGGACGCGCGGTCGCATGGCTCCGGCGCGCACTTCGAACCCGGGCGTCAGCGGATCCCCTTCGACGATGGCCCCGTCGTCGGGTGACCATTCCGCGAGCGCGATGCTCGCACCCTTGGCAACCGACCAATACCACGGCAGAGCGGGCAAGGACACGTTGCCTGCATAGTCGCGCAACGCGTGCGGACCTGTCTTCAGTCCGACGCTGATCAGGTCCGTCGGCTTCAGCGACACGGGGCCGGTCCCGTCGGGTCGCGTCATGCCACCGAGATCGATCTCGACGGTGGAGCCGGGGAAGTCCTCTGGCAGTCGCGACGGCACGACGCGCACGCTGCGCGGCACCAGGGTCTCGAGCGGATTGCGCAGCAGCAGGATGTCGAAGGCCTCGGCGACCGCCGTCGACGGCAAGACGGGAACCGTGAAGCGGAGCCGGATCCGCGGCGCATCGGCGGGCAACGTCTGCAGCGGTGGATCCTGGTTCCGCAGCACGAACGGCAACTCGGTCGGCGGCGGCCGCAACGGCGCCGGCAGACCCGGCGGCTTGTAGCCGAGCCCGGCCACCCTGACCTGGAACGCAACCGCCGCTGCGAGCCGCCGGCCGTCGTTCGCACGCACGGCGTCGTGACGTGGATAGCCCGCCACGAAGAGGCGACAGGTGCCGCCTGGCCGCAGCGCCCCATCCGTCAGCTCCGGCGTGAGCGGCGGTTCTGGTTGGAAGGCCACCCAGTTGGACCCCACTCGCAGCGCCCCGCGGACCGGCCGATCCTCTTCGTCGACGAGGGACACGGAATCGGGCGTCACGCTGAGCGCCTGGAGCGTGTCGGAGAAGTAGATCGTGATCGAGTCGTTCAGCAGGATCGGCTCGCTCTCGCTGCCGAGGCTCGGCGACGTGCGCACGACCTCGAAAGCAGCTGGCGCAGGGGTCCGGTTCCAGCACGCTGCTGCCAGCAGCGCGATGCAGAGAGCACCGGGGACCGTTCGAGCGACGTGCATGTTCCGTCTCTATCGGATCGTACGCAGCGGCGGGCCAACGCGCACGGATCCAGTCGCCAGGCGGCAGGCACGATCTCTCCGCGCGCCGCGCGAAGACGCAGCACACGCCGCGACCCTCCCGGTCCCTGGGAATTCGCCCCCCGGATGCCGAGATCGGGCGCTGGGGGTGACGCTGCCACCCCCTTGGGGCCGCCCCGCGGCGACGAGACCATCGCCGCGCGGCCGGCGGCCGCTGCAGCCGTCTACTGCCCGCTCGCCTGCACGCGGTAGACGACGCTCATGCTGCGCAGCGTGGGCGAGAGAGCCGGCGTCACATCGACGTTGTTCGTCATGATGAGGCGCATGTTCAGGAATCGCGGCAGCAGGTTGTTCCCAGGCGTTCGGATCAGGTTGAGCTGATCCTCGGTGACGTAGCGCGTCAGGCCGGTCGCCGGGATGCGCGGGGCCGCAGTCACCGGGTTGTTCGCCGTCGAGTAGCGATAGGCTTCACACGCGTAGTTCGGGTTCAGCAGGTTGCCGCGGGTGGCCCAGGCATCCCCGTTTGCAGCCGTCGGCTCGTAGAGCGTGCCGGCGTTGGTGAAGTCCTCGGCGCCGCGGATCTCGACGACGACGGACGTGCCGGCCGGCTGGCGAACCAACGGCGGATCCAGCTGCACGACGAGGTCGCTGACGCGCGGATTGATGGCAACGGCGGAGAGGTTCGGGAAGCCCTCTTCTTCCACCGGCGTGCCGGCCACATTGGGAAGCTTGGCGCGCTGCGGCCTCAGCGTGTCGAAGAACCCGAAGGTCATGGTCGAGACCTTGCGGACGAAGTCGGCGCGAGCCCAGTTCAGCATGCCGTCACCGGCTGGGGCCAGGAACAGGGCATAGGTGGCGTCACCGAGGCCTGCGTCCTTGATCCAGCTCTGCTGGGCATTCAACTGGTTCGCGGGATCGATGGTGTACTCGGTGAGGCTGACGAGATCCTTGCCACCCGAGGCCTGCACACGCAGGTGCGGCCACGCCGGGAAATTGGCACCGCAACCCGAACCCACGCGGTCGTAGTAGCCGTTGGGGGCGCCCGCCGGGAAGTTGCTCGGTGCCCCGAGCATCGCGACCTGGAAGCCGTTGTTGCCCGCGACGATGCCGTTGGCGGCGCCATCCGGGAAGACCTTGAAGTCGACGAGCAGCGGCAGCGCGATCGGATCGTGGTCGCGCTGGAACTTGCCTCGGAAGTCCGCCTCGTCGATGACCCAGCTCGCTCCGAGGAACTCGGGATCCCGAACGTCGGTGATCCAGGGCGAATCGATGTTCGCCGTGACGTCGCCGTTCGGAACCGGGGCGCCCGGTTGCTGCGCACCACCGAGCCCGATCACGTTGCCGGACTCATCGATGGTCACGAGGCGCGAATCGCGCCAGGTGTAGGTCCGGTCGAATCGCGGGAACGGCACGTACTTGATGTTGCCTTCCGGGCTCCGGAAGGCCTCGTTCGGATTGATGCGATAGACCTTGTCCTCGAACATCGGCGTCAGCGACGTGCCTTGCAGCACGTTCTCGCTGAAGATCTCCGACAGGCCGCTGTTCATGCTGGCGCAGTCCATCGTGCAGAACGGCGCCGGCGGCATGCCGCCGGTCACGAGCTCCCAGTGTTCGTCCGGACGCCGCGGGCTGTGCGCGAGCGCCATCGTGTAGCGATCGAACACGTCGTAGAGCACGGTCTCGTCCAGGAACGGCGACCAGTAGAGCTGCTCGACGTCGATCGCCATCTCCGACGGCTGGCGGTAGCTCAACGTGAAGTCGTCCTCGATGTAGCGCATCTGCATGCGCGAGCCCTGAGGCTTGTGCGGCTCGACGATGCGACCCACCGGTTGCGGGACCTGCTGCCAGTACGGGTAGACCGTCGGGACCGGCGGCCCGACCGTGTCGGCCATGCGCGGCTGCCAGTAGAGCAACCCCGGGTGCACGCTCGGCACGATCGGCACCCAGCCTTGGGGCGGATTCGGCGCCGGGAAGATCTGCGCGTTGCCGGTTGGATCCCAGCACTCACCACGATTGATGCGGCTGATGCTGACGAGGTTCTGGTTGTCGGCCGAACGGCTGAACCGCAGACCGGAGGCTCCGATCAGGCGACCGTTCTCGAGCCGGAACTGGCCAAAGAGGTCCGACGAGCCCGGCATGGTGCCGTCCTCGTCCTCGCTCTCCATGCGCCAGGTGTGCCAGCCCACGTCGTTCTTCAGCGCCGCCGGGTCGATCGTGAAGTCGAACGACCAGCTGACCTGTGGCTGCGACGGCCGATCGAAGATCGCCAGCGGGTTGCCTGCAAGGTCGAGCACGCCTGCGCTGCCGAGTCGCACGTGCAAGCTGTATGGCTCGGCCACGGCACTCGGAACCGTGCGATGGCAGAAGCCCATCGGCGGCTGCAGGCGCAGCACGGTGCCGTCGCCCGTCAGGTCGGACAACCGCGTCGGCACGACGCGAGTCGTCGCGCGCTTCGGATCGTCCATCTGCTGGGAGAACGACTCGACGGCAACGTGCGTGTTCGTGATCAGCAGGTTCGACGTGTTGTCGACCTGATCGAGGTCCATCGGCTTCGTGAACTCGATGGCCACCGAAGCGTTGGGCTGGACCAGCGAGCCAGGCGCGGCCGCACCCACGGGCTGCGGATCGATCCGCGTGAACAGATGGCGCCAGGTGCGATCCGAGACGGCGAACGAGCCCGCCGTGAACGGAACGTCCTCGTAGTAGCGCGCGCGGATCGTGCAGTCCTGGCCAGTCGGCTGGCTGTCGGCCTGGAACGAATGGCGCCGTCCAAGCGAGTCCGTGCCGACCTCGACCGAAGCGAGGCGGACCCTCACTTCGGGGAGGCGTTCTCCCTGGTCCGTGCCGCCGAACAAGGGCGCCTCCGCCAGGCCGAGCCTCGGATGTTGCGGGTCGCCGACGACGGTGCCAACCTCCATGTTCTGGAGGATCTCGGCGCGCAGCTTGACCGCTTCGAAGCTGCCGTTGGGCATCAGCACCTGCAAGACCTGAACGAGGATGTCGCCGCCTCGCAGCGTCGGGAAGATCGGAGCCTGCAGCGGGCCGAGTGGCAGCCCGCTCGAGTTCAGCGGTCCATCGACGAACGGATACCGGCCACGGATCGGGACGAACTGCAGTCGCTTGTTCAACGTCACGATCTGGTTCACGGGATCGACCGCCGTGATTCCCATCGCCAACGGCGCCACGATCATCGGGCCTTCGGGTTCCGTCAGGCGGCCCGAGGTTCCATCGGCGAGGTTGCCCGAACGGAAGTCGCGAATGACCGAGGTGCGCGCCGCACTGTCGACGTCGTTCAGGTCCGGGATCGGGTCTTCCTTCACGTAGAACGTAGGATCGATGATGCCGCGCGACGGCAGCGCAATGCGGATGTTCGCGGTCACGTTGTCGGCCGACGCCGGCAGACCTCGCGTGTTCGACCCGGCAGAGCCCTCGCCGCCGAGGATCGTCGTGTCGAGGATGACGTAGTTGTCCTGCGTGATCACGCGATAGGGCAGCACGCGGAAGGCATCCACCGGCGACACGACCGCGGGGTCACCCTTGAACTCGAGCAACTGGATCGCGGAAGGGTTCGTCTGGAAGAAGGTGCTGTCGACGAGGACCTTGTTGCTGAACCGCATCCGGATCGCGGCATTGCGCGGCACGATCGGAATCGGCCGTGTCTGCGTGTTCTGGCCGCGATACGACGGCGCGAGCGGGAGCAGTCCGAACTGCGCGCGCTGGAAGGCCGAGTTGAAGGACGCCGCCTCGGGATTGTGCGTGCCGGAAGTGGTCCCGTCCCACGTGGGCCGGTTGTCCCAGAGGATCAGCAGTTCCTCGTGGCCGACGCTCTTGTCGAAGGGCATGAACTCGTAGTCCGCCGTCGGCACGACCTCCCCGGAGGGGCTGAACAACGACTGGGTCTCGATGTTCGGGTTGATGACGACGTTCTTGGCCACCAGTTCGATCCTGCGGTTGAACCGATTGCGGCGATCCCCATCGGTCTCGTCGGCCCGCTGGTAGGCGTAGACGTCGACGAGCCGACCCAAGTCGACCGCGCTCAACTCGAGGCGAGTACCGTCGCCCAACTCACCTACCTTCGTGCTGCCATCGCAAGCAGCCAGTGCGGCGAACATCAGCGCCATGGGCAGCGCCCGGGATCGCATCATCGCATCGATCATAGATCTACCTTCGCGTCGTGAGCCGCCGGCATCTGCCGGCGGGGTCTAGTCTGGTTTGGCCGCAGTGTCGTAGTGCAACGACCCTGGGCCGGTATCGGGTTTGGGAGAGAATGGTTGGCGAGAGAGTCTGGTCCGGGAGAGCGGTGTTCGAGCTAGAAGCGGAACGGCAGCCTCAGGAAGTGGAGTTCCGGGCGCGGCGAGTCGGGCTTCAACGCGGGCGGATCGTCGAGGGCCGCAACCTTGAACCTCATGTCGAAGAGGATGTCCCACTGCACGAATGCCGCACCGAGCGCTCGGATGCTCTCCTGCACGGCGGGGTTCGCGAGGTCGTACTCGAACGTGTTCGGGAGTGCCGGCCAGCGCTGCGCCGTCGGGTTCGCCGGATCCTGGTGGAAGGCAAAGCCGATCCTCACGTTGGCGACCGGCACGCGCGTTCCGGCGGTGCTGCCCGGATAGGTCTGGCCAAGGCCTTCGGAGCCACTCGTCACGACCTTGAAGAACTTCGCCAGCACCCTGACCTTGGTTGCCGTCGTGGGCAAGGCTCCGGACTCGGCCGACACGGTGATCTCGTTCTCCGTGTTCGCGAGGATGCGGAACGAACCGACGAGCAGGTTGTTGGTGTCCCGCAGCTCGGCTTCGTACTGCGAGTGCCGATCGATCGTCGTGCCGAAGGCACCCGCGGTCCGCACGAAGTAGGCGGGCTCGCCCTGGTACGTCGCAGGACCCGTGCCGGTGATCGTCGTCAACGGCACGACTTCCGGATACGTGACGCGGGCCAGCCCGTTGGCCACGGCGTAGGAGAGGTAGCCCGTCGCCGCATCGACTCCCGCGAACTCGTAGCGCGGCCCTCGGAGATCCTGCTGCGGATCGATGATGCCGCGCGGCAAGTTGTCATCGGCGAACAGCGGCCGGCGCTTCGAAGCCCCCGTGTCGATCCAGTACGAACGCAGGCGCGACTTCTCGGCAAACGGCGACGGCAGGAGAACCGGTGCCGGACGGATGTCGCCTTCGTAGTCGTTCGGGAGTGTCGGGTTCGGAGGCAGGATGACGTTGCCGGCGTCGTCGACGCCCTGGCCCTGCGCATTCGGGAAGCCGCGCCAGGCGAGCACCGCCTGCTTCTGCGTGCCACTCAACTGCAGGCCGCTGCGGAAGACCTTGATGTTGTCGTCGAGGATCGTGTTCGTTTGGTCCGGCGAGATGCCAGCGGGCAGAGGCCCGGGTGGCGCCATCAGCTGGACGATGCCCATGCCTCCAAAAGCACCGAGCGGCGCCCCGTCGTACGTATTGGGGAAGTTCGCGGGCGGCAGGACACCGCTCGTCGTCGGATACTTGCTCTGGACGATCGGCGAGTTGGGCGAGCCAGGCGAGGGAAGTGGAAAGGTCAGCGTGGTGCAGATGCCACCATCGGCCGAGATCGAGAACCCGTAGTCGTTGCCAGGCGCAGGAGAGGCTGCATAGAGGTACGCGTTGCCCGGTCCCTTCGCGTGAATGTTGATCGACGTGGCCGACATCAGCACGACCATGCCGCCGGCACCGCCGCCGCCGCCGCCGCCCTTGTTGCAGGAGCCCTGCTGCTCACCGCCACCGCCGTGACCACCATTCGCGGTGATCCGGCCGGTCTCGAGCACCGTGATCGGGCCAAGGGCCTTGACCACGAGCACACCGCCGCCACCGCCACCGCCACCTCCGCTGCTGTCGTTCTCGAAGTTGGGGACGTTGGTGTTGCAGTCCGAGTTGTAGGAGAGGTCACCACCACCACCACCGCCACCGCCGCCGATCGGCACGGACAACTCGCCGGTGATGCGCAGGCCCGCGTTGACGTTGTATCCGCCGCCCCAGTAGTTGTTGTCGGCGCGCGAGTCGACGAACACGATCGGGCCGGGAATCCCACCGAGCAAGGAGCGCGTCGTGACGCCAGCGGCGCCGTTGCAACCGTTGCCGCCCGCGCCGTTCACCTGCTGGAAGATCGGGAAGACGGTCGTCGGAGGCGTCGGCGCGATCGCTTGCCGCTTGTAGTTCGGATCACCCTGGGTCGACATCGACCCACCGCCGCCACCGGCACCGCGCGTGCAACCCGCAGCGCAAGCCAGCGAGCCGCCCGTACCACCACCGAGTGGTGCCTGCAGCGGACCATTGCCGGTCTCGCCGACGATGTCGCGCACCGTGGAGCTCGGAGAACCGCGACCGCCGTCTCCACCGCCACACACGCCGGCTCCACCGGGCTTCGGAACGTCCGCGTTGCCGCTCGAGTCGACGCGCGTGCCCTGGCCACCATCTACCGAGAGCGAGCCGCCGACTTCGAAGCTGCCCGAGACGAGCCAGACCATCGGGTTCGAGCCCGTGCCCTTCACGTTCTTGCCGGGGTTGATCTTGACGTTCTTGAAGTTGAAGACGCCGCCCGACACGTTGTACGCGGAGCCCACCTTCGGCTGGACCAGCGTCAGGTTCGTGTTGAGGACGGTTTCCGGCAGCGTTGGCTCGAACTCCGCACCCGTCGTGGTCCCCTCGAAGGCAAAGCCTGCCTTCACGTATCCAGGACCGACTTCCGCGACCGGCTGCGCAAATGCCGCAGCGAGGTCGAAGTTGTCCGTGGTCAGGAAGTCGTCGACGAGCGCGTCGAACTGCTGCTCGTAGGAGCGCTGCGTGCGGAACGTGCCGAAGACCGGGTCGTACGCGGGATTCGAGGTATTGGACTCGCCCGAGATGTCTTCGAGCGTGCGCTCGACGATGACGCGGATCGTCGCGTTGTTCGGCAGCACGCCGAGCGGCCGCAACGTCACGACCGAGACGGTCTCCTGATCGATCGTGACGTCGGCGGGGATCCACGTGTAGTCGTCAGGACTCGGGTCGTACTCGGGGTCCTTGTACTCGAGGAAGATGCGGCCCTTGGCGTTGCTGCTGCGAGTCAGCGGGTTCGTCTCGACGGCCGTCGGGACGTTGGCGCTGCTCGGATTCAGCGGCTGATCGAACGCGAGCCGGATCTCGACAGGAGGCGCGCCGAGCTTGTTGAGGTAGACGAGGCCGCTCGAGTCCTTCGGCTCGAACTCGAAGCTGGCGCGGCGCGGACCGCCGGCCGCAGGATTGCGGAACAGCTGACCCGGCGTCACACCGTCGGACGTCGTGAAGCGGAAGCTGACGGCATCACGCAGGCCCTTGCCGTTGTTGTCGCGCAGCACCGTGCCGTTCACGGGATTGCCGCCCACGAGTTGGACGACGTAGGTGCGACCAGGACGGAAGCCGCCGTTCGTGTAGAGATCGTTCGTCGGCAGCCTCGGCACGAACTTCAAACGCCGGCCGAGCGCCGTGGGCGAGTCCCCCGGGCTCGTGCCGATCTCGAAATGACCGGCGACGGGCTCGGCAACCGTGTTGCCAATCTGGTCGAGAACCTGGAAGCTGAAGGTCAGCAGACTCGCCGACTCGAGCGAGACAGGATTGCTGAAGTCGATCGAGATCGCGTCGTTCAGGAACAGTGCGCCGTTGTCGCTCGGTTCGGTCTGAAGGACGATGAAGTCGCCACCAGTCTTGATACCGCCGACACCGTTACTGCTGCCGGAGCAACTGGCGAAGGCAACGATGATTGCCAGGGAGAACAGCCGGGCGAAGTTCACTCGGTTCATGGCGCGAGGGCAGGCTTGGTTGGACTCTCGTCGAACCAAGGCCGAAGGGGATCAGGGCACTGAAACAGGAGAGGGGAGAGGACGGGTACCGACCTCCAGAAGTCTACCCGCTGCGCGCCATGACGCATCTGTCGATTGTCGACCGGCAGGGATCCCGCAATGGCAAGGGTGCCTGCGAGAGGGGAGCCGGAGCAGTGGCGCGGGCGTCGAAGGGTCACAGCGTGAAGGGCGGAGGTAGGTCGTCGGGAGGCTACGGTCGTCGGAACCGGTAGGAGAGGGAGAAGGACTCGATGGCCGGCATGACCGGCGGATTCGCGTCCGTGTTGTTGCTGGTCACGAAGCGCCAGTTCACGTAGCGGATCGACCGCGGCGTGAAGGACTCGTTGGGGCCTTGGAACTGGTTCGTGAACGCCGCCACCATGAGGTCGTTGGGGTCCTCGACGTAGGTGGTAACCGTGCGGTTGTAGAAATACGTCCAGAAGTTGCGGGCTGACGCCCCCGGGACCGGACGCGTGTCCCACTTGCGGATGTGGGCGTCGCCGGCCTTGTACGGATCCAGCGGGAAGTTCTGCGCCGTCGGCTTCAGCGCCGCGCGTTCCGCGGCGCCGAGCGGCGGGGCCGGGAACAGCGGGTTGCCGGCCGACGGAGCGATCCACTGGTTCCAGTACCACGGCGTCGGATCGACGATGCTCGCGGCGCGGAACTGCGGCACGACCGACGTTCCGGGCGGCATGCTCGCGAGCGGCGGATCGAACTCGTGGTCGAACAGCGGCAGCATGTCGGCCGGCAGCGTGCTCTGGCCACCCTGCAGGAAGAACGGGCCGAGCCGCGGATCGGCGAAGCCCTCGGGCACGCGGTGCGGGTTGTTGATGTCGAGGAAGCCGTTCGTGATCACGCTCTGGCGCTTCAGCACGTCGAGCATGATCCAGTAGAACGTGTTGTCGCCGGGCGGCGTCGTCGCCGTGGTCTGTCCGATGAAGCCGCCGCTCGCGGTGTTCCACTGCGGATCGCTCGGCGAGCGACAGAGCGCGGACGGAGCTCCGGGTACCGCAGCCCGCCCCGCCGACAGGACGCGGAAGTTCGGCTGCGAGCCCGATTGCACGGTGATGGCCACCTGCCAGCCATTCGTGCCGAGCGCCACGTAACCGCCGCCGAGCGGCAGCTGCGAGGAGTCGCAGTAGGTCCAGAAGTCGGCGAGCAGCGGCAGTGCGACGCTGCCGACGAGGCCGCCCGTGAACGAGTCCACCCCGCCGCCGGTCAGCAGGTTGTTCGGCGCGTCGTTCCAGAACGAGTTGACGAATGTCGTCTGGCCCGCCTGATCGATCCAGCGCCGCCCCTGGCCGTTCGTGAACGGGCTCAGGATGTACGGCGGGAAACCGCTCGCATCGAGGTCGGTGCCGACACCGGCATTGAGTCCCTGCTCGCGAACCGTCTCGTCGCGGAACACGAAGTAGGGCTTCTGGAACTCGGGCAGCGGCAGGAAGCGGTTCACGCCGTTCGGTTCGTAGACGACGGTCGACGGATCGATCGTCAGCGGGCTGTCGATGTAGGCGGCACGCTTCGGCGACTGCGACTCGATCTGCCCCGCGGCCGTCGACTTCGGGTTCCAAGCGAAGTTCTTCTCGAACACGTTGTCGAGGCCCGACAGCGGCATCGAGGCCAGCGCGCTGAAGTCGCCGACGCACGGCGTCGGCCGGAACTCGGAGTGACCGAGCCACAAGCTGACTCGATCGAACTCGTCGTACGAGAGGTTGGTCTGGGTGTAGGGCGCCCAGTACATCTGCTCGATGTCGAGGTTGAAGTCGAACGGGTTCGTGCGCGAGAGGCTCAGGTCGATCTCGCGCCAGAGGGTCTGCAGGCGGCATCCGTACGGATTCAGCGGGTTCTGCAGGCCGGCATTGAGCAGGCTCGTCGACGAGTTCGAGCCGATCTGGCCCTCCTGTCCGAACGGCGGCGTCACGTACTGCGGACACCAGGCGAGGGGCACGGGCGGCTGTCCGATCGGCGACTGCGCAACGAACGGCGACTGGTTCAGGTTGTCGGCGACCTGCCGCACGCGAGTCGTCTCGCGCGCCACGAGCTTGTTGTCGAGATAGACGAACGCGCCGAAGAGGTCCTCGAGCGCGTAGGCAGGAGCGAACGAGGTCTGGCTCGGCGCCTGGACTTCAGCCGGCAGGAAGTAGGAAGGCTGCGCATCCTCGTCCTTCGAGGCAAAGCGGCGCACGACCGACACAGTCAGGTTGTCGCGGAAGAACGGGGTATCACCGTTCATGCGCGTGTCGACCGTGAACGGGATCACGACGCTGTTGCTGCGTTCGGCCGTGACACCCTGCAGGTCGACCGCGTTGCCCGCGAGGTCGCGGATGCCGCCGTCCTGCGAGCTCGAGATCAGGTGCAGGAAGTAGCGGTAGTCGGCGCCGGCCGGCGGATTCCGCATCGTGTCGTCGAGATAGAAGCCCATCAGCGGCTGCAGGCGCAGCGAGGTCTGCGACGAGTCCTCGTCGAAGATGCGCGCCGTGATCAGGAAGGGCGTGCGGTACTTCGCCTCGTCGAACGTGATCGGATGCATGCCGAGCGTGCCGAGGTTGTTGACGCGGGTCGCGATGAACTGGTCCTTGCTCGCCTGCGAGGTCAGGTCGCGCATCGCGAAGAAGAACGTGTCCGCCGTCTTCACGGTCTCCATGTCGACGGGCTTCGTGAAGCGCACGACGGTGCCCGCGAGCGGCGACACGAACTCGTTGGCCGCCGGCGCGGAGCCATCGAGGTTGTTCAGCGGTGCCGGCGTGAAGCGCAGGAAGTTGCGCGGGTCGTCACCGGTCACGCCGCCGCCCGGCAGAGGTTCGCCACCGGCCGAGTACTCCGCGACGAGCACGAGCCTCGGTGCGTTCGCGGCCAGCCACAACTCGCGCTCCGGCACCGAGGCCGGGTAGCCCGGCTGATTGCTCGGGTCGATGCTCTCGAGATCGTGCACGTGCCGGATGCGCACGCGGACGTGCTGCGCTTCCGGTTGCCGGCGATCGTCTTCGGGATCGACCACGACCGTCGTGCTGACGACCTCGGCCTGCTGGCCACCGACCAGGAACCGCATCGTGTCGCCGCGGTCGATCTCGTGCGAGACGCCGTTCTTGAACACGGTCACTTCCTGCGTGAACGCGTTGATCTCCTCGACCTTCTCGAGCAGCATCACGATCTCGCCGACGATGCGCAACGGCAGCGGGTCGCGCACGAAGCCGCGCGCGAAGTCGTCCGACGTGTCGTCCGCGTTGCCGGACCGGAAGTCGCGAACCACCGAGAGCCGCGAGCTGTTGTTCCTGCCGGTGAGCCCCCGCTGCGCGTTCTCGCGCAGGTGCGGAATCGCGAGCGGACCCTCGAGGGCCACGGCGACGCGGATGTTCGCGCCGAGCTGGTCCGGGGAAGGCGGCAGGCCCGCGGCGTTGTTCGACGTCTGGTATTGCAGGCCTTCGGTGCCGAGCAGCACTGGATCGAGCACGAGCGTCGTAGGCTGCACGACGACACGCACCGGCAGTGGCACGAAGCCACCGGGCTGGTTCGGATCGCCGACGATCTTCAGCAGCTGCACGGCTTCGGTGTTGCGGAGCCCTGTCACGGCTCCCGAAGCACTGCGCTCGACGAAGAAGCTGTCGTCGATCCCGAGTGCCGCCGAGAAGGACAGGCGCAAGGCCGCGTTGCGCGGCACGACTCCGTACGGCAACCCGGGGCCGCCCTGCCCGAAGGTCATCGGTGCTACTTCGCGCAGCTCGTCGTCGAGCGCGTCGAACGCGGCGCGGAACTCAGGACTCGCCTCCTCGCGCGGGATGAAGAGCTTCGGCTGCAGCGTGTCCGGGTCCGAGCCGATGAAGTCGTACGTGATCTCGGCATCGCCCATCGTCGAGTTCGTCGGACGCTCGTCGCGGATGTCCGAGCCGATCATCACGTCGCGTCCCATCGCACGCCCCGGAGGAGTCCGCGTCTCCGCGCCATCGGGATCGTAGAGAACCTGCACGCCGTTCCGCAGGCAGTAGACGTCGGCCAGCTGCCCATACTCGACGCGCAGCAGCTCTGGCTGGTTCGCAGCCTCCCCCGTCACCGTCACGCCGTTGCCGCTGCCGCTGCCGTTGCAGGCCGCCAGCACCGACAGGCTCACGAACACCAGGGAACGACCCCTGGCACCACTGCGCGACGGTGGAGCACTGCGCAGGGAAGAGCCTCTGCTGACGGTGGAATGACTGCTTGCCATGGATCTAGGGTGCTGGGAAGCGGCCGGCTCCGGCTGCTGCCGAACCGGTTGCATGGGATCGCCGATGGGACCGCGTCCGGCGGTCCCCGGGGTCGCCGCGGCGGAGCCCAGCCCGCGCCTCCCTGGATGACGGAAGCCAAGGCTGGGCACGTAGTATGGGCACGCAGAAGGGTACATCAGGACGCATGGGATGCCGGCTATGCAGCGCGTGCACGACCAAGGGGGCGGCTGGTTTCATCAAACACCATGCCGCTGATCCCCGTCGCCATAGTCGCTCTCAAGCACGTCCAGGCAATAGCTTTAGGACCATGGCCCCTCGCCCGGCGCGCGCTCCGGTCGCGTCCTGCGCGGCTCTCGGGTGCGATAGCGCTCGGCCCCACCGGAGTTTGTGACCGCCGCGCCGCGGCGTGCATCTCTACGCCTGGCAGTGGAAGCCCGCGGCCTGGGCCTGGGCTTCGGACTCGAAGTAGACGCGATGCTCCGACTTGATGGTGCGGGCCTCGGCAGCGTTGTAGCGGTAGACGAGGCGGCTCTGCGTGTGGCCGACGAAGCGCGCCTCGATCTCGCGTTCGCAGTAGGCGCAGCAGAGCACCGGAGGCACCTCGGCTTCGCGCAGCCGGAAGTCGCGCACGAGGTAGCGCACGCCTTCGTTGTTCGTGATGCACCGCTCGTTGCTGCAGCGCAGGCCGGCTCCCGCCACGATGCCCGGCATCACGGACATCAGCGGCGGCCGCGACGCGCGTAGCTGGATCTTGCCGAGCAGGAAGGCCATCAGCGCCATGCGGATCGGCACGCCGAGCTCGGCCTGCCGGAAGTAGACCGAGCGCGGATCGTCGTCGACGTCGTAGTCGATCTCGTCGACGCGAGGCAGCGCATGCATGACGCGAGCGTCCTTCGCGGCTGCGACGTTCAGCGTCGTGCGCGAGAGCCGCGGGTAGTTCGTCGTGTCCTCACCGCTGTGCCGCTCACGCTGCGCGCGCGTCATGTAGATCGCGTCGATGCGGTTCACCTCGACGTTCGTCAGGTTCGTGAACAGCGCGAGCTGGTGCGGCTTGCTCGAGGTCAGGTACGCCGCTGCGTTGCTGCTGCCCGCGATGCCGGGCAGGTCCGCGACCGATGCTGCAGCCGCCTGCACGCCGAAGTCGCGGCGCAGGCGATGCAGCACGTAGTCGGGCAGCTCGAAGCCCGGATACGGCATCGTCACGATGTTCGCGCCGAACCGCGCGAGCGCGTAGCAGAACGAGTGGATCGTGCGCGAGTAGCGCAGATCGCCGCACAACACGACCTCGAGCCCTTCGAGGCGCCCCTTCTCCTTCCAGAGCGTGTAGAGGTCGCACAGCGTCTGCGTCGGGTGCTCGTGGGCGCCGTCACCGCCGTTGATGACCGGCACGCGCGCATAGCGGGCCGCCACGCGCGCAGCACCGTCCTGCGGGTGTCGCACGACGAGGATGTCCGCATAGCTTCCGCCGACGACTCGCACGGTGTCGGCGAGCGACTCCCCCTTCGAACGGCTCGAGTTCTTCTCGTCGGCCGCGGTGATGACTCCCCCACCGAGCCGCAACATCGCCGACTCGAAGCTCAGCCGCGTGCGCGTGCTCGGCTCGAAGAAGAGCGTCGCCATGATCGCGCCGCTGCACAGCTCGGACCACGCGAGCAGGTTCGCGCGGAACTCGTCGGCGTGATGGAACAGTTCGAGGATCTCGGCGGTGCTCAGGTCTTCGATGGACACCAGGTCGCGCTTCTCGTTGTCGGCCATCGAGAGACGGATCATGCCGGCCATGCAGGCCGTGGACAATCTCGCTTCCAGGCGCCGTGGTGCGCCGGCTCAGGCGTCGAGTGCCACCGCCAGCTGCTGCAGGTGCGCCAACTGGCCTGCCGCCAGCGCCGCGAATCCGCCGACGCGCCCCGCCGCAGGCAACTTGCGATGTCGGCGCAGGTTCTGCCCGACCTCCAGGCGGATCCGGGCCGCATCCCAGGCCACGCACGAGAGCCTCAGGTGGCACGGAACCGCGAACGGCCAGTCACTCGGCGGCAGATCGCTCTTGTTCGCGACGACGAGCGCGGCCTCGCCTGCCAGGGCCCGGTCGCCCGGTGACGGACCGATCGCGGCGTCGACGACGAGCATGAGCAGCGACGAGGCGCGCTGCCGGCGCCCCATCTCGATCGCAGCAGCGTCGACTGCGGAGCCGGCTGCGCCTTCTCCGGCCGTGTCGACGAGCTCGTACGGATAGCCGTCCAGCGTCGTGCACTCGGCGACCGGGTCGCGCGTCAGGCCAGGAGTCGGCCCGGTCAGCACGCGTTCCCGGAACAGGAGCCTGTTGAACAGCGTGGACTTGCCCGCATTCTGTCCGCCGGCGAGCACGACCCGCGCGGGTGTGGCGAGCGCGAGCGCGATGCGCGAGCGCTCGAGCGCCTCGCGGACCGCGACGAGTCCGCGCGCCCGGGGCAAGCGCTCGATCGCCGCGCAACCCGCTTCGAAGTCGCAGGCGATCTGCTCGAGCGCGAGCTCGAGCTGGGCTGGCGCCAGCGCTTCGCGCAGCAGCCTCGCGGCCGGCGTTGCCGCCGCGTCTGCCTCGAGCCCGAACACACGATGCAGCGCCTCGAGCACAACGGGCGCACCGTGCAGGTGCAACTCGAGTCCATCGGCGCCGCGATCCACGGCGAGCACTTCGTCGATCTTGGCGCCGTCGAGATGCAGCCACGCCCGGCGGGGTGGCCCACCGGCCGTCAGCACCACGGGTTTCCCATCCTGCGCACGCAGCGCCGGCTCGAGCGCGGGCCGCTCGGCGGGCTGGGCGCACACGACCGCGATGCCGGCGACGCCCGGCGGCGTCAGCAACCTCATGCGCCGCCGCCGGCGAGGAGTCGCAGGCCCTCGTGCAGGAGGTCCGGTACGAAGTCGGCCCGCAGGCGCGTGTGACGGCGCAACCGTTCGGCATTGCCTCCCGTGACGACGACCTGCGCCGGCCCCGCCGCGGCGCGCAGCGTGTCGGCGACGAGGCGTTCGACGAGCCCGCACCAACCGATCAGCACGCCAGTGTCGACGGCTGCTTGGGAACTGCGCGAAGGCACCGACGGCGCGGCGTCGAGACGTGGCGCCGGCAGCGCCGGCGTCGCGACCGCGAGACCCAGCGCGAAGGCACGCAAGCCCGGGGCGATCGCGCCGCCGTGGAAGGTGCCGTCCGCTTCGACGAGGTTCACGGTCGTCGCCGAGCCGCAATCGACGACCACGGCACGGCCGTGCCGGCGGTACGCCGCGAGCGCCGCGACCCAGCGATCGGCGCCCAGCGTGTGCGGCGTCTCGTAGGCGAGCGGCAACGGACACGGCAGGTCGATGCCGGCCTGCTGCAGCGACACACCCATCGGCAGCAGCAGCGCGGCCAGCGGCTGCAGCCCGTTCGGCACGACCGAGACCGCGACACAGCGGACCAGCGGGCGCTCTCGCAGGAAGGTCGAGAGGCGGGCCGCGTCGGGAGCCGCGGAGTCGAGCCGCACGCGCCCAGCGTCGTCGTGCCGGAAGCAGTCGAGCGTGCTGTTGCCGCAGGCGACCGTCAGGAGGCCCACCGTTGCATCGGGCATGGTCTCACCAAGTGCACCACGGCAACGACGCGGCGTCGAGCAACGTCTGCGCGCGATCAGCGATCCGGGGCCTGGAACGTGCGCTCGATGACCGCACCGTCGGCCATCCACTTCGTGACGAAGGTCCGGACGCCGCGCTTGTAGTCGTTCTTGCCGATCTCCATCGCGTGCGACCGCGAACGCACGGGCCGTCCATTGATCTCGAGCAGGACCTCACCGGCTGAGATGCCGAACGTCGAAGCCAGCTTGGTGTCGACGTTGCGCACGATCAGCCCGGTCAGCTTCCCGCTCGTGCTGACGTAGGTGTCGACGTGGATCTGCGTGAGCAACTCATCCGGATCCCGGAAGCGCTCTTCGTCCTTCTTGCTGATCTGCCGCACTCCGTTGACGACCGTGGTCTCGGGCACGTTGACCCACACCCCGGCGTTCGGAGCCGAAGCACCGCTGCCGCGCTCCGCGGCCACCAGCTCCTTGCGCCCCTGGAGGCGGCGCAGCTCTTCGAGCAGTTCCGCACTGATGTGCATGTTCGTCTTCTGCAGCGCCTCCTCCTTGGGCTGCGTCGCCGCCTCGCCTTCCTTCGGCGGCGGCACGTCGCGCACGAAGTAGGCAGTCTGCGCTTCGGGCGACACGCCGACCAGCCTGATGTTCTCGAACGTCGGCCAGAGGCGCGATCCGTGCTTTGGATCCCCGTCGTCGCGCACCCAGACCTTCTGCAGGATCTCGCGGCCCGCCATCGAGGTCGGCAGCGGGGTGACCGGCGCCGACTGGTTCCCGCGTCCGGGCACCTGGGGCGTCACGGGCTGATTCCCGCGCCGGTTGGCACCGCGCCCACCGGGGGCTGCCGGGGTCGTATCGGCGGGCTTCGGTGGCCCGGCCGTAAGTGGGGCACTCATGTTCGCGCGCATGTACCACTCGGGCGGCTTGACGTCGGCGCCCTGCTTGTAGCGCACGATGACGTACGTATCTCCGCCGCGGCCGTTGGCCTCCCCGTCGTAGACGAGAGAGACGAGCTCGATGATCTCCTCGAGCGGGCGCACTTCGACGGGCGGGTCGACCTTCTTCGTCTGCGATTCACCCTCCACCGGGGGTGGCGGCGGCAGCTTCCCCGTGAGGTTCACCTTCGAGAACAGTTGCCACCAACCCGCGTGCGCGTAGTTCCAGTCCAGGGTGGGTCCCCGCACCTTGCCTTGACCCAACGCCTCGATCGCCTGCTGTTGGCCGCGGTTCGTCGCCTCCTGCCGGGCCGAGTCCTTCCACAGCGGGAGCATCTCGTAGACGGTCCAGCCGGCAAGACCGAAGAGTCCCAACGAGACGATGTACAGAAGGAACGGTATGGGCAACTTCATCGGCGCTCTGGGGAGTGTAGCCTCCCGGTGAAGAGCCGGGAACGGCGTCCTTCGACGCACTGGGCCACGGGGTATTCCTCACGCCAGATCGGGCGGGACCGCCGGAGGGCCAGGGACGTGTCCGGGCGCCCCCATCGGCGGGTTCGAGCCACGATGCCATGCCCGATTTCGGGACCCGCGCCCGAAGTGCCAACTACCAGGCGAAGTGCCAACTACCAGGCGAAGTGACTGTAGGCGCTGTTCGCCTCGGCCATCTTGTGGACGTTCTCCTTCTTCGTCACGGCCGCGCCCTGGTTGTTGAACGCGTCGAAGAACTCCTCCGCGAGCGACTTCGCCATCGGCTTGCCGCGCTTGCTGCGAGCAGCGTCGACGAGCCAACGGATCGCGAGGCTCTGCTGGCGGCGCTTGTTGACCTCGCGCGGCACCTGGTAGGTCGCACCACCGACGCGCTTGCTGCGCACTTCGACGCGCGGCTTGATGTTCTCGATGGCCTTCGTGAAGACGTCGACGGGCTCGGCGTTCTCGACCTTCTTGACCACGAAATCGATGGCTTCGTAGAAGATCCCCTGCGCCGTCGTCTTCTTCCCCTGCAGCATGATCTTGTTGATGATCTTGCTGGCAAGCTTGTTGTTGTAGCGGGGATCGCCCTTCAGGAAGACTTCAGTGGACTTGTAGGAGCGAGGCATCGGAGGTTCGGATCAGCTGTGTTGCGGGCGTGAGGTGCTGCGAGGTCGTCGGGAACGGATCGGGAAATGAATGCGAGGTGCGGGTTCTGCGCGGGTCACTTCTTCGGGCGCTTCGCGCCATACTTGCTGCGGCTGCGACGGCGCGCTTCGACGCCCGAGGCGTCGAGGCAACCTCGCAGGATGTGGTAGCGCACGCCAGGCAGATCGCGCACACGGCCGCCGCGGATCAGCACGATCGAGTGCTCCTGCAGGTTGTGTCCTTCCCCGGGGATGTAGACCGTCGTCTCCTTGCCGTTGCTCAACCGGACGCGCGCGATCTTGCGCAGCGCGGAGTTGGGCTTCTTCGGCGTCATCGTCTTCACCTGCAGACACACGCCGCGCTTCTGGGGGCACGCATCGAGGATCGGGGACTTGCTCTTGTACTTGATCTTCTTGCGACCCTTGCGGATGAGCTGGTTGATCGTGGGCATACTGAGGTGACTGCGCGGTCCGGGAATTCAGGGCGTGGGAGGATAGGGAAACACCCGCCGAATACAACCTCGCCAGCGACCTGTCGGAGTCCCAGGAGGGCGCCGACTGCATCGCTGGCGGAGGAACGGGCGGAGCAAAGGGCGGAGACTGCCGGAGGTCGGTTGGGGGCTAGGCCTTCTCGGCCGCCTGGCCGGAAGGAGCAGGGGCAGGTGGGTTGTCGATGCCCTCGAGGCGGATGACGGGGCCACCCTGGTCGACGAAGCCCTGCCGGCTGAGGCGCCCGATCTCTTCGGCCGCGGCCTGGAGGTCGACGTTCTTGCGCACGCGGGTCTTCTGGTAGTGACGGAAGCCCGTGCCGGTCGGCACGAGGTGGCCGAGGATCACGTTCTCCTTGAGGCCGACGAGCTCGTCGCGCTTGCCCGCCAGTGCAGCCTCGGTCAGCACCTTGGTGGTCTCCTGGAACGAGGCTGCCGAGATGAACGAGTCGGACTGCAGCGAGGCCTTCGTGATGCCGAGCAGCATCGGCGATGCCGTCGCAGGCTTCTTGCGCTGCGTGCGCAGGACCTGGTTCGCTTCGCGGAAGCGGAACTTGTCGGCGACGGCACCCGGCAGGAAGTCGCTGTCGCCGGGGTCCTCGACCTGCACCTTGCGCATCATCTGCGCGAGGATGATCTCGATGTGCTTGTCGTCGATCGACACGCCTTGGGCGCGGTAGACGGTCTGCACTTCGCGCAGCAGGTAGTTCTGCACCTGCTTCTCGCCCTGGATCATCAGGATGTCGTGCGGAACGAGCGGGCCGTCGACCAACGCTTCGCCGGCCTTCACGTGATCGCCGCGGTGCACACGCAGGTTCTTGCCCTGTGGCACCAGGTGCTCACGCTCGAGCCCACCTTCACCCTTGACGATGATCGTGCGCTTGCCGCGCCGCTTGTCGCCGAGCTCGACGCCGCCGTCGATCTCGGACAGGACCGCGGGGTCCTTCGGTCGGCGCGCCTCGAACAGCTCGGTCACGCGCGGCAGACCACCCGTGATGTCCTGCGTGCCCTGGATCTCGCGCGGGGTCTTGGCCAGCAGCGTGCCGGCCACGACGCGCTGCCCGTTCTCGACCTCGATGTAGGCCTTCTCGGGCACCGGGTTGATCGCGAGTCGGTTGCCGTTCTCGTCCTCGATCAGGATCTGCGGGTGCAGGTCACCCTTGTGCTCGATCATGACCTTGCGCTGGACCTTGGTCTCCGTATCGCGATCGACGCGGTAGGTCTTGCCCTCGAGGATGTCCTCGTAGCGCACGACACCGCTGACCTCCGCCAGGATCGGGTTGTGGTGCGGGTCCCACGAGCACAGCACGGTGTGCTCCTTGATCTCCTGGCCATCGGTCACGTGAACGATCGCACCGAGCGGCACCGCGTGGCGCTCGAGCTCACGCTCTTTCGCATCGACGACGAGGATCTCGCCCTTTCGCTTGAGCACGATCGTGTGCACGGTGCCCTTGCCACCCTTGTGCTCGTCGACCGTGATCGCGACCGTCGACAGGTTCGCGTACTGGACCACGCCAGCGCGCTTGTTCTTGATCTCGGAGTCCTCGACCTTCTTCGACGCCGTGCCACCGATGTGGAACGTGCGCATCGTGAGCTGCGTGCCGGGCTCGCCGATCGACTGCGCCGCGATGATGCCGACGGCGAGGCCGGGCTCGGCCAGAGCGCTGCGCGACAGGTCCATGCCGTAGCACTTCGCGCAGATGCCGACCGTGGCTTCGCACGTGAGCGGCGAGCGCACGACGATCTTCTCGCTGCTCGCCACCTTCTCGATGACCTTCGCGATGTCGACCGTGATCAGCTCGTTCTTGTCGACGATGACCTCCTCGGTCATCGGATCGACGATCGCGTGGCGCGACACGCGGCCGCGCACCGCGTCGACGAACGTGACGGCGACCTTGTCGCCCTGGTAGACGGTGCCCTTCTCGACTCCGTTCTCGGTGCCGCAGTCGTCGCTCGAGATGACGACGTTCTGCGCGACGTCCGCGAGCTTGCGCGTCAGGTAGCCCGAGTCCGCGGTCTTCAGCGCCGTGTCGGCGAGGCCCTTGCGCGCGCCGTGCGTCGACGAGAAGTACTCGAGCACGCGCAGACCCTCGCGGAAGTTCGCTTTGATCGGCTGCTCGATGATCTTGCCGGACGGCTTGGCCATCAGGCCGCGCATGCCGGCGAGCTGGCGGATCTGTTCGACCGAGCCGCGCGCCTTCGACATGATCATGCAGAAGATCGGGTTCACGTAGAGCCGACCGTCGTGCGTGTCGTTGCGCAGCTCGTTGAGCATGTCCTCGCCGATGCGCTCGCGAGCGTGCGTCCACGAGTCGATGACCTTCAGGTAGCGCTCACCCTCGGTGATGATGCCGCGCTGGTGCGCCGTGTGGATCTTCTCGACGTCCTTCTGCGTCTGCGCGATGATCTTGTCCTTCGTCGGCGGCACGACCATGTCGTCCTTGCCGAAGGACATGCCGGCGCGCGTCGCCGCCTTGAAGCCGGCCTCCTTGAGGTTGTCGAGCAGGCGCAGCGTCGCGTCGCGACCGAGCAGCAGGTGGCAGTCCGCGATGATGTTCGCCAGCCCCTTCTTGTCGAGGTCGTGGTTGTAGAACGGCATCCCCGGCTCGAGGATCTCGTTGAACATGATCCGGCCCGGCGTGGTCTCGACGAGCGTCTTGCCGTCCGTGCGGACCGTGTTGCCCTGGTTGCGGATCTCCATGTCGGCCGGCAGCTGCACCTTGATGCGTGCATGCAGGTGCAGCTTGCCCATCGAGTGCGACATCCACACTTCGTCGGTGCTCGCGAACGTCTTGCCCTCGCCGAGCTCGCCGGGGCGCGCGAGGCTCAGGTAGTAGCAGCCGAGCACGATGTCCTGGTTCGGCGCGATGATCGGGCCACCGTGCGCAGGCGAGAAGATGTTGTTCGTCGACAACATCAGCGTCGACGCCTCGATCTGGGCCTCGAACGAGAGCGGCAGGTGCACCGCCATCTGGTCGCCGTCGAAGTCGGCGTTGTAGCCCGAGCAGACGAGCGGATGGATGCGGATCGCGTTGCCCTCGACGAGCACGGGCTCGAAGGCCTGGATGCCGACGCGGTGCAGCGTCGGCGCGCGGTTCAGCAGCACAGGATGGTTCTGGATCACCTCTTCGAGGATGTCCCAGACCTCCTCGTCCTTGCGCTCCAGCATCTTCTTGGCCGACTTGATCGTGTCGGCGTGGCCGAGCTCCTTGAGCCGGCGGATGATGAACGGCTGGAACAGCTCGAGCGCGATGATCTTCGGCAAGCCGCACTGGTGCAGCTTCAGGTCCGGACCGACGACGATGACCGAACGCGCCGAGTAGTCGACGCGCTTGCCGAGCAGGTTCTCGCGGAAGCGGCCCTGCTTGCCCTTGATCATGTCGGTCAGCGACTTGAGCGGGCGGTTGCTCGAGCCGAGCACGGGGCGGCGGCAGCGGTTGTTGTCGAACAGCGCGTCGACCGACTGCTGCAGCATCCGCTTCTCGTTGCGGATGATGACCTCGGGAGCGTTGAGGTCGAGCAGCTTCTTGAGCCGGTTGTTGCGGTTGATCAGGCGCCGGTAGAGATCGTTGAGGTCCGACGTCGCGAAGTTGCCGCTGTCGAGCGGGACGAGCGGACGCAGGTCCGGGGGGATGACCGGGATCGCGTCGAGGATCATCCACTCGGCCTTGTTGCCGGAGTCGCGCAGCATCTCGACGGTCTTGAGCCGCTTGATGATGTCCTTGATCTTCTGCTTCGACTCGGTGCGCTTGAGGTCTTCGCGCAGCGTCTCGCTGAGCGTCGCGAGCTCCAGCCCGCGCAGCAGATCGCGCACGGCTTCGGCGCCCATGCCGGCCTGGAAGGCCATCCCGTACTTCTGGCGCGCCTGGCGGTACTCGTCCTCCGACAGCAGCTGCTGCGCCTTGAGCGGCGTGTCGCCGGCGTCGATGACGACGTAGTCCTGGAAGTAGATGACCTTCTCGAGGCTCGCCGTCTTGAGGCCGAGCAGCGTGCCGAGGCGCGAGGGCATCGCCTTGAAGAACCAGATGTGCGCGACGGGCGCGGCCAGATTGATGTGGCCCATGCGCTTCCGGCGCACGCGGCTGTGCGTGATCATCACGCCGCACTTGTCGCACGTGATGTTCTTGTGCTTGATGCCCTTGTACTTGCCGCACGAGCACTCCCAGTCCTTCTCGGGACCGAAGATGCGCTCGCAGAACAAGCCGTCACGCTCTGGCCGGTACGTGCGGTAGTTGATGGTCTCCGGCTTCTTGACCTCGCCGAAAGACCAGGCCCGAATGTCCTCGGGTGACGCCAAACGGATCGTCACCGAAGCGTAGTCGTTGATCTTGTCGTAGATGGGTTCGACCATCGTGCGCCGCCTGTCTTGTTGTCTCGCGCGCCCGATGCACTTGCCGTCACGGCGACGGCTCGGTGCAGGCGGGCAGGTAATTCAGTAGGTAGGGAAGCAGACCAAGCGTCAGCCGGGCAACACGGCTTCCGCCGCGCCCCGTTTGTGGAGCTCGATGTTGAGACCGAGACCCTTGATCTCGTTGCAGAGCACGCCGAACGAAACCGGCGTGCCCGGCTCGAGGATGTTCTCGTTCTTGACCATCGCCTCGTAGATCTTCGTGCGACCGTCCACGTCGTCGGACTTGACGGTCAGCAGCTCCTGCAGAATGTTCGCGGCGCCGTAGGCCTCGAGCGCCCACACTTCCATCTCACCGAAGCGCTGGCCACCGAAGCGGGCCTTGCCGCCGAGCGGTTGCTGCGTGATGAGCGAGTAGGGCCCCGTGGCTCGCGCGTGCACCTTGTCGTCGACGAGGTGGTGCAGTTTGAGCATGTAGAGCGTTCCGACCGTGACGCGCTGCGTGAACTGTTCGCCGGTGCGGCCGTCGTAGAGCACGGCCTTGCCGTCCTTGGCGAAGCCGGCCTTGCTCAACGCTGTTTCGATGTCGGTCTCGGACGCGCCGTCGAAGACCGGCGACAGCACCTGGAAGCCGAGCTTCCTGGCCGCCCAGCCGAGGTGCGTCTCGAGGATCTGGCCGACGTTCATGCGGCTCGGCACGCCGAGCGGGTTCAGCACGATGTCGACCGGCGTGCCATCGGCCAGGAACGGCATGTCTTCGACCGGCAGGATCTTCGAGATGACGCCCTTGTTGCCGTGCCGGCCGGCCATTTTGTCGCCGACCGAGATGCGGCGCTTCGTGGCCACGTAGACCTTGACCATCTCGAGCACGCCCTGCGGCAGCTCGTCGCCGCGCGACAGGCGGTTCACGAGCTTGTTCTTGTCGGCTTCGGACTCCTCGATGCGTTCGCCGAACTCCTGCAGGACCTGCAGCAGCGCCTGTCGCTGCTTCTGATCGGACAACTCCTCCGCGGCCTGGCGCACACGATCGCGGATCGTGCGCAGGTCGAGGATCAGCATGTCGTCGCCGACGCTGAGCTTCTTGCCGTCCGCGGACGTCACGGCCTGGCCCGTGATCTCCTTCGCGCTATCGAGCAGACGCTTCGTGTTCGATCGGAACTGCTTCAAGAACTCGATCTCGGCGTTCTTGATCTCTTCGAGATTGCGGGTGCGCTCGTTCTCGGTCAGGTTGACCTTGCGGCTGTACTTCTCGGCACCGATGACGATGCCTTCGACGCCGGTCGGGACCTCGAGCGACGCGTTCTTCACGTCTTCGCCGGCGCGACCGAAGATCGCGTGCAGCAGCTTCTCTTCGGGAGTCAGCTCGCTCTTGCTCTTGGGTGCCACCTTGCCGACCAGGATGTCGCCCGGCTTCACGCGCGTGCCGACCCTGACGATGCCGCTCTCGTCGAGATGGCGCAGCGCCTTCTCGGAGACGTTCGGGATGTCGCGCGAGAACTCCTCGCGGCCGAGCTTCGTCTCGCGGATCTCGATCTCGAACTCGTCGATGTGGATCGACGTGTAGACGTCGTCCTTGACGAGGTTCTGGCTCAGCAGGATCGCGTCTTCGTAGTTGTAGCCGTCCCACGGCATGAACGCGACCGTGAGGTTCTTGCCGAGCGCGAGCACGCCGCTCTTCGTCGCGGCGCCATCGGCGATCACCTCGCCGGCCTTCACCTTCTGTCCGACCTGGACGATCGGCGTCTGGTTCTGGCACGTGCGCTCGTTCAGCGCTTCGTACTTGCGCAGCGAGTAGACGTCGTCGCCGACCGTGATCCGCTGCGCGTCGACGGAGGTCACGGTGCCGGCCCGCCGGGCCTTGACCACCATGCTCGAGTTGCGGGCCACGACCTCTTCCATTCCGGTCATGACGACCGGCGTCTCCGTGATCAGCAGAGGCACGGCCTGCCGCTGCATGTTGGAGCCCATCAGTGCGCGGTTCGCGTCGTCGTGCTCGAGGAACGGGATCAGCGACGCCGAGACACCAACGACCTGCTTGGTGCTGACGTCCATGTACTGGACTTCCTTGCTGTCGACGAGCGCAGGGTCGCCCTTCACGCGCGCGATGATGCGGCCCTGCTCGTCGCCGATGAAGCGACCGTTCTTGTCGACCTCGGTGTCGGCCGGCGCGAGGATCGCATTGTTCTCCTCGTCGGCGCGCAACCGCATGACGTCGCCGGTCACGCGACCGTTCTTCACGACCACGTACGGAGTGGTCAGGAAGCCGTAGTCGTCGAGCGAGCTGTAGATCGCGAGGCTCGAGATGAGGCCGATGTTGGTTCCTTCCGGCGTCTCGATCGGGCACAGGCGCCCGTAGTGCGAGATGTGGACGTCGCGCACTTCGAATCCTGCGCGCTTGCGGTTCAAGCCGCCCGGACCGAGTGCGGACAACCGCCGCTCGTGCGTCAGCTGGGACAGCGGGTTCGTCTGGTCGACGACCTGGCTCAGCTCACCGCGTGCGAAGAAGTACTCGATCGCCGACGAGAAGGTCTTGCTGTTGATCAGATTCCGCGGCGTGACCGTGTCGACGTTCTCGAGGTTCATGCGCTCCTGCGCCGTGCGGCGCAGCTTCAGGAACCCCTTGCGGAACTCGTCTCCTGCGAGCTCCTGGATCGTGCGCACGCGGCGGTTGCCGAGGTGGTCGATGTCGTCGACCTCACCCTCACCCGCGCGCAGGCCGAGGATGTACTTGATCGCCTGCACGAAGTCGGCAGCCGTCAGCGTCTGGTGGTTCTCGGGCGTCTGCGTGCCGAACTTGCGGTTGAGCCGGAAGCGGCCGACGCGGCCGAGCCGATAGCGCGTCTCGTCGAAGAACTTCTCGTTGAAGAGGTCGCGCGCCTTCTCGAGCTGCGGCGGGTTGCCGGGGCGCAGCCGCTGGTAGATCTTGAGCAGCGCCTCCTCGTGGCTGTTCGTCGTGTCTTCGCGCAGCGTGTTGAGGATCAGGAAGTCCTCGGGATCGCGAAGCACTTCGACCTCGCGCAGCTCGCTGCCGGCGATCGCGCGCGCTGCTTCCTCGGTGATCTCTTCGCCGCTGCGCACGAACGGGTCGCCGTTCGCGGCGTCGACGATGTCGCCGACCGCGTAGGTGCCGACCAGTGACTTCGCGAACTTCGCTTCGGGGTCGGACTTCTTCCGCAGGACCTTCTCGACCTCGTAGAACTCGCGCAGGATCGCGGCGTCCGTCGAGTAACGCTGGTCCATCGCGCGCAGCAGCGTGCTGCACGAGAACTTGCCGGACTGGTCGATGCGGATCGCGACCGCGTCCTTCTTGGTGACGTTGAGCTCGATCCAGGAGCCGCGCTCGGGAATGATCCAGCACGAGTGCAGCTTCTTCTCACCCGTGTGCATCTCGACCGAGAAGTCGACGCCCGGCGAGCGGTGCAGCTGGCTCACCGTGACGCGCTCGCTGCCGTTCACGATGAACTCGCCGCCGCCGATCATGATCGGGATCTCGCCGAGGTAGATGTCCTCCTCGACGGGCTCCGGCTTGACCAGGCGCACCCGGATCTTGAACGGGTAGCCGTAGGTCACGCGCAGCTTGCGGCACTCCTCGACCGTGTAGCGCGGCCGACCGAGCTCATAGCTGACGTACTCGATGCAGAGCGTCTTGTCGTACGAGTAGATCGGGAAGATCTCGCGCAGCAGCGCTTCGAGTCCCTCGACCTTGCGCCGATTCGGCGCTACATCGGGCTGCAGCAGATTGAGGTACGACTTCGTCTGCATCTCGACGAGGTCGGGGATCTCGGCAACGGACCTGTATCGCCCGTAGACTACGGTCTCCATGCAGTTCCACCTGAGCACCCGGACTGGGTGCCATAATTCGGTCGGCGACCTGAAACGAAACGGACTCGGAAACGAAACGCACCAAGCCCCGCGCCGAGCATGTGGGACGTGGCCTTCCCACACCGACGGGGGTCAGTGCAAAAAGTGATCCGAAGCGGATCGATAAGCGTAGCCGGCTCGATCATCCAGCCGCAAGACAAAAGGCTGCGAGGCTCCGCGGCATGGTTGATGATCCATGCCGGGCAGCAACCCGCTCGACTCGGGGAAGGACTCGAATGGACGTGAAGGTACGTGGCCAGCTCGGGCTCCGGCTGGACGCGTTACCTGACTTCGACGGTAGCTCCGGCGTCGGTCAGCTTCTTCTTGATCTCGGCGGCTTCGTCCTTGTTCACGCCCTCCTTGACGGGCTTCGGCGCCTCGTCGACCAGTGCCTTGGCCTCCTTGAGGCCCAGACCCGTGATCTCGCGGACCACCTTGATGGCGCTGATCTTGTTGGCGCCGCCGTCCTTGAGCACGACCGTGAACGAGGTCTGCTCCTCGGCGGGTGCCGCGGCTGGGCCACCGGCACCGGGAGCAGCGGCCACCGCAACTGGAGCCGCCGCCGACACGCCCCAGCGCGACTCCATCGCCTTGACGAGTTGTGCGGCCTTGCCAAGGCTCAGGCTATCGATCTTCTTGAAGATGTCCTCGAGTTCGGCGTCGAGGACCATGGTTTGATTGTCCGACATGATGGAAACGACCTCTGCTGGTAGGAATACGTTGGTTGGAAGCGGATGCGATCTAGGAGGCGGCCGGCCCGGCGCCGCCCGCCGATTGGGCGTCGACCCTGGCCTGGATGCAGCGCGCTAGACCGCCGGCCACGGCGCTGACGAGACTGGCAAGCGACCGCGCCGGACCACTGAGGGTCCCGACGATCTGCGTGTTGACGGTCTGGCGATCCGGCAAGTCGGCGATCGCCGCTGCCGCAGCGCCGGTGTAGGCGGCACCCTCGACGACGCCACCCTTGATCTTGAGCGGGGAGTCCTTGGTCTTCTTGATCCACTCGCGCAGGATCTTGGCTGCCTGGATGGCACCTTCCTTCGGCGCGATCGCGATGGCGCAGCGACCCGACAGCGCCTCGTTCAGGTCGAGCTCGAGCCCCGCGAATGCCCGCTTGGCGAGCCGGCTGCGCACGACGCGGTAGCGCACGCCCGCCGCGCGGAGCTTGCCGCGGATCTCGATGTCCTGCTGAGGCAAGAGCTTGCCGAACTCGACCACGACGCAGGAGCCCATGCTCTGGAACTCGCGCTGCAGATCGTCGAGCAGGATCTCGTTGACTAGGTTTGGCATGGCATGTCTCCGATTCGACTGGGGATCCTCACTCGACGGCCAGCATCACGCCCGGCCCCATCGAGGTCGAAACGACGACCTTCTGGATGAACGATCCCTTCGCCTGCGCGGGCCGGAGAGTGCGCAGGTGGTCGAGGAACGCCATCAGGTTCGAGGCAAGGTCCTCGGCTCCGAACGACTTCTTGCCGATCGCCGCGTGCACGTTCGCACCGGCATCGGTGCGGAACTCGATCTTGCCGGCCTTGAACTCCTTGACGGCCGCCGCGACGTTCGGCGTCACGGTGCCGGCCTTCGGCGACGGCATCTTCCCTTGCGGGCCGAGCACTTTGCCGAGCTTGCCGACGTACTTCATCATGTCGGGCGACGCGATCGTCATGTCGAAGTCGGTCCAGCCCTTCTCGATCTTGTCGGCGAGGTCCGCGGAGCCGACGAAGTCGGCTCCCGCTGCGAGTGCATCCTTCGCGCGATCGCCCTCGGCGAACACGGCGATCTTGACCGACTTGCCAGTGCCCTTCGGCAGACTCACCGAGCCGCGGACCAGCTGATCCGTCTTCTTCGCATCGATGCCGATGCAGACGGCGACGTCGACCGCTTCGTCGAACTTGGGACCCGCGAGGGACTTGATCAGCGAGATCCCCTCGACGACGGGATAACGCTTGGTGCGATCCACCTTCGCGGCGGCTTTCTGGTAGCGACGGCTACGCTGGCGAGCCATTGGATGATCCTGTTGTTGCGTTGCGCCAAAGGGGAGGTCGGCCCGATTCGATCTCGCCCGATGCAATCACGATGTGGAGCTCGATCGGGGGCTAGTCGACGACCTGGATGCCGCACGAGCGCGCGGTGCCTTCCACCATGCGCATCGCCGCTTCCACGTGAACGGTGTTGAGGTCCCTCATCTTCATCTGCGCGATCTCGCGGACCTGCGCCCGCGTGACCTGGCCCGCGACCTGACTACCCGGCGTCTTGGCCGCCGTGGCGATCTTCGCGGAGCGCTTCAGCAGCACGGCCGCCGGCGGCGACTTGTACTGCAGCGTGAAGGTGCGGTCCTTGTAGACCGTGATGATCACGGGAATGATCAGTCCGGCTTGGGCGCGGGTCTCGTCGTTGAACTGCTTGACGAACTGCCCGATGTTGACGCCGTGCTGACCGAGTGCGGGACCGACGGGCGGTGCAGGCGTTGCCTGCCCGGCCGGGCACTGGAGCTTGACCCTTGCGGTGACTTCCTTGGCCATGACGTTCTCTCAGCGGTTCATTCGGATGCCCACGGAAATGCGGGCACCCTCCCACTAACAAGAGTGCCCGCCTCGGGGGCCGATCAGGGAGGTCCGGTCGGCGCCCTCCACCGGAGGGCCGCGAAACGGGCACCTTGTCGGTGGAACGGGGCGAAGAGTGAAGCAGATGACCGCGCCTAAATCAACTCCACTTCCCAATATCCCAGCGACATCGGAGTCGGTCGGCCGAAGAAGTTGACCGAGACGTCGAGCGTGCCCTTCTCCGCGTGCACCTCTTCGACGACGGCGTCCGTGTTCTCGAACGCGCCCGTCTTGATCTTGACGCGATCACCCTTCTTGAACGTGACGGCGACCTTCGGCTGGTCCTTGCTGGCATCCATGTGCGCAAGGACCTTCTCGACGTCGTCCCCGCGCGCTGGCGTCGGCTGCGAGTGACCGCCGACGAAGTCGCCGAAGCCCGGCGTCTCGCGCAGCACGAACCAGACCTCGTCCGAGAGGTCCATCTGCACCATCAGGTAACCCGGGTAGAGCTTGCGCCGCTTGACCGTCTTCTTGCCCTGCCGGTGATCTGCGATGGTCTCGGTCGGCACGACGATCTGCGGGACCAGATGCTCGATCCCCGCTTGCTTCAGGCGGCGAACCATGCTTTCGCGAATGCGGTCCTCGCGGCCGACCTGCACTCGCAGGAAATACCAGTCGAGAGCCATCAGGCTCCTCCTCGGGACATCAGCATCGTCATGGCCTGCACGAGCAGCAGGTCCACGGCCGTCAGGAACACGAACAGGACGATCACCATGACGGTCACCGCCATCGTGCCCTGCCACGCCTCACCCCACGACGGCCAGGTCACCTTCTGCATCTCGACTTCCGTCTCGATCAACGAGTCCGCGATCCGCTTGCGGTTCAGGATCGCGTGCAAGCCGAAGCCCGCGATGGCCAGCACGCCGATCGCGATGCAGGTCGACAGCTTCAGGGTCTTCAGGATCGGGAAAGGATCGATCAGCGTCGGGTTGTCGGCCGCCGGTATCCAGCGATCGAGCAGGTCGGCAAGACCACCACCGTGGAAGCAGCCGTATGCGAACAGCAAAAGGAGCGCCCAGAAGGCAAGCATGCGGGCGTAGCGGCCTTGGTCTTTGCGATAGCTCACGAGTCCAACTCCAATCTGACAGGAAAACGCTCCCGGGCCGTGGCTCCGCAGTCTCTGGACTCCGCCGCCTCGGACTCAGCAGTCTCGGACTCGGCAGTCTTGGGACTCGGCAGCCATGGCCCGCGTCCCCACCCGATCGGGTGGAGACCACACTCGTCGCAGTTTATGGCAGGGCAGGAAGGACTCGAACCCTCAACCCGTCGATTTGGAATCGACAGCTCTACCAATTGAGCTACTGCCCTGTGCACCGCAGTCCGTCGCCAGGGCCGCTTGTGCTGCCCGTTCGACGAACCGCGGGTGTCCTCCCCGGCCACGTAAGGGCCGGCGAGGACGCCACTGACCACCTGGAAACAGGGCCCCCCTGGCAGCAGGGACCCTGGAATCAGGCGATGATCTTCGTGACGCGACCGGCGCCGACGGTGCGACCACCTTCGCGGATGGCGAAGCGCTGGTGCTCGTCCATCGCGATCGGCGTGCCGAGCTCGATCTCGAGCTCGACGTTGTCGCCCGGCATGCACATCTCCGCGCCGACGAGCTTGGCTGCGCCCGTCACGTCCGTCGTGCGGAAGTAGAACTGCGGCCGGTAGCCGGTGACGAACGGCGTGTGCCGTCCGCCTTCCTCCTTCGTCAACGCGTAGACCTGCGCCATGAACTTCGTGTGTGGCGTGACGGTCTTCGGCGCCGCGAGCACCATGCCGCGCTCGACGTCCTCTTTCTTGAGTCCGCGCAGCAGGAGGCCGACGTTGTCGCCTGCCTGGCCGTGGTCGAGCGTCTTCTGGAACATCTCGACACCCGTGACCGTGGTAGGCCGGGTCTCGCGGATGCCGACGATCTCGACAGCTTCACCGACCTTGACCTTGCCGCGTTCGACGCGACCGGTCGCCACGGTGCCGCGGCCTTCGATCGAGAACACGTCCTCGACCGGCATCAGGAAGGGCTTGTCGACGTCGCGCTTCGGCTCGGGAATCGCCGCGTCGATCGCATCGAGCAACTCGAAGATGCACTTGCAGTCCGGATGGTCAGGGCCGGGCTTGGCCACCTGCAGGGCCTTGAACGATGCGCCGCGCACGACCTTGGCAGTGTCGCCAGGGTACTCGTACTTGCTCAGCAGCTCGCGGATCTCCATCTCGACGAGGTCGAGCAGCTCCGGATCGTCGACGAGGTCGATCTTGTTCAGGTAACAGACGATGGCCGGCACACCGACCTGACGCGCGAGCAGCACGTGCTCCTTCGTCTGGGGCATGGGCCCGTCGTCGGCCGCGACCACGAGGATCGCACCGTCCATCTGCGCGGCGCCCGTGATCATGTTCTTCACGTAGTCCGCGTGGCCTGGGCAGTCGACGTGGGCGTAGTGGCGGGTCTTCGACTCGTACTCCACGTGCGCCGCCGAGATCGTCACGACGCGAGTCGCATCGCGGACGGTGCCGCCCTTCGCGACCGCAGCGTATTCCTTGTACTTTGCGAGACCCACGGACGCGAGCACGTAGGTGATTGCCGCCGTCGTCGTGGTCTTGCCGTGGGCAACGTGCCCGATCGTCCCCACGTTCACGTGGGGCTTGGTTCTCGTGAAGGTTTCCTTGGCCATGGGATCTTGAACTCGGTGGGGTCCACGCGGAGCCCCGACAAAAAACTGGAACGGTTGATGGAGCTGCTAGCGGGAATTGAACCCACGACCTCCTCCTTACCAAGGAGGTGCTCTACCAGCTGAGCTATAGCAGCGAACGGAGACAGAGGAAGAAAGAACGATCTGGAGCGGGTGAAGGGAATCGAACCCTCACCACCAGCTTGGAAGGCTGGAGCTCTACCATTGAGCTACACCCGCTCGACAACACAGACGCCGTCATCGGAGCGGGTCGACCCTGGATGGTCGAGCCGCGCCAGCGAAAGCCCAGACATCAACGAACAGACATCAACGAAGCGACACCGACGAACCGCGCGAACGTCCCCGGGGGACCTGCAACCTGTGGAGGACTTGGTGGGCGGAGCAGGATTCGAACCTGCGAAGGCTGAGCCGCCAGATTTACAGTCTGGTCCATTTGGCCGCTTTGGTATCCGCCCGACGTGGTCGTGCGCGCGATCCCTTCCCGAGCATCGATCCTGCGTCGCGAGAGCCAACCAGTCGTCACCGATCCGATCTGGAGCTAGCGATGGGACTTGAACCCACAACCTCCAGATTACAAATCAGGTGCTCTACCAGTTGAGC
This sequence comes from Planctomycetota bacterium, assembly GCA_036376355.1. Classification (GTDB taxonomy): domain Bacteria; phylum Planctomycetota; class UBA1135; order UBA1135; family UBA2386; genus DASVAL01. Next base: position 87,373 of record DASVAL010000034.1, read on the forward strand.
TACGCTAGCGGGGTAGCTGCTGCGGAAAGGACGAAGCAGGATACCGGCACCCCCCTCGAGTGCAAGATTGGCAAGGCCTTTTTTGGCCACGTGCACGCGAGGCGCTGCGGCGCGCGAACGCGCGACACCATCACTGGCAGCCCGCGCTGCCCGCGACATCCGGCGGCGGAAGCGTCACCGCGGCCTCGGCGACGAGTTGCTGCACGCGCTCGGCGAACGACTGCAGATCGAACGGCTTGCTCAACACGTGTCGCACGAACGGCAGCTTGCCGAGCCGTTCCCTCACGTCGGCATCGAGGTAGCCCGAGACGACGACTGCCCGCGGTGGATTCGGCAGGTCGCGCAGCGACTCGAGCACCTCGAGACCCGAAACGCGCGGCATGTCGAGATCGCAGACGATCACGCGCAGCCCCGGCTGCCGCGCCATGATGCCCGCGGTGTGCCCGTCGTACGCGTGCACTGGCGACAACCCCGCCCGGACGAGGATCTCCGTCAGCAGGCCACTCACGGCGCGGTCGTTGTCGGCGATCAGGACGTCGGTCACAACACCTCCAAGAGCCCTTCATGGAGAACGCCGCAGCGGCGGCGAGTGGTCGTCGCGAGCGTAGCCGTGGCCTGACGAGGTTGAAAGTGCGCGCCGCTCGCGAAGCCGGGCATCACTGCCCCAGCGGCTGCAACCACGACACGTCCTCGAACGGCACTTCCATCTTCACGTTGCCGTAGTCGACGAGAATGGTCTCCCTGACCTTGTCGATCTTGTGCACGACGCACAACCGCCGCCATCGCGGCAGGAAGACCTGGTCACCCTTCTTGAGCCCGCTGCAGAAACTCATGCGCCGCCGGTGCAGCGCGGCTTGCTTCAGCAGACCGTCCACGACGGCCTTCAGGGCCCGCGCGCGTTCCCCGTGCTGGCCCGGCGCGCTCAACAACGCCGTCAGCGGCTCGAGCAGCGCCGCCTGGGCCTTGCGCAGCTCTGCCTCGACGACGCCGTCGGCTTCTTCCTGCAGCCAGTTCTCCTTGCGCACCGCGTCGGCCATCCGTCCTTCGAGCTCCGCCTGCCGCAGGTCTGCGGCGCGCGACATGTCGGCTGTGCGCCGGCGGTCGGCCTCGGCATCACGCCGCGCGACCTGCACCTTCTCGATGATGTGGTCGAGCGTCTGGTCGCGCACGCCGAGCAGCTCGCGCGCGCGAGCGACGATCGCCGGCGGCATGCCGACGCGGCTCGCGATGTCGAGCGCATGGCTGTTGCCCGGGATGCCGAGATCGAGGCGGTAGAGCGGGCGCATCGAGGCTCCGTCGAACGCCATCGAGCCGTTCTCGGCACCGGCGTGCTGGTAGGCGAAGTCCTTGAGCCGGCCCAGGTGCGTCGTGACCACGGCGAACGTGCCTTGCTGCAACAGCGCCTCGAGCACCGCATGACCGAGCACGCCGCCTTCTTCGGGGTCGGTGCCGGCACCGAGCTCGTCGAGCAGCACGAGCGAACGCGGCGACGCGTGCTGCAGGCAGCGCACGATCCGTTTCACGTGCGAGCTGAACGTGGACAGGCTCTGCGCGATGGCCTGCTCGTCGCCGATGTCCGCCTGCACGGCAGTGAACAACGGCACCTGTGCGCCAGCCGCGGCGGGGATCGGCAGGCCACACTGTGCCATCAGCACGAGCAGCCCGACGGTCTTCAGCACGACGGTCTTGCCGCCCGTGTTCGGTCCCGTGATCACGAGCAGGCGGTTCGGATCCCCGAGCGAGAGATCGAGCGGCACGATGCTCGCAGGTTCGCGCTGGCGCAGCAGCAGCGGATGACGCGCACCGTGCAGCCGCAGCGCCCCTTCGGCGACGAGCCGCGGCACCGTGTAGCCATTCTGCGCAACCAGGCGCGCCTTCGCTTGCAGCAGGTCGGCGGCCGCGACGAACTCGACGCTGGCTCCGATCTCGACGCCGTAACGGCGCAGCCCGCGCGCGGCGTCGGCCAACACGACGTTGATCTCGCGATGCTCGGCCGACTGCGCGTCGGAGAGCCGGTTCGCCACTTCGACGACGGCTTCGGGCTCGACGAACAGCGTGACGCCCGACGCGCTGCGGTCGTGCAGTACACCGGCCACCTTGTGCCGGAACTCGGCCTTGACCTGCAGCACGGGACGGCCGTGGCGCCATGACGGCTCCGGCGACTGCAGGTGCTTCCGGAGGTCCGAAGCCGCGAGCACCTGCGCGACCGTCACGTCGACTGCGAGTTTCGCCTGCTCGATCTCGACGCGCACCGCTGCGAGCTTCTGCGACGCCGAATCGAGTACCTCGCCGCGGTCGTCGACGATCAGCTCGAGCTCGCCGATCAGGTCGCCGAGGTTCGGCGCCACTGCCGCGAACGCGGCAAGTCCCGGCGTGCCGGCGCGGAACCAGGCCCGACACCGCTCGCCGGCACGCAGCAGTCGCTTGAGGTCGGCCAGGTCGCGCGCCTGCAGCACGTGCTCGCCCGCGAAGAACGGACGCAGCCACGACCTCACCTCGAGCGCGCCCGTGAGCGGCAGCTCGACGCCGCCCTGCAGCTTGTCCGCGAGCTCGGCCATCGCCTGCAGCTGTTCCGCGGCTGCCGGCAGGCTCTCGTAGGGCGCCAGCGCTTCGACGGCCGATCGACCGACGGGCGAGGTGAGGCGCTCGAACAGCAGCGTGCGCACGACGTGGAACTCGACCGCGTCGAGATCGAACGGGCGTTCACCAGGCCTGGGGGACGACATCGGACTCAGCATGTTGCCGGCCCGCGGCACCATGTAAACTGCTGCCCGATGAAGCGTGAACACCCCTTGGGCTTCGGGACGCTGGCGATCCACGCCGGCCAGCGCCCCGATCCGACGACCGGCGCCATCATGACCCCGGTCTTCATGACGAGCACCTACGTCCAGGAAGCGCCGGCGAAGACCAAGGGCTACGACTACTCACGCTCGCACAACCCGACGCGCACCGCGCTCGAGCAGAACCTCGCGGCGCTCGAAGGCGGCGCACACGGCCTCGCGTTCGCGAGCGGCATGGCCGCGATCCACTGCGTGCTCAACCTGCTCAAAGCAGGCGACCATGTGATCGCGGGCAACGACCTCTACGGGGGTACGTTCCGCCTGCTGCGCACGCTCTACGCGAAGTTCGGGCTCGAGACGACGTTCGTCGATCTCACCGAGCTCGGGCAGCTCGAGGGTGCGTTCCGGCCCGCGACGAAGCTCGTCTTGCTCGAAACGCCGACGAACCCGCTGCTGCGCTGCTGCGACCTCGCGGCCATTGCGAAGATCTGCAAGGCGCGCGGCGTGCTGTCGCTCGCCGACAACACGTTCGCGACGCCGTTCCTGCAGCAGCCGCTGAAGCTCGGTTGCGACATCGTCGCGCACTCGACGACCAAGTACCTCGGCGGCCACAGCGACGTCGTCGGTGGTGCCCTGATCTCCAACGACCGCGAGCTGCATCAGCGGCTCGCGCACTTCCAGAACTCCTGCGGCGGCACGCCGGGCCCGATGGACTGCTTCCTCGTACTGCGCGGCACGAAGACGCTGCACGTGCGCATGGAGCGCCACTGCGAGAACGCGCTGGCCGTCGCGAAGTGGCTCGAGGCGCAGCCGCGCACAGCACGCGTGATCTACCCTGGCCTGCCGAGCCACAGGAACCACGAATTGGCCAAGCGGCAGATGAAGGCCGGCGGCGGCATGGTCAGCGTCGAGCTGAAGGCCACGGTGGCAGAAGCGATGAAGGTCTGCTCCTCGTTCGAGGTGTTCTCGCTCGCGGAGAGTCTCGGCGGCGTCGAGAGCCTCGTCGACCATCCCGCTTCGATGACCCACGCTTCGATCCCGGCCGAAGAACGCCGGCGCGCAGGTCTCGACGATGGCCTGATCCGTCTGTCGGTCGGCATCGAGGACGCCGAGGATCTGATCGCCGATCTCGACCGAGCCCTCGCGGTGCTGCGCTGAGCTGACTCCCCCAGCGGCCCCTCAGGCCGTGCCGCTCGCTTCGTTCCCCGACTTGGTCTTGCGCACGCGAGGTGCCTCATCGTCGTCGTCCTGGCCATCGTCGAGCGACAGGTCCCCCACGTCCTCCCCGGAGACCTTCTTGCGCATCAGCCGGCCCACCTTGAACTTCACGATACGCTTCTTCGGAACCGGCACCTTCTCCAGGGTCCGCGGGTTCTGCGCCAGCCGGGCGGCCCGTTCGCGTGACTCGAAGACGCCGAACTCGCGGAACTCCAGACGGTTGCCATCAGCAAGCTCGTCGATGATGGCGTTCAGGAACGACTGGATGACGTCCTTCGCAACCACCTTCGTCACGCCAGTCCGCTCGGCGATCCGATGTACCAACTCCTTCTTGGTGACGGTCTTCACCTTGGGGGCTCCTTTGGTCTTGCTTGCGCTGCGGTAGAGACGAGTGTCAGACGGCAGTCTACGTGAACCGCGCAGCGAGCGAGAGCATCAAGTAGCGGCGGAGTATACTCTTGTGGAGACAGTGTCGACAAGGATCCCCAGTTCTCCACGACGAATTCGCGGCGCGCCGCATTGGGAAAACTGGCTCGAGGCCCTTCCTCCCGAGGCTGAACTCGCTGCGCGCAGCCTCGGCAGCCCGGTCACGAACCACCGCACCTCATGGGTCAGGCGACTCTCAACGCCTCGGGGCGATCTGTTCGTAAAGACATACGAATACGCCACTTGGGCATCCAGACTGCGCGATGCCGCCCGCCGGACGGGGCCCTGCACGCAATCGCGGGCCGCACGCGAGTTCGATGCCCTGCTCTGGCTGCGCATGCACCAGCTGCCCGCCCCGGAACCGCTGGCAGTGCTCGAGGTGCGGCGACTCGGTTTCCTCGTGCGAGCCACGCTGGTGAGCGCTGCGTTCGCCGGCGAACGAATCGACGAGCTCATGCCGCGACTCGGACTCGCCGAGCGCGAGCAACTTGCTCTCGCGATCGGCAAGCTCGTGCGCCATCTGCACGAGCTCGGCTTCCGCGACCGCAACCTGGACCTGCGCAACCTGCTGGCGCAGCGAGTGCCCGGCGGCTGGTCGATCGCGAAGATCGACTCGCCGCGCCACGTGCTGCGTGCGCCGGGCAACCGCGCCGACGCGCTGGTGCTGGCCGACTGGGCGCGACTGCTGCCGCAGCTAGAGCGTTTCGGCGTCGCCGACATCGCACGCGCTGCCGGAACCTCATCGATGCAGTGAACACGATGCGAACGCGCGGGCCGCGGCGCGCGCCGCGGGTCATCCGTCGCCGGGCCACTTCAGGTCGTCGACGCTGACGGCCTGGCCGCTCGCGGGACCGAGCAGCTCCGCGATGACCTCGAGCTTGTACGGAACCGCCAGGGTGCGCTCGAAGTGCTCGTGCCCGTCGCCCGGCTCGACGACGTCGAGGAACAGCCGGAACGCAGCGCGCGCCTTGGGCCAGTACCTGCGGCGGTCGGCCTCGTTCTTCGGCAGCACTTCGTAGTAGAGCATGCCGATGTTCCACAGAGCACGCGCCATCTTCGGGTCGACGGCGAGGATGCCGAGGTAGGCTTCGATCGACTCCTTGGGCCGCCGCCACGACGCAGCCGCGCGGTCCATGCGCAGCGACAACGACCCGGGCATCTCCTTCTCCAGGCGGTCCAGCAACGGCAGCGCCTCGTCGACGCGCCCGAGCCGGTAGAGCAGCAGCGTGACGAAGGCGCGCGTCGCGGCGAGGTCGCCGGGCACCTCGCGCAAGTAGGCGCGATAGTCGACCGCCGCCTCCTCCTCGCGACCCAGTTCGGCGAGCACCTGCGCGCGCTCGAGCCGCGCCTCGTGCAGCGCACCATCGTGCACGATCGCGTCGGCGAACATGTCCACGGCCTGCAGCAGGCGGCCCTGACGCCGGTTCACGCGCGCGCGCGACAGGTGCGCCCACGCGAACGACGGGTCGCGCACGAGGATCGCGTCGAGCGCGTTGCGCCGCGCATAGTCGGTCTCGGCGAGGCGCGCCTTCAGGTAGGCCGGCACCGGCGAATCACGCTCGGGCGCCTGCATGTAGAAGTCCTGCATCGCCTGCTGGACCTCGCCACCCTTGCGCCGCGCTATGTCCTGGTAGGCGAGATGCGCGCGGACCAGGTCCGGGCAGCGTTGCGTGCAGAGCCGCAGGTCCACCAGCGCAGCATCGTCGTCGCTGCGCACCATCGCCTGCTGGGCCCGCTGCCAGGCGGTCGCCCCTTCGGGATCCTGGCAGATCGAGTACACGCGGGGGTCGATCGCGCCATCGACGGGACGCGGTCCCGTCGCGCATCCGCCCGGCAGCAGCAGCAGAACCAGGAGCAGCGGCTCCGCCGCGGAGAAGGCTGGCTGGACTCGCAGGCCCGGGATCATTGCGTGATCAAGACCCCGTCGCTGATCGTGAACTCCTTCACTTCGCGTGGCTTCCCGGCCGCCTCCTTGACCACCACGACAGGCCCGCTCGCGCGCACGTCGAGCGTCAGCAACCGCGCGTCCTCGTAGGTGCGCAGGCGCACGCGGTTCATCACGGTGAAGGACGAGCGCTTGCCGGGCACGATCCCCCTTTCCGTGAGCTCACCTGGATCCCCGATCGACAGCACGAACGCATGGGCCAGCGTCCCGGACACGTTCGTCCACAGCGTCTCGGAGTAGCCGTCCCCGCGCTGCCGCTTGACCTGGTGCCATTCAGGGACGAGCCCCGGTTGCCCGACGTTGCCGTGGAAATTGCCCGTGATGTCGATCTCGAGCTCGCCGCAACCGACCTCGACGCCCGCCATGAACGGTTCGAGCAACCGCTTCTCCGCGAGGCGCAGCTGCTCGGCCGTGACCGGCGGGCCCGTGCCCGCGCACGCGGCCCACAAGAGCCCTGTCGTCATCCACACCACCGCCATTCGTCTCCGCATGTGATCCTCCTCTCTGTGGTCCCGGCCGCGGGGCCGGGGTCGTCCCGTTCTCATCCGCTCTTCGTTCGCAGCCCGATCCGTTCGCGCACGATCTGCATCGTCGCTTCGGCGGCCGCGCGCGCCTTCGCGGCACCGGCCGCGAGGATCTCGTCGAGACGCTTCGGGTTCTCGCGCAACGCGCCAGCGCGCTCGCGGATCGGTCCCTTCACGTCCTCGAGGTTCTGCGCGAGCATCTTCTTGCAGTCGACGCAGCCGAGCGTCGCCGAACGGCAGCCGGCGGCGATCTCCTCGCGCTGCGCGGCTCCCGTGAAGAAGCCGTGGTAGCTGAAGATGTTGCAGACGAGCGGGTTGCCCTTGTCGGTCTTGCGCAGGCGCGCCGGGTCGGTCTTGGCACCGCGCAGCTTCTGCCAGGTCTCGTCGGGTGTCTCGAACAGGCCGATCTCGTTGTTCTTCGACTTCGACATCTTGCTCTCGCCGTCGAGTCCCATCACGCGCGGCGCTTCGCTCCTGACGACCTGCGGCTCCGGAAACGTGTCGCCGTAGACGAAGTTGAACCGCCGCACCGTCTCGCGCGCGAGCTCGAGATGCTGCTCCTGATCCTCGCCGACCGGCACGCGCTCGGCGCGGTAGAGCACGATGTCCGCCGTCTGCAGGATCGGATACGTGAACAAGCCGGCGTTGACGTTGTCGGGCTGCTGCGCGCTCTTGTCCTTGAACTGCGTCATGCGGTTCAGGTCGCCGAGCGGCGTCAGGCACGTGAGCACCCAGGCGAGCTCCGCATGCTGCGGCACGTGCGATTGCACGAACAACGTCGCGCGATCGGGGTCGACGCCGCTGGCCAGGATGCCGATCGCGACCTCGCGAACGGCACGCTGCAGCACGGCCGCGTCCGGACGCTGCGTCAGGGCATGCAGATCGACGACGCAGAAGAACGCCTCGTACTGCTTCTGCAGCGCGACCCAGTTCACGAGTGCGCCGAGATAGTTGCCGATGTGCAGGTTCCCGGTCGGCTGGACGCCAGACATGATGCGGAACATGCGCACGGTATACAGCAGGGAGCGTGTTCACCGGTAGCGTTCGCACCGTCCCGTGCGAGGCTCGAGACACGCGACTCGATCCCGCGCTGAGCTGCCTTCCCGCTCGCCCGATCCGCTCGCTGCGTTTTCGTGCATGCGGTTCGGACCCCGCGGACAGTATCCTGCCCCGCACTCCATGGCGCGTACGAGCCTCCCTCTCCTTGCCTGCGCCGCTTTTCTCTCGTCGTGCGCGCTGATGCCGCGCGAGCTCAACCTCGCACCGCTCTGGTTCCACCGCATGGATGCGGAGGGCGAAGTGCTCGAGTGGGATTGCCTGTGGCCGATCTTCCATTACGAGCGCACACCGGACGGCGGCGACGACTTCCGCGTGCGACCACTCTACCGGCGCGTGACCGAACCGGCGCTCGAGGCCGTCGAGCATCAGTTCCTGTGGCCATTCGGACGCATCCGCAGCGACACCGAGGAGACGTCGGCCCGGTTGTTCCCGCTCTGGAGCTGGCGCGAGCGATGGAACGAGAGCGGCGAGCGCGACGTGGACTGGTACGCGTTGTTCCCCTTCCTCTGGGGCGGCACGGCGGACGGCGGCCGCGAGAGCTACTTCGCCCTGTTCCCGCTGTATGCAGACATCCCGCAGTTCCTGACCTACGACCGGTTCCTCGCGATCCTGTTTCCGCTCTACCTTCGCATCGACAAGCAGGGCCACAGCCATCGCCTCGCGCTCTGGCCGCTGATCGGCTGGAGCTCGTGCGCCGAGAGCGGGCACAGCTGGTTCCGCATCCTGCCGCTCTACGGGCACGACATCGAACCGGGCGTCCACGACAACCGCTTCGCGCTGTGGCCCTTCATTGCGTGGAGCAAGGAGAACCTCGACACCGACGATCCCGTCACGAGCTGGTGGCTCTGGCCCTTCTTCGGCTGGCGCTCGGGCCGCCTGACGCACGGCTGGATGGTCGCGTGGCCGTTCTTCCAGCATACGTGGAAGGTCGACACCTTCACGGCGCTCACGCTGTTCTGGCCGCTGTTCCACTACTACTGGTACCGCGTCGAGGACAACCTGACGCAGTGGTGGCTGTGGCCGCTCTTCAGCAGCGTGCAGAGCGACGACCAGCGCGCCTGGGGATTGTTCTGGCCGCTGATCTGGTGGCGCGAGTACGACGATCCCGACGGCCGGAACGAACAGCAATGGGTGCTGCCGTTCTTCTGGCGCGTCGTCAAGGAGGACAAGGAGAGCAACCGGGAGGTGTTCGTGAAGCTGTGGCCGTTCGGCCATCGGACCATGAAGCGCGACGGCGAAGGCAAGCCCCTTACCGGCGAGTGGGCGATCCTGTCGCCATGGCCGTGGCGCGAAGGCAATGCAACCGGTGCGCAGGAAGCCTTCGGCTGGCTGTGGGAGCTCGCGCGCGGTTGGCGGCGCGCACCCGACGACGACGCCGTCGACGTCCTCGGCCGCCTCTACACGAGCCGCGAGCGCAACGAAGAGACGACGGCCAGTGTGCCATTGCTCTTCAACTACGAACGTGGCAAAGACGGAGCCGCCACGTTGCGCCTGTTCCAGTTCCTCCCGATCCCGCTCGGCGGCGCCAGCGCAGCAGCCGCGGAGCCCGACCGATGAACCCGTTCGCCAGCCTCACCAATGCCGTGGCCAGACGCCTCGACGGGGCCGGCTTCGTGGTCGACCTGCTGCTGCGCACCGCGCTGGCGATCCGCCGCGTGCCGCGCCGCTTGCGCTTCACGCTCGACATGGCATTCAACGCCGGTGTGCGTTCGCTGCCGGTCACGCTCGTCGTCGCCGCGTTCGCGGGCGCGATCCTCGCGATGCAGACCGGCATCGAGCTGCGGCGCTTCGGCGACTCGGCGGTGCTCGGCACGATCACGGCGCTGTCGATGTGCCGCGAGATGGGCCCCTTCATCACGGGCGTGATCCTCGCGGCGACGGTCGGCTCGTCGATGGCGGCCGAGCTCGGCACGATGAAGGTCAGCGACGAGGTCGCAGCACTCGAGGTCATGTCGGTCGACCCGGTCGACTACCTCGTGCTGCCGCGCGTCATCGCGCTCGCGATCATGTGCCCGACGCTGACGGTGCTCAGCAACCTCGTCGGCATCTATGGCGGCAGCGTGATCGCCGATCAGAACCTCGGCGTGAGCCCCGCGCTCTACTGGATCAGTGCGCGCGAAGCGCTGACCTCCTCGGGCACGCTGCTGCCGAAGGAGGTCTACGTCGGCCTCTTCAAGTCGTTCGTGTTCGGCATCGCGATCGCGACGGTCAGCTGCGCCTCGGGCCTGCGCGCGAGCGGCGGCGCGCTCGGCGTCGGCCTCGCCGTGCAGACTGCAGTGCGCAACTCCGTGATCCTGATCATCGTGCTCGGCTTCATCGTGACCTGGTTCTTCTACTTCCTCACCGAATGAAACGGCTCACCGGATGAGTCGGCTGACCGGATGATCGAACTGCGCGATGTTCACAAACGACTCGGCACCCGCCAGATCCTGAGCGGCATGACGCTGCGCGTGCCGAAGGGCATGAACTTCGTGCTGATGGGCCCTTCGGGCAGCGGCAAGAGCGTCACGCTCAAGCACGTGATCGGCATCCTGCGGCCCGACCAGGGCTCCGTGACCGTCGACGGCCAGGAAGTGTCCACGATGGATCGCTCGCAGCTCATGACGCTGCGCAAGCGCATGGGCTACCTGTTCCAGAACGGGGCCCTGATCAACTGGCTCACGGTCGCCGACAACGTCGCGCTGCCGCTGCAGGAGCACAGCCGGCTCGGCAAGAGCGAGCTGCGTGACCGCGTCCACGAGGTGCTCGGGCTCGTCGACATGAACCACGCGGCCTCGCAGTTCCCGCCGAGCATCTCGGGCGGCATGAAGCTGCGCACCGGACTCGCGCGCGCGCTCGTCACGAACCCCGAATACGTGCTCTACGACGAGCCGAACGCGGGACTCGATCCGATCATCAGCCACCAGATCCACGAGCTGATCGTCGAGGTGCGCGACCGCCTCGGCGTGACGGGCCTCATCGTCACGCACTCGCGAGCCTGTGCCGTGCACTGCGGCGACCGCATCGGCATCCTCGAACAGGGCCGCCTCGCGGTCGAAGGCTCCGTCGAGGAGATGACCCGCAGCGACCACCCTCTCGCGCGCGCCTTCCTCGGCGGCGGCGCCGACTGATTCCAACCGCCCCCCCAGACTCCAGAGAAGAAACCGCATGGAACGCACCCGTCGCGACACGCTGCTCGGCCTCGTGTTCTTCGGCACGCTGGCCTTCCTGTTGTGGGCCACCGTCAACCTCACGGACATCTCGCTCGGCGCCGTGCCACCGCTCGTCGTCTACTTCCCGGACGCCGGCAGCGCCGAAGTCGGCACGAACGTGATGGTGCTCGGCAAGAAGGTCGGCAAGGTCGGCGCGATCGACGTCCTCTACGAGCGGGCCGAGCTGCCCGTGCGGATGAAGCTGCTGCTCAAGGAGAAGGTGCCGTTCACGGACCTCGGCACGATCGAGTTGCGCGACTCGGGCATGCTCGGCGGCAAACAGGTCTACATCGATCCGGGCCGCGGCACGGAGGTGGCGACCGACACGACCGAGCTGCGCGGCCGCACGCAGAAGGGCGCCTTCGACCGCATCGGCGACATCGCGGACGCCAGAGGGGAGATCGGCGAGGGCCTCAAGGACACGCTGACGGCGATCCGCCTCTTCTTCGAGGACATGAGGAGCGAGGAGTCGACGGTCGGCCGCCTCGTACGGCGCCGCGACCTCTACGACGAGCTGCACCAGGCGGCCATCAAGGTCAACGCGATCCTCGAATCGGTCCAGATGGGCCACGGCACGATCGGCCGGCTCATCAGCGACACCCAGATGCGCGACGACGTGCTCAAGATCGCGAGCAACCTCGCGGGCGTCAGCGACTCGCTGCGCGGCACCGAAGGCACGTACGGCTTGCTGCTCAACGACAAGGGCATGGCCGAGAACCTGCGCACGCTGGTCGACAACGTCGCGAACCTGATCTCCGACACGCACGAGGGCAAGGGAGTCCTCGGCCGCATGTTCCGCGACGAGAAGCTGGCTACCGATTTCGCGAGTGCCGCGGCGAACCTGAACATCCTGCTCGAGCGCTCGAACGATCCCGAAGCGGGAACCATCGGCCTGCTGACGAGCGACAAGGAGACGGCGGCCCACGTGAAGGCGACCTTCGCGAACATGCGCGACATCACCGACGCGCTGACGCAATCCGAAGGCATGCTCGGAGCCTTGCTCAACGACAAGGACCTGGCCGTGCGCTTCCGCCGCATCATGAACCAGGTGTCGAGAGCGATCGAGGACGCGCGCGAAGCAGCCCCGATCGGCAACTTCGTCCAGGTTCTGTGGGGAGCCTTCTGAACGGGACCGCGCTTCGAGCTTCCGCATCGCCACGGCCGTGCCGTGATGCGAGCTAGCGCGTAGTCGGCGTCGGGGCCTCGCGCTCGTCGGCGTCGAGGAACCTGGCCCGCAGCGCCGGCGTCGGCACCCAGCACTCCTGCCGCCGGCCGAACCACCGGTGCCGGTGGCGCGCGATCCAGTCGTAGACGAGGTCGCGCACCGGATACGGCACGAGCCAGAACACCGCGAGCAGCGGCCACGGCCAGCGCAACCCGAGCGCGATCGCGAGCGCGGCGGCGGACTTCACGAGCAGCCGGCCGTCCCGCACGAACACGATGCTGTCGGGCAGCTTCGTGGACCTGCCGGTCGCCACGATCGCGGCGCGCCCGGCCGCGGATTGCAGCGACGCGAAGCGGAAGCGGGCCTTCGGGTCGCGGCGCAGCACGAACTGCACGGCACCATGGCAGAGGTTGCAGTCCCCGTCGAACAGCACGAGCGGTGCTGGTGCGGGTGCCGTTTGCGCAGAGCCTGTCACGGGCTGCACGATCCTAGCCGGTTGCCGGCAGCTCGTGCACGGAGAGCAGCCCGTGCCGCCGCCAGCCGATCGTCAGCAGCCAAGTGTGTGCGTCCCTGACGGGGCCCGGGAAGGCTCGCGGCGTGACGCTCCTCCGCCTCCTGGCGTGGGCCGCGCTATCCTGGTCGCGATGCCGACCCTTCGTCCCGTGGCGCTCGTGCTGGCCGCCGCCATCCTGCCCGCCCAGAGCTCACCGGGCATCGACCCCGCCGGCGTTCCGGGCGCGCGCATCCTCGCGGGCGGCGGCAAGCTGCCCGATGCCGTCTTCGCGCGGTTCCTCGAGCTGGCGGGCGGCGACAAGGCGCGCATCGTCCTGATCCCGACCGCCGGAGCGCGAGCCGACGAGCCAGCCGAGCGGGACAAGACCCTCGCGACGTGGCGCGAGCGGCACCCCGGCCGCGAGTTCTCGGTCTTCCACACGAGGAACCGCGCGGAAGCCGACGACGAGACCTTCTGCGCATCGCTGCGGACCGCGACCGGCGTGTGGTTCGGTGGCGGCGTGCAGAAGCGCATCGCCGACGCGTATCTCGGCACGCGCGTCGAGCAGGAGCTCCAGGCGCTGCTGCTGCGCGGCGGCGTCGTCGGCGGCACGTCGGCGGGCACCGCGATCCAGACGCGCACGATGATCCAGGAGGGCACGGATCCGCCGATCGTCGCGCAGGGCTTCGACTTCGTCCCGTTCGCGGTCGGCGACCAGCACTTCCTGAAGCGCAACCGGCTGCCGCGGCTCGTGAAGGTGCTGCAGAGCCGCGCGGGGCATTTCGGCATCGGCGTCGACGAGGGCACGGCCGTCGAGATCCGCGGCCGCGAGATCACGGTGCTCGGCGACAGCAAGGCCCTGCTCGTGCTCGCGGCGGGTGCCGGGCGCGAACAGCGCGTCGTCGAGCTCGCGGCCGGCGGCAAGGCCGACCTCGTCACGTGGCAACGCGCCGCGCGCGACCGCGCCGCAGCACCGTGGCCCCCGACGCCGATGGCCGAACCGCGCGTCGACCGCGGCGCGCTCGTGATCATCGGCGGCGGCCGCATCCCGAAGTCCGTGGCCGAACGCTTCGTGCAGCTCGCCGGCGGCGCCGAAGCGAAGGTCGTGCTCGTGCCCGGGGCCGCGCCCGCGAACGGGCGGCGCTCCGATCCGTTCGGCGCCCTGCTGCAGGAGCTCGGCGTGCGCGACGTCCGTACGCTCGGCGCGAGCCATCCGAAGGACGTGACTGCCGACCGGCTGAAGATGCTCGCCGACGCGACGGCCGTCTGGTTCGGCGGCGGGCGGCAGTGGCGGCTCAACGATGCGTTCGACGGCACTCCCGCGATCGCGGCCTTTCACGCGGTGCTGGCGCGCGGCGGCGTGATCGGCGGCAGCTCGGCCGGTGCGACGATCCAGGGCGAGTTCCTCGTTCGCGGCAATCCGCTCGGCAACACGGACATGTGGTGCGAGGGCTACGACCGCGGCTTCGGCTTCCTGCCGGGCTGCGCGGTCGACCAGCACTTCCTGGCGCGCAACCGCACCGGAGACCTGCAGACGCTCGTCGCGAAGCTGCCGCAGCTGATCGGCCTCGGCATCGACGAAGCGACCGCGGCGATCGTGCGCGGCAGCGTGCTCGAGGTGGCCGGGGACTCGAAGATCGCCGTGTTCGACGAACGCCCGCGGCAGGACCGGGTCACGACGGACGCCCCCATGCCGACGTGGCTCGAGGCCGGCGCGCGCTGGGACCTCGTCGAGGGCAGGAAGCTGTAGCGGCGCGGTCAGGGCTGCGGCAGACGCGCGGCCAGCATCTTCTCGACGTACTTCGCGAGCACGTCGACTTCGACGTGCAGCGGGTCGCCGGCGCGCTTCTGCCCGAGCGTGGTCTCGGCCGCCGTGTGCGGGATCACCGCGATCAGCACGACGTCGTCGCGCAAGCCCGCGATCGTCAGCGACACGCCATCGAGCGTGATCGAGCCCTTCTCGACACAGTATCTCTGGAGCTCCTGCGGGATGCGGGCGCCGAGCATGCCGCCGGCATGCGCATCGATCGCGGCCACCACCGCGCCGACTCCGTCGACGTGTCCCTGCACGAGGTGCCCGCCGAGCGGATCCCCGGCGCGCAGCGCGGCCTCGAGGTTCAGCGCATCACCCACGCGGGCCCGGCCGAGCCACGTGCGGGCCAGCGTCTCGACGCTCAGATGGAACGTCGCGACGCCGTCGTGATGCTCGACGACCGTGCAACAGACGCCCGACAGTGCGATCGAGTCGCCGATGCGCACTGCGCCAGGCAACCCCGCGAGCCCCACCTGCAGCCGCAGTTCCGGGCCGATTTCGACCCGGCCGCGCACCGTTCCCTTCGTCTGCACGAGGCCCGTGAACATTGGCCCGAGCCTATCGCGAGCCGCTGAGGATTCACGAGCCGGCTTGACCGCCCCCGGACACAAGCCTAGTCTGCTCACCCTTTCTTCGCGGCAAGGCATCGTGCGCTGCGCCATCCTGACCCTCTTTCCGGAGGCCATCCGGCCATATCTGGACGAGAGCATCCTCGGGATTGCGCAGGCCCAAGGCAACCTCCGGGTCGACCTCGTCAACTTCCGGAACTACGCCTACGACCCGCACCGGACAGTCGACGATCGACCGTTCGGCGGCGGACCGGGCATGGTGCTGAAACCCGAACCGATCTTTGAAGCTGTCCATGACGTGGAGCAGGCTCACGGCCCGCACCACAAGATCCTGCTCTGCCCGCGCGGTCGGAGCTTTCACCAGCGAAGAGCACGCGAGCTGAGCCGCATGGAGCGGCTCCTGTTCGTGTGCGGCCGCTACGAAGGCTACGACGAACGGATCCGGCAGCTCTCCTTCGAGGAGATCTCGCTCGGTGACTTCGTGCTGGCTGGCGGCGAGCTTGCGGCATTGGCCGTGCTCGAAGCCACGGTGCGCCTGATCCCGGGCGTGCTCGGCTGCGCGGACTCCGCGGTGCTCGAGTCGTTCGAAGGTGAATGGCTCGACTACCCGCAGTACACGCGGCCCAGAGAGTTCCGCGGCCTCAAGGTGCCCGACGTATTGCTGTCGGGCGACCACCAGGCCGTGGCCAGATGGCGGCACGAGCAGGCCAGGCTGCTGACAGCACAGAAACGACTTCCAGACTCCCGAGACCCAGACTCCCGAGACTCAGACTCCCGAGACTCAGACTCACCATGAACATCCTGCGCCAGCTCGAGCTCGAGCACATGAAGGCCTCCATCCCCGACTTCGGGATCGGCGACACCGTCGAAGTCCACTACCTGATCAAGGAAGGCGACAAGGAGCGTGTGCAGCTCTTCGCTGGCACGGTGATCTCGTTCCAGGGCAGCGGCACCTCGCGCAGCGCGACCGTGCGTCGCCTCGTCGCCGGCGAAGGCGTCGAGCGCACGTTCCCGCTGCACTCACCGCGCGTGGCCGACATCCAGGTCCGCTCGCGCGGCATCGTGCGGCGCGCAAAGCTCTACTACCTGCGCCACCGCGAGGGCAAGGCGACGCGTCTCGACCCGAACCTGCGCAAGCTGCAGTATCCGCGCTCCGGCAAGGGCAGCGGCAAGCAGCCCGAGAGCGCACCGCCGGCCTCGGCCGCGCAGGCACAACCGCCACAATCATCCTGATCCGCTGTCCGATTCCGATGCCGCGCGGACGCGACCCCGTGCTCGCGGCGCCGAATCCCTGCTCCGCCTGGGGCGCGTAGTCATGCTCGAGAACGCAACTCGTCAGCTGTTCCTGACCCTGCTCGCCGTCGTCGCGGGCATCATCTGCTGCTTCACGCTCGAGATCCCGCTCGGGCACGACCTCAAGGGTGGCACGCAAGTGCGCTACGAGCTGCCGCCCGAGGTGCTCGAGAAGCTGCGCGAGAAGGAGGGCATCTCGACCGCCGAGATCATGAAGCAGACGATCGGCGTGATCCGGGAGCGCATCGACCCGAACGGTGCGCTCGACCCGAACATCACGCCGAGCGGCGACTACGGCATCCTGATCGAGCTCGCGTACTTCAAGGACCCGCTCGAGCTCAGGCGCGTGCTCGACCGCGTCGCGAACCTCGGCAAGCTCGAGTTCCGCATCGTCGCCGACAACGACTTCATCGACGGCCCGGTGCGGTTCAACATGCCGGGCGAGAAGGCGAAGCTCGACCAGTGGCTCAAGAACCCCGAGAACAAGAAGCTGCTGCTCGAGGACCCGCGCAACATCCGCCGCTACAACGAGGACCCCGTCCAGGGCCCGACGGCGTTCAGCAACCTCGCGTGGTACGCGCGCAAGCTCGGCCCGCACCCGAAGCAAGAGGGCCATTGGGACGACTCGTGGACGTCGCCAGGCTACCAGGCGCTGTCGCAGTCGACGGTCAAGGTCTACGACGACGCGGAGTGGAACAACGGGGTGATCCCCGAGTCCTTCAGGGAGAAGAAGGACCCGTTCCTGATCGAGCTGCTCGCGATCAACATGAAGGAGCGGCACTTCACGGGCGATCAACTCGACCCGGCCGGAACCAGCGCCGGGCCCGGAAGGGACGGCGGCCTCGCGGTGCACTACAGCGTCGCGGCGGGCCTCGAGGGTGAATACGGCGACTGGTCCGAGAAGTACATCAACAAGGCCAGTGCGATCATCCTGAACGAGATCGTGCGCTCGGCCCCTGTCTTCCAGACCAGGATCCCGGGCCGCGGCGAGATCTCGGGTGGCTTCACCAAGGAAGAAGTCGAGGACCTGGTCAAGGTCCTGCGCACGGGCTCGCTGCGCGTCGAGCCCGAGATGGTCAGCAAGGAGAGCATCGGCCCCACGCTCGGCCAGGCGGCCATCAACAAGGGCATGCTGTCGCTCGTCGCGGGCAGCGTGTTCGTGTTCGTCTTCATGCTCTGGTACTACGGCACCGCCGGCACCATCGCGTGCCTCACGCTCGTGCTGAACGTCTTCCTGCTCTTCGCAGCGATGCTGTTCATGCAGGCGACGATCACGCTGCCGGGCCTCGGCGGCATCGTGTTGACGATGGGCATGGCCGTCGACGCGAACGTGCTGATCTACGAGCGCATCCGCGAAGAGCTGGCCAAGGGCAAGGACATGCTGCGAGCCGTGCGCGCCGGCTTCGAGCGCGCGATGTCGGCGATCCTCGACTCGAACATCACGACCTTCCTGGTCGGCCTGGTGCTGTTCAACATCGGCGTCGGTCCCGTGCGCGGCTTCGCGGTCACGCTGATGGTCGGCATCGTGACCACGGTGTTCACGCAGTTCTTCGTGACGCGGCTCCTGTTCCACTACGCGCTGCAGAAGAACTGGCTCGCGAACTACAAGCCACGCACGATGTTCGCGAACCTCGAGGTCGACTTCGTGAAGCACATCGGCAAGTGCGTCGCCGCGAGCACGATCGTGATCCTCGCGGGCCTCTCGTACGCGTTCTTCGTCGTGCCGCGCGAAGTCATGCTCGGCATCGACTTCACGGGCGGCGCGAACCTCCGCATGGTGCTCGCGCAACCGACGACGGCCGACGCGATCCGCGCGAGGCTCGGCAGCGATGCCGTCTTCGGTCAGGAGTACCCGAATGCAGCCGTGAACTTCGTCGGCGAGGCCGACGAGGTCGACGAAGCCGGCAACGCGACGAAGTTCAACGTCCGCCTCAAGCTGCGCGACAAGCAGCGCAGCCAGATCGAGCAGGGGCGCAAGGAGTGGCGCGAGCGCAAGCAGGCCGCCGACAAGGCAGGCGAGGCACCGCCTGCCGACTACGAGCCACCCTACGTCGCCGAGCTGAGGCGCATCTTCGAAGGGCAGCTCGTGAAGCCGGCCTTCAGCGATGGGATGACCGAGAAGCACGACTCGCAGGCGAACCTCTGCTACGCGCAGATCGACGTGCACTTCCAGAAGCCCGTGCTGCTCGACGCCGCGAGGGCCGCGCTGTCGGCCGGGCTGACGCGCCCGCTCGTCCAGCCGCTCGGCGGCGGCAATGCGACCCAGGTCACGGATCTGCACCTCGAGTGGACGACGCAGGCCAGCACGAAGCCCTGGCAACTGGCCGAAGTCGTGCAGAAGCAGCTCGAAGTCGCGAAGCTCAAGGACGCGGAGGACAAGCCGGTCTCGCTGTCCGATCCGTTCCCCGAGGCGCAGGAGCTGCAGGGTCGTCTCGTCGACGACTTGCGCAACGCGGCGATCGGCTCGCTCGTCGTCGCATGGGCGCTCATCGTGCTCTACCTGCGCGTGCGCTTCCACGAGTACAAGTACGGCCTGGCGGCCGTCGTGGCACTGATCCACGACGTGCTCGTGGCGTTCATCGCGGTTGCGCTCTTCAACCACCTCGGCCTCGTGCACGCCGAGATCAACCTCGCGATGATCGCGTGCTTCCTGACGATCATCGGCTACTCGGTCAACGACACGATCGTCATCTTCGACCGCATCCGCGAGAACGTGACCGACAACGCGCGCGTCGGCAAGACCGAGCCGTTCCGCGTGCTGATCAACCGCGCGCTGAACCAGACGATGTCGCGCACGCTGCTCACGTCGGGCCTCACGCTGCTCGTCGTGATCGCGCAGTTCGCCGTCAACTGGAACAGCGGGTCGGACCTCGAGTCGTTCGCCTTCGCGATGATCGTCGGCATGGCCTCGGGCGTCTACTCGACGATCTACATCGCGGCACCGATCCTGATCTGGCTCGACAAGCACCACCCGCCCGCCAAGGTCGAGGCCACCGCGGTGCCGGCCGCCACGACGAGTCCGCAGGCGCCGTGAGCCTGCAGGCCGCGGGTCGAATGCAAAGCCCCCACGCGATTCCGCAGTTCCCGCGGCACCTGGCACCGTTCGACCTGCGCACGACGCCGCTCTTGCGCACAGACGTGCTGGTGCTCGGCTCGGGCATCGCGGGCGCGTGCGCCGCGCTGCATGCCGCGGACGCCGGCGCCGAGGTGCTGCTGCTGGCCAAGGACGATCTCGGCGACACGAACACGGCCTGGGCGCAGGGCGGCATTGCCGTCGTCAAGCTGCCCGAAGACAGCGTCAGCGCGCACGTGGCGGACACACTGCGCGTCGGTGCCGGCATCGCGGTCCCGAACGTCGTTCGCGAGGTCGTCGAAGCGGCCGCGGGCGCCGTCGACTGGCTGCAGCGCATCGGCGCGCGCTTCGACCGCCGATCCGGCGATCCGGACGGCGAGCTCGAGCTCTCGCGCGAAGGAGGCCACAGCCATGCGCGCGTCGTGCACAGCAACGGCGACTCGACGGGCCGCGAGATCCAGCGCGCGCTCGCGGCGGCGGTGCAGTCGCATCCACGCATCACCGTGCGACCGCACTTCTTCGTGCGCGACCTCGTGCTCGTCGAGGGCCGCTGCGTCGGCGCCATCGGCCTGCAGGAGGGCATGGAGGTCGCCGTCGAAGCCGGTGCTTGCGTCGTCGCGACGGGCGGCACGGGCCAGATCTACCGCGAGACCACCAACCCGACCGGCGCTTCGGGCGACGGCCAGGCGCTGTGCTTCCGCGCCGGTGCGCGCATGGCGGACTGCGAGTTCGTGCAGTTCCATCCAACCACGCTCTACATCGCGGGCGCCTCGCGCTTCCTGATCAGCGAGGTCGTGCGCGGCGCCGGCGCCGTGCTGCGCGACCGCAACGGCGAACGCTTCATGGCTGGCGTGCACCCGATGCAGGAGCTCGCGCCGCGCGACGTCGTGAGCCGCGCGATCCTCGACCGCATGGTCGCGACGAACGACACGCACGTCTACCTCGACCTCAGCACCGTGAAGGGCGACCCGCGGTCGCTGTTCCCGACGATCGCACGCATCTGCTCGACGTTCGACCTCGACCTGGCCCGCGATCCGATCCCGGTCCGCCCCGGCGCCCACTACTTCGTCGGCGGTGCCTCGACCGATCTCGAGGGCCGCACGTCGGTGCCGGGCCTGTTCGCGGTCGGCGAAGCCGCGGCCTCGGGCCTGCACGGCGCGAACCGGCTCGCCTCGAACTCGCTGCTCGAAGGCGCGGTCATCGGCCGTTCCGCCGGACGAGCCGCCGCCGCCGTCGCGCGCGAACGGCATCCCGGACTGCCGAGGACCGGCGACAGTCCGCCGATCGCCGGCGACCCACCGCGGCTCCTGCACGACGACCTGCTCTACTCGCTGAAGAGCCTGATGTGGCGCCAGGTCGGCCTCGTGCGCGACGCCATCAGCCTGGCCGATGCACGCGCGCGCATCGCTTTCTGGCACCACTACCTCGCACGCGCGCCGCTGCAGGACCGCCGCGCCTGCGAGCTCGCGAACATGCTGACCGTCAGTGCACTGGTCGCCGAGGCCGCGATGCTGCGCAAGGAATCGCGCGGCACGCATTTCCGCAGCGACTTCGCTGCGCGCGACGATGCCGCGTTCTGCCGGCGCATCTTCCTCGAGCGCACGAGCGACGGCGGGATCCGCAGCGAGCCAGGATTCAACACGGCAGCCACCGACCGGACACCCGCGTGAGAAACGGACCACCGCTAGACAACCTGGGCCAGCCCGTCGAGGCGATCCTGTTCGGCCTCGTGCCGATGGGTGATCCGCGCACGGCGGCCGAAGCGCTGCACGAGCTGCAGCTGCTCGCCGACACGGCCGGTTACGTGACGGCCGGCTGCATGGTGCAGCACCGGCGCCACGCCGACCCGCACAGCTACCTCGGCAGCGGCAAGCTCGACGAGCTCGTCGAGGTCGTGAAGCTCGCGCAGTGCGGCGCCGTGATCTGCGACGACTCGCTCTCGCCGAACCAGGGCAAGTTCATCGAGACCGCGGTCGGCGTGCCGTGCATCGACCGCAGCGAGCTGATCCTGCAGATCTTCGGCCAGCACGCGCGCACGCCGCAGGCGAAGTACCAGGTCGAGCTCGCAGCACTGCAGTACGAGATGCCGCGCCTGCGGCGCCGGTGGACGCACCTCGAGCGCCAGCGCGGCGGCATCGGCGTACGCGGCGGCGCCGGCGAGAAGCAGATCGACGTTGACCGCGACCTGCTGCGCACACGCATCGCGACGATCGGCAAGGAGCTGAAGCGCATCGAGCAGCACAAGGTGCGCGAGGTCGAATCGCGCCCCGACCTGTTCACGATCGCGCTCGTCGGCTACACGAACGCGGGCAAGTCGAGCCTCTTGAACAAGCTGACCGACGCCGGCGTGCTCGCCGAGAACCGGCTGTTCTCGACGCTCGACACGCGTACCAGGCCGTGGCGCCTCGAGGGCGGACGCACCGTGCTGCTGACCGACACGGTCGGCTTCCTGCGCAAGCTGCCGCACCAGCTCGTCGCCAGCTTCCACGCGACGCTCGAAGAGGCGCTGAACGCCGATCTGCTGCTCGTGCTCGTCGACGGCAGCTCACCCGAGGCGTTGGACCAGCTGCGCACCGTCGACGAGGTGCTCGAGACGCTCGGCGCCGCCGGCCTGCCGCGCATCACGGTCCTGAACAAGCTCGACCTCGTCGCGGACCGTTCGAGCCTGACGCCGCTCTGGCAGAAAGAGGCCCGCGCCGTCGCGATGTCCGTGTTGACCGGCGAAGGCATGCCCGAGCTGATGGGCGCGATCCGCGGCCGGCTCGCCGAGGTCGAGCACCGCGTCGAGATCCTGCTGCCGCACACGGCGTTCTCGCTGCAAGGCGAGATCCGCGCGAAGGCCACCGTGTTGTCCGAGCTCTACACGGAGGCGGGCTGCCTGCTCGAGGTCCAGGTCTCCCCCGCGCTGCTCGGAAGGCTGCTCGCCGAGGGCGCGCGCGTCGCAAAGCCCGGTGATCGGCCATCCGACCAGCCATCCGACGAGCGGCCGCCGTCGGAGCCGCCGCCCGCGTCCTGACGCGCTGCTGGCTAGTGCGCTTCGCGCGGGGCAGCGCACGAACGGCGCTGTCCACCCGTAGCGACGCCGTTCCGGTGCAGCGGCGAGGTCCGCGGCGCTGGCAGCTCGTGGTAGCCGGCGGCGAGTGCCCCCACCTCGAACGTCGCGAGCTCGCGGTAGGCGCCTTCGGGTGCGAAGACGAAGTCGGTCAACAGGAGCGCGTTGCGGCACTCGGCCAGCGCCGGATCCGCAATCGCTGCCTGCAGCGCCTGCCGCAGGCACTGCCGCAGTGCTGCATCGGCATGGACCGAGGTCACGTACGGCGGCGCCAGCGCGGGCGCGGTCGTCGCGAGCACGCGGATCCCGCGCAGCGCATCGGGCCGCACGCGTCGCAGCAACTCCATGACGACCGCATCAACGCAGGCCACGTCGGCCCGGCCTTGGCGCAGCGCACGCAGGCTGTCCGTGTGCGAGCCGCTGACCTGGACGTCCGCGAAGAACTCGCCGCCGGCGCTCAGCGGCGCGATCAGCGGCCGCAGCGCGTTCGTGCCCGAGTGCGAGGACGCCTCGTTGACGACCACGCGCGTGCCGCGCAGCGCCGCGAGCGAGGTCACCGCAAGACCCGCGCGCACGACGACGACGCTGCTGTAGCGCGGACCCTGGCAACCGGCCGCCGCGTAGCACGGCGAGGCCAGCGGGACGAGCACCGCGGCGTGGTCGTAGAGCACGTCGTACCCACAAGCCTGGCTCAGCAGCAGGTCCGGATGCTCCCAGCGCTCGACGTGCGAGCCCCTGCGCGTCAGCGTGTCCGGCACACGATCGACGCCGAGCCGCCGGAGGTGCCGTGCAATGCCACTCCACCAGGCGTCCGTCGCGGCCTCCACCTCTTCGAGGTCGTACCAGGGTAGATCCGCGATGCGCACAGGGCGCGGAGCATACACGGCGCGCGGGCGACTCCCATCCCGGGCACTCGCGAGCGCTGGCGCCGCGCGGCGAACCGCGGAGCAACGGCCCATGGCACCGCGCGCCGGCGAGGCAAGGCGCCCGAGAAGTCGCGAGCCGTCCATTCTTCGAATCGATCGCGACGAGCAGGTTCTGCGCCTTTACCTGCGACTTGACGTCGGTGCACAGCTCGCGAACGGTGCCGGCCACCGGCGCACGCACGACGGTCTCCATCTTCATGGCCTCGAGCGTCAACAGCGGTTCGCACCTCGCCGTCCTTCTTCAGCGAACGGTCCACCACCGTGATCTGCCGGTTCTGCCCGTTGAGCTTGAAGTAGACCGCGACGTTGCCTTCCGCGTCGGGCTCGCCCTCCGCCTCGAGCACCACGACGAGCGTCTTGCCCGGCTCGATCTCGATCCAGACCTCCTGGCCCATCTCGGCACGCCCCAGCGCGCGGCCAGGGCGCGCGACGCCGCGGCTTCCGGCTCGCGGGCGCGCTGGCCGAGTCGAAGAACAAACACAGCGCGAGGCGATTGCCTTGCCCGCGCGCGAACAGGCTCGCCGCGACGGCCGAATCGAGCCCGCCCGACAACAGCGCGATGCCGATCACTGGATCGTGAACGTCTGCGGCGCAGACCGCGAGTAGAGGATCTCCTGGCGGACCCGTTCGGTCAGCATCAGGTCGTCGCTCGTCGACAGCGTCAGTGAGATCAGCAGGCGGGCAGTTGCCCGACCCGTCCGCCGCGAACAGTGTCGCGGCCGGGTTCGGGGCGATGACGAGACTCGCTTCGGAGAGGTCCTCGCTGGCCTTGCCGTAGAACGCAAGGTACTCGATGTCGGAGAGGATGTCGGTCGGCGTGAACATCGTGATCGATCCGACGAGCGCGATCCTGTTCGACGGATGGCTGCTCGACACTGCGACAGCCTCGCACTCGGCTCCTGCATGACGGCGTGGGCCAGGGCTGGCTCATGTCGTCGCTGACGCCCTCGCCGCTCGTCGTCTCGCTGCTGCTGACGGCGGAGAGCCTGCCCTTCTTCCTGCTCGGGCTGCCGGCCGGAGCGCTCGCGGACGTGTTCACCTGGACGACGACCGCGCGTGGGATTCAAGGCGAGGCTGAACGACGCTCGGTGGCGGGCGGCCGCCGTCAGTTGCCCAGGTTGGTCGACAGACCCTGGCTCCAAGACAGTCCGAGCGCGGGTCCCGCCGGATCCCAGGCGAAGCCCTGCCAGTGGAGCGACACGCCGACGAGCGACAGCGCGTACGGAATCGCCAACTCATGGCGCGCGACTCCGGCGCGCGAGCTCACCGCATGGAGGAACCCAATCGGCGCGCCGATCCACAGCGTGCAGCCGCCGAATGGCGCGGCCGCGGTGCTCTCGCTCGCCGCAACCCAGGTGTGCGTGTCCGGCAGCACGTTGGAGAGCGTCAGGCTGAACGCCGCATCGCCGACGTACGGCAGGTTCGAGACCTGGAGCGCCGGCACCCCTCCGCCTCCAGAACAACCCGTGCCGTACGACGACGCCGTCGCCGCCGTGCGGCGCAGCCGCAGCGTCGTCGCCCTCGGGTCGTAGGCGGGGTGGTCGGGCGGGAAGCCGCCGAACAGCACCAGGTGCTGGCCGTCGAACGCCATCGCTGTCTGCGTCGACAGGGACGACCCGCCGGGTAGCAGCGTCCACGTCGTGCCGTTCCACTCCCGCGTATCGGTCAGGTAGGTGTTGCCGGAGACAGTGTTGGCGCGACCACCGTGCACGACGATGCGGGCGGCGATCGGGTCGAGCGCCATCGCGAAGTTCTCCCGGACGCCCGGGCCGGGGGGACCTTGCGTCCAGACGGCACCGTTCCAGTACCAGGTGTCGCCCAGCGACAGGTAGCCAACGCCGCCGCCATACAGCAGCAGCTGTCCGACACTCGGGTCGAACGCGAAACCTGCGAGGAAGCGCCCCGGCGGCCGCACGGCCGGCATGAGCTGCGTCCATGCGGTGCCGTTCCATTCCCAGGTGTCGTCGAGCAGCGAGGCGCCGGCCCCGCCGAACACGACGATGCGGTTGCGCGCGACGTCGAGCGCCATCGCGTGGCCGGCGCGGGCAGGCGGCGTCGAACCCGGCAGTGGCTGCCAGTCATTGGCGACCCACTCGTGGAACGCGGCCGTCGAAATCGTGCCGGCGCCGCCGCCGAAGAGCACGAAAGTGCCGCGCACCGGATCGAAGGCGAGGCCGGCATACCTCATCGATGGGACGATGGTCGGGCTCCGCCGCAACCAGGAGCCGCCGACGCGCTCGAAGGTCTGGGCGCTCGTCAGTGTCCGGCCCTCGTACATCAGCATCCTGCCGGACGCAGGGTCGGCGGCGAGCACATGCCCGTAAGACGTCTCCGGCGCGTCGGCGGCGGCGATCCATTGCGTGCCGTCGTGCTCCCAGGTGTCGGCGAGGAGGCGGGGGTCTCCCCGGCCGCTGGTGACGACGAGACGACCGCGGTGCTCGTCGAACGCGCAGCCGTGCATGTAGCGTCCCCGCGGCCCCGGCGCGGCGGGCAGCTGTTGCCACGAGATGCCGTTCCACACCCATAGATCGTTCGCGAGGTTGCCGGCGACGATGCCGCCGAACACGCACAGCCGTTGGTTCACGGTGTCGTAGGCGAGGCTGTGGCTATAGCGAGACGGCACTGGCGTGCTGCCGAGTTGGCTCCAGCTCGTGCCGTTCCATTCCCAATGCGCATTGCCCGAGAAGGCCGCAACCTTGCCGCGCACGGGATCCCACGCGAGCGGGCAGGAGCCCGGATTCGGGCCAGAGCCGGCCGGGAGCCAGTTCGTGCCGTTCCATTCCCACGTCGTGCCGCTGGTCGGGGCCAGCACCAGCCGTCCGCGCAGGCGGTCCGGGGCGAGGAAGCACTCGACGGCCGCCGGCGGCGAGTTGGCCGGACTCAACTGCGTCCACTGCACGCCATCCCACTGCCAGGTGTCGGCGAGCAACGCGCTGGGGGTCCAACCGCCGAACAGGAGACAGACGCCGCGCACCGGGTCGTAGGCGAAGGCACCGTCGCGGCGCCCCGGCGGGGCGATCGCGGTCGCGCGCTGCGCCCAGCCGCTGCCGTTCCACTCCCACGTCTTGCGGTAGTCGTCGATCGATGCCGGGTCGAAGCCGCAGCCGCCGAACGTGACCGTGACCCGGCGCACCGGGTCGTAGCAGCAGGCACCACCCTGCCGCGCGTCGGGCCCGTCGGCGCGCCAATGCTGTGTCACAGCGGGGGCGAGGAACGAGAGCGCGGAGAGGGCCGCCGCGGCGGACGCGTGCATGGATGGCGTCGTCATGATGCGTTCAGTGGTTGCGCGACGGCCCGGAAGGTCAGGAGTGGAGCGTGCTCGCGTCTGGCTGGCCGCGCGTAGGTGGTTCAAGCGTCCCGGACCACCCGGAACCCAAGGACGGTCGCTCTCTTCCGCAACCCCGTCAACTCCCCCCAGCCTCATAGCCGGGCGCGCCGGTTCGGTTGATGGCCGCGCTGCTGCCGGTGGCGGGCCCGAGCAGCGAGGTCGTCGTCGACGGACCGTTCGCGCCCGAGGAAGTGCCGGTGCAGACCCTGCGCTGCGCCGCGGTCGGTGCGGGCGCCGTCGCGGTGTGGTCGCGCGCGGGCACCGTGCGCTTCAGCTCGCTGCGCTGAGCGTGCCGCGGCGGCGACCGCGACGAGGCGCACATTCCCGATCCGTCTCCCTGGGGTCGCGAGCTATCCTCCGCCGGCCCTGCCGGCATCGGTGGCGGCTCGTCGCCATGAAAGAACTCACGGATCGCAAGGTGCCGCTCGGCGTGTTCCTCGGCATCGCGGTGCTGTCGGCGTCGCTGCTGGCCTTCCAGGTGCTGCTGACGCGCGTGTGCGCGCTGCGACTTCACTTCCACTTCGGCTTCCTGGTCATCAGCAACAGCCTGCTCGGCATCGGTGCCTCGGGCACGGTGCTGACGCTGCTGGAGGCGCGCTGGCGCCGCAACCCGGGCTTCTGGATCTGGCTGTTCACGTTCGCCTACGTCGCGAGCCTCGGTTTCACGTGGTGGTTTGCGCGCGTGATGCCGGTCCCGGACACCTTGGAGTTCGGTTGGACCGATGCGGAGCAGGCCAAGTTCTTGCGCTTCGCGGTGTTCAACCTCGGCATCGCAGTGCCGTTCTTCTTCGGCGGCGGCGCCGTCGGCCTCATGCTGTCCGCATACGCGCATCGGATCAACGCCGTCTACGCGAGCGACCTGCTCGGGGCCGGCGTCGGGTGCCTGTTGTGCCCTCTGCTGCTGTGGCCGCTCGGGGCGGGTGGTTGCCTCATGGCGGTCGCGATCCTCGGTGCCGTGACGCTCGCGTTGGTGGCACCGCGTTCGCTGCGAGCGGTCTCGGTCGGTCTCGCGGTCGTGGCAGCGATCGGCCTCGGCGCCTGGATGCCGAGCTTCGACGCGCAGTTCCCCGTGCCCGGCAAGTCGCACTTGAAGATCACCCAGGGGGAACGGCTGGACCTGCAGCAGCTGCACGAGTTCTCGCGGTGGAGCGCGAACAGCCGGATCGACGTGATCAGGAGTCCGCTGCCGTTCTGGTTCGCCTTCGGGCTCGGGGCGCTCGACAGAGACGCGGCCATCGATCCCAAGAAACGCCTCGAGCTGGGCCAGCAGAAGTGGATCATGCAGGACGGTGACGCCGGCACGTTCCTCACCGACCTGAGCCACGCCGAGCTCGGGCGGCAGTTCCTGTTGCGCACGCTGTACGGGCTCAGTGCTTCGATCAAACGGGGGAGCGCACCGCGGGTGTTCGTGATCGGCGTCGGCGGCGGCCACGACGTCTGGGCGCACAAGGCTGCGGGAGCCAGCTTCGTGAAGGGCGTCGAGCTGAACCGCGGCGTGCTCGAGGCACACCGCACGATCGCGCGCGAGTTCTCGCAGGGCCTGCTCGAGGATCCGAACATCGAGCTCGTCTGCGACGAGGGACGCTCGGCGCTGATGCGCGATCCGGGTCGCTACGACGTGATCCAGATGACCGGCATCGACACCTGGACGTCCCTCGCGTCCGGGGCCTACGTGCTCGCCGAGAACTACCTCTACACCGTCGAAGCCGTGCAGCTCATGTACGAGCATCTGCAAGAGGGCGGCATGCTGCAGATCACGCGAATGGGTGCCAACATGGAGAGGCTGCGGCTGCTCGCGAACGTGCACCAGGCGTTCACGAACATGGGCGTCGCGGATCTCGCGGCGTCCGTCGCGCTCGTGACGGCACCGTTGGACGGCCTGACCTCCGTGCTCGTGAAGCGCGGCGTGTTCACCGAGGCCGAGGTGGCGGCCATCGAGGCCTTCGCCGACAAGGCCGGGCACCTCAAGTCCTACCTGCCGCTGCGCAAGCCGCCCGAGGACGTGGTCACGACGTTCCTGGCCACGAACGACAAAGCCGCCTTCATCCGCGACTTCCCGCGCCGCATCACACCGACGACCGACGACCAGCCGTACTTCTTCAACTTCACGCGCTGGGACTCGCCGCCGGACGAAGCGAAGCAATGGCTCGCGGAAGCGACGTCGGTCTCGCAGGGCAACCCGCTGTTCCTGTGGGGGCAGCTCGGGTTCTCGACTCTCGTGGCGCTGCTGCTCATCGTGGTGCCGCTCTGGTGGAAGCGCGGTGCCGCCCGCGGCCGCCACGTCGGCCGGTTCCTCGTCTACTTCGCGGGGATCGGTGGAGGCTTCATCTTCATCGAGATCGCGTTGATGCAGAAGTTCACGCTGTTGCTCGGGCAGCCGCTCTACTCGATCGTCGTGACCCTGTTCTCGATCCTGATCTTCACGGGGCTCGGCAGCTTCCTGTCGGGTCCGTGGCTGCGGGGTGGCCGCGGCCGCGCACGCGCGATCCCGGCCGGCATCGCGGTTGCGGCGCTGTGCTTCGTGCTGTTCGGCACTCCCATCGTCGACCTCGTGATCGGCCAGCCTCTCGCCGTTCGCGCGGCCGTGGCAGCGGCGATGATCGCGCCCATGGCCCTGCTGCTCGGCATGCCGTTCGCACACGGCATCGGCCTGCTGCATCGCGAGAACCCGCAGTTCGTGCCGTGGGCGTGGGCGGTCAACGGTTGTGCAACGGTGGTGGGTTCCGTCGTCACGGTGGTCGTGTCGATGAACTTCGGCTTCCACTGCGTGCTGTTGATCGCGGCGGGCATCTACGCGGTCGCGTTCCTCGCGCTCGATCGCCTCGCACGCTGAGCGGGCATCGCCGATTCACCACATGACGATGCTGTCGAAGTTCGTGGTCGACGCGAGGGCGCCGAACGGATCGAAGCGCGCGCCCTGCGTGAACAACTCGTCGGCAATCGCCGACACCAGACCCGCCACGTCGCCGTCCGTCACTCCGCCGTGTTCGCAGAACTCCGCCCGCCCGCTGCCCAGTTCGTGCGCATGCACTCCTCCGCGGGATGCCGATCTCGCCGAGCACCTTGCTGCCTGTGCCTTCGAGCCAGCCCGGCACGGGGCCACCGAGCGCGGCGAGTGCATCGACATCGAGCTGGTGAAGTCGGGCGTCATCGCGCGGCCGGTAATTGTCCGGCGGCGAATCCCAGCGCGTCGCGATCGCGCGCGCTGGCGACCGAACCCGAGGTCTTGCTGCTCGACGAGCCGACGTCGGCGCTCGATCCGGCCAGCACCCAGAGTGTCGTCGCCGTGATCGCCGACCTGCGATGGCGCGGCTTCACGCTGGCGTTGGTGACGCACGATCCGGACCTCGGGCGAGCGCTCGCCGACCATCTCGTCGAGCTCGGCTGATTCTCGACCGCTGCTCGAGGCCGTGGCGTGGTGAACCCCGACATGCCGCTGGACCCTGGTGCCTGCGGTCCGGGGCGAGAGCGGGTCGGGTCGGCCTTTCGGTCGGCAGCTCGGCGTGGCGGCCGTTCGCCCGCGGGGGCTTCCGGACCACGGCGCATGGTGCGAGCCGCGACGACCCGTAGCATGGGGGCTGCGGGTCGCCGGGACCGTAGCGTTCGCGGCGGTGGCCCCTGGCCCGAGCCCTGCGATGGAGCGCCGAGCATGAACTGGATGTCGAGAGTCGCGATCCTCGCGGCCGTCGTGGTCGTCGCCCTGCTGATCTGGCGTTCGTCCGACGGGATCGAGTTGCCCGTCGGCTTCGCCAGCGGCAACGGTCGCATCGAGGCGGTCGAGATCGACATCGCCACCAAGGTTGCCGGCCGCATCAAGAGCATCGAGGCCGAGGAAGGTGACTTCGTGCAGCAAGGCCAGGTCATCGCCAACATGGACACGGCGGTGCTCGCGGCGCAGCGGCGCGAAGCGGAGGCCGAACTCCAGCGCGCTCGCATCGGCGTCGAGACCGCGCAGAGCCTGGTCACCCAGCGCGAGGCCGAGCAGCGGGCCGCAGTCGCCGTCATGGCGCAGCGGGCGGCCGAACTCGACGCCGCGCGGCGTCGCCTCGCCCGCACCGAGAGCCTCTCCGAGCAGAGCATCACCGCCGAGCAGGCCGTGGAGGACGACCGGGCGCGGTTCGAGAGCGCCAAGGCCGCCCTCGGCGCGGCGGAGGCCCAGCGGGCAGCGGCCGACGCCGCCATCAGCGTGGCGAAGTCGCAGGTCGTCGGCGCGCAATCGGCGGTCGAAGCCACCCGCGCCACGATCGAACGCATCGTGGCGGACCTCGACGACAGCGCGCTGAAGGCGCCACGCGACGGCCGGGTGCAGTACCGGATCGCCGAAGTCGGCGAAGTGCTGGCGGCGGGCGGCCGCCTCCTCAACATGGTCGACCTCGGCGACGTCTACATGACCTTCTTCCTGCCGACGGCCGCCGCGGGCAGCGTGGCGCTGGGCGCCGAGGTCCACCTCGTGCTCGACGCGGCGCCGTTGTACGTGATCCCGGCCAGGGCGACGTTCGTCGCCGACGTCGCACAGTTCACGCCGAAGACCGTCGAGACGGCGGCGGAGCGGGAGAAGCTGATGTTCCGCATCAAGGCGCGCATCGACCCCGAGCTGCTCCGGAAGCACATCCGCGAAGTGAAGACCGGACTGCCGGGCATGGCCTACGTGCGGCTCGACCCGCGCCGCGAATGGCCGGCCGAACTGCAGGTCAAGCTGCCGGAATGAACACCCTGCCGCGAGGTGCCGGCGCGAGCGCGGGCGCACCCGTCGCGCGGCTGCGCGGCGTCGCACACCACCACGGCAGGACCCTGGCGCTGGCGGCGATCGATCTCGACGTCCCCGGCGGCTGCATGGTCGCGGTCATCGGTCCTGACGGCGTCGGCAAGTCGACCCTGTTGTCGCTGCTCGCCGGGGCGCGCGCCCGGCAGCAAGGACATATCGAGGTGCTCGGCGGGGACATGGCCGACGCCGGGCACCGGCGGGCGTCGTGCCCGCGCATCGCCTACATGCCGCAGGGGCTGGGCAAGAACCTCTACCAGACGCTGACGGTGCGCGAGAACGTCGACTTCTTCGGCCGGCTGTTCGGGCACGGACGCGCCGAACGCACGCGGCGCATCGACACCCTGCTCGCCAGCACCGGGCTCTTGCCGTTCGCCGACCGGCCCGCAGGCAACCTGTCCGGCGGCATGAAGCAGAAGCTCGGCCTGTGCTGTGCCCTGGTGCACGACCCCGACCTGCTGATCCTCGACGAGCCGACCACCGGCGTCGACCCGCTGTCGCGCCGCCAGTTCTGGGACCTGATCGCCCGCATCCGCGAGGGCCAGCCCTGGATGAGCGTGGTGGTGGCGACGGCCTACATGGAGGAGGCCGCGCGCTTCGACTGGTTGGTGGCGATGGACGCCGGGGCCGTGCTGGCGAGCGGCACCGCCGCCGAACTGCTCGCGCGCACCGGCACCAGCTCGCTCGAAGCGGCGTTCCTCGCCCTGCTGCCGGCGGCCAAGCGCCGCGGCCACCGGCCGGTGGTGATCCCGGAGCGCGTGTCGCCGGGCAATGGCCACGTCGCGATCGAGGCGCGCGACCTGACGATGCGATTCGGCGACTTCGTCGCGGTCGATCGTGTCAGCTTCCGCATCGAACGCGGCGAGATCTTCGGCTTCCTCGGGTCGAACGGCTGCGGCAAGACCACCACGATGAAGATGCTGACGGGCCTGCTGCCCGCCAGCGGCGGCCAGGCCTGGTTGTTCGGCCAGCCGGTCGACCCGCACGACCTCGCGACCCGGCGGCGCGTTGGCTACATGACGCAGTCGTTCTCGCTGTACGCCGAACTCAGCGTGCGGCAGAACCTCGAGCTGCACGCCCGGCTGTTCCAGCTGCCGGCCGCAACGATCCCCGCCCGCGTCGACGAGGTCGCGGGGCGTTTCGACCTGATCGGCATCCTCGACGCCCTGCCTGGGGCGCTGCCGCTCGGCCAGCGGCAGCGGCTGTCGCTGGCGGTGGCGACGATCCACCGGCCGGAACTGCTGATCCTCGACGAACCCACCTCGGGTGTCGACCCGATCGCCCGCGACGCGTTCTGGCAGGCGATGGTCGACCTCGCGCGTCGCGACGGCGTCACGATCTTCCTGTCGACCCATTTCATGCACGAAGCCGAACGCTGCGACCGCATCTCCCTGATGCACGCCGGCAAGGTGCTGGTCAGCGACACGCCGAAGGCCCTGGTCGCGCAGCAACGCGTGGAGACGCTCGAGGACGCCTTCGTCGAGTACCTGCAGGCGGTGGTGGCGACGAACGACACCGGCCCCGCGCCGCTGCCCACCACGGTACCGGCGGCGACACCCCCCGCTGCGGAAGCGGTTGCGACGAGTCCGCCGCGGCGACCAAGCGCCTTCGACCGGCGCCGCCTGTACGGCACCCTGCAGCGCGAAGCCCGCGAGCTGCGACGCGACCCGATCCGCCTGGCGCTGGCGCTGGTCGGCAGCGCGATCATGATGTTCGTGATGGGTTACGGCATCAGCATGGACGTCGAGGACCTCGGCTTCGCGGTGCTCGACCGCGACCAGACCACGACCAGCCGCGACTACACGGACAACCTCGCCGGCTCGCGCTACTTCGTCGAGCAGCCGCCGATCGCCGACTACGGCGAGTTGGACCAGCGCATGCGGTCGGGACGTCTCTGCCTGGCGCTCGAGATCCCGCCCGGCTTCGCCGGCGACCTGGCGCGCGGCCGCCCGGTGCGCATCGGCGCCTGGATCGACGGCGCCATGCCGTCGCGGGCCGAGACCGTGCGGGGTTACGTGCAGGGCATGCACGCGCACTGGCTCGCGCAAAGGGCTTCCCGGCTGCCGACGAACGCGCCCGCCGCCGGGCACGTCGAGGTCGAGACGCGCTTCCGCTACAACCCCGACGTCGAGAGCCTGGTGGCGATCGTGCCGGCGACGATCCCCCTGCTGCTGATGCTGATCACCTCGATGCTGACCGCGCTCAGCGTCGTACGCGAGAAGGAGCTCGGCTCGATCGTCAACCTCTACGTCACGCCGGTCACGCGCCTGGAGTTCCTGCTCGGCAAGCAGTTGCCGTACGTGGCGCTCGCGATGCTCAACTTCCTGCTGATGGCGCTGCTGGCGGTCACCGTGTTCGGCGTACCGCTGACCGGCAGTTTCGCGACCCTGGCCGCGGCCACGCTGCTCTACGCCGGCGTCGCGAGTGCCATGGGGCTCGTGATCTCCACGTTCATGCGCAGCCAGGTCGCCGCGATCTTCGGCACCGCGGTGCTGACGCTGCTGCCCGCCACGCAATTCTCCGGCTTGATGAACCCGGTGTCGTCGCTCGAGGGAGTGGGAGCCTTCGTCGGCCGGGTCTATCCCACGACCCATTACCTCACGATCACCCGCGGCGCCTTCGCCAAGGGGCTCTCGTTCGACGAGCTGCGAGGTTCCTTCCTGCCGCTGGCGGTCGCCGTGCTGCTCCTGTTCGTGGTGGGTGTCGTGCTGCTGAAGAAGCAGGAGCGCTGAAGATGCGCCCCGCCAACATCCTTCATCTGGGCGTGAAGGAACTGCGCAGCCTCGCGCGCGACCCGATCATGGTGGTGCTGATCGTCTACACGTTCACGGTGGCGATCCACACCGCCGCGACGGCGATGCCGGAGACGCTGACGCGGGCGGCGATCGCCATCGTCGACGAGGACCGTTCGCCGTTGTCCTTGCGGCTGGCCAGCGCCTTCCGGCCACCGTACTTCACCCCGCCGGTGATGATCCCGTGGACGGCGATGGACGCCCGCATGGACGCCGGGCTCGACACCTTCGCGCTGCTGATCCCGCCGAACCTGCAGCGCGACCTGCTGGCCGGCCGCACCCCGACGATCCAGCTGAACGTCGACGCGACGCGCATGAGCCAGGCGTTCACCGGCAGCGGTTACATCCAGGCCATCGTCGCCGAGGAGGTGGCGGCGTTCACCGGGCACCACCTCGCCGCGAGCCAGCCGACGGTGGAACTCGCGCTGCGGGCGCGTTTCAACCCCGAGCTCGACCCCTCCTGGTTCGGGGCGATCATGGAGGTCATCAACCAGGTGACGATGCTCGCCATCGTGCTGACCGGCGCTGCCCTGATCCGCGAACGCGAACACGGCACCATCGAGCACCTGTTGGCGATGCCGGTCAGCCCGTTCGAGATCATGGCCAGCAAGGTGTTGGCGATGGGGCTGGTGGTCCTCGTTGCCTGCGCCCTGTCCCTGGCGTTCGTCGTCGAAGACCTGCTGGCGGTGCCGATCGCCGGGTCGAAGCTCCTGTTCCTCGCGGGCGCTGCCGTGCATCTCTTCACCGCCACGTCGATGGGCATCGTGCTGGGCACGATCGGTCGCTCGATGCCGAAGTTCGGCCTGCTGCTGATGCTCGTGCTGCTCCCGCTCGAGATGCTGTCCGGCGGCCTCACGCCGCGCGAGAGCATGCCCGAGTGGGTAGCCCTGGTGATGCTGGCCGCGCCGACGACCCACTTCGTGGCGATGGCGCAGGCGGTGCTCTACCGCGGTGCTGGCTTCGCGATCGTCTGGCCGCAGTTCCTGGCGCTCGCCGTGATCGGCTCGTTGTTCTTCGGCTTCGCGTTGGCGCGTTTCCGCCGCACGATCGGCATTCCCGGTTGAGGGTGTCGTCGGCCGGGAACGC
>DASVAL010000041.1:0-57235 GCA_036376355.1 Planctomycetota bacterium
CGACGAGCTGATCGTCGATCCAGAGCCACGAGCTGTCGTCGCTGTCGGTGAAGAACGTCCACTCGCCGGTCGCGGGCACGTCGAGGGTCGCGCGGAAGCGCAACACGAAATGGTCCTTGCGCGTGCCGGCCTTCGCGTCGATGCGCCGCGCGACGCCGCGCGCGGCAGCCACCGCGCCTTCGAGCTCGGGCAACCGCTCCGAGCCGATCCTGCGTTCGAAGCACTCGTACGCGAACCCGGGCGTCGCCGCCGACGCGTCCTGCGCACGCTGCGAGCGCAGCAACCACGCCGCGACCGCAGCGCTCTCGGCGCCGGTCAAGCGCACGTGCGCGACGCCCGGGCGATGCTCGGCGGGATCGACGAGGAACGCCGCGAGGTGCGCGTGGTCGGTGCGAGTTGCGAGCGCTTCGAGTCGCTGCGCGTCGTGGCACGCCCCGCACGCGAGGCTGCGGAACAACCGCTCGCCGCGCTCGAGATCGGACGGCGCGACGACGGCCGCCGCGAGCTCGCGCGAAGCGAGCGAACGCACATACACCGCGAGATCCGGCGCCGATTCCCCGCCGTGGTGAGCGCGCAGGAACGCTTCGCCGCCGTCGACCGCGTGCCACCCGGCGGCGGACGCGAGCGCGGGTCCTGCGATCGGCCCGCCGCGTGCTGCACCTGGCTGCGGCAGCGCATGGCAGCGCGCACAACCACCACGCGCGACGACGAGCTCGGCCGCGATCTCCGCGTCGGAGGCGACGCCGGGCGCGGCCTGGCCGGTGACGTCACCGCATGCCACCCACCCCAGTACGAACGCGAGGCAGCAGGCGTGGCGCATCTGCGCCAGCTTGCCGCGCCGCGGGCTTCGGGGCAACTTCGACACTTCGACCCCGGTGCGTCCAGCCTCGGCGGCCGACACCGGGCATGCACGCGGCGGCGTGTTTGCCGCATCGGGGAACTCGCTCTGTTGCGAATGAGCGAAGGCTGCTAGTGGGAGCGTCCGATGGTGTATCGGTTCGATGGCGTAGCGAGCAGGTTCAG
Organism: Planctomycetota bacterium; assembly: GCA_036376355.1. Lineage (GTDB taxonomy): Bacteria > Planctomycetota > UBA1135 > UBA1135 > UBA2386 > DASVAL01. Next base: position 1,024 of record DASVAL010000041.1, read on the forward strand.
CGGGTTTGCTCCGGGCCAGACGGCGAACGCCTGCTGGAAGAACTGCACGCCGACGAGACCCATCGACATGGGAATCGGCAACGTCGCGGTTCCGACACCGCCACTGACGGGAACAGCGGCTGTCACCGCCGGATCGATGTTCAGCGTGCACGACGGCATCCCGATCGAGGCCAGCGAAATGGGCAGCGGCACGCCTTGGAAGGTCTGGTCGCCGAACCCCGTTGCCAGGAAAGCGAATGGTGTCGGGAGCGGAGACCATGTGGCCCCGATGTCGACCGAGAGAGTGCCACCGATCCATGGACGAGATGACGGCTGCGTGAGCCAAATCCAAAACGGATTCGTGGTCGAAGGAGGACACGACAGTCCGTGCACTTCGAGCTTTGCCGGGTAGACGTCGGCGTAGTAGCCGAGGCCGAGCAAACCAACTCCATAGAACCGATTGAGGTAAGGGTCGCTACCTACTCCAAACACGAGTCCAGTGGAGGGTGCTTGAAGTGGGAACGCAGCCCAACCTCCCGTGGCGGTGCGCATGAACGCGTTGTGCCCGCCGGGATAGGTATCGAGGCGCATCACCTTCCCACGATGCGCGTCGAACCAGATCGTCGTCACACTGAACACCCCACCTGCCAAGGTCCCGCTGCTGCCCAGGTTTGCCCAACCGTTCACCGCATCCCACTCCCAAGTGATCGCCTCGGTCGCAATCGGGATTCCCGATCCCATGAACTCTGTCCGACCAAACAGGACGAGCTTTCCGGTAGTGGGCTCGCTGGTCATGCTGTGGTAGATGTAGTAGTTGTTATGGATCCCCGCCCGCGTCGGCGGCAGTTGCATTCCAGTCGGCAACAGAGTCAGCCAGGCGCCGTTCCACGAGTACAGTGCCAAGCCTGAAACCAGGGGATCCTGGTATGTGAACACGAGCCCCATCTCCGGGTGAGATGTGACATGCCCCAGGTTGAATAGGAAAGTGGGTTGCGGTAGGGAGGACGTCCAAGACACGCCGTCCCACGCCCAGACGTTAATGAGGTCAGGGGGGCCGGGCATGAAGGCTCCTACCAGGGTCCTTCCTTGCACGCTGTCGAAAGCAATCCAACCGATCGCGTATGGCGATCCAGCTCCTGGGATCTGAGTCCATGCAGTTCCGTCGAACTCATAGGTCGAACCGTTGCCGACCGACACCAGCCGCTGTCGCCAGGTGTCAAATGCCATCGCGCCCGTGTTCGGTGCCGCTGGAATGCTGTTCCAGGTGATCTGGGCCGACGCGACCGAAACGGACATCAACCACACGAGCATCCATCCGAGCAAACGGATCACAGGCCACCTCCGACGTGGACACGAAGCGCATTTGTGAACACGCCCCCCGATCCAGGGAAAAGCGCCGCCTGCAGGCCAAACTCGCTATGGACGAGTCCCGGCGCGACCGGAATGTGGAACCCAAGCATACCATGGGTATCCGTGGGGCCGAAGCCGATGGTCACCGGCGAGGTCAGCCACGACATGCACGGGGACCCCGATGGCGTAGCGGTCAATGTGCCCATGAAGAGGAAACAAGGCGTGCCCACGGGCAATCCTGAGCACACGTGCACGTCGAAATTGCAGACCGGTCCGGCAGACGAGGCGCTCCACGGCTCGCCGTGTGCGACGAGTCTCAGTTCCCGGGTCACCATCGGTGAATCAGCGATCAACCCGATGACCGGGGCTTGGCCCCTCAAGAAACTCACCACGGAGGTGGGTGGAGTAGTCGAGGTTAGGGCCACGGTGTGGCTCTCGACTGGCTGACCTGGCCCATCATCCGTTCCATCCACCATCAACACCGGCGCCGTGGCGGATTGTACTTTGATCCACATGTGCAAGGGTTGGGTGTAGTCGTACGAGAACGGTGTATCGAACGGGACGACGATGTTGAAGTCCTCGGGTCCCCGGGCAACCGCCGCCACTCCGGTTGCTGCTGCAGCGGGGCTTCCGATGGTGCGCCCTGGGTAAGGAACGACCGGCACGTCGTTGTTTGGCGGAGATGGCGATGGCAGCGGGAAAGTGCCGGTCACGTACCACGCACGCTGGCCGAGCCAGATCTCCTCCACGGTGAGATTGTTCGCGATAAGGGGCTCCCAGGTACGAAACGCGATCCCCCTGATCACCATCGGCCCTTCCATAACGCCAGTTTGTCTCTGATACTGGACGTGAAGGTAATAGTGATGCGACGCTCGCCCCGAACCCAGATCGAATCCGCGGGCGTAGCCAAGGTGACGAAGAGCGCCACCGGCAGGAATCGGAGGAACGGTCACGGCCGGCCACTGGAATGGAGCAGAGCCGTATGCCCAGTTGTAAGGCACGATGCGGTCGACCACCCAGTCGCGATCGGTCGCTGTGCATCCGCTGCCAGCACTGCGCACCTCGACAGCTCCCGACGCCGCCAGCACATGGTCGGCAGGGTTTGTCGTCACGGGGTCAACGTCCGACTTCAGTGTGCTCGCTACGAGTTGCACGTCCAAAGGCGCCAGCGGCGGGGTGATCAGGGACACGTCAGTCGTCGCCACTCGCAGTCTGACCGTTCCGCCATTCGGCGCCAGGAACACCACACGTTCGTAACTGTTGGCTGGGCTGTCGGAAAGTGCAATGACATTGCCCGTAGCGTGGTCCACGATCTCGAGTCGAACGTTCGCCAATGGCCACGAAGGCGGCTCGGTGCCGTCGGCCATATCGTTGGAACGCCGCCAGCAAGCAACCGCGGCATATCGCCGGCCGGCGTTGAGCCCGGTATACAGCGTCGTTTCGTCCGACGGGCTCGCCGACGTCAGCGTCACCACCGCTGTCAGAGGCTCAATGGTCGGATCACGCTTGGCGAACAAGGCCAGCAAGTCATCACGCAGATAGCCGACGCCGAACGTGTTGCGGCCGGTGTAAGTGTGCTGCCTGGCAGGATCAGATGTCCCGCCGTTCTGATCTGAATACGTCCCGATCACGCTCAGTAGCAGCGCAGCGCGCGTCTCCTCGGCAGTAGCGCTAGTCACGTAGCCGCGATAGAGCGTAGCCGCGCCCGCGACCTGGGCGGCGGCCTCGCTGGTCCCGAAAGCGGGGCGGACTGGCGAGATCTCGTTCGTGGGGGACGGCGCCGCCGCAGGACTCAGCATGTCAACACCGGGCATACTGATGCAGGCATCGACGAACCAGTTCGTGCTGGTCGGGTAGTCGTATTCGGGGAGCCCTCCTGGGGTGAAGTGGCCGATGCCGGCTCCTGTCGCACACAGGTCCGGATAGAATCGACCCGGCGCATTCTGCAGTAGCGGACCGCGCGACGACTGGGGCATCGGCACGAACGACAGGTTCGGTGGGTTACCGGTGACACGTGCGTGCACGCTGCCCACAGCGACCCCGTGATAGAAGCCGTTGCTTGACAACGTCGTGTCGAACTCGTTGCCGGCAGCGGTGACGAGCAGGATGTCCTCGTCACGGGCGAGCAGATCGTACGACTGCGAGATGGGGTGGTTGGGAGAGGGTTGCCCGGACAGCGAGAGGCATACCACGTGCACCTTGGAGCCCTGCAGGATGTATTGTCGCAGTTCCTCCACTGCGCCAAGGTGGCCCGTATCGGTGAACACCCATGGATAAGTTGCGTCAAGGGGAGCACCGGTAACGGGATGAGAAGGATAGGAGGAGCAGGCAACATCCACGATCTCCGCATCCGGGGCATGCCCGTGTCCCGCGAAGCCCGTGTAGGAGCCACCCGCGACGATGGCGGCCATCGCAGTACCGTGGCCGCATTGGCGAGCATGGGGCAGCCCCCCGACGAGGGTCCGCACATAGCCGCTCGTGGCGCCGGTGTAGGGCGGCCCAGAAAGAACGAATCGCGCCGTGGGTGTGAGTGTGTATGTGAGGATGTTGATGTCAGCGTTCCTGCCGTTCAGTGAGTCCGCCTGCAAATGCGCCACCACCCGCGAGAGGGTCGGAGACCCCGCGACAAGAAAGGCAGGATGAGGTTCGATGACCGGGGTGCCGTCATTGATGTCCTTGTCGATGCCGCCGTCGAACACAGCGACCCGGGCCCCGGCGCCCCGGTACGGATTCCCCGGCGCGCCAAGGATGCTCCACGCCGCGACCACGTTGTGGTTGGCCGCGTCCACGCTGTTCGCCATGGGCGGGATCGGTGCCGCTAGTACGCCCCCCCCATCCGCAACCCCCGCACTGTATGGCCCCGCATCGCTCGCAGGATGCGCCTTCACCGGCCAGACCGACCGCACGCGAGGCAACTGCTGCAGAACCGGCACCGCTGCTGGCGGGATCTCGACTGCGAGCGCGCTCAGATGCCAGTAGTGGCGACTCACCACGCCGCCGGCGGCGACCACAGCCTGGGCGATACCCACCTGATCTGCTTGCGCAAGCTGCCGCAAACCCGCGATCAACCCTGGCCGCAACGCGGGTGCCGCCTGTCGGATCGCCTGCAAGGCCTGATGCAGGTTGTAGCCACGGTTGCGCAAGACGACGATCCAGCACTCACTACCAGGAGCCCTGCCCGGGAGACCGCTGGTCACGCTGCCAGTCTGCTGCGCCCGGCCACCTACCACGACACTACCACCTACTGCGACAACCAAAAGGAGACAGCGAGCGAGTGAGGCGAGAGAGAGAGAGAGAGAGAGAGAGAGAGAGAGGTGTACTCATGGCCGTCCCTGTCGTGACCAAGTTGTTGGAACCGCGCACAATCGTAGCCACGCCGGAGAGGTGAGCAACCTGGGTGGCCGGGGCGGGGACCCAGCGGGGCTTGAAGCCCTCAAGGCAAGCGCACGCTGGCCGTCGGCGCGGTCCCGACGTCGACGCTCTCGGGCGCCGTCTGGCTGCCGAGCAACTGCACGGTGTAGGTGCCGGCGCTGCGGTTCGTGAACCAGGCGCGGCCGTTCTCGTCGAGCTCCGAGCTCGCGAGCAACCGCCCGTCCCGCCGCAATTGCACGATGCCGCCGTCGGGGGCGCTCGCGCAGGTGACCTCGATCGTCGAACCGCGCTCGAGCGCGACGAGCAGCGGAGCGCGGCCGAGCACGTCCTGCGGCAGTTGCAGGTCGATCACGCGCGCGGCGAATCCCTGCGCCCGCACGACGAGGCGCGACGAACGCGACGTGACGCCCGAGATGCGGAAGCTGCCGTCCTGGCCCGTGCGGACGAGCGGTTCGCAGAGGTCGAGATCACCCTCCTCGCCGAGCAACACGGTGGCGCCGGCGACCGGCTTGCCGTCCTGGTCCTGCACGACGCCCTGCACGCGCCCGCCCGGCTCGAGCAGCACGTCGCCGAGGGCGTGTTCTTCATTCGCGACGAAGTCGCGCACGATCGCGAACGGCGCGTAACCCTCGCTGCAGATCACGACGCGCACGCTGCCGGCGGGGCACAGCGGCCACCGCAGCTCGCCCTCCTGCAGGTCGACCCAGCGCGTGACCGTCTCGCCCTCGCTCTCGCCGTCGAGCTTCGTGAGGCGCAGCAAGGCACCCGCGAGACGCTTCTTGCCCGGCAGGCCCGCGACGTGGGCCGTCAGCGTGCACAACGGCGGCGTGTCGAGCTGGACCTCGACGCGGTCGACGCCCGGCGGAACGGACTTGACGGTCGAACGGCTGCGATCGCTCAGCGAGACCTGCAGCTCGACGGCGCGGTCGGCCAGCTCCAGCAGGAACTCACCACCCGCGTCGGTCCGCGTCGTCTGCCCCATCGTGCCGCGCACGGCCACGATCGCACCGACGACGGGCTGTCCATCGCTGCCCGTGACCGAGCCGCGCACGGTGCGGCCCGTGTTGAAGCGCAGGATCACGCTGTCCTGGCGGTCCGCGGCCGCCGTCACCATCTCGTCGCGGCTGCTCTTCGGCTGCGCCGGCAGGCTCGCCCGCACGCGATACTCCCCGGGCAGCAGGTCGTCGACGGCGAACCTGCCCTGGAAGCCCGTGACGGTCATGCCGGCGCAATCGCGTCCGACGACCGTGACCAGCGCGCCTGCGAGCGAACGCGAGCCGCGCAGGACCTGCCCCTGCACACGACAGCTCCGCGGCAGCTCGATCGCACCGAGGTCCTTCGAGTCGCCCGACTCCGGCACCGTCGTCGACACCCTGCGGCTGCCGCGGCCCGGCAGCTCGAAGCGCACCTGCAGCGGCCCCGGCTTGTGGCCGCGGATCTCGAATCCGCCGTCGGGCCCCGACACTGCGAGCAGCTCGTCGCGATCCTGGCCGAACAACTGCACGACCTGGCTGCCGACTGCGCCGAGGTCGAACTGGAACGCCGCGTCGCTGATGCTGCGCGCATTCTCGGCCAGCACGCGGGTCAGGATCACGGCCGCACCTGCGAGCGGCTTGCCCGCTTCGTCGACGACGTTGCCTCTGACGAGCGTCGGCGCCTTCACGTGCAGGTCCAGCTCCGTGCGCGCCGCTTCCGTGATGCGGGCCGCGGTCTCCGGCGTGTTGCTGCGCTCGAACGAGAAGCCGCGGCCGAGCACGGTGATCGTCGCGGGCCCCGGCGACAGCGGCTCCGCGAAGCGGAAGCGGCCGTCGGAGCCCACGACGCAGTAACCGAGCTGGCCCGCCAGATCGCGGATCTGCAGCAGCTCGCCGCCCCGGAACTCGGGCGGCGAACCACCGGACAGGCGGCCCGAGACCTCCGACCGCGATGGCAGCTCGATCTGCACTTCCGCGTTCACGGCTCCGATCACGAGCGGGTTCATGTCGGCGCCGTGCGCTTCGTGCCGCACGAGCAGCTGCATGTTGCCGCGCGGCAGCCCGGCCAGCACGAAGCTGCCGTCGGGGCCGGTGCGCGTGCGCATCGGCAGCACGAGGCCCGGCCGGTGATTGCCGGCCAGCAGCTCGACGACTGCGCCTTCGATCGGCAGCAGCGACACGGCGCTGATCACGCGGCCGCGCAGCGGCGCATGCGCCGGGCGCTCGAACTGCAGGTCGACGTGCCGCAGATCCCCGATCACGACCGCGGGCACGGTCCGCGGCTGCCACGAATCGTGTCGCGCGACGAGGCGCATCGGACCGGCCGGCAGGTTCGTGAAGCTGTAGCTGCCGTCGACTCCGGTCGTGCACTCCTCGGCGCGGCGCACGTCGCTGAGCACCGACTCGAGCACGACGCGCGCGTTGGGCACCGGTCCCCAGGCACTGCGCACGTAGCCATCGAGGCTGAAGCCCGGCAAGAGCCGCAGCTCCTGCTCACGCAGCGGCGACACCTCCTCCAGACCGCCGGCGTGGCTCGGGTGCTCGAACCCGACGAGCAGACCGTGGGTCGTCTCGAAGCGGAACAGGTAGACGCCGTCGGCATTCGTGATCGCCTGCTCGAGCAGCTCGCGGCGCCACTCGGGCCAGGCGGTCAGGGCCCGGTAGATCGACACGGTGGCGCTGCCCGCGGGCTTGCCGTTCGGCAACCGCACGACGCCGCGGATCGGCCTGCCGCGCACCTGCGGCTTCGCGCCGGCTTTCGGCACGGCGGCCGCCGCGACCTGCTGCGGCACCTCGGGCACCGAGGCCGGCTTCAACCTCGACGCGAGCGTGCGCCCCGACTCGGAGCGGATCAGCGAGTAGATCGACACACCGAGCGCCGCGAGGACCAGCAAGCCGATGACCCACGCCGAGCGGCGGTGGCGCCGGCGCCAACCCTGGCTCGTCGGCCGGCTCATCGTCCACTTCCCTCGGCCGCGCCGTTGTCGACCTCGAGCGCCCTGAACTGCCTCGCGATGATCCGCGCGTCCTCGACGTCGCCGGCCCCGAGCTCACCCTGGCTCTCGTCCCAGATGCTGACGACGTCGCGCAGCGTCTCGGCGCGCGCGACCGATTCCTGCACGGCCACGATCGCGTCGTCGCGTGCTTCCTCGAGCTTGCCCTCGCGCAGCAGCAGACGCATGCGGCACAACAACGCCTCCGGGTCGCCTTCGGCCTCGACGATCCACTCGCGGATCCACTTGTCGGCGTCGGGCGAACCGGCCATCAGGTGCATGCGCGCGGCAACACGCAGCATGCCGCGCAGTCCCGGATGGTTGCGACGCAGCGTCTCGAAGCGCGGCAGCCACAGCTTCAGCTTCTCGCGCTTCGGCGAGAGGCGCAGCAGGTCGTCCCAGGTCGCGAGCTCGAGCGCCGGCGACAGCGGATTGCCGTTGCGATCGAGCAGGCCACCCTGATGTGTCGGTTGCTCGAGCACCGACAACACCGACCACCAGCCCTGCAGCGGCGACTCGGGGTGCACACGCTGCTCGATGCCTTCGCGGCAGCTGCCGATCAGGTCGCGCATCACGGCGGGCTCGTTGAGCCGCAGCAGCGCGTCGCGGGCCAGGTCCGCGATCTCGCCCGACAATCCGGTCGGCGTACCGCGCGGCAGCAGGTCGGCCGGCGGCGTCTGCAGCAGGCGCGCCGCGACCTCGTGTACCGCGCGGCGGCCCTGGAAGCGCAGCCCGAACTCCATCAGGTTGCCGTGCCGCGGCGGCTGCAGGCCCGCGAAGCCCCACAACAGGAGACCGATCGCGCGGACCCGCTCGGGTGCGGCATTCGCGAGCTTGATCTCGAGCTGCCGCGCGGCCGTCGGCACGTCGGCGCTCTGCGCGACGTCGAGCACGCTCTGCAACGCGCGCGGAAACACGGCCCCGGGGCGCAGGAACGCGGCCAGCGCCAGATCCATGCGCGCCTCGTTCGTGCGCGCGACGGCGGCGGTCAGATTCGCGACGCCGCGGCCGAGATAGAGGCCGTACAAGCGCAGCTCGACCGCCAGCTCGCCTCCGGTGCGCGCCGCGAGCGCGTCGGCGATCGCGGTGTCGTAGCGCAGCAGCGCTTCGTATCCGCGCCCCGTGCGCAGCAGCGCACTGGCCTCGGGCTCCGGGTCGTCGACGTAGGCACGGTGGATCGCTTCGACCTCGGCATCGTCGCTCCATTCGTGCCGCGCGCGCTCGAGCTCCTGCAGCACGTTCACGCTCGGCGGCACGGTCGGCACCACGGCGCCGCACAGCGAGTACAGGACGTGGGCCGGCCCCCACGGCGAGCCCGCCTCGCCGCTGATCTCGCGCACGATGTCGACGAGCCGGTCCTGGTGCCGCAGCTCGAGACTCTGCCCGCGCTCGCGACGCCACACGGTCAGCAGCGTGACCGTCGCGAGCGACAGCACGAACGTCGCGATGATGGCCCCCGACAGCACGGGGTTCTTGCGCGCCCTGCGCCAGACGCGCACGTGCAGCGGCAGGCGCTTGATGTGCACGGGCTCGCCGTCGGCGATGCGCTGCAGGTCGCGCGCGAGCTCTTCGCCGTCCTGGTAGCGGTCGGCAGGCTCGCGGCTCAGCAGCTTCTCCAGCACCGCGTCGAGGTCGCGCGGCGCGTCGCGCACGACGTCGCGCAGGCGCGTCGGCGTGCCGTGCAGGATCGACTGCAGCAGCGCCTCGGTCGTCTTGCCTGCCAGCGGCAGCTCGCCGGTCACTGCCTCGAAGATCGTCACGCCGAGCGAGTAGAGGTCGCTCGCCTGCGTCGTCTCGCGACCGAGCGCCTGCTCGGGCGACGAGTAGTGCAGCGTGCCGAGGAAGCCGCCGCCCTTCGACGTGAGGCGCACCGAAGCATGGTCGAGCGCCTTCGCGAGGCCGAAGTCGCTGAGCGCCAGCGTGCCGTCGCTGGCGACCAGGATGTTGCCCGGCTTGACGTCGCGGTGCAGCACGCGGCGGCGATGCGCGAGGCCGAGCGCATCGGCGACACCGGCGAACCGCTGCGCTGCGTCGAGCGGCTCCATCGGCCGCTTGCCGAGCCTCCTTGCCGCGGCGATGTGCTTGTCGAGGCTCATGCCGTCGACGCGTTCCATCGCGAAGAACAGCATGCCCTGCGCTTCGCCGTAGTCGTAGATCGGAACGATGTGCTGGTGGTGCAGCGCCGCGGTCGCGCGCGCTTCGGCGCGGAAGCGCTTGCGCATCGTCGGATCCGACGCGTAGTTCGGCGCCAGCACCTTCAGTGCGACCTCGCGTTCGAGCTCCTCCTGCCAGCCGAGGTAGACCGTGCCCATGCCGCCGCGGCCGAGCACACCCTTGACCTGGTAGTCGCCGATGCGCGTCGGCACGTCGCCCGCGCCGCCGACGAGCTGCTGCACGAACTCGAGCGCGTTGAGCCGCGAGAGCAGGTCGGTGCCTTCGGCCGTCGCGTCGCCCTGCAGCTCGGCGCGCAGGTCGGCGCCCGTGCTCGAGCCGCGCAACACCTCGACCATGCGCAGGTCGGCGGCATCGGCAGCGGGCTCCGGACCAACGCTCTCGACCTTTGGCAACGGCTCGCTCACGGCTTCACTCTGACGGGTTCACTTGGGCAGCCCTTCTCTGGCGGCGGCTGTTCACAGTTTCAGCTCTTCGGCGAGTCGCTTCAGGGCGCGGCTCAACAGCAGGTGCACGGCATTCTCGCTGCGCTCCATGCGTTCGCCCACCTCCTTGGCCGAAAGCCCCTCGATCTTCATCAGCAGGATCACCTCGCGATGGTCCTCGGACAGGCGCAGGATCGCCTGTTCGAGCAGCTCGAGCCGGTCCTTCCTGTCGGCGTGCGTGATCGGCCCCGACCGCCGGTCGGCCAACGGCAGCTCCGTCTTGATCGCGTGTTCGCGGCGCGGGTCGCGCGCCGCGACGCCGAACTGGTCGCGCAAGATCCGCGCCACCTTGCGGCGCGCCAGCGTCACGAGCCAGGCGCCGGCGTTCTCCTCGGTCGACAGCGTCTGCCACGAGTTGACCGCCTCGATCGCGACCTCCTGCAGCACGTCCTCTGGATCCATGCGCACCCGAAGGTTCGGCCCCATGCGCAGATAGATCACCGAGAGCAGCCGCTCGCGGTGCTGCTCGAAGGCGACTTCGGGGGACAAGTTCATGGGCGCGCGGCTACGTGCGGGGCAGGGGAGGATTCTGGCGTCAGGGCAGCAACAACTTACGCGAAGACGCACGGGGCCGCGAGCGCACGAATGCCGTGCGACAGACCTTTGGCGGTGATCAGGTACGGCCGGTGGTACGGCCGTCTCGGTTCGGGCACGAGGTCCCGCCTGCGGCGCAAGCCCGATCCCCGTGGCTCTACGCGCCGGCTCGAGCTTCCGCGAGCTCCGGCGGCAAGCGCCGCAGCTTGCCGTCGCGCCCGACGCACGCGAGCTTCGTGCTGCCGGTCGCACACACCTCGCCGTCGCGTTCGCGGCGCGCTTCGTACTCGATCGTCACCGCGGCCTTGCCGGCCTCGGCGATGCGCAGGCGGATCGCGACGACGTCGTCGTAGTCGACCGGCTTCAGGTAGCGGCACGAGAACTCGACGACCTGCAGCAGGTTGCCTTCGTCCTCCATCTGCCGGTAGGACTTGCCGCGCGTACGGATCCACGCGCAGCGCGCCTCCTCGAACCACGCGACGTAGCTGCCGTGGTGTGCAACCGACATGCGGTCCGTCTCGCAGTAGCGGACGCGCACGCGGTGCACCGGGCCATCGAACTCACCCATGAGCACAGCCTAGATCGCCGGCGTGCCCCGTGCCACACGCTCGCGCGCCATCTGGAGGGCCAGCACGGGGGGCGGCACGTTCTCGGCGGCGGCGCGGTCGAGAAGCTCGCCGGCCGTCTGCCCGATGCGCTGCAGGCGCTCGGCGTCGACGCGTCGGCCCGTGAGATGCCAGTTCGCCCCGACGATCAGCGCGCCGGCGTTCGCGACGAAGTCCGGCACGACGCGGACGCCGCGCCGGTGCAGCACGAGCGCTGCGTGATGATCGGCGAACACGTTGTTGGCCGCGCCGCAGACGCCGCGCGCGGGCAGCAGCGCGGCCGTGGCCGCCGTCAGCACACTGCCGAGCGCGCACGGTGCGAACACGTCACAGGGCACCTGCAGGATCTGCTCGGCCGGAACGACCGTTGCCCCGAACTTCGCCTGCGCCGCAGCCGCGCGGGACGGCATGACGTCGGCCACGGCGAGCTGCGCGCCGGCGGCGTGCAAGCGCTCGCAGAGCGGCATGCCGACGGCACCGAGTCCCTGCACGGCGACGCGCAGCCCGGCCATCGGAAGCTCGAGCCGCTCGGCAAGCGCCTCGAGCGAAGCACAGACGCCGATCGCTGTCGCCCGCGCGAGGTCCAGCGGCCCGGTCCCGACCGCGACGAACTCCGTCTCTTGCGCGACCTCGCGCAGGTCGGCGTCGGTCGTGCCGACGTCGGGACCCGTGAAGAACCGCCCACCGAGCTGCTCGACCGTGCGGCCGACGGCGCGGTAGGCCGCGGCGCGGTCGAGCCCCGGATGATCGACCACGACGGCCTTGCCACCGCCGGCAGGCACCTCGGCCAGGGCGCACTTCCAGGTCATCGCCTGCGCGAGCGCCACAACGTCCTGCAGCGCCGTTGCGGGCGTCGGATACGGCCAACGCCGGATGCCGCCGTGGGCCGGCCCGAGCCGCGTATCGTGCACCGCGACCAGGATCGTCGCGGCACTGCCGCGGTCCCGCACGAGCAGCACCTGTTCGCAGTCGGAACCGGCCAGGATGTCCATCGAAGTCACCTCCTGATTCTGGCGCCGCCGCGGAAAACCGGGAAGGATAGACCGCCGTCCCCCTTCGAAGCCCCGTCCATGATCCGACTGCTCGCCTTGCTGCCGTTCCTGCTCGTCGGCTGCAGCACCTCCCCCCCGCTGAAGCGCGAGCCGGTTGCGGAGGCAGACGAAACCGCACGCGAACGCGCCCTCCAGCAAGCCGACGATCGCCGGCGCGACATCCACGGCGTGCTCGTGCGGCTCGACCAGGCCATCGACAGCTACGTGCAGGCACTCTCCAACCAGGGCGAGATGCGCGCCGACCAGCAGGCCGAACGGCTCGAACGGTCGATCCGCGACATGGTGCTCGACCAGGGTTCGCAGAAGAGCACGATCGCCGGAGGCGAGCTCAGGCCCGAGCCTGCGCCCGGCGAGGACCCGCGCAGCGACGAACGCGGCGCCAACTTCCGCCGGTTGCAGGCGCTGGCCGCCGACGGCAGCCAACCGAACCAGCAGGCGATCGCGCTGGCCGCGCTCGGCTTCTCGGAGCAGCTGCAGATGATGCCGATCATCCTGCAGGGCGCGCAGCTGTCCGACCCGCACGTGGTCGATCACGCGGTGCTCGGACTCGCGATGCTGCGGTCGCCCGCGACGCCTCCCGGTGTGCTCGCAGCGATCGTCGAGAAGCAGGACCACCCGGAGGACGGGCGCGTGCAGGCGGCATGGGCCCTCTACCGCCTCCAGCCGATGAGCAATCACGGCGACGAGATCCAGAGGATCTGGCGGCGGTTCCTGACCGAGCGCAAGGACTCGGTGCCGGTCGGCGTGCTCGTCACGGCGGTGCGCGGCATCGGCCTCGCGCGCGATCCCGCGAACGGAGCGCTCGTCAGCGGCTTCCTGAAGCACCCGACGCCGCGCGTCCGCATGGCCGCGAGCGTCGCGCTCGCGCGCATGAACGCGCAGGATCACGCGACCGATCTGATCGAGCTGCTCGGCCCCCAGGAGACCGTGCAGAACGTGCGCCTGCACGCGCGCAAGGCGCTGCAGGACCTTGCTGGCGGCACGGACTACGGCTACGACGTCAAGGCGTGGCGAAAGATCTTCGAACGCAGCCGATCCGACGCGGGATCGCGGCTCTGACGGTCGCCGCCGCGTCGCTTCTCCACGCGTGCGGCGGCGGCGGCGCGCAATCGGCTGCGGCCAGCGCGCGAGCGGTCGACCTCGCCGCGATCGCCGAGCGCGACCTCGTGGCGGCGGTGATCGACGAGTGCCACGCGCCGCTGCGCGGCCACATGGACCGCGTCGCGGCCAAGCTGCGCTGCGAAGGCGGCGCCGAAGTGCGCCTGTTCGCGATGCTGCCCGACAAGCTGCGTGTGCAGGGCCCGGACGGCAACTACCTGCTGCTCGGTGACTCGGTCTCGCGCCTCGGCAACAACTCGGCGACCGAGGCGACTGCCGCCGAAACCGCGCGCGTGCGCCGGTTCCGCACGCTGCTCGACGCCGCCGCGTTCGGGCCGCTGCACCGCGCGACCGGCTGCCGCCGCCTCGGGCCGAACGAGTTCGAGCTGGGCCAGGCCGCGGGCCCGCCGTACCGGCTGCGCCTGCGCGAACGGAGCCTGCTGCCGGAGCTGCTCGCGGGCGCCCCGGGCGAGGTGCGGATCGTCGACTACCTGCGCACGCCCTCGACGTGGATCGCGAAGCGGCTCGAGCTCGAGGGACTCGGCGCCTGCGAAGTCGACTTCGTGTTCGGCGACATCGACTGGGCCAATGACTTCTTCGCGCCGCCGACTGGACAGAAGGACGAGAGCAAGCAGCGCATGCGCATCGCCGCCGAAGCGCGGTCGCCGGTGCCGGTCCTCGTCGAGGTGAAGGCCACACGCTGGGTCTGCATCGCGGACCCCGAGAACTGGGCCGCGCGCGCCGCCGCGTATCGCCCAGTGCACGCAGAGCTCGAGAAGCAGAAGCAGCTGATCGCCGGCTTCCCGATCTTCTGGCAGCAGGACGGCAAGGCGTGGATCGCCGCGCCGTTCCGCCAGCGCAGCGGCCAGGCAGCGCTGCAGGCGCCGCAGGACTGGCAGATCCGCGAAGTGCCGGCCGGACGCTGGCTCGAGGTCTGGCCGCCCTCGGGCTCGCTCGACGAGAAGCTCGCCACCGGGGAACGGCAGCTGCGCGAGGCGATGCAGGCGCAACGGCTCTCGGCAGCGGGCCCGATCCTGGGCCAGCCGTACCTGCGCCTCGAGGAAGGCGAACCCTCGTCCGAGAAACTCGCCGCCCCTGTCGTGCGCGTGGCCGTCGCCGTCCAGTGACGGCAGTGACGGTCGCCGCGCGGCGATCGGCGCGCTACTGTGAGAGCATCGAACCGATGCTCTACACGCGAACGCTCTCTTCGCCGATCGGCAGCCTGCGACTCGTCGTACGGGACGACGGCGCCGTCGTGCGCATCCACCTGCCGGGCGAGGGCACACGGCACCGCGAGCCGGCCCGCGCTCCCGTCCATCGCGATGCAGGCCAGTGCGACGGTCTCACGCGCGAGCTCGAGCAGTATTTCGAAGGCAAGCGGCGGCAGTTCACGCTGCCCCTTCTGCCCGAGGGCACGGCGTTCCAGCTCGCGGTGTGGGACGCGCTGATCGCGATCCCGTTCGGCGAGACGCGCAGCTACCAGCAGCAGGCGCGGCGGATCGGCAGGCCTGCGGCGACTCGCGCGGTCGGTGCGGCGAACGGCCGGAACCCGATCCCGATCGTCGTGCCGTGCCATCGTGTGATCGGCAAGGACGGCAGCCTGACGGGCTTCGGCGGCGGGCTCGCGTGCAAACAGTGGCTGCTCGCGCACGAGGCAGCCGTGCTGGCCGGCCAGCAACGGGCGCCGGTGCACGCATGACGCTGCCGGCCCCGTCCCCGCTCGCGTCGCACTGGGATCTCGATCCGCAGGTCGTGTTCCTGAACCACGGCAGCTTCGGCGCCTGCCCGCGCGTCGTGCTGCAGCACCAGCAGGAGCTGCGAGCCCGCATGGAACGCGAACCCGTGCTGTTCCTGCACCGCGAGCTCGAGAAGCTGCTCGATCCGGCCCGGCACGAACTCGCGCGCTTCGTCGGCTGCGATCCGGACGACCTCGCCTTCGTCGCGAACGCGACCACGGGCGTCAACACGGTCCTGCGCTCGCTGCAGTTCGGACCCGGCGACGAACTGCTCACGACGGACCACGCGTACAACGCGTGCCGCAACGCGCTCGACTTCGCCGCGGCCCGGGCCGGCGCACGCGTCGTGACGGCGCCGATCCCGTTCCCGCTGCAGGACCCGCGGCAGGTCGTCGACAGCGTGCTCGCGTTCGTCACGGACCGCACGAAGCTGCTGCTGATCGACCACGTCACGAGCCCGACGGGGCTCGTGCTGCCGATCGAGCCGATCGTGCACACGCTGCGCGAACGCGGCATCGACACGCTCGTCGATGGCGCGCATGCGCCCGGCATGCTGCCGCTCGACCTCGAGCGGCTCGGAGCCGCCTACTACACTGGCAACTGCCACAAGTGGCTCTGCACGCCGAAGGGCTCGGCGCTGCTGCACGTGCGCCGCGACCGACAGCAGCTGATCCGACCGCTGTCGATCAGCCACGGCGCGAACAGCAGGCGCACGGACCGTTCGCGCTTCCGGCTCGAGTTCGACTTCACGGGCACCGACGACTTCACCCCGTTCCTGTGCATTCCGACCGCGTTGCAGTTCCTCGGCTCGCTGCTGCCCGGCGGCGTGCAGGAGCTGCAGGCGCACAACCGCAAGCTCGCGCTGGTCGGGCGCGATCTGCTCTGCACGGCGCTCGGTGCGAAACCCGCGGCGCCGCCCGCGATGATCGGTTCGCTCGCTGCCGTCGAGCTGCCGCCGTCCAAAGCACCGCTCGTGCCGCCGCACGGACTCGATCCGCTGCAAGTGCGCCTGTTCGACGAGCACCGCATCGAGGTGCCGGTCATGCGCTGGCCGCAGCCGCCGTTGCGCCTCGTGCGCATCGCGCCGCAGGCCTACAACTCGCGCGCTCAATACGAGTATCTGGCGCGCGCACTGGTCGCGGCGGGCGCGCGATAGCGGGCGCGCGATAGCGCACACGCGCCGATCGACCGGCGCCAAGGCGGGTTCGGCACCAGCGCGATTCTCGCCTGCCGGACGCGCTGCCGAGCGTGTCGCGATCCACGACACTTTCACGCAACACCTTCCCGGCCAGTCAAGACCACAAACTCGCGCGCCGATGAGGGGGGCGATGCGAACGCTTTCCTCGCACGCGCCGAACCCCGCCGTACGATGGCCGTTGTGGCCACTCGGCACCGCGACGGTTTTGCCGGGCGCGAGTCGAAGTGCGTCGCGGACACACCAGGCATCGGCGCTGGTGCGTGCCCAATGAAGCGACAGGGTACGTCTCTGCGCCTGCGCATGACCGGGTCGTGTTCGCTGCTGGCACTGCTGGTGTTCTGCTGCCTCGGCGTCGCCGCGTACGTGCGCGAACGCGCGACGCTCGAGCAAGGCCGGCGCAGCAGCCTCGAAGCACACGCGCGTCTCGTCGCGGCCCACGCGGCGAACAGCCTGCAGGCCTCCGAGCCGCGGGGCGTCGCGGACTTCCTCGGCAACGTCACGCAGACGCTGCAGCTGCAAGCGGCCGCCATCTACGCGCACGACGGCGCGCGCCTCGCCTCGGCCGGGGATCCGTCACTGCTGCCTGCGACCTCGTCGTCGACGTTCGATGCCGGCGGCGACTGGATCGGCTCGGCGCCAATGCCGTACGCGCAGAATGGCGACGCGTTGCGCGGCATGGTGCTCGTGCGCTCGTCCGGCGAGCCGCTGCGGTCGCACCTCGGCAGCTACGCAGGAACGCTCGCGCTCTGCGCCGCGATCGCAGTCGCCGTGCTGGGCCTCGTCACGTACTGGCTCGGCGCGCGCCTGCTGCGCCCGATGACGAACCTCCTCGGGACCACACAGCGTGTCGACCTGATGAAGGACTTCACGGTGCGCGCGGACGCCACCGCGCACGACGAGGTCGGCACGCTCGCGCGCGCCTACAACACGCTGCTGGTCGAGATCCAGGACCGCAATGCGACGCTCGAGAACGTCAAGGAACGGTGTGATCAGGAGGTGCGCCTGCGCACGGCGGACCTGAGCCGGGCGCTGCAACTCGCCGAGACCGCGACGCACGCGAAGTCGACGTTCGTCGCGAACATGAGCCACGAGGTCCGCACGCCGCTGAACGCGGTGCTCGGCATGACGGACCTCGCGATGGAAGCCGAGGATCCGCGCGAGGTGCGCGAGTACCTGGGCGTGATCCGCAGCGCCGGTTCGAGCCTGCTCGGCATCCTCACCGACGTGCTCGACCTGTCGAAGATCGAAGCGGGCAAGTTCGAGCTCTCGCCGATCCCGATCGACCTCGAGACGGTCGTGCTCGATGCGATGCGCCCGCTCACGTCGCGCATCGAGGGCAAGGAACTCGAGCTGACCGTCGAGCTGGCTCCCGAGCTGTCGCGCGGCTACAGCGTCGACGACGTGCGACTGCGGCAAATCCTCACGAACCTGGTCGGCAACGCGATCAAGTTCACGGAAGAAGGCTACGTGCGCGTCAGCATCTCGCGCGCGAGCGTGCTCGACAACGCTCACGAGGTCGAGATCCTCGTGCAGGACTCCGGCGTCGGCATCCCGCACGACCGCCTCAAGGCGATCTTCACGCCGTTCACGCAGGCGGACAGCACGATCACACGGCGCTTCGCGGGCACCGGCCTCGGCCTCTCGATCACGGAGCGCCTGGTGCGGCTCATGGGCGGCATCATCCAGGTCGACAGCACGCCGGGCACCGGTACGACGTTCGCGATCCGCGTGCCGATCACAACGTGCGAGAGCCCGCTGCCGCCGCCGCCGGCGCTGCCACCGCAGAGCCGGCTCCTGCTGATCAGCCGTTCGTCCTCGATGCAGCAAGCGATCGCGGCGCTCGGCCGGCGCCTCGGAGTCGAGACCATGGTCGTCGACGACCACCGCGGTCTCGCCGCCTTGCCGCCGCTCGGCGAGCACGACGTCGTGCTGCTCGACGACCGCGACAACGACGCCGACATCTGCGCCGCGCTGCCGCTCGGAGCGAAGCGCGTGCGCCCGGTCCTGGTCGTCACGTCGTTCCTGGACCTCGGCCACGCAGCCGCGCGTTGCCGCGCGAGCCACTTCCTCGGTTACCTGACGAAGCCGGTCTCGGCGCGCGAGCTCGCCGTGCGCATGACGTCGCTGCTGCAGCCGGAGCAGGCCGACGCTGCGCAGGCACCGCCGCCGGCGCCCGCCGTCGTGAGCCCGGGCAAGGCGCAGCCGCTGCGCATCCTCGTGGCCGAGGACAACCCGCTGAACCAGAAACTGATCGAGCGCATCCTGCAGCGCGACGGCCACGCAGTCAGGATCGCCGAGAACGGCCGCATCTGCTGCGAGATGTTCGCGACCGAGCCGTTCGATCTGATCCTGATGGACATGCAGATGCCCGTGATGAGCGGCCTCGAAGCGACGACGAGCATCCGGGAGCAGGAGGGCGACTCGGGCAGTCGCGTGCCGATCATCGCGCTGACCGCGAACACGACGCCCGAGGACCGCCGTTCGTGCCTGCAGGCCGGCATGGACGAAGTGCTGCCGAAACCCGTCTCGGTGCCGCTGCTGCGCACGCTGCTGGCCAGCTTCGGCGGCAGGCGGAGCTCAGGACCGCAGGAGCCGGGCCAGCAGCTGCCGTAGCTCCGCGAGGCCGTCGACGACGCGGGCCGCGCCGCGCCGGGACGACGCTTCGCGCGGTCCCGCGATGCCACCGTTCGCGATCGCGAGCGGCACGACGCCCGCACGACGCGCCGCCTCGAAGTCACTCGCGTTGTCGCCGAGCATCCACGCGGCCGTGCACCCGAGCCGCTGCAGCACGAGGCGCACGAGCGCCGGATCCGGTTTGCCGGGACCGTCCTCGCCCGCGACGAGCGCGCGCACGTGCGGCATGAGCCCGTGTCGCGTGAGCACCGACTCGGCGAGACGACGCGGGCAGTTCGTGACGACGCCAAGCGGCAGCACGGCCGCCAGAGCCTGCAGGTCGTCGGCACTCGCCAGCGCACGGCGGCCCTCGATGTCCGCCAGCACGCCGTCGAGGTCGAGCAGCATCGCCTTCGGCTGCACGGCGGCCGCGAGCGCCGCGACGAGCCGCGCGAACGCCGTCTTGTCGCCGGGCAGCGTGATGCGCACACCCGCCGGGAATGCGCGCACCGCGATGCCGAGTCCGCTCAACGCATCGCGCAACCAGGTCGGATCGTCGCTGCGCACGAACACGAAGTTGCCGGCCGACGGCAGCACGTCGAGTCCGAGCGCCTGCAACGCCGCACGCAGCTCGATGCGTTCGGCTTCGATCGCCTGCACGTAGGCGCGCACCTCGTCGCGGCCCGTGCCGAGCCGGTGGATCGCGGCCGCGCGGCTCCAGGTGCCACACGTGAACGGACTGCCGACGCTGCGCAGCCAGCCGACGATGCGAGGGGATGCGATCGCGTAGCCGACGCGAAGGCCCGCGAGCCCGAAGGCCTTGCTGAACGTGCGCACGACGACCGCGTTGTCGTACGCGACCGCGGTCCGCGTGAGGTCTTCGCCGCCGAACTCGGCATAGGCCGCATCGACGAGCACGAGGGCCTGCGGGAACGCGGTGCAGACCGCATGCACGTCGGCAACCGACGCGACGAGACCGGTCGGGTTGTTCGGCGACACGATCGCGACGAGAGCCGTGTTGGGCGAGCGCGATTCGAGCACCGTCTGCCGCGGCCATGCGCCTTCGAGCCACGGCACCGTCTTCGCGAGAGCGCCCGACTGCGCCACGTAGCGCTCGAGCATCTCGAACGTCGGCACGGGCAGGATCGCCTCGCGCCCGGGCTCGAGGCACGTGCGGCAGAGGCGATCGAGCACGTCGTCGGCGCCCGCGCCGACGAAGAAGCGATCGACCGGCAGTCCGTGCAGGTCGGCAAGCGTCCGTTCGAGCCGGTCGTCGAGAGGGTAGCAGCGCAACAGCTCGGGATCGCGCAACATGCCGTCGAAGAACGAGGCGGACGGCGCGCGGCCCTGGTTGCCGTCGAGTCTCAGGTCGACCCACGGCGGAGCCGCAGGGATGCCCTTTCCCGAATCGGAGACGGACCTGGCAGGACGCGGCGCGGACATCTGCACACCTTACCCGTCACGCGCCTGCGACTCACCGCCGCGTCGCCTGCAGGCTGCCGAGGTACTGCCAGATCGCCTCGAACTGCTGCTTGCCATCGCCGCCGAGCACCTCGGTGAACTGCGTGCGGCCCTTCTGGTCCGTGTACTTCACCATGCGCGCACTGGGATCGAGCCGCGGCGGATCCTGCAGCCAGCGCGTGTAGTACTCGTGTCGCAGCCGGCCGCGCGCGGTGATCAGGTCGATGCCGGCGCGTTCGAAGACCTGCACCGCGGGCTTGTCGCCGACTGCGTGGCACTGCACGCAACCGAAGCCCGTGCCCATCGCGATCAGGCGCTCGCCGTCGATCACGGCCTGCGCCTTGCTCGGGACCGGTGGCTCGTCAGCCGGTCCGTAGCCGTGCTCGCGCACGAGCCCGCTCGTCATCGCCGCAGCATGCGCGTGGAACGCCGGCATGCGCGCGTGCAGCCACGGCCGCGGCGACTTCTCCTGTCCCTGCACGAAGCGCGCGATCCACGACGGCTGCAGCTTGCTGCCGACCCAGGTCAGCGCCGGCACACCCTGCGCGATCGGGTCCTGGTCCTGCGGCAGCGGCGCATCCTTCGACGCCTCGGTCGCCCAGCGCGCCCAGCGCGACGGCTCGCCATCGAGCCCGTGGCACGCCGTGCACCGGTCGGCGCGAAGGTGGCGGGCCGCGAAGTCGGCCGGGGCCAGCCGGAACGGCGCCTCGGCAGCAAACGGCAGGAACGCGCGCACGGCGGCCCGCTGCTCGGCCGACAGGCCGTGATCCGGCGCGCGGCGCCGGCCGGGCTCGTCGCCGAGGCATCCGCGCGCCACGTCGAGGTTGCGCAGCCGGGCAGGGCGCAGCTGCTCGAGCGGGTCTGCGAGCGCGTGGCAGAGCACGCAGCCGTGACGCTGCGCGAGGTTCCTGCCGCGCTGCGCGTCGCCGCGACTCGCCGGCAGCGGCTCGGCAGGTGTCGCGAGCAGCCACGCGGCGAGGTTCGACGCATCGTCGCGCGACAACATGAAGTCCGGCATGCGCGCATGTGCGTGATCGCGCCGCGGATCCTGCAGCCACGCCACGAGTGCCGGCGCGTGCCACTTGCGCGGCACGAAGTCGATCGCGATCCGGTCGTCCGCGGCTTCGGGCTTCTGGCCCGGAGCCGGGTGGCACGCCACGCAACCGAGCTGCAGGAAGCGGATCGCTCCGTTCGCCGCCGCGTCGGCCGCGAACCCGACGCCCGCCGGCGGCGACCCGGACGCCGCGAGCCAGGCCGCGAGGTCGTCGGCGTCCTGCGGCTTCTCGAACGCGGGCCGCGGCATCGTCGCATCGGCACGGAACTGCTTCGGATCGCGCAACCACGCCGCGATCCACGGTTGTTGCAAGCGCGCCCCGACCGTGCGCAGGTCGGGACCCGCCGCATCGAGCTCCGCGAACGCGGACTCGCCGATGCGGCGCTCCTCGAATTCGTGGCAGCGCGCGCAACGGCGCTCGGCGAAGAGCTGCTGGCCTTCACGCAGCTGCTCGCCGGCCGCGACTTCCGGATCGCCGCTCGCCCACTGCAGCTGTTCGGGTGCGATCGGCTCGAAGCCGAAGTCGGACCCCGACCAGAACAGCCGGAACTGCCCGTCCCCCATCGCCCCGTTCTCGAACACGAGCCGCAGCTGATTGTCACCCTTCTTGAGTCGGACCGGCTGCGTGGTCTCGAGCGGCTTGGCGCTGCGCAGTGCACCCTCCAGCACGACTTCGTCGTTGCACGAGAGCTGCACGGACCCGCGGCCCTCGATGCGGAAGTGGAACCGGTCGCGCGCGGGCAGCGCGACGATCGCGCGGTAGGTGGCGCGGAACGTACCGGCCGGCACGAACGGGCTCGGCGTCTCGCCGCGTTCGACGGCCAGCGACAAGAGCCGCGCGAGCTGGCTGTGCACGACGGGCTTCTGATCGGGTGCCGCGAGCCGCTCGAACGTGACCTTCGCGCCGCGCGCGCGCGGCTCCTGCGGCGCAGCGGGCGCGTCCTGCGGCCCAGAGCCCAGCAGCACGGCGGCCAACGAGACTGCGCACAGCACCATCGGCTCAGCGCCCGGCCGGGAACCCCGGATCCTCGGCCAGCGCGTGGATCGAGTTGTGCAGCTCACCCTTCATCGCGGGCCTGTCCTTGCGGTCGAGGTCCCAGGTCACCTTCATCTGGTGCACGGGCCGCATGCCGTCGATCGCGAGGAACACCGTGCGCTTGTCGGGCGACAGCGTGGCGGCCGTGATCCGGAGCGCATCGCGGTTCGGCTTGTCCTGGTCCGTGCGGCGCTCGGGATGCAGCAGCGAGATCTCGGGCGAGCCGTAGTTCGGCGAATAGAGGTAGTTCCAGATCTCGACGCCGTAGCTCTCGGGATCGGCCGCGC
The DNA here is from genome assembly GCA_036376355.1 of Planctomycetota bacterium. Taxonomy (GTDB): domain Bacteria; phylum Planctomycetota; class UBA1135; order UBA1135; family UBA2386; genus DASVAL01. The sequence continues at coordinate 24,024 of DASVAL010000041.1, forward strand.
TCGCGGGATCGAGCGGCTCGTCGAAGGTCAGGTAGACCCCCTTCGCACACGTGCGCAGCGCGGTCGGCAGGCCGAGCGGCTTGTCCGTTCGCCGCACGCGGTGGAAGCCGCCGTCGCGCGCCGCGCTCGTCTGCCACCCTTTGAGGCCGATCACGTAGAGCTGACCGTCCTTGGTCGAGAAGCGGCCGCGCATGCAGCTCGACGAGTAGTTCGCGGGCAGGCGCACGACGCCGCCCTGCATCTGTCCGTTGACGCGCTCCTCGAGCACGAGGTACGAGGAGCACGTGCCGTACGAGAGATGCAGCAGCCGGCCCTGCAGGTCGCGCCAGCCGGCACCGGTCACCCAGACCTGGCCACCGCTGCTGTTGTCGACCTCCATCGGCATCCAGCACAGCGGCAGGTCGGGCTGGTCCGGCACCGGCGTGCGATGCGCGGTGTCCTTGACGCCGGCGTAGAAGCCCGGCTTCTCGATCCAGTTCAACCGGCAGCGCGGCATGAACGTGCCCTCGTTGTCGCCCGACGTCACGACGCCCTTCGGCGACACGCCGATGCCGTTCGGCGCGCGCAGGCCGGTCGCGACGGTCTCGATGCGCGAGCCGTCCTTGCTGACCTTCAGGATCGCGCCGTGGTGCGGCGCGATCTTCATGAAGCCGCGACCGCCCGGGTTCACCGGCGCGCCCTTCGCGAAGTAGAAGTTGCCCTCGGCGTCGGTCTGCAGGTCGAACGCGAACTCGTGGAAGGCCGCCGTGATGTAGACCTGGTTGTTGAAGCACTCGTAGAAGTCGGCCTCGCCGTCGCCGTTCTCGTCGTGCAAGCGCGTGATGCCATCGCGACCGAGCACGTGGACCACGCCATCGACGATGCGCAGGCCGAGCGGATCGAACAGACCCGTCGCGAACCGGCGCCACGACAGCGCGTCGAGGTCGTCGTCGATCCCGCTGACGATCCAGACGTCGCCGTTCCACGTCGAAACGGCCGCGCGGTTGTCGTCGAACAGGTCGAACGCACCGGTACGCATGCGCGAGCCGAACCGGTTGCCGAACGGGATCGCGATCGTGTCGACCGCGAACGGGCCGTCGTCGGCGCCGCGACTGCCCTTCGTGACGATCGCATCGCCCCACAGCGCCTTGCCGGGCTTGCTCGGCAGCGCCGCCACGGCGCCGCCGAGGAGCAGCGCAGGCTTCGCCGCCGCGATCTGCTTCTCGTCGCCGGCGGCCATCGCGAGCTGCACACGCAGCGTGTTCTTGTGCGGCGGCACGCGCATCACGATGCGTTGCCCCGCGTCGACCTCGAGCGTTGCACCGGGCTCGCCGCGCAGCGCGCATGCGAAGTGCTGCGCGCTGCGGCCGACGGCGTCGACGGGCGCGCGCATCGTGTCGGCGAACACGTCGATCTCGGTGAAGAACGCGCCTCCGCTGCGCACCGAGAACAGCAGGTGACGGAAGCGACCGAGGCCGTTCGCCTTCGCGATGCTGACGCCGTGCTTGTCGCCCTGACCGAGTGAGCTGCTGTCGACTTCCGCGATCTTCGTCCACCCGGCCGCGGCGGGGTCCTTGGCGGCGGCATCGGGGCGCTCGGCGTCGCTGCCGAACAGATCGTACTTCTGCGTGCTGCGGCTGCCGGAGTGCCACGTGAACGTGCTGACGCGCGTCACGTCGACGACCTTCTGCAGGTCGACGAGAAAGCGGCCGTGGTCCGTGTCGCGGTCACCGACGCGGTGCTTGTCGAACCAGACGGAACGCTGCGGGTCGTCTTCGTTCGCGCAGGCCTCGCCATCGGCGAGCACCGGCAGGCGCAGGCTCTCGGCGGTCTCGAGGACGCCGCGAGCCGGCGCCTTGCGGCCGCGTGCGCGCGCGAAGCCCGGCACGAACGCGATCGAAGCACCGGTGCCGCTCGCCGCATCGAGGTAGTCGCCGCGCGACGGCGCGCCCATCGCGAGCGCGTCCCATCCCTTCGTCGTCGTGGCGAGCTCGACGAGTTCCGTGACGTCGCCCATCCAGCTCAACAACACACCCGGTGGTTTCGCATCGTCGGATGCGTGGTCGACCACCGCCGTCGCGGGGCAGTCCCCGACCACCATGAGCTGTTGTCGAGCCGAAGGCCCGAGCTCGATCGTTCGCGTGACGATCAGGCCGTCGGCCTCCGCGCCGTAGGCCTCCCGGACGTCCATGTCACCGACGCGATACCCGACCACGACACGGTCACCGTGCAGCCACAGGCCGCGGTAGACGCCCCATTCGCGCGGCAACGGTCCATGCGGAATCGCGCGCGGGTCGCCGAGGTCGCCATCGTGAGCCCAGCCGGGCCCGACCTTCACTTCCGCGATCTTGCGGCCGCGCAGCCGCGGCATCGGTCCATGGGAACCGTCGTAGGCCGTGCCGCGGAGGCGCAACCAGCCCTCGGTCCACGCCGCCGACATCCGCAGCAGTTCCGTGTCGAACGCGACTGCGCCCGCCTTGCCGAGCCGGATCACGAGGCCCTTCTCCGTGGTGCCAGCGAGTCCGCCCCCCTCGAACGTCGTCATCAGGCAGGGGCCATAGTCCATCGCATAGGGATCCTCGGAATCCTGCGCGGCGAGCGGCCCGAGGACGAGGACGACAGCGGCGAGTGCGTAACGCATGGGGAACGGCGGATCTTACGGACCCAGCGTGCAGCAGCGCGAACCTTCTCGCCAGTCCCTGGGCCGGCTCACTTCTCGTGTCGCGCGACGCCGGCCGTCACGCAGAAGCGCAGCGCCTCCTCGACGGACATCGGGATCTCCCGGACCTGCTCCCGCGGCACGATCACCGTGAAGCCGCCGAGCTGGTAGCTCATCGGCAGGTAGACCGCGACCTGTCCCGAGCCGATCGCCTCGAGGTCCGAGAAGTCATCGCGCGTGACGAACCCGATTTGGCCAACGCCCTCGACCCGCGTCACGAGCACGACCTTGCGGAACGGGCGCTCCTCGGCGCTGGCGAACAGCCGGACGACGTCGGCGAGCATGCCGTAGACCGACTTGACGACCGGGATCCGCTCGAGAAAGGCAGTGGCGAACAGGTAGATCTGCCGCACGACGAAGGAGTACATGAGCAGCCCGATCACCATCAGCAGGGCGATCGACAGCACGAACCCCATTCCGGGCAAGTAGCGATCCTCGTCCAGGAACAGCAGAACCAGGCTGCGCAGCAGAGCTTCGCCCGCAACCACCGCGGCGTAGACCAGGTAGCCGGTGAGGGCCAACGGGAGGATGGCAGCGAGCCCGCGGAAGAACAGCTTCACCAGGAACCTCATGGACATAGTCTTGCCACCCGGTGGAGCGGAACAAAGGCGAACTGAGTGCCCTGATGGATGTCGGCGTCTTCCGTGCAAGCGCGGCTGGGAACTGGTGGTTTGCGTGGACCTGCGCCTGCCCGTTGCATGTTCGCGTCTGTGCTCCCCCAACTGGATTGCGCTCTCCGGGGGCGGTCCACGCAAACCATCAGTCTTCTTTCACGGCCCACCTCCCTCAGGGCACCCAGTCCACGCGGGGCTCGGATCAGCGCGAGCCCCTGTCCCGGTTTGAAGCATGCGAACGTGACTTTCCCGGGCGCGCGTGCACCCCCGGCGAGGCAAGGTCGTGTCTTGGGGGCGAGACAAACGTTGCCATTGCGGCCTCGGTACATCGCCGGGACGCGCGCAATCGCTTGTAGCACAGCCACATGAAACCTGGCGATTCCGGTATCCTTGTTGCTGGCGCATTCTGCTCGCAACGACGCTGAGGATTCATGTTCGCACGACCCCTTTTCGTACTGGCCGCCCTCCTTCTGTTCGCGGTTCCCGCAATGGCGCAACGCGGCGGCGGTGGCGGCGGGAAGTCGTCCCCCCGGTCATCGCCCAGCAGTGGCGCGCGATCCTCGCCAGCCCCCAGAGCATCGTCACCTGCACCACGAGCCAGCGCCCCTGCACCGCGCCCCTCGGCGGCACCGTCCGCAAGCCCCTCGCGTCAGTCGGCGCCGGCGCGATCGGCCCCCAGCGCGGCTCCAGCACCGCGGTCCACGCCCGCGGCACGATCCACCGCAGCGCCTCGTTCGCAGCCGTACACTCCGGCACCCCGCACATCGGCGTCTGGCTCGAGCAAGAACACGCCGCGCGTGGTGACGCGAACCGACGCCCCGTCGCCGCGAGGGGCGCCTGCGCCTGCTCCGCGATACCAGCCCAGCGATACAAGCCCGAAGCCCACGTCGGCAGCGCCGCGCCAGAGCGGTGACGGCGTCGCGAGGCCTTCCGTCGAGTCTCCGGCAGGTGGCTACCGCAACAGCCCGGACCAGAGCAGCCCACAGGGACGCATGCGCTCGACGAGCCAGACGAACCAGGTCGGGAAGCCTCGCACGCAGCCCATCGACACTCGCTACTCCTCGACGAAGCCTCGCTCCCAACCCATCGACACGCGCTACCAGGCAACGCGGCCCAACGCGCACAAGAACTCGCCGGCCGTGGCACCGAGCGATCGAACCGTCGCAGCCAAGCCTGGGAAGGCCATTCGCAGCGCACCGGCGGCCGAACGCTATGCACCGCGCGACTCGCGCGGCGCGAGAGGAAACAAGGGCATCGTCCCCGGTGCAAGGTCGCCGGATGCCACCGCCATGAAGAACCCGCGGCTCGTTCCGAGCGCCGACTCGCCGCGGCTCCAGCCGCGCACGGGTGCGCCGATCAGGAGCGGCGCGGTCGGTCGCGTGTCGAGCAGTTACGGCAACCACGCCTACGGCAACGGCTGGCACTCGTGGTGCGACCCGTATCACTACGGCTACTACCACGGATGCCACAGCTACTGGTCGCTCTACGGCGGCTGCTGGAGCTGGTCCCTGTGGTACCCGTGGGTCAGCTACAGCTCGTACTACTGGAACCACTGCTACTCGGGCTGGTGGTGGAACAACTGGGCCTACCCGTACTACGCCTCGAGCAGTTACTGGTGGTACCCGAGCACGACCTACTGCCCGACCTACCTGTACGTGCCAGGCGGCTCCGTGGTCGTCGAGGAGGCTGCCCCCGGTGAGTCCGTCGCGGCCGGCAGCGGCGGCGTGCCGAGCTCGGCGGGCGACCCCGGCGAGCCGCGCGAAGTCCGTGGCGACGTGGCGCCCGAGAACCTGGCCAAGAAGTACGTCGAGCTCGGCGACTACTACTTCAAGGCGGGGCGCTTTCCCGAAGCGGTCGAGGCCTACGGCAAGGCGCGCAGCTATGCACCCGACGATGCTTCGGTGCACTTCGTGATGGCGGACGCGGTGTTCGCCACGGGCGACTATCACTTCGCGGCCTTCCTGATCGCGGAAGGGCTGCGGCTCGATCCAGGCCTCGCGACGGCCGAGACCGACAAGCGGCTCAGCTATGGCGATCCGAAGGTCTTCGACGAGCAGATGGCGGCGCTCGATCGCTACCTCGACATCAAGCTCTACGACGCCCAGGCGCATCTCGTCCGCGGCTACAACCTGCGCTTCTCGGGCAAGTCGGACGCCGCGATCACGACGTTCCGGCGCGTGCTCGAGATCGCGCCCGAGAACCGCGCCGCGCAGGTCTTCCTCGACGCGCTCGCGCCGAAGGCCGAAGCGCCGAAGGCTCCCGAAGGATCGCCGGGCCGCTGAAACGAGGCGACCGGCAGCCCCCCGACTACGGGGCGCACGTTTGTCCCGGCGCACCGATCGCCTGCGAGCCGTTGTCGCGCTACTCTCGCGAAATGACCCGCCGCATCGACACCTACTTGAAGGACCTCGTCAGCGACGACAAGTTCACGTTCTACGAGACCGTGCGGGACTTCGGCGACGCCGAGATCGCCCCACACCTGCTGAAGTGGGAACGCGACCACGTCCTCGTGCCCGACTCGTGCCTGCGCGCGATGGGCGAACTCGGGCTGTTCGGGCTGCCGATCTCCGAGCAGTACGGCGGCCAGGGAGGTGACCACACCGACCTCGTGTTGATGGGGCTCGCGATCGGCTACCACAGCCAGTCGGTCGCCATCACACCGGGCGCCGCGATCTCGCTCGGCGCGAAGCCACTGCAGCTCTGCGGCACCGATGCGCAGAAGAAGGCCCACCTGCCCGCGCTCGCGCGCGGCGAGCGCATGTTCGTGTTCGGCCTGTCCGAGCCGGGCCGCGGCAGCGACGCGGCGAACCCGGTGGTCACGGCCGTGCGCAAGGGTGGCTCGTGGGTGATCAACGGCGAGAAGTGCTGGTCGACGAATGCCCGCTGGGCGAGCCACGTGATCGTCCACGCGCTGACGAACCCAGCGGGCCAGAACGGCAAGCGCTCCACGTGCTTCGTCGTGCCGATGCAACAGCCGGGCGTCTTCTACCAGGAGATGCAGGGCAAGAAGGTCTGGGAGCAGTCCTCGACCGGCTCGATCATGTTCGAGAACGTGACCGTGCCCAACGACGCGATCCTCGGCGTCGAGAACGAAGGCTTCAAGGTCATGGTGACGACGCTGAACGGCGGCAGGCTGTTCATCGCCTCGCTCGCGTTGGCCTCGCTCGCGTTCGCACTCGACAAGTCGCGGATCTACGCCGAGGAACGGATCCAGTTCGACGACAAGCCGATCGGCCGCTTCCAGCGCGTGCAGGACGTCATCATCGACATGGACATCGCGCTCGAGCGCGGGCTCACGTGGCTCATGCACTGCTGCCGCCTCTACGAGGAGAACCGGCTGTCGCGCGAGCAGGCCGCGAAGGTCAAGGTCGACTGCAGCCGCACCGCGAGCGACCTGCTCGTGCTCGCGATGGAGATCTGCGGCGGCGTGTCGTGCTTCGACGAGTTCGGACTGATCCGCCACCACAACGACCTGTTCGTGACGCGCGTCGGCGAAGGCAGCAACTTCGCGCTGAAGGACCTGATCGTGCGCCCGCTGCGCGCGAAGTGACCCGCGCGCGCGCCGCAGGGCAGCCCGATTCAGGACCGTAGCGGCGCGCCGAAGGCGCGCGTCAAGGTGGTGAAGCGGTCGGCCCTGCGGCGCGCTTCGCGCCGCAGGGCAGCCCGATTCAGAACTCGATCTGCATGCCGAACTCGACGACGCGGTTCACGGGCAGGCCGAAGAACGCCGTCGCCGGTTGCGCATTGCGCGACAGGAACGCGAACAGCACCGCGCGCCAGGGCGTCATGTGTCGGCGCTTGGCCGGCACGATCGTCTCGCGGCTCAGGAAGAACGTCGTGTCGCTGATGTGGACCTCGACGTCGCGCTCCTTCCAGAGCCTCACGAGCTCGAGCACCCGCGGGCGCTGCATGAACCCGTAGCGCGCAACGATGCGGTGGAAGCCCTGCGGCAGCTTCTCGTACTGGACACGCTGCTCCTCCGGCACGTTCGGGTCCTCCGACACGACGATCGTCAGCAGCAGCACCTGTTCGTGCAGGACCTTGTTGTGCTTCAGATTGTGCAGCAGGGCCAGCGGCGTGCCTTCGGGGCTGCCGGCCATGTAGACGGCCGTGCCGGGCACACGCACCGGCGGCTGGCGGCGCAGGCTGTCGAGGAATGCGTCGAACGCGAGCAGGCGCGTGCTGTGCACCTCGTAGAGCAGCCGCCGGCCGGTCTTCCACGTGTACATCACCGTGAACATCCAGGCCGCGACGAGCAACGGGAACCAGCCGCCGTGCGCGATCTTGACCGCGTTGGCGCCGAAGAACAGCAGCTCGAGCAGCAAGAACCCGATGCACAGCACGCCGGCGCCGAGGAAGTGCCACTTGAACACGCGCTGCGCCGCGAAGTAGAGCAGCGCCGTCGTGATCAGCATCGTCATCGTGACCGCGATGCCGTAGGCCGAAGCCAACGCACTCGACGAGCCGAAGCCAATACAGATGCCGATGCAGCACACCATCAGGAACCAGTTGACGTGCGGCAGGTAGATCTGGCCGCGCTCGTCGGGAGACGTGTGTCGGACCTCCATGCGCGGCAGGTAGCCGAGCTGGATCGCCTGCCAGGTGATCGAGAACGTGCCGGCGATCAGCGCCTGCGACGCGATGGCCGAGGCCAGCACGGACAACGCGACGAGCGGATACAGCGCGTATCCGGGCGCCAGCATGAAGAACGGGTTCTCGGCGCCCGCGGGGTTGCTCAACAGGAGCCCACCTTGGCCGAGGTAGTTCAGCACGAGGGCCGGGAACGCGACGAAGAACCACGCCATCCGGATCGGCTTGCGCCCGAAGTGACCCAGGTCGGCATAGAGTGCTTCGGCACCGGTCACGACCAAGAACACGCTGCCGATCACGAGGAACGCCGTGAAGCCGTTGTGCGCCACGAAGGCGCACGCGTGCCACGGCAGCAGCGACTGCAGCACCTCGGGCGCCATCGCGATGCCGCGCACACCGAGCACGGCGAGCGTCGCGAACCAGAACAGCATGACCGGCCCCATCACGGCGCCGACGCGGCCCGTGCCCGAGCGCTGGAATGCGAACACCGCGACGATCACCGCGATGCTGATCGGCACGATGTACGGCGCGAACATCGGCGTCGCGACCTCGAGACCTTCGATCGCGCCCATGACCGTGATGCACGGCGTGATCATGCCGTCGCCGTAGAGCAGCGCGGCGCCGAAGACGCCGAGCGCCGTCAGGGCAGCGCGCCGCCGGCTCCTTGCCTTCGCGTCGCCGAAGGCCAGCGAGAGCAGCGCGAGGGTGCCGCCTTCACCGCGGTTGTCGGCGCGCAGCACGACGAGCACGTACTTGCCGCAGACGATCATTACGAGCGTCCACACGATCATCGACAGGACGCCGAGCACGTTCGTGCGGTCGACGGCGACGCCGTGCGAGCTCGCGAAGCACTCGCGCAGCGCGTAGAGCGGGCTCGTGCCGATGTCGCCGTAGACGACGCCTAGCGCGCCGAGCATCAGTCCCGCCATGCGCCGGTCCAGAGACGGCGCGCTCAAGAGGGTCCACGCCTGACGGCGGAGAACATGCGCAGACTTGAAACGACGCGGTTCCGCGGTTCAAGCGCGCGCGAAGGCTCCGTCAGATCACGGGTTGCACGACGTGTTCGCTGCGCGCGCGCGCGAAGCCGCGCTTGCCGCCGAGGAAGAACTCGAGGAAGCACCGGCCTTCCGGCTCGGTGCCGAGCTCACGTTCGCTCAGCGCGCGCTCGGCGCGCTGGCGCAGGTCGCCGGGACCGCAGTACATTGCGTGATAGCAACGCTTGAGGTCGGCCACGACGTGCGGCGACATCTTGCTGCGTCGCAGTCCGACGAGGTTGAGACCGCAGATCTCGTTGCGTTCCGCGGCGGTGACGAACGGCGCGACGTCGTACGAGATCGAGGCGTTGCCGCCGATCATCGCGTTGCGGCCGATGCGCACGAACTGGTGTACTCCGACACCACCGCCGAGGAACGCGCCGTCGCCGATCTCCACGTGTCCGGCGATCATCACGTTGTTGGCCATCGTGACGCCGTTGCCGACGTTCGCGTCGTGGGCGACATGCGTGTTCGCCATCAGCAGGCAGTCCTGCCCGATCGACGTCGCCGCGTCGGGCGAGGTCGCGCGGTTGATCGTGACTCCCTCGCGCAGGATCGTGCGTGCGCCGATGCGCACGCGGCCCGCTGCACACGCGATCTTCATCTGCGGCAGGCCGCCGACGACCGCGTAGCTGTCGATCACGACACCGGGGCCGATCTCGGAGCCGGTGCGCACGACGGCGTGGTTCGCGATGACGCAGCCGTCGCCGAGGGTCACTCCATCCTCGATGAACGCGAAAGCTCCAATGCGAACGTTGCTGCCGATGGCGACCAGGGGAGCAACGACCGCAGTTGGATGGATCATCGTCTCCCCGGAATCGTCGCTCGACGGGGGCCCGGTGAAGTCCTGTCAGTCAAAACTTCGGACGCGCGACCGGGCCCGCAGGACTGCGTGACGGCGAGGCAACTCACCAGCGGTCGCGGCCACCACCGCCACCGCCGCCACCACCGCGACGACCGCCGCCACCTCCACCGCCACCGCCGCCGCCGCCCGGCCGGGGCTTGCGCTCCTCGGCTTCGTTGACGCGCAGCGGGCGACCGTCGATGTCGACTCCGTCCATGGCCTTGATCGCGGCCTGTGCGTCACTGTCGGTCGCCATCTCGACGAACGCAAAACCGCGCGAACGGCCGGTGTCGCGATCCTGCACGACGCTGACGCTGGTGACCTTCCGGCCGTCCTGTCCGAAAGCGGCCTCGAGAGAGGCCTCGGTGGTCTGGAAGGAGAGATTGCCCACGAAGAGACGCTTGCCCATAGAGTAGAACGAGAGTAGTCGGACCCGGAATCGTCATTCGTCGTGGCTGAGTGGCACCTGTCGGCGCCACCCTTCGCTCGGGTCCGGAGTGCCTTGCGAGCCAGGGGCTCGGCGGGCGTCGGGAGCGCGGGCGGTTGCTCATGCCGCGCAACGGCGCGGGTCCATCCAGTCGGCAGAAGTGGAAGTCATCCCAGCAGCGACTGCCCGGCGGGGACGACACGAGCGGGGATCCTATCGCGAACCACCGCTGGCTCCTATGGCCTTCTCCTCCGCGCACCGGCGCGACCGGCCTCAAGGCTTCTTCCTGGCCAGGAACACGCCGCCACTCTGGTGCAGCTCGAACGACTTGCCGTCCTGGCTCCAAATCAGCCTCACGCTCGGATCGAAACCGGCCCGGAACTCCCGTTCCCCCTGCCACAGGATCGCAAAGGCTTCCTGCCCCTCGGCCTGCGCCATCGGCTTGCCGTCCTTCTCGAAGACCCTCATCGGCAGCTCGAGGTCCGCGATCGTGTAGTCGCCGGCGATCAGCGCCCGCAGTTCGGCCGTGGTCGGCTTGTCCGCGGCCACGGGACGCTGGAGGCCGAGCACTTCGTAGGCGATGTCCTCGGCGACGCGCCTCGCGTTGAGGCGCTCGCTGTTGCTGACGACCGCGACGTGGAAGCCCGCGTCGGGCAACCAGAACAGGAACGAGTTGAAGCCGTTGATGCCGCCGCCGTGGTGGATGCGCACCTTGCCGCCGAGTTCGTCGCGCCCGAGGCCGAACCCGTAGTGCGTGTCGCGGCCGTTCGGCAACACGGTCGTCTGCACCATCCGTGCATAGGACTCCGGGGTGACGACCTTGCCCTCGACGAGTGCCTGGGACCAGCGCACGAGGTCGCCGCCGGTCGACAGCAAGGCACCAGCCGCGCCGGGCTGGCTCATGCCGAGCGGCGCGTCGTTGCTCAGCACGCCATCGACGTGCTCGTAACCCTGCGCGCGGTTCTTGATCAGCTCGCGGTTCGAATCGTAGCGCGTGCGGCCGAGGCCGAGCGGCGACGCGATCTCGTCGCGGATCAGCTGCGGATAGGAACGACCGGTGACCTTCTCGAGCAGCACGCCGAGCAGGTAGTAGCCGGTGTTGTTGTAGCGCCAATCGGTGCCGGGCTCGAAGTCGAACGGCTTGCCCGCGACGAGGCCGAGCAACTCGTCGTGCGTGAGCTCGAGCGGTTGCTTCTTCTCCCACTCGGGGCCGAGGCCCGTGTAGCTCACGATGCCCGAGGTGTGATCGAGCAGCTGGCGCACGGTCACCAGCTTGCCGCCGGTCGGGAAGTCGGGCACGTGCTTGCCGAGCGGATCGTCGAGCGCGAGCTTGCCCTGCTCGACCAGCTTCATGACCAGCGCGGCCGTGAACTGCTTCGTGATCGAGCCGATGCGGAAGCAGGTCTCGGCGTCGGCCTTCACGTCGAACTCGGCGTCGGCGATCCCGTACCCCTTCGCGACCACGGCGCCGCCGTGCGCCACGCCGACCGACAGGCCGACGCAGGTCGGCTTCTGCAGATGCCGCTTCACGACCGCGTCGACCTTGCCGGCCAGGTCGGGCGTCTCGGTCGCGGCAACCGGCTTCGCCGGGGTCTGGGCCGCCACCGCGGTAACGAGGGCGAGCAGGGACAGGAACGTCGTGCGGGGTCGGTTCATGGATCGAAGCATCGGAGGGGTTCACCCGAGCCAATGCCGCGCGCAAGCCGCGGGCGGCGTCGTCACAGGTGGTAGAGCAGCAGGTAGACGAGCACGCCCGTGACCGACACGTAGAGCCAGATCGGAGCCGTGACCTTCGCCCACTTCTTGTGCTGCTCGCGGCGGTCCTTCAGGCCGAGGTACATCGTGCGCAGGATCAGCGGCACCTGCACCGCGGCGAGCACGATGTGCGAGATCAGCAGCGTGTAGTAGACGGGCCTGATCCAGCCCTCGCGCGTGAACTTGACCGGCGGCGCGTTGAGGTGGTACGTGACGTAGCTGACGAGGAACAGCGCCGACACGCAGCCGGCCGACAGCATGAGCTTCTTGTGCAGCGCGACCCTGCCGCGCTTGATCGCGACGAGGCCCGCACAGATCAGCACGGTCGTGATCGCGTTCAGCGAGGCGTCGACGTCGGCGAGCACACGGAAGTCGAAGTCGGCGAGCATGGGGATCTCAGGCGGCGTCGCGCACGCTGCGGCGCGTCACGACGAAGGAACCGAGCAGGAACGTCAGGACGGCGAACGCGACGGTGCCGAGCAGGCAGACCGGGAACGACGGTACGCCGGCCACTTCGCCCTGGAACGCGTGCCGCAACGCACCGACGCCGTAGGTCATCGGGTTGACGAACCGCACCCAGCTCAGCAGCGGGTGCGCCGTTTCCATCGGGAAGAACGCGCCTGACAAGAGCAGCATCGGCATCAGGAACAACATCATGATGCCGTGGTAGGCAGCCGTGCTGTCCATGACCCACGCGAGCGCGAAGCCGAGCCCCGTCACGGCGACCGCGAGCAGAGCGAGCACGCCGAGCCCGAGCAGCACTCGCTCCGGCGCGAGCGAGACGCCGGCCAGCGGCGCCATCAGCAGGAACAGCATCGCGAGCAGCATGCCGAGGGTCGCGCCGCCGAGGATCTTGCCGAGCGCGATCGCGCTCCGCGGCACCGGCGACACGAGCACTCCCTGCAGGAACCCCTCCTTGCGGTCCTCGATGACCGTGATCGTCGCGAAGATCGCCGTGAACAGCGTGATCATCGCGAGCGTGCCGACGAAGAAGTACTGCCCGTAGTCCATGCCGCCCGGCTTGAACGAGCCGTGCAGCGCGCCGCTGAACAGCACCCAGAACACGATCGGCTGCAGCAGCGAGCCGACGAGCCGCGGCCGGTCGCGCAGGAAGCGCACGACCTCGCGTTGCCACAGCGCCCTGACCGCTCGCATCATCGGCGCCCCCTGCCATGCTTCGCGGGCACCTCGGGCTCGGCGACGACGAAGCGTTTGCCGGTCTTGCGCAGGAACACGTCCTGCAGCGACGGGTGCGCGAGCTGCAGGCGCTGCACACGCTCGCCGAACCGCTGCATGAGCTTCGGCACGAGCTCGTGCACGACCTGACCTTCGATGCGCAGCGTGCCGTCGACGACCTGCACGGCGACGCCGAACGCGGCCTTCAGCTCGCCGGCGAGGACAGGCGCCTCGGGCGTCTCGATCTCGAGGACCTGCCCGCCGACCTCGCGCATGAGCGCGGCCGGCCGGCCCGCCGCGACGATGCGGCCCTGGTCGAGCAGCACGAGGCTGTGGGCCTCCACGGCCTCGTCCATCAGGTGCGTCGTGAACACGACCGTGAGCCCGGCTTGCGCGCGCAACAGCGCCCACATGTCGCGCCGCGCCTTCGGATCGAGCCCCGTGCTCGCTTCGTCGAGCAGTACGAGGTCCGGCTTCGCGAGCAGGCACTTGCCGATCTCGACGCGCCGCCGCATGCCGCCCGACAACTCACCGGTGAGGTCGCGCGCGCGGTCGGCGAGCTCGGCTGCCGCGAGGATCTGGTCGATGCGCGCGCCGAGCTCGCGGCCCGCGAGTCCGAGCAGCAGGCCCGCGTAGTGCAGGTTCTCGCGCACGGTCAGCTTCTTGTCGACGGCCGGCGACTGGAACACGACGCCGATGCGGCGCCGGATCGCTGCGGCCTGGGTCGCGAGGTCGAGACCGAGCATCGAGACGCGCCCGCGCTGCAACGGCACGATCGTCGACAGCAGTTTGAACAGCGTCGACTTGCCCGAGCCGTTGGGCCCGAGGAAGCCGTACGCCTGGCCCAGCATCACCTCGAACGACACGTCCTGCAGTGCCTGCCGTTCGCCGTAGGTGAACGCGAGGTCGGCAGCCGTGATCGCGCTGGTGGCGTTCGTTTGCCCGGTCATTTGCGCGCCCAGACCATCGCCAGCAGCAGGAGCGGCAGGTAGACGATCGACGTCAGGAAGGTCATGCGCATCGCGACCTCGCGCCGCGTCAGCGCCGCGAAGATCGTCGGCACGAAGAACAGGATGTTCAGCAGGACCGCGATCACCGCGTAGCGGTCGTCGGCCATCTGGGTCACGAACGGCACGAGGCTCGCGATGCCGAGGCACGCGACGTAGAGCACCATGACGATCGCCGTGCGGTGACCGGTCGGATCGACGACCGGCAGCATGCGCATGCCGGCGCGCGCATAGTCTTCGCGGTAGCGCCAGGCGATCGCGAGGAAGTGCGGGATCTGCCAGCAGAACACGATCGCGAACAGCACGAGCTGCGGCAGCGCGAGTTGACCGACGATCGCCGCGTGGCCGACGACGGGCGGCAGCCCGCCCGGGATCGCGCCGACCAGCGTGTTCAGCGGCGTCATGACCTTCATCGGCGTGTAGACGAGCACGTAGCTGACGACGATCGCGGCACAGACCAGGGCTGCGGTCCAGTTCAGCTCGCCGACGGACTGCGATCCGTCGGCGCGCAGCGGCGCGGCCCCGAACAGCACACACAGCACGCCGATCGCCGACATCGTGCAACCGAACACGAGCACTTCGCGCGACGACAGCCTGCCGGTCGGCAGCGGCCGTCCCTGCGTGCGGTGCATCAGCGAGTCGAGCTCGCGTTCGCGGAACATGTTCAGCGCCGCGGCGCCGACGGCAGCCAGGAACGTGCCGAGCGTCGTCGCGACGAGCACGTCGACCGGCGGGTGCGAGCGCCTCGACGGCCAGGCCATGTAGGCGCCTGCCACGACCGCGAACACGGCCATCGCCGACAGCCTCGGCTTGCCGAGCTCCCAGTAGGCCCGCAGCTTGCCGCCGAGCGAGCCCGTCATGCGAGGTCCCGCGATGCGGGTGCGCGACTCGCGCGGTAGACGTGTGCCGCGAGCGTCGCCATGAGCGTCGTCAACAGCGCTCCGAACAGCACGTGCACGGAGATCACGAGCGCGGTGCCGAGATTCGCGACGTTCTCGGGCGTCTTGCCGGCGTCGTTGCGGATCATCAGCGCCACGAAGCCGAGCGCGATCTGCAGCATCAACAGGCCGATGATCGCGCGCGAGAGACCCTGGATGCCCTCGACCTCGCGGAACCTGCCGACCGCGAACGCGGTCGCGATCGTCGCCGCGAGGAAGACCACGAACGCGTTGGCGACGTGCGTCCACAGCGCCGTCTCGTCGTTCGTATGCCTCGCCACGGCGCCGATCACGGTCTGGGCGACCAGGACGACCAGCGCCGCCATGACGATCGTGCGGCCGCTTCCGGGCCGCACGGTCCGCACCGGCGCCGTCGTCTGGTACCGGCCCGAGAGCTGGTAGGCGATCCACGAGAAGGTGGCGAGCGTCAGCTGGGCAAGCGTGCCGTGCGTCACCGAGGTGATCGCGGGCAGTCCTTTGAGCACACCGACGCCTCCGATCACACCCTGCACGATGATCAGGCCGAGCCCGAACCACGCGGTCCTGCTCGCGGCCTCCAGGGCGTAGCCGCCGCGCGCGCGGCCCAGCTGCAGCCACAGCGCCAGCGACAGCGACAACGCACCTGCGAGCGCCCCGAACAGCCGGTGGAAGTGCTCGAGGAAGCCGGGCAGCGTCGTGTAGCTGCTCTCCGGCATCAGCTGGCCGTCGGAGCGCGGCCAGTCGAGATACGCGAGCCCTGACCCGGTGCTCGTCGTCATCGCGCCCCAGAGGATCGTGACCGTCGTCACGACCAGCATCGCAACCGCCAGCCGGAACGGGCCGCGTGCTGGTGCAATGGCAGGCATCGGCACGGCTGTGGTCGAGCTCATGGAGAGAACCCGACACAATGCCCCCGCGGGCGGCGATTTTCAGCCGCCCGCTCCCGATACCTCTGCTACGTCTCGGCTACTGCAGAGCTGTGAGCTCAGCGCGCGGGCTTCGCGAGCGGCCGGCGAGCCTTGTCGCCGTCGAACGCTTCCCACATCGGACGCTCGCTGTCGCGCAGGTTGCCCGAGTCCACCGCGCGGTCCAAGCCCGCCTCCGGGGACGACTTGGCCATCGCCAGCATGTGCTCGAGCTCCGCGTCGACGGGGCCGGGCATGTCGGCGGCCGCCTGCAGGTACGAGACCGCGCTGTTCGCCTCGCCGAGGCGCAGGAAGCACGTGCCGAGGTTGCGGCGCACGGCGCGCAACGCACTGTCGGTCACGCCGACGCCGGGCACGAGCTCCAGCTCGGCGACCGCTCGCTGCCACGCGCGCTGCTCCATGAACTTCTCGCCGCGGTAGAGGTGCGCGAGCACCGCCGTGTCGAGCTGCCCCGAGAGCTGGTCGAACTGCGTGACCTCGATCCACGGCGCGCCCTGGAACGTGTTGCGCACGACGCCCGTGACCGCGAGCCGCTGGAAGGTGCGGAGCTTGTAGAGCTGGTCGAGCTTGTCGTGCGACTTGCTGAGGAACAGCATGCCGAACACGTCGTGGTAGTCCTTCTCGCGCCAGATCGGCTGCTCCTCCGGCCACGCGTAGAAGTTCGCGTACTCCGCCGGAGTGAACTTCGTGAAGAACGGGTTGGAGATCGAGCCCAACGAGGCGAACTGGATCGTGAACCGGACCTTCACGTTCTTGAAGGCCTCCGGTTCCGACCGCACGTGAGAGAGCGTCGTATCGACGGCGACGCCGAACTCGTTGGATTGCGCAGGAAGGGCTGCGACGCCCATCAGAAACGAAACGAACAACACGGTTCTCATGGCTGTTCCGGCTTGGTCAGGATTCTTATGGGTTGCGATCGTCGGTGATCCTCTCCATCAACTTGCGCAGAGCCTTGTCCATCAGGTCGTCCGGCACGTTCTCCCCCGACCGCGCCAAGTCTCGCAGGCGTTGGATGCGCTCTGCTTTCGAGAGATCGCCATCCATCAGCTCCTCGACAATTCGCTCGACGGCTTCGGAAGTACGTTTCGGCACGATGCTGGACCCGGATGCGTAGTGCGCAACGGTTGCCCGTCGCGCAATCCGCTATCGGCGGATGACGCGCGATGTCTTGACGGACCTTGTGACGATCCTCCGGGCATCGTCTCTGAGCTGGACGGCCGTCGCGCAAGACACGTCGCCGCCGCGTGGTCCTGCACCTGCTCAAGAAGCCGTCACGGACCCGCCGAAACGGCGCACGACCCACGCCCACTGCCGATGAATCGAACGATCCGCCGCCTGACCGCCGCACTGTGCACCACCGCGACAGCCGCCGCCGCGACCCTGGCCAGCCTCGCCTGCCTCTCCTGCCTCGCACTGGCCCGACTGCCCGCGCAGAACGTGCTGTTGCACGAGGTGCAGCCTGCGGGCCATTGGATCGAGCTGCACAACCGCAGCGTCAACGCGGTCGATCTGTCGACCTGGTCGCTGCACTACGTCTCGCGCACGCCGGGCATGCCGCGGACCTACTGGTGGGGTTTCCCCGCGGGGACCACGCTCGCTCCCGGCGCCTTCGTCCGCGTGCACTGGTACCAACCGGTGCCGGCCTCGCCGGCCGCCAACGAGCTGTTCACGGGCGACACACCGTGGCACTTCCTGTTCGGTCTCGGCGGCGAGGCGTTGAGCGGCAGCCGCGGCGCGCTCGCGCTGCTGCGCTCGCAGCAGAGCGCGATGATGAACTCGGCGTCGATCATCGAGGACTGGGTCAGCTGGGGCGAACACGACTTCCCGCGCGAACAACTCGCGGTGCAGGCGGGCCTCTGGTCCGCGGGCAGGCACACGCCGTCGATCTCCGCGAACTGGAGCCTCGCGCGCGAGACGGGCGACGTCGGCCTCGTCGCGTTCCACGACGAAGCCTGGTTCCTCGACAACACGCCGACTCCGCTGCAACCCAACGTGACCGGTGCTTCGGTGCTGAGCTACGGAGCAGCCTGCGCGCTGCCTGGACACCATCTGCTCGGCCTGCCGCACCTGAGCACGACGTCGCTGCCGTTGATCGGCAGCACGTCGTTCGGCCTCGCGATCGACGCGACGACGGGCATCTACGGGGAGTGCGCGCTGCTGATCTTCAGTGCCGCGATGGTGCCGATCACGACGCCGTCCTTCCTGCCGCCGGCACCGGTCGGCGGGTGTCATGAATCGGTCGACCCGACGCAGCTGTTGGCGCTCTGGCTGCTGCCGACGCAGATCGTGTCGACGCAAGTGCCGATGTCGCTGGCCGGCGTTCCTCCGGCGCTCGTCGGGCTGCAGCTGCATGCGCAGGCGGTCGTGATCGACCTGCTGCCGTACGGCTATCTGCCCTACCAGGGCATCACGAACGCGCTGCGCCTCACGCTCGGGCAGTGATCCGCTCGGGCAGTGATCCGCTCGGGCAGTGATCCGCGTCGCCGCGCGGCGCCTCACGAATCGGCGGCGCGAGAGCGTTCCTTCGCCCAGCGCTGCTGGAATCGCTCGGGTGCTTCCGACTTGCGCCACAGGATCGCGATCGCGGTCGACCCCCACTCGCGCAGGTCGAGGTCGAGGTTCGTGTCGAAGTCGTCCTCGTCGAGCACGCCGGCCTCGAAGTGGAACACGACGCACCCGCCGGGCGCCGTGCGGTCGAGCAGCCGCCGCGCGCGCGCCATGCACTTCACGGGATCCTCGGCCACCATCGCGTAGGGCGGATCGAGGAAGATGATGTCGGGCCCGACCTCGGCGCCCTGCTGCGCGGCACCCTCCTCCCCGTCGCCATCGCTTTCTTCGCGGCTGCCGCCGAACGCATGAGCCGTCATGACGGGCGGATCCCAAGCGTCCCCGCGCAGCACGACCGAGCGCTCGATCGCATCCGGCCCGAGCATCTGCAGGTTCGAGCGCAGCACGTCGATCGCGCGGCCGTTCTTCTCGCAGAACAGCACGCGGCTCGCGCCGTGCGACAACGCCTCGATGCCCGACGCCCCGGTGCCGGCAAAAAGGTCCCAGACGATCGCGTCCGGCACCTGCTCGGCCAGGATGTTGAACAGGGCCCCGCGAACCTGGGCGAGCAACGGGCGGGTGCCGAGCCCTCGCACGGATCTCAGGACGCGGCCACCATAGACACCGGCGAGGATCTTCAAGCTCATGGGGGCGAAACATGGTCGCCGCCGGGCGGTCCGGAAGCAACTTCGGCACAGGAGCGCAGCGAAGCGATACAAACACGGTCCGTGGACCCACCCCCCGTCGCCCTCGCGCTGCGCCTGTCGGGCCAGGACCATGCCCTGGAGCCGGGCCGCGAATACCTGCTCGGCAACGCGCCGCACTGCGATCTGCGACTCGGGATCTCCGCGGCGCAGCAGCAGGCGCAGCTGCGCGTCGGCCAGACGGGCGCGGAGATCGTGGATCTCGGCAGCGGCTGCGCGACGCTCGTGAACGGAAAGCGCGTCGAACGCGCAACGCTCGCAGTCGGCGACCTGCTGCGATTCGGCGACAGCGAAGCGGTCGTCGTCGCCGACACGGGCCACGCGCTGATCGTGCCGGTTCCCGCGCTGCGCGCCGCTGCCGCCACACGGCGCTACCACGCAGCCGTTCGCGCTGCGGCCGCGTTGCTGCGGCACGTCGGCCCGCGGACGTTCGGGGCCTTCGTCGCCCGCGAGCTCTGCCGCACGCCGTGGCTCGCGGCCTCGCTGCTGCTGCACGTCGTGCTGCTGCTGCTCTGCTGGATCGTGTTCACGCCGCCGGTCGCGCGCCGGGAGACCGTGGCGACCACGCACGTCGAGATAACCGCCGAGCCGGCGGCGGACGATCCCGGCCTGGCGGCCCCTCCCCCGGTCGTCGTCGAGACCGCCGACCCGGCCTTCGAGGCACCGCGCGACACGGCACCGCAGGTGCGTCCCGAGGTCGAACGGGAGCTCGGCGAGACGAGGCCGATGCCGCAGCACCTGCCACCCGACAACTCGCGCGTCGCGGGGCCGCCGCCGTCCAGTGCGCGAGGCGGCGAGGGAACCGGCGACGGCCTGCGCGGCCTCGGTTCGGAGGGTTTCAAGAAGACCGTCGGCGGGCTGCGCGAGAGCGGCCTCGAGATCGTGTTCGTGTTCGACAGCACGGGCTCGATGACGCGCGCGATCGTCGACACGAAGACGACCATCGTGCAGATGCTCGCCGTGCTGCAGTTGCTCGTGCCCGATGCGCGCTTCGGCCTCGTCACCTACCGCGATCGCGGCCCGCGCGAGCGTTACCTCGTGCAGCAGGTGCCGCTCGGCCCCGACTTCTGGCGCGCCTGCAACTTCGTGCAGATCGTCTCGGCCGACGGCGGCGGCGACCGGCCCGAGGACGTGCGCGCGGGTCTGCGCGCCGCGTTCCTGCAGCAATGGAACCCGAACGCACGCCGCGTGGTCGTGCTCGCCGGTGATGCGCCGCCCCACAACGCCGACTGGAAGAGCCTGCTCGGCGAGGTCCGCCAGTTCGCCTCGAACGGGCGTTCGTTCGTGCACACGATCGTGACGTCGCCCGAGACGGCGGGCGAAGACACACACAAGATGTTCGGCGAGATCGCGAAGGCCGGCAAGGGAGCGTGCACGGGCCTGCAGGCCCACGATCGGATCATGCAGCAGGTGTTGGCGCTCGCGTTCGGCCGCGAATACGACCGGGATCTCGCGGCCGTGCACCGCAGGGTCGCGGACGCCGAAGAGCGCGTCGACGTCGAAGCGCTCGATCTCGCGCGCACCGGCGGGCCACGGCTGGCCGGCGAGCTGCGCAAGAACCCGGTGCCGAGGACGCTGCTGAACGCGCTCGTGCGCCGCCCTCGCGAGGCAGTCGCCCTCGAGCTGATCGACCTGCTCGCCGACAAGGCGACTCCGGGCCACAGCCGGCACGCGATCGCGGCCGTGCTGCAGCGCGTGCTCGAGTTGTCCGTGCCGCCGATCGATCCGCTGTCGGCCGAATGCCCGGGGGAGCGCGACCTCGACCGGCTGCGGCGCGCGTGCGGCCGCCTGCCCGACTGAGATCCCGGCCCCGCGGTCCGGGATCCTGCCGTCCGGCACCGACCCGATTCGCACCCGGCGCAACGGTCGCTATCCTGCTGACCTCGATGCCTGACCTCCCGGACCGCTTCGGCCGCCCGCTGCGCAACCTGCGCGTGTCGGTCACCGATCGATGCAACCTGCGGTGCCAGTACTGCATGCCCGAGCAGGAGTACGTCTGGCTGCCGAAGACGAACGTGCTGACGTTCGAGGAGATCGTGCGCCTCGTAGGTGTGTTCGTCTCGCTCGGCGTCGACAAGGTCCGGCTGACCGGCGGGGAACCGCTGCTGCGCGCCGACCTGCCGGTGCTCGTGCGCCTGCTCGCGGCCAACACCGGCATCCGCGACCTCACGATGACGACGAACGGCGTGCTGCTGCGCGAGCACGCGCAAGCACTGCGAGCGGCCGGCCTGCACCGGCTGAACGTGAGCCTCGACACGCTCGACGAAGCGACCTTCCTGATGCTGTCGCGGCGCCCCGACCTCGCGCGCGTGCTCGACGGCATCGAAGCGGCGCGCGCCGCCGGGTTCACGGACCTCAAGATCGACACGGTCGTGATCGCCGGCGTCAACGACGGCGAGCTGCCGGCCCTGCTCGACCACGCGCGCGCGCTCGGCGCGGAGCTGCGCTTCATCGAGTACATGGACGTCGGCGGCGCGACGCACTGGAGCCCCGACCGCGTCGTGAGCCGCGCGCGCATGCTGTCGCTGCTGCAGACACGCATGGGCCCGATCCGCGAGCTGCCGCGCACCGGCAGCGCGCCGGCGGACCGGTTCGAGCTCGGCGACGGCACGGTGTTCGGCATCATCAGCTCGGTCACGCAGCCGTTCTGCGCGAGATGCGATCGCGCGCGCCTGACCGCCGACGGCATGTGGCTGCTCTGCCTCTACGCGACGTCGGGCACCGATCTGCGCGAGCTGCTGCGCAATGGCAGCAGCGATGCCGAGCTGCGCGCGCGCATCGCCGAGGTCTGGACCGCGCGGCGCGACCGCGGCGCCGAGGAGCGCGCCGGCACGCCGGAACGCCGGCCGCTCGTCGAGCCGCAGCGCCTGCGGCAGGACCCGCACCTCGAGATGCACACGCGCGGCGGTTAGTCGGCGCGGCCCGGCGCCCGCCAGCGATCGGCCAGCACGTGGCAGCATGCGACGACGGCGACGATCGTCGCGGCCGGGAACAACCACAGGTGCCAGGCGCCGAGGTGCGCGAGCTCGCTGCCCTGGCGCAACATCGTGCCCCACGAGACGGTGCTGCCACCCGGCGCGAGCCCCAGGAACGAGAGCGTCGACTCGGCCGTGACCGCGCTGGCCATGCAGAAGGCAGCCGTCACGGCGATCTGGCCCTTCGCGAGCGGCAGCAGGTGGCGTCGCAGCAGACGCCACTCGCCGACGCCGAGCCCGCGCGCGACGAGCACGAACTCGCGTTCCCGCAGCGACAACAGCTCGCCGCGCACGATGCGCGCGAAGCTGGTCCAGAACGTGCACGCCATCACGAGGATCAGGCCCATGCGCGAGTCGCCGAGGAACGACGCCGCGAAGAGCAGGAACATCAGCGTCGGGAAGCACATGAACAGCTCGATCAGGCGCTGCACGAGCACGTCGATCCACCCGCGGCGGAACCCGGCCAGCGCGCCGAGCAGCGTGCCGAGCAGGCCGGCCAGCAGCACGGCGGGCCCGCCGATCGTGACCGCCGTGCTCGCGCCGTGCACGAGGCGCGCCAACACGTCGCGGCCCGTGTCGTCGTTGCCGAACGGGTGCGCGACCGACGGCGCGGCGCGGAACCGCGCGGAGTCGGTCTCGATCGGACCGTAGGGCCACAGCGGCATGATCACGAAGTCCGGCGAGTCCGCGGGCAGGCGCGACCACCACTGCTTCCACGCGAGATCGTCCGGGCCCGCCGACGCCTGGCCGAAGCAGTCGGCGACGGCCGGGAAGTGCCAGCGGCCGCCGACCCGGGCCGCGATCGGCACGTCGTTCGCGAGCAGCGGTGCGAGCAGACCGACGAGCAGCACGAGGCCGCCGAACGCGAGCGGGATCCACGAGGGCCGGGCGGTTCGCGGCTGCGCGGTCCGAGGCAACGCAGGGGTGTCGTTCACGACGTCAGCCCCACGCGCGGATCGACGAGCCGGTGCAGCAGATCGGAGGCGAGCAATGCCAGCGTCGTCCCGACCGAGAAGACGACGACGAGCGCCATGACCATGCCCTGGTCCTGGTGCATCACGGCCGAGTAGATCAGGTGACCGAGGCCGTCGAGCGCGAACAGGTTCTCGACCACGATGGAGCCGGTGACCACCATCGGCAGCAGGCCGCCGACGAGCGTCACGACTGGCGCACACGCGTTGGCCAGCAGGCGCCGCCGCACGATCGCCGGCTCGATGCCGAGCGCGCGCAGGTTGACGGCGAACGGCGCGCTCAGCGTCCGCGCGACCGATGCGCGCAGGAAGCGAGTGATCAGCACGAGCGGCCCCACCGACATCACGGCGACCGGCAGGATCAGGTGCATGCCGAAGTCCGCGACCTGCGCGACGAACGTCCACTGCTCGGCCCCGTTCGACCGCAGGCCGCTGGCCGGCAGCCATTGCAGCCACGCGCCGCTGAAGGCCAGCAGCAGCAGCGTTGCGAGCAGGAACTCGGGCACGCCGACCGCGGCGAACAGCAGCGGCGAGACGATGCGGTCGCAGCGACCGCCGGGGTGCATGCCCATCTGGATCCCGAGCGGCATGCCGACCAGGAACGCGACGAGCAGGCTCAGGAAGCCGAGCCACATCGTCACGGGAGCCGCCTCGAGCAGGCGGTGCCAGAGTGCCGCGTGGTCCTCGTTCGGTCCCGCGAAGCGCCCCGTCACGGCGTTGCCGAGCCACGCGAAGTAGCGATCGAGGACCGGTGCCTGCTGCAGCGTCGCCGGATCGACCATGCCGTAGCGGATGCGCAGCCGCAGGATCGCGGCATCGCGCGATTGCGCGTCCGGCATCGTGCTCGTCGGCGCGGACCGCGCGACCTCGAGCGCCGCGCGATCGACGGGTGCCTGGTCGAGCACGACGAACGTCACGAACGTGATGCCGAACAGCATCACCACGAGCCAGAGCATGCGCATGGCGAACCAGCGCAGCATGCGGTCAGCCCTTCAACACGACCGACAGGATCGCCGAGCGCGTCTCGCGCCACGCGGTGCGCGCTTCCTTGCCGCGGTGGTACTCGAGCGTCAGGATCGGCGTCTGCAGCGTGCCGCCGACCCACGAGCCGAGCGATCCCGGTGTCGGCGCGATTTTGCTCGACGGTTGCACGCGGTAACCGGACAGCTCCGAGAAGCGCCGCGCGAGGTGTTCGCACGGGCCATCGAAGTTGATGAAGTGGTCGTCGTGCCAGCTGTGCGCGACGATCACGAGGTGTGGCCGTTCGGCGAGGATCAGGTCGTGCAGCACCCTGGCCTCGGGCTGGTCGAGTGGACGCAGGCCGAACAGGCGGCTCGGCTTGAAGTTCTTCGCGGGGTAGTTGCGGTTCAGGTCGATGCCCTTGCTGTTGCCGCGCGTGTTCTGCGCGGTGCCATCGGGGTTGCAGTCCTCGAGGATCGTCAGCGTCACCTGCTCGGCAGCACCCGGCGTCGCCAGCAGCACACGCGGCAGCTCCTGCGTGCTGATGCGGCCCTCGCGTTCGTTGCCGTGGATGCCGCCGACCCACAAGACGCGCCGCGGTCCGCTCCCCACGCGCGTCACGCGCAGCGGCCGGCCCCGATGGCTCGTGCCGACCTGCTGCCACTCGGGCTGCCATTCCTCGGCGGGATCGGTCGACGCCTCGGCCACCGCGGCCACCTCGGCCCCGACGGCCGCGTCGGTACGCCACTGCGGATTGAGAGGGTGGAACCCGACGCAGCCGGCCCACAACGGAGCCAGGAGGAACAGAGCGCGCATGCTGTCCGCAAGATAGCCGACGCGGCCCGCGGTGCCGATCGCGGAACTTCGCGAGCGTGGGCACTAGGGGTTGGCCAACCGCGCGAAAAAAGCGCCTTCATGGAACTGGCCCTTCCGTCCCGCTCCCGGGACGGCCGACCGCATAGGGCGGACTCGACGAGCCAGTTCCCCTTCCGCACCTGCCCATGACAACCGCCCGATCCATGACAACTGCAATGGCCTGTTCGAGCCGCGCAGCGACGCTGCTCCTCCTTTCCCTAGCCTCCACGACTGCGGCGGCCCAGAGCATCCTGAGCCAGCACGGCCAGATCGTCCAAGCCTGCGGCGACGCAGTTGCCGCCGTTCCCGGCGTGACGATCAGCTCGACCACCAGCAACTTCGATTCGCCGGTCATGGACCAGAACGGCACGATCGTCTACCGCGCGCGCCTGGCTGGCGCAGTCACGACCCTCGACGACCGCGCCTACTTCATGGGCAGGGCGAACGGCGACCTGGCGATGATCCTGCGCGCCGGCGACCAGGCTCCTGGTCTGCCCGCGGGCATCTTCCTGCGCAGTGACACGGGGTCGGCGCAGGGCCCGAACTCCGCGATCCGCATCAGCCCCTACGGCGAGATCCTGTTCTGGCACAGCACGCTCAGCGACGACGCCGGACCGGCCGTCACGACGGCGAACGACACGGCGCTGTTCTGGGGCCCGGCCGGCAACTTCACGGTGCTCGCTCGCGAAGGCGATCAGGTGCCGTTCCTCCCAGCCGGCATCAACTACGGCCCGCTGAGCATCTCGCTGCAGAACAACGCGATCAATGCGTCGGGCGAGGTGCTGTTCCCCGCGACGCTGCTCGGCGCGATCACGACCGCGAACGACTCCGTGCTGATCACGGGCAGTCCTGGCAACCTCGTCGCGGTCAGCCGCGAAGGGGACGTGCTCCCGAACGGCGAGGTCGTGATCCCGGTGTCCGGCTCGACGATGTCGTTCATCAACCAGATCAATCAGGTCGGGCAGGTGCTGCACGAGCTGCGCTTCGACGTGAACCTGCCGAGCACCGCGACTGCGGCCAACGACCGCGCCCTGGCGATCTGGTCGGGCGGCACCGACACGATCATCGCGCGCGAAGGGCAGCAGGCGCCGGGCCTGCCGGCCGGCGTGCTGTTCGCGACGCCGACGAACGGCTGGACGGTCGACATGGGCGGCGCTGCGTTCACGCTGACGGGCAAGACGGCGTTCTTCGCCTCGCTCGACGGCGGCGGCACGTTGCCGGGCGTCGACGACCGCGCGCTCTACTTCGGCGGCATCGGCGGCCTGAACGTCGTGATGCGCAGGGGTGATGCGTGCCCCGGCCTGCCGGGAATCACCTTCGGCGTCATCGGCACGTCGGGCCTGACCTGCAACGAGACCGAGGTCGCGTTCGTCGGGTTCACGGTCGGCGGCACGACCGCCGACGACAGCGGCCTCTGGCGCGGCAGCAACCTCGGCAACCTGACGCAGATCGCGCGAGAAGGCGACAACGTGCCGACCTCGGTCCTCGCACCGTCGCTCAACGGGCCGTGGAAGTTCGGCCAGTTCAACAACGGCACGAACAACGTGCTGCTCAACGGGCGCGGCGACCTGATGTTCCAGGCGACCGTCACCGACTCCGTCGCGACCAAGAACGTGTGGCTCTGCTCCTCGGCGGGCCTCGGACTGCAGCTGCTGCTCGACTACACCGAGACCTTCACGACGCCGCTCGGCAGCGGGACCCTGCAGTCGGTGAGCTCGACCGCCGGCTTCAACAGCGGTGACGGCGGCCAGCCGCACTTCAACAACCAGGGCGACTTCGTCGTCAGGCCCGGCCTCCTGGCCCCCGTGCAGGGATTCGTCATGCGCGGCCACGTCGGCTCGCTGCAGGCGAAGCCGGCGTCGATCTCGGGCATCTTCGGCGGCACGCAGTACTGGGCCATCGACTGCGGCCCGGCGCAGGCGTTCAACATCTACGCGGTCATCAGCTCGGCCACCGGCACGCGGCCCGGCGTCCCGTCGCCGCTCGGCCCGCAGACGATCCCGCTGAACTTCGACGCGTGGACGCAGCTCTCGCTCGACCTCGCGAACTCCAGCGTCTACACGAACTCGCTGTGGTTCCTCGACGCGCAGGGCAGGAGCACCGCGAGCTTCAACCTGCCGGGCGGTCTGCCGGGCGCGCAGGGCCTCGAGCTGCACCACGCAGTCGTGGTGCTGAACGGCAACCTCGCCTCGACGTTCGTCAGCGAGCCCGCCTCGATGCGGGTGTACTAGGACGCCAGCGAATCAGCGGGGCTGAGCCGCCCGAGTTGGAGCCGACGCCCGCAGCGGGCGCGGCTCAACGGCGATCCGTGCGGCGCCGCGACGCGGCGATCGAACCACTGAGCCTCTGGCCGCGAAGCGGCCAGAGGCTCAGATGCCGTACCGGCACGGATCCTCGGGATCCAAGACGAACGTCGGGAAGCCCGTGATCCAGGCCGAGCCCTCGACTTCGGGCACGATCGCGGCGAGCGGGCCGACCTTCGTCTCGCTCGTGACGCGCGCACGGAACCGCGTGCCGAGCACGCTCTCCGACACGTACCACTCGCCGGTCTGCAGCTCGCCCTTGCCGTGCAGCACGGCGAGCTTGGCCGACGTTCCGGTGCCGCACGGCGAACGGTCGTAGGCCGTGCCCGGGCACAACGTCATCGCGCGCGAGCCACGCTGGCCGTCGTCGAGGTCCGCGAACAGCTTCACGTGATCGACGATCTCCTGCTCGGTGCGCTCGGGATGCTGGCCGCGCACGCCTTCGCGCACGAGCGCTTCGCGCACCGCGGTCGCGGCCTGCAGCAGCACCGGCAGGTGCAGCTTCTCGACCGCGAGACCGAGCTGGTCGGCCTCGACGAACGCGAACCAGTTGCCGCCGTAGGCGATGTCGGCCGCGACCTTGCCGAAGCCGTGCACGGGCACGATCACGCGCTGGCGGAACAGGAACGACGGCACGTTCGTGATGGCCACGCTGCGCGGCCTGCCGTCCTGCACGGCGACGCGGCACGTGACGAGGCCGGCCGGCGTGTCGAGCACGACGGTCGTGACCGGCTCCACCGCCGCGACCATGCCCGTCGCGACGACGATCGTCGCGACGCCGATCGCGCCGTGGCCGCACATGCCGAGGTAACCCGCGTCGTTGCCGAACACGACGCCGAACTGCGCCTCGGGCCGGCACGGCGGCAGCAGGAAGGCGACGACGATCGCGTCGTGTCCGCGCGGCTCGAGCACGAGCGCGCGGCGCAGGTGATCGAACGCCTGCTGCAGGTGGGCACGCTTCTCGCTCATCGTGCCGCCCGGGATCGGCGGCAGTCCACCGGTCACGATCCGCGTCGGTTCGCCAGCGGTGTGGGAGTCGATGGCCGAGACAGCCTGCGAGAACTGCAGCATGCGCGCATCATGCCGCACCGGCCGCGCGCCGACATCACTGCACGCGGATCGAGCTCGAGAACAGCCACGGCGCGCCGCGTCTGGTCGCGACCTCGACGCGGTAGACGCCGGGCTCGGGTGCATGCACGTCGAGCGCCATCGCGTCGCGTCGATGCACCGGCTTGCCGTCGCGGAAGAGCTGGATGCGCCCCGGCGCCGGCGTGCGGACACGCAGCACGAGATCGGCGTGCGCGGGCACCGTGGCACCGCCGAGGTGCACCAGGCCTGCCGCATCCTCGACGCGGAAGTCGAAGCCCGCGCCCTCGCCGAACACGTCGAACGACACGTAGGTGCGGCCCGCGGCGAACGCCTCGACGAGACTGCGTTCGTCGAGCCGTTCGGCCAGCACGTGCGTGCTGAGCGTCAAGAAGATCTCCTGGTAGGTGCCGATCGTGCCGCCGAACGGGCCGAACACGTTCACGTTCGCGTGCGCGTCGTTGCCGCCGACCGGCGTGAACGGATGCCGCTCGGCGAGCGCTCGATCCCACGCCGCGAAGACCTCGCCGTCGCGGTAGCAGATCCGTTCGGCCAGGAAGCGCATCGGCAGGAACAGCGCCGTCAGCGCCGTGACGAACCGGTTCAACGTCGACGCGGCCGCATGCAGGTTGACGACCTCGGCGCCCGCGATGCCGGGCACGGTCCAGGGCACGCTCCACTTCTCGGCGTGGCCGACGAACGCGAGCCCACCCTGGGCAGCGGCCTCCTTGACGAGCAGGCCGGCGTGCTGGAAGCGGCGCAGCGGCTTCGTCAGCGGAAAACACAGCAGCGTGCCCTGCGGGCTGCGCAGCTCGGCACCGACGAGGAACAGCGTCTCGCCGACGAAGCCGCGCTGGCCCTCCGCGATCGACGCCTCGGTCTGGTGGTCGGTCATCACGACGAAGTCGACGTGTGCCGTCTTGCAGGCCGCGGCGATCGTCTCGATCCTGCCATCCGAGTCGTGGGACAGGTAGCTGTGGCAGTGCACGACGCCCTTCCAGTCGAACAGCTTCGTGCCGCGCACCGGCACCGGGTGGACGCTCGGGTGCGGGCCCGGTGTGCCGTGCATCGTCGTCAGCGCGGCGCACGAGCCGAGCAGCAAAGGCAGCACGGCGGTCGCGGTCGCGGTTGCGGCCGCAGCCCACGCACGGCGGCCGTTCCCTCGTTGGTTCACTCGGCGGTGGTTCACTCGGGCTCCATCGACAGGTGCTGCATGATCGGTTGACCAGGATGTAGCGGTCGCCCGGCCAGCGACGACGGTGCCGCGCGGCGACCTTGCACGCATGGCACGACTTCACCCGCCGCGTCGGTGCAGACGCCGGCGCGTCACCATTGAGTCGTGCGGCGCCGCTCGGGATACTCCCGCCCCCGATGCCGCAAGCTCCCGACGCCTGGACCTGGATCACGATCCCCGCGATTGGCGCCCTGATCGGTTGGAGCACGAACTGGCTCGCCGTGAAGATGATCTTCCGGCCGATCCGGGCGCGGCGGGTGCTCGGCTTCACGATCCAGGGCCTCGTGGGCCGCCGCCAGGCCGATCTCGCGCGCGCGATCGGCCGGGTCGTCGGCTCGCACCTCGTCGAACACAAGGACGTCGTCGCGAGCCTGGACCGCGTCGACTTCGCGGGCATCCTCGGCAACGTGCTCGAGCGCGGCCTCGCGCCGAAGCTCCAGGAGCTGCGCGGCCTGCCGCTGATCGGCGGCTACCTGACCGAGGCGCGGGTCGTGGACCTGCGCAACTCGATCGTGAAGGGCGTCATGGCCCACAAGCAGGCGTTGCTCGACGAGCTCGAGAAGGGCCTGTCGCAGGGCCTCGACGTGCCGCAGCTCGTCGAGACCAAGGTCGCGGCGTTCGCGGTCGAGAAGCTCGAGGCGCTGATCCTCGAGGTCGCGAACCGCGAGCTGCGCGCGATCGTCTGGCTGGGCGGCGTGCTCGGCGGCCTGATCGGCCTGCTGCAGGTCGGCTACCTCTGGTTCCGCGGCTGAGCCGGACGGTGCGGGTCTACGACGCGGCGTCCGGCACGCGGCGTTTGGCCGCTTCACGCGGTTGCACTGCGCCCGGCAGCTCCACCGGCGCCTCGGTTCGCGACGGCGCTGCGTTGCCGAGTCGCAGCGTCAGCCCGCCCATCGTCTCGTCGATGTGGGCCACGAGCGCATAGAGGAACAGCAGCACGCCGAGCATCTCGAGCATCTCCTCGGCCGTCTGCGCGCTCCAGTAGCTCCAGCTCTTCGCGCCGTCCTGCTCGATCACGGCGCCGCCAACCATCTCCATGCCGACTGCGCCCATCACGAAGATGGCGCCGGCGACGACGAACCGTTTCGCGGTGTGTCGCGGCAAGCGGAGCAGGAACCGGCTGAAGGCGATGCCGAAGGCGAGCGCAGCGAGCCCGTACGGAATGATCCACGCGTAGTGGAACGCCCCCGAGGTCTTCAGCGCGCCCTTCACGGGCTCGACGAGCTTCTCGTGGAAGCCCATCGTCTCGTCGAGCGCGAGGAAGACGAACGTGACGCCGAGCACCCACCAGTAGAGGCGGTCCGTCTTGCTGTGGCGCGCGACGATCAGGAGCAGGCCGGCGACCACCAGCAGCGCCACGGTCGAATAAAGCGTCGGCGGGTTCCTCTCGGCCCCGAGCCCGAACATGTAGACGAGCCCGTAGAGCCGGTCGTCCCCTTTCACGACGGCGACGAAATGAAGCAGGATGTGCACGAGGCACAGGCCGGCCGCGACGGTTGCAAAGAGCCGCACGAATCGCGCGGCAGAGAACTGCAGATGAACTCCGGGCATCTCGTGCCGCGGCTCGGTTCGGATCGGTGGGGTCATGGTCTTCCGCCATCCCTCGCTGCGTGGCAGGGCCTCGAGTGGACTGGGTACTGTATCACCGGTCCCGGCGATCGCGCGCCGCGCGGCCGCGCGGTGCACCAGGAGCACCGTTGCCAGCGCCGGTTCGCCGGACCGCTGGAGATCTTGTCCATGGCGACGAAATCACCCGCGATTCCTAGACTATTACCCCCAACATGTCGGTCCCCGCCTCTCCTGCCCTCTTCGCAACCGCGACCTGTCTCCTGCTCGGCCTGGCCAGCGCCCAGGATCCGAAGCCCATCGCCTACCCGCAGCGCGACATCCTGTCGCCGTTCCGCAACCCGGTCGACACCTGCGCGCCTCCGGACGAGTTGTTCCGGCAGCTGCGCAACATGGAAGCGATCGCCGCTTTGCCTGACGCGATCAAGTCGTTCGACAAAGACGGCCGCGAGGTCGTCGACGACAAGGCCTGGCGCGGGGCGCGGGCCCAGGTCGAGCGCCTCGGCATCGACGCGAGCAACCTCGCGCAGATCATCCGGCTGCACAAGAACGCCGGCGACCGCGCGACGGCCTTCTACGCGGCGTTCTTCGTCACGAACCCCGACTACGTCGTCAACCTGATCTCGCACATCCCCGGCGAGCCCGAGCGCAGGACGCGCGAGGCCGCGATGCCGCGCGCGATCGAGTACCTGCGCGTGAACCTGCGGCGGCGCTTCGGCGATCTCGCGCCCGAGCAGAAGGCCGAGCTCGCGAAGGCGCTGCCGAAAGTCGGCAGCCCCGAGGCGAGGGCCGCCGGAGTGGTCCGCGAGCCGCGCGACGAAGACCACCTGCACGACCTGCTGCTCACGCCGTTCTTCCAGCTGCTCGACCTCGACGACGCACTCGATCAGGCGCAGGGCCTCTGGTTCCTGAAGGAAGTCTTCACGCTTCGCGCCGACCTCGCGCTGCGTTGGGCCGAACCCGCACTGCCCCGCATCCGCCAGCTGCTCACCTCGGACTCGCCTCCCGTCAAGGAACAGGCGATCGGCTTCTTCCAGGCAATCGGCCCCGCGAAGCTACGGCCACCGCCCGTCGACGATCCGCTGGCACTCCAGCAGTGGGTCGACGAGGCCTGCAAGGCGCTGTTCCCGCCGATCCGGAACCTCAACGACACGATCGTGCAGCTGCACCCGAGTCCGGAGCGCGACGCGATCGCGGCGGCCGCGGTCAAGGCGCTGGAGAACTCGTCGATCGGCGACCCGGTCTCGGGCCAGTCCAAGGACGGCAAGCACTACCGCGGCTTCCGCGTGATCCTCGTGCCCGAGGAACTGAAGCCGCTCGCGATCCCGGCCGAATCCGTCATCACGACCGTGAACGGCGTGCTCGTCAACGACGCAGCCAGCCTGCTGAAGACGGTGTCGGACATGCTGCGAACGGGCCGCCATCCGCGGCGGCTGTTCGTCGAGTACGTACGCAACGGCGTCCAGCACGCTGTCGAGTACCGCGTGATGTGACCGCGGTCGGGGCCGGGGGCCGCGATCTTCAGCCGGTTGCCGGCAGGTCGTGCACGGAAAGCAGCCCGTGCCGCCGCCAGCCGATCGTCAGCATCCACGATCGAGCGTCCGTCGTCGGACGCTCGATCGTGTCCAGACCGCGAACGCTGACGCGTTCGCGGAATCCGTCGAACCAGGGCGCCGACGTGAACGTGTCGGTCGGCCCTGGGACCGAGACCTCGCGGCCTTCCGCCGCGTGCTTCTTGCCGTTCGCGAGCAAGTAGCGGAGCGCGTCGCGGACCTCGCGCGGCGATTTCAGCATGCGGTCGTGGTAGCGGTCCGCGAACACCTTGCCCTTGCGTCGCCAGAGCCTGTTCAGCGCGCGAGCGATGCGGATCGCGAGGCCCTGCAGACCGCGCCGCAGGGTGGCGCGGTCCGCAGCCTCGACGATGAGATGGAGGTGGTCGTTCAGGACCGCGTAGTGGCACAGCCGGAAGCCGAAGCGGTCCTTGCCCTTCACGAAGGCCGCGCGTAGCGCAGCGTACTCGGCC
>DASVAL010000052.1:0-8376 GCA_036376355.1 Planctomycetota bacterium
GTCCACGGTGACCGTGACCGAGTCCGTGCGCGTGAGCAGGCCATCGGAGCCGCTGAGCCTCAGCGTGTAGATGCCCGCCGCCGAGAAGGAAGCGTCCGTGATCGCCGACGTCGGCGCCGTGAAGGTCACCGTGCCAGGACCCGTCAGCTTGCTCCACTGGATCGTCAGCGGACCGCCCGGGACGCCGTCGTCGGTGACAGTGCCCGCGAGGTGCGCGGCCGTGGGCATCGCGACGGTGAGGTCGGGCCCGGCGTTGACGTTCGGCGCCAGGTTCGGCTGCAGTGCCGTGACCGTGACCGTGTCCGTGCGCGTGTGTTCACCATCGAAGGCGCTGAGTTGCAGCGTGTAGCTGCCGGCCAGCGAGAGCGTGACGTTCGTCGCGGCCGAGGTCGGCGCCGAGAAGGTCGCGGTGCCAGGACCCGAGACCTTCGTCCATTGGATCGTCACGGGGCCGAGCAGGTTGTCGTCGGTGACGGTACCCGCGAGGCTCGCGGCCGCCGGGAGCGTGATCGTGACGTCGGACCCCGCGTTGACGACCGGCGGCTGGTTGACGCCCGTCGCCAGCACCGTGACGACGAGCGTGTCACTGGTCGAGAGCGCGCCATCGTTGCCGCTGCACTGCAGCGTGTAGCTGCCGGCCAGTGAGAACGTGACGTTCGTCGCAGCCGACGTCGGCGCCGTGAAAGTCGCCACGCCAGGACCCGCGATCTTGCTCCACTGGATCGTCAGGAGCCCGTTCGGCCAGCCGTCGTCGGTGACGGTGGCCGCCAGTTGCGCGGCCATCGTGACCGAGATCGTGGTGTCGGGCCCGGCATTGACGACCGGCGCTTGGTTCGGCGGCGGCGTCGACTGGTACGTGACGACGAGCTTCGGCGCGACCGCGGGGTCGTCGTCCCAGGCGGACGCGATGCGGCTGCCGGTGCCCGTGATCACGAAGGCGATCGCGTTGCCGGAGCCCCACCCGGCGCGGTTCGTGATCTCCTGCACGATGCTCCTGAGGTTCGGCGTGCGCTGGTTCGGCCCGGCTTCGTTGCCGACGGTCCAGGACGCGGGGGCCCAGGCGACCGTCGCCGTCGTGCGAGGCCGGCTCGAGATGTTGCCGGCCGTCGCCGTGAACGTCGGCGCGTTGTCGGTGGCGTGGCCCGCGATCGTGAGTTCGGTCGGAGTCGTCGAGGTCTCGTCGGTCGTGAACTGCACGTACGCGGACGTCACGAAGGAGCCGACCGGAATCGCGACGTTCTGGAAGCGCAGTCCGACGGTCTGGTTCTCCGCGCCGTCGACCACCAGCTCGAGATCGGTGCTCGTGCGGTTCACCGAGCCCGGCGCCTCCTCGGCGTCGTCGTCGCTGTTCGCGATGGCCCGCTCGAACGTGCCGCTTGCGGGCGGCGGTGTCTGCACCGTGACCACGACCGTGTCCGTGCGCGTGATCTCGCTGTCGGAGGCGCTGAGTTGCAGCGTGTAGCTGCCGGCCAGCGAGAACGTCGCGTTGGTCGCGGCTTGCGCCGGCGTCGTGAACGTCACCGTGCCGGGCCCCGAGACCTTGGTCCACTGGATCGTCAGTGGGGCCGGCCAGCCGTCGTCGGTGGCGGTACCCGCAAGACTCGCGGACGACGTGAGCAGGATCGTGAGGTCTGGCCCGGCGTCGACGACCGGCGCCTGGTTGACGGGGAGCGTCACCGTGACCACGACCGTGTCCGTGCTCGCCAGCGCGCCATCGTTCGCACTGAGCTGCAGCGTGTAGCTGCCGGCCAGCGAGAACGAGACGTTCGTCGCGGCCTGGTTCGGCGTCGTGAAGGACGCCGTGCCCGGGCCCGAGACCTTGGTCCACTGCATCGTCAGCGGGCCGCCCGGCAGGCCGTCGTCGGTGACGGTGCCGGAGAGGCTCGCCGAGGAGGTCACCAGGGTCGTGGTATCAGGCCCGGCGCTGACGACGGGCGCCTGGTTGACGGGCGGCGAAGACTGGTAGTTGACGATGAGCTTCGGCGAGACCGCAGGCGCGCGGTCGAAGGCGGACGCAGTGCGGGTGCCGGTGCCCGTGATCACGAAGACCATGGCGTTGCCCGAGACCCAGCCGGGGCGGCTCACGATCTCCTGCACGACGGTCCTGAGGTTCGGCGTGCGTTGGTTCGCGCCGGCTTCGTTCGCGATGCTCCAGGACGCGGGAGTCCAGGCGACGGTCGCCGTCGTGCGGGGTCGGGTCGAGATGTTGCCGGCCGTGCCGCCGAAGGTCGGCGGATTGTCGGTGGCCTGGCCCGCGATCGTCAGCTGGGTGGGCGTCGTCGTGATCGCGTCCGTCGTGAACTGCAGGTACGCGGACGTGATGTAGTAGCCGGCCGGAATCGTGAGGTTGCGGTACCGCAGTCCGACGGTCTGGCTCACCGTGCCGTCGACCACGAGCTCGAGATCGGTGCTGGTGCGGGCGACCGAGCCCGGCAACTCCTCGGCGTCGTCGTCCCGGTGCACGATGCTCAGGTTCAGCTGGCCGCTGCCGGCAGGCGGGGTCTGCACCGTGACGGCGACCGTGTCCGTCGCCGAGAGCGCACCGTCGTTGGCGCTGAGCTGCAGCGTGTAGCTGCCCGCCAGCGAGAACGTGGCGTTGGTCACGGCCTGGGTCGGCGTCGTGAACGTCACCGTGCCGGGGCCCGAGAGCTTGGTCCATTGGATCACGAGCGTTCCGCCCGGCAGGCCGTCGTCGGTCGCCGTGCCCGCGAGGCTCGCGGCCACGGTCTGCAGCGTCGTGACGTCGGGCCCGGCATTGACGATGGGCGCCGTGTTCGTCGGTGTCGGCCCGGGCACGCCGTACTCGAACATCCGGCCGTCGTTCTCACCTGGATCCGAGTCGTTGTCGACGCCGCGGTCGACGAGATACATGCTGTCGCCGGTGCCCGAGGACCTCGGCGCGAACACGAGCCCGGCGGGCTTGCGCAGCCCGGTGCTCGGCAGCGAGATCGTGCGCACGAACTGCCCCGACGCATTCAGGTGCAGCAGCGTCGTCTTCGGCATGCCGACCACGTAGACACCGCCGTCGACCGCGCGGATCCCGATGCCCTCCGGGTCGCTGACGCCGAGCGTGGACACGGTCACCGTGAGCAGCTGGTCGTCGCCGTTCGGCGAGGTGCCGTCGAAGATGCCGTTGCTGCCCGGCCGCAGCCGGTGCACCTTGTTGGTGTCGCCGCCGGCGATCCACAGCTCGTTCGTCGCGTTGCTGAAGGCGACGTCCTCAGGATCCGTCGTGAAGTTGCTGACGCTGAAGGAGCGCCGCGTGTCGTCCGAGGTGTGAATCAGCCCGTCCGCTCCCGCGGTGATGACGTGGACGCGGCGCTGGTCGTCGTCGCTGATGTAGAACGTCTTCGTGGCGTTCTGGAACGAGATCCCGACCGGTTCGCGGCTGTAGGCCGTGGTCGTCGTCCGGCGCGACATGACGCCGGCGCGGCTGCTCTCGAAGACGTTGCCGTTGTTGTAGATCGACATCTCGTCGACCTCGCCGTCGGAGATGATCAGCCGATCGCGGAAGCTGTCGAAGGTGACCGACGACGGGTCAGGACTCGGCGGCGACCACGAGCTCGTCGCAACGGTGGCGCGCAGCGTGGCGGACTCGACGTCGACCTCTCCTACCTCGTTCCACGTCCACTGTGAGGTCAGCATGCGGACGTCGCCGCTGCTGATGAACAGGTCGTGGTCGAGGTTGCCGATCGGCGCGAAGCCGAACGCGAGCACTTCGGGCACGGGCTGCAGCGTTCCGCCGTTCAGGCCCGGGTCGGTCGCCGACTGCTGCAGCAGTTGGCCCGTCGTCGGCTCGAAGCCGACGATGCGGTCGCGCGCGAAGTCGAATGCGATTCCCCTGACCGTGCTCCACTCGTCACGCAGCGGCGTCGACTTGAACTTCGCCTTCCCCGCGCGCAGGTCCGCGAGGTCGAGCCGCAGGAAGCTCGGCCCCGCTGCGTCGAGGACTACGACCTGCTCGTGCTCGCCATCGATGCAGATACCCGCCGGCAACGACCACGTCGCAGGAGGAACTGCGAGCACATGCAGCGCCAGCGACGACGATGCATCGAGCAGAACGATCGCACCTTGCGGCATGGCGAAGACGATCTGCGCGACTTCGGCACCAACGTAGTTCGCCGAGCACAACAGCGCGTCGGGCGCATGAAGAGTCGTCGCTCCGGCTCGCAATGCGGGATGAGGCATCGGAGCGAATGCAAGCTGCGTCGAGGCGAAGCCATGAACCGGCAGCAGGAATTGCGCGGCGTCGAGCGGCTCGAGGACGCCGGCGAAATGAGGGTCAAGGACAGGAGCAGTTTGTGCAACGAGAGCCGTTGCGGCAAGACACGTGACGACGAGGGTGCGCATCTAGGTGGAGAGGGCAACGAGGTGTAGCAGGGACTCTCACGGCCAAGCGGATGGACAACAATAACATCTGCTCGCGATGCCGCCACTTGCGGAGCGAAAGTCGCGCGCGCCAACTCCGCGGGTCGCGGCTCGCGCACGAAGGAGCGCAACGCGTGCGTCCCGTGGCATGGCAAGTGTCGTGCACGATTCTGTGCAGCGAAGTCGCCCATCCCGTGCAGCGAAGTTCTCGCGGAGTCCGATGCGCATCAACGCATCGGCTCGATCCCCGTTCGCAAACGCGAGTGGGCCTCGCGCCTGCTCACTGCCAGGCGACGACGAGCTTCGGCGAGAGCATCGGATTCGAGTCCCACGCAACCGCGGTGCGGCATCCCGTACCGGTGATTACGAAGACCATCGCGTTGCCGGCGATCCAACCGGGCCGGTTCACGATCTCCTGCACGACGCTCGTGAGATCCGCGGTGCGCTGGTCGGGGCCCGCTTCGTGGATCACGTTCCAAGCCGGTGGTGTCCACGGAACCGTGGCGGACGTGCGCGTCCGGGTCGAGATGTTGCCGGCCGGAGTCAGGAACGTCGGCGCGTTGTCGTGAGCCTGGCCCGCGATCGACAGCTGCGTCGCGGTAGTCGTGACCTCGTCGGCCGTGAACTGCACGTAGGCAGACGTGATGCTCGCCCCAGGCGGGATCGTGAGGTTCTGGAACCGGAGGCCGACGGTCTGGGTCACCGCGACGTCGACCACGAGCTCGAGATCGGTGCTGGAACGCGTCGTCGCGGTCGGTCCCTCTTCCGCGTCGTCGAAGGACTGCGCGATGAGACGCTCCAGGCTGCCACCGCCCGGCGGAGGCTCGAGCACCGTGACCACAGCCGTGTCGAACGTCGTGTACTCGCCATCGTACGCGCTGAGCTTGCACGTGTAGGTGCCGAGCGCCGAGAACGTTGCGTTCGTCGCGGCCAGCGTCGGCGACGAGAAGGTCGCCGTGCCTGGTCCCGAGTCCAGGCTCCATTGGATCAGCAGCGGACCGCCAGGCAGCCCGTCGTCCGTGACGTTGCCGATGAGCTGCGCCGGCATTGCCACCGTGGTGAGGACGTCGGGTCCCGCATCGACGACGGGCGCCTGGTTGACGGTCGCCTCGGGCAACCCGTATTCGAACAGCATGCCGTCGTTCGCTCGCCGGTCGTAGTTGTTGTCGAAGCCGCGGTCGACGAGGAACAAGCTGTCGCCGGTGCCGACCGTGCTCGGGGCAAACGTGATGCCAGAAGGCTTGATGAGCCCCGTGGTCGGCAGCGTGATCGATCGCACGAACTGCCCCGATGCACTCAAGTGCAGGAGCAGCGTCCTCGGCTTGCCAGCCACGTAGATGCCGCCGTCGAAGGGACGCACCGCGATGCCCTCGGGGTCCGTCGCCCCGTACGGAGCCAGGTTGAAGCTGACGCGCACGTCGTCGCCGATCGGGGGCGTGCCGTCGAAGATGCCGTTCGGACCTGGCTGCAACCTGTGCGCAATCACGGTGTCGCCACCGATCACCCACAGCGCACCGGTAGCGCTGTCGAATGCGACGTCCTCGGGGTCGGTGGTGAAGTTGCCGACCTGGAACGAGCGCCTCGTGTCGTCGGCCGTGTGCAGCAACCCATCGGGTCCCGCACTCACGACGTAGACCTTGTCGCGGTCGTCGTCGGCGGCGTAGAAGGTCCGCGTGGTCGGGTCGAAGCCGAACCCCGACGGTTCAGGTGTGTATTCGATCGTCGCACTCGTCCGGGCCAGGACGCCGAGGCGGCTCGTCTCGAAGACGTTGGCTTCCGCAAAGATCGGCATCTCGTCGACCTCACCGTCGGAGACGATCAGACGATCGTGGAGCGGATCGTAGACGATCGCGGACGGGTCGGGGCTCGACGGGGACCACGAGCCCGTCGCCATGACCGCCCGCAGCGTTGCGTAGATGACGTTCGGCCCGCTGGCGTTCCATGTCCATTGGGAGGTCAGCATGCGTTGGTCGCCGCTGCTGACGAACAGATCGTGGTCCGCGCTCCCGGTCGGCACGAAGCCGAACGCGGTCACTTCCGGCACGGGTCGCAGCGTTCCTCCGTTCGTGCTCGGATCGACGAGCGAATGTTGCAGCAGCGCCCCCGTGGCGGGGTCGAAGCCGACGATGCGATCGCGCGCGACGTCGAGGGAGATCCCGCGGACCGTGCTCCACACCGGCGGCAACGACGCGGCTCGGAAGCTCGCGTTGCCCGCGCGCAGATCCGCGAGGTCGATGCGCAGGAAGCGTGGCCCGGCGGCGTCGAGCAGCACGACCTGCTCGCGCTCGCCGTCGATGCAGACGCCGGCCAGCAAGGACCATGTCGCCGCGGAAACCGGCAGCACGTGCAGCGCGAGCGACGGCGAGGCATCGAGCAGCACGACGACACCCTGAGGCAGCGCGAACACGAGCTGCACCACCTCACTCCCGACGTAGTTCGCCGAACACAGCAGCGGTTCCGGCAGGTAGAGCGTCGCCGCCCCGACCTGGAGAGCCGGATGAGGCACCGGTGCGTAGGCGAGTTGCGTCGCCGAGAACCCATGGACCGGCAGCAGGAACTGCGCGGCGGCATGGGCTTCGTGGACGTCCGCCAGCTGCGGCTGAGCGACGGTCGGACTGGCCTGTGCAACGAGTCCCGTCGCGGCGAGGAACATGGAGAGCAACGAAAGGGTGTGCATCGAGGAGGGCTCCAGGGGGCGGGGGAGCGCGTCACGATAGCACCTCGCGAGGTTGCCGCCTTCAGGCACGAACCGAGGTCGGCGCGCGCCGACGATGCCAGCGCGGAGGCCTGAGATCGAGCGCACCGCCAGCATCTCCGCGAGCCGCGCCACGATTGCGCCGTCGCCCGCCGGCACGCCGCGACGGCGTTGGCTTGCAGTCTTCTTACATCGGCGCGAGCCTCTGCCGCGCAGGCGCCCTCACTGGAAATTCACGACGAGGCGAGGCGCGACCGCGGGGCTGTTGTCGTAGGCGGACGCGGTGCGGCAGCCTGTGCCCGTGATCACGAAGACGATCGCATTGCCGGAGACCCAGCCGGGGCGGCTCGTGACCTCGTGCACGATGCTCGTGAGGTCCGGAGTGCGCTGGTTGATGCCGGCTTCGTTGGCGAGGTTCCAAGGAGCTGGCGACCAGGCGACCGTGGCTGCGGTGCGGGGTCGGCTCGAGATGCTGTTCACCGTCGTCAGGAACGTGGCGGCGTTGTCGCTGGCCTGCCCGGCGATCACGAGCTCGGTGGGAACCGACGTGGGATCCTTCGCCGTGAATTGCAGGTAAGCGGACGTGATCACGGCGCCGGGCGGAATCGCCAGGTCCTGGAATCGGAGTCCGACCACCTGGTTGACCGAGGCGTCGACGACCATCTCGAGACTGCTGCTGCCGCGCGTCACCTTGTCGGGCAGCTGCTCGGCGTCGTCGTGCGCGGTCGCGATCGCCCGCACCACGCGGTCGCCGGCCTCCACGTTGACCACGGCAGTGTCCGTGCGCGTGAACTCGCCGTCGGAGACCCGGAGCTCGCAGGTGTAGCTGCCGGGCGCCGAGAACGAGGCGTCGGTCGCGGACTGGTTCGGCGCGGTGAAGGTCGCCGTCCCGGGGCCCGCGAGCACGTTCCATTGCAGCATCAGCGAACCACCCGGCAGGCCGTCGTCCTCGACCGTGCCCGAAAGGTGCGCCGACCATGCCGTCACGATCTCGGCGTCGAGCCCGGCATCGACGTAGGGCGGTTGGTTGACCAGCACCGCGGACGGCAACCCGTATTCGAGCATCAGGCCGTCGTTCTCGTTCGGGTCCGAGTTGTTGTCGACGCCGCGGTCGACGAGGAACAAGCTGTCGCCCTCGCCGACCGTGCTCGGAGCGAACGCGATTCCCGCGGGCTTGCGCAGTCCCGTGCTCGGCAGCGTGATCGTTCGCACGAGCTGTCCGATCGAGTTCAGGTGCAGCAGCAACGTCCTCGGCATGCCAGCCACGTAGATGCCGCCATCGCTCGGACTGACCGCGATGCCCTCGGGATCGG
>DASVAL010000069.1:0-24527 GCA_036376355.1 Planctomycetota bacterium
GCCGCTTCTCACGCGCTGCGTTCGAGACACGCGACGGCTTCGACGTGGCAGGTCTGCGGGAACATGTCGATCGGCTGCACGGAGCGCGTGCGGAATCCCGCAGCGGCCAGCGCTTGAAGGTCGCGCTGCAGCGTGCGCGGCTCGCACGACACGTAGGCAAGACGACGCGGCCGCAGCCTCTGCAGCTCGTCGACCACCTTCGCTTCGAGCCCCGTGCGCGGCGGATCCATCGCGACGAGGTGCGGGCGCGGCAGCTGGCCGCGGCGGCAGGCCTCCAGCCACGCATCGACGTGACCCGAGCGGCACTGCACGTTGCGCAGGCCGTTGCGGCGCGCGGACTCCTCGGCGTCGCGGATCGCCGAGCCCTTGAGCTCGATGCCGAGCGCGCTCCGCGACAGCCGCGCGAGCGGCAGCGTGAGCAGACCGCCGCCGCAGTAGAGATCGGCGACGTCGTCCTCGCCGGTCGGCGCCAACCACGCGGTGACGAGGCGGATGAGGTGCTCGGCACCTTCGGGCGAGGTCTGGAAGAACGTGTCGGGGGAGAGCAGGTAGCTCGTGCCGAGCAACCGTTCCTCGATGCGTGGTGGTCCCGAGACGATGGTGGTCCGCGGTCCGAGCAGGCGCGAGAACTCGCCGTCGTTGCCGTTCACGCTGATCGTCGAAGCACCCGCGGCATGCAGGTCGTCGAGCAGGCGTTCCAGGCCGGGGATCTCCGGTTGGCGCGCGACGAGAACGAGGTGCGCCTGTCCCGCCATCGTCGTGCGCACGAGCACGCTGCGCAGCAGTGCTTTGGGCGCGAAGTCGGGATCCCAGGCCCCGTGCGGCAGCTCGTGCAGCAGCGCGATGGCGCGCATCGCGATCGCCCACGCACGCGGCTGGCTCGCCGGGCATTCGCGCACCGCGACGAGCTC
Source organism: Planctomycetota bacterium (assembly GCA_036376355.1). GTDB lineage: Bacteria > Planctomycetota > UBA1135 > UBA1135 > UBA2386 > DASVAL01. The sequence goes on from DASVAL010000069.1 coordinate 912, forward strand.
GGGGCTGCGCAGGCGGTGGAAGCAGGCCTCGAGGCGGTCGTCGGGCGTGTTGCGCAGGTGCACGACGACCTTGTGGCGCTGGCCGAAGGGCGGCTCGGCCGCGATCGGTGCCGTGACGGTCGGGGCCGCGTCGCCGAGCGCCCACGTGATCGCGCGTTGCAGTCGCGCCTGCTTGTCCTGCAGCTGTGCGCCGTAGTCCTGGTGCTGGCGATGGCAGCCGCCGCAGTGGAGGAAGTGCGCGCAGCGCGCGGCGGTGCGTTCCGGTGCTGCCTTGCGCACCGCGAGCAGCTCGGCGCGGCCGAACTTGCGCGCGGCCGACGTGATGCGCACGTAGGCGCGCTCGCCGGGCAGCACGCCGGGCACGAAGATCACGTAGTTGCCGATCCGGCCGATGCCGTCGGGTCCGTCGCCGAGGCCGTCGATGTCGAGCTCGATGCGGTCGTCGCGTTCGACCGGGATGGTGCGTTCGCTCATCGCCGCCCATCGGACACGCTCTGCGGCTCGAAAGTCCAGGCGCGCCGCGCGACTTCTCGCGCGGGCCGCCGGCGGCTCTGCGTGCCGGGCCGGGCGATCAGATCGGTCCGACGATGCGCAGGCGCAGCGAGGCGGTGTTGTTGCTGCTGTTCGGGTCGGCCGTCGCGGACTCCGAGATGAACGCGGTGTTCGTGAACCGGCGTTCGCTGCGCCGGGTTCGTCATCGGCGTCGCGACCAGGATGGCGGTCGCGCTGGCGCCGGGCGCCAGGCTCGTGACGGAGCAGAAGGACTGGCCGACCTGCGTGCCCTGCAGGCAGGTGAAGGAGACGAGGTTCAACGGATCGGGCAGCGAGTCGCCGAAGACGATCCCGGTTGCGGTGCCTGGACCGAGATTCGTCACCGTGATCGTGAACGTGATGGTCTGGCCGATCCGGACATGCGTGCGATCGGCGACCTTCGTGATGCGCAAGTCCTGCGCGGCCAGTGGCTGGGTCAGGGCCGCCAGGGAGAGGAATACGGATGCGATGGAAGCTGGGTGCAGTCTCATGGGGCTCCTTCGTACATGGGTGGCTTCGCGTGCGGAGGGTAGCGGCACCTGATGCAGCCTGAAGGGGAGGGGCGCGGCGGGTCCTCGGGCCGCGCGCGACGACGACCGGGAAGTGAAAGGCGCGTGAAGGCTCGCGCGCAGCGCCCCGGGCGACAGCCGTCCGGTCGCAATGGGTCCAGGGGCACAGCGGCTGGCGACAGGGCGTCCGGTGCCGCTCTGGATGAAGGCAGTGCGAAATGACGGGACGCGCCGCCGCCCGGTGCATCGTCGAGCGCCGTCCACGGGCAGGCGGAATCGTTCGCGGTTGCGGGCCGGCCGGCGATCGAGTACGGGACCGCGATGCCGGCTCCCAAGGTCCAGCGCGCTCGTTCCGCCGCGTCCGCCGCGAAGTCCAAGTCCACGAAGGCGTCCGCGAGGAAGGCGGCGGTTCCCGCAGCGTTGTCCGCATCGGCGCAGATCGACGAGCGCATCGCGCAGCTCGGCGACTGGCGGGGCGAGACCCTGGGCAGGATGCGCAGGCTCATCAAGGAGGCGGACCCTCACGTCGTCGAGGAGTGCAAGTGGATGGGCACTCCCGTCTGGTCGCACGACGGGATCCTCTGCACCGGCGAGTCCTACGAGTCGGTCGTCAAGCTGACCTTCATGCAGGGCGCCTCGTTGCGGGACCCGGCCAGGCTGTTCAACTCGAGCCTCGAAGGGAACGCGCGGCGCGCCATCGACATCCACGAGGGCGAGGCGGTCTCCGCGACCGCGTTCAAGGCGCTGATCCGCGCCGCGGTCGCGCTCAATGCCTCCGGCGGCAAGCCGAAGCGAAGGCGGGCGAAGTAGACGAGGAGTCGCGCCACCAACGCGGCATCAGCCGATCACGGAGATCAGCGCGGCATCTTGTACTTCCCCTTGATGCGCACTTTCACCGAGGCGGTGTTGTTCACGATGTTGGGATCGACGGTCTCGGATTCCACGATGGAAGTGGTGTTCAGGAACTTCCGCTGCCTCTTCAATGGGTAGAGGACCGGCGTGGCGACCAGCGTGATGGTCACGCTGGCTCCAGCACCCAGGCTCTCGACATAACAGAAGGACGGGTAGACCTGGGTGCCCACGGGGCAGGAGAAGGAGACCATTTCCAGTGTGGGTGGCAGCGGGTCGCCGAAGACGATGCCCGTCGCGGTGCCCGGACCCTGATTCGTCAGGGTGATGGTGAACGTGATGTTCTCACCGATCTTGACCTTCTTGCGATCGGCAACCGTGGTGATGCAGAGGTCCTGGGCGACCAGTGGCTCGACCAGCGCCTGCAGCATCAGGAAGACGGTGGCGAAGAGGATGTGCAGTTTCATTGGCTCATTCGTGCATGGGGAATTGGATTACTGTTCGCAGGGTATCACGCGTTCCGTCGCGCGAGCGATCTGCGGAGCCGGCCCGCTGCCGCTGCGGATCGAGCGCATGCGATTGCGCCACTGCGCGGTTCGCGCGAGCGCGGCAGCGCTGCCGCGAGACGAGGAGGTCGCGCGAGCCGTCTCGATTGCCGATGGGATCGCGAGCGCGTCGACGGCGCGCAGCTACACGTCGTCGCCAGCGTGGCTGGTGTGCGCTGGCGCTCGTCGGGGGGCGCGAGGCCAGTCGCGAACTGAGACGATTGGCGGACTTGCTTGCGGTGTGGCGCGGTTCGCGCCGCGCATCACGGGAGAGTCCCGAGATACACGAAGAGGCCGAGCGGCCACGACAGCAGATTGGCCGGCAGCGCGTAGCGCAGCGCTGCGAACGGCGACAGCGGCAGCAGCCACGTGTAGCCGACCCACCCGAAGGCGCAGACCACGAGCTCGATCTCGACGATCCCGGACGGTACGAGCCACGACGCCCACGTAGCGAGCGGATGCGCCAGCAGCGGCAGGTAGCAGACCAGCGTCGCGATCATGCGGGCGCTCCGTCGCCGCGCGCGCGGCAGCGCCGCAGCAGCAGGACGCCGATCGTTGCGACTACGGGGAGCGGCAACCACGGGGTCGATCCGAGCGGCAACCCGAACGGGCCGAAGCGCTGTTCGCCGAGCACCTGCAGATCGACGCTGCGGCCCTGCACGCCGCGCACGTGCAGCGACGTGATCACGTGGTGCAGCGGATGGCCCGATGGCACCGACCAGACCTGGTCGACCGGGATGTCGGCACGCGGCCAGTCGCTGCTGTGCAACAGCTCGGCGTCGGCCGGAACGCGTGCGCCGGCGGGGACCGCGTAGAGGCGGGTCAGGTACTTCGTCGAGAACGGGAACGGCGTGCCGGGCGCGATCTCCGTGCATCCGCGGAGCCCGCGCGTCGGGGCCGCGAGGAATCGCCACTCCGGGAGCCCGTTCCACGTGAGCTGCAGCTCGTGGAGCACGGGGTTTCGTCCAGGAGGCAACACGTCGGGACGCGAAGAGGGCAGCGCCAGCAGGGCCGCGAGGACGAATGCGCGCATCGGGCCATGGTAGTCGGCGCGCGGGGGCGCGGAAGCGCTGTCGGTGCGCCTACTCGCGGCGCCGTTTGCTGATCTGCTCCACGGTCGCGTCGTGCGCCGCATCGGCGTGCGTGTGGGTGCAGACCGTAGGCTCGGGGGCCGGCTCGCTGGTCGCGCGCTGCTTCGCCGGCCGATCGCTCAGCGCGAGCGTGACCTGCAGGCTGCCGTCGTCGGCGCCGACCTCGCGCACGACCTCCTGGTCGAGCACCGCGCCCTCGGCGTCGTGCGTGACGCGCACGAACGGGCTGTCGATCCGGGCGCCGGCCTTGGTGACGACGCCGACCTCGCCGGACGACAGCAGGACCCGCGTGCCGGGCGGATACAGCCCCATGGCCGCCACGAGCGCGCGGAACGCGCCGGGATCGAAGCAGCCGCGGTCCTTCACCATGATCTCGTAGGCGCGCCGCGGGCTCATCGCGCCCTTGTACGGGCGCACGGCCGTCAGCGCCTCGAACACGTCGCAGACCTTCAGCAGCGCCGTGATGCGGCTCGACACGCCCCAGTCGGGCAGCGAAGGATAGCCCCTGCCGTCGTGGCGCAGGTGGTGGCCGAAGGCGCCGGCGATCGCCATGTGGCTGGCCTGCCGGTTCTCGAGCAGGATCTGCGCGCCGAGCACCGGATGGCGCTCGATCAGCTGACGTTCGTCGGGGTCGAGACGGCCGGCCTTGTAGAGGATCTCGTCGGGGACCTTGCTCTTGCCGACGTCGTGCAGCATGCCGGCAGTGGCGAGCTCGATCTGCAGTTCGCGCGGCAGCCCGACGCTGTGGCCGACGAGCACCGCGATCGAAGCGACGCGCACCGAGTGGCCGACCGTGAACGTGTCGTAGTCCGGATAGCGGACCAGCTGCATGACGTCGGTGAAGGTGTCGCCGGCTGCCGCGAGCAGCTGCTCGCCGATGCTGCGCACGCCGTCGATGTCGATGCCGGCATCGCGGCGGGTCAGTGCGTGGGCAGCGTCGACGGCATCGAACATCCGCTGGTAGACAGGCACCATGCGGCTGAGGCTGTCGCCGCCGGCTCCGGGGACGAACATCGGCTCGGCTCCTTCGTAGAGGAACTGGCCGAACCAGTCCGGATCGCTGTAGGGCGGCGAGAACTGCACGTGCACGGCCTTGCGTTGCTGCAGCGAGGCCCGCGCCTGGGCGAGGTCGCACGGCCCGGCGCGCAAGTCCGCGGCGATGCCGAACAGCGCGATCATCTCGTCGGCCGTCACGCCGGCCTTCAACAGGATGCCGCCGGAGCCGATCGCCTCCAGCATGTCGACGACCCGGCGGCCGAAGATCGTCGGGCCGATCAGGAACCTGCCTTCGTGCACGAGGTTGCCCTCGACGAAGCCGAGGAAGAAGAACTCGCGGTGCTGCTCCTGCAGCAGCGTGGCCAGCCGGGCCGCGAACTCGCGCGCGGGCTGCTGCACGCGCGGATGCGTCGCGAAGTAGGTCACGCGCTGCGCGATGCCCTGGCTCAGCAGGGTCACGAGATCGTCGAAACCCTGCGCCTCTTCCGTCTCGCTCATTTCCTCTCCCGGGCACTTGCCTTGATGGCGCCGAGCGCCGTTCGCGCCGCGCGCCGGCACGCAGATGGCCACTGTGACCACAGCAGCCACCGGCGGCGCAATACGGCCCCCAGCACGGGCGCGCCGTCCTTCGCCAGCTTGCCGAGGGCCAGCAACGCGGCCGGCACCCACGGCTCGTTGCGGCGCTCGGGCGGCAACTCGCGCAGGACGTCGACCAGGATGCGTGCCGAGAGCAGTTGCAGCTCGACCGATTCGTCGGCGTCGATGCCCGCGCGCAACGCATGCTGCAGCAGCTGGCGCACGTTGCCGTCGTACTGCGGCGACGCGAGCAGCGCCTCGGCACCGGGCCATCGCGACGGCTGGCCGCGCAGTTCCTGGTGCAACTGCCTGCCGAGCGGGTCGGCCTCGGGCGAGCTCAGCAGGTCGGCCAGCACCGCGCGCAAGTTCGCGTCCGGGTCGTCGAGGACGGACGCCGGGAGCTTGCCGCCGCGGACGAAGTCGAGCCGCAGCAGGCGCTTGATGCCGCCGTCGCGAGCAGGGCCGGCGACCGGCGCGAGCAGCTGCCACAGCCGCTCGCGCAGTTTGGCGGGCACGCCGGCGGAGCGAACGGCATCGTGGAGCAGTTCGTTGACGATGTGGGGCCAGATGCGCGCGATGTCGCCCGGTACCGCCTCGCACAGGGGCACCAGGAAGTCGAGCAGGCCGCTGTTCGGGAGACGGCGCGAGAACTCGAGGAACGTCGGCAGCAGGCGGTCGACCAGAGTCAGCTTGCGCTCACTGGCGACTGCGGCACACCCGCGCACGATCAGCGCGATCTCTTCGGCGGTCCACTTGACGTCGCTCGGCAAGGGCAGGGCCCCGATGACCGGCAGCAGCTGATCTGCCGGCACGTGCTGCACGAGATGCAGCACGATGGTCAGCCACTCCTGCCGCTCGAGCTCGGGTTCGACGAACGGGCGCGGGTCGGCAACGAGCGCCATGAGCTCGGCCTCGAGCTGTTCGGGCGTCAACTCGTAGCGCTCTCGATCCCCTGCCGGTTCCGCGTCGGGGCTCCGGTCGGGATCGTCGGCGCCTTGGGGGCCGTACTCCAGGTCGAGATCGTCGGCGACGAGCTGCAGCACGTCGAGCAGCACCTCGACGCCCTGCTTGTCCTTGGCCACCGCGACGGCCTTCTCGACGTTCTCGGCGAGGCGCGCGAGCTCGCTCAGCGGCTCGCCGGCGCCGAGCATCTGCTCGATCGCGTGCTGCATCGCGTGCGCACACAGATCGAGCACTTCGTCGAGTGCGCGCCCGCGCGTTCCGGAATCGGGCGGACCGAGCACGCCTTGCTCGACGCGTTCGACGATGCGTGCCGCGAGGCTGCCGGCCAGCTCGGCCGCAACCGCGAGGTCGTCGGTCGGCGCCTTGCCCTGAAAGCGCTGCAGCACCGCAACGCGGGCGCCCTCCGCGCTTGCCGCGACCGATTCGCTGACGAGCCGCGAGCCGAACGCGCGATGGACGATGTGAATCGAATCGGGCAGCCGGTCCGTGATGTCGAACTGCTTGAAGCCGGTGGCCCGCTGCACCTGCGCCTTGCCGATCAGCAGCTGCTTGGCGAACTCCTGCAGGTCACCAGCCGCCACGTCGGCGTCGATGCGCAGTGACACGATCGCGATGGCGTGCAGGGTGTCGTGCAGGCGCGCGATGTTCGTGTCGTCGAGCGGGAGGACGTTGTCGCCGGCCGTCAGCGAGTCCTGCGTGACCATCAGCTCGAGCGCCGGTGCATGCGCCGGCACCCGGCAGGCCGGCAGCACCTGCTCCTCGATCTCTGCGCACCGCGGGTGTCCTGGAGGGTAGATCGACGCGAGCGCAATGAGCCGGCCGATCGCGCCGGCGACTGCCGACGCCGCGCTGGTCTGCTCGCCGCCGCCGGGCGGGTGCTCCTGTTTGGCATGCGTCGGGGTCATCGTTCAGCAAGCTGTTTCGGAAGCAGCCGACAGCCGGCATGAGGCGCCAGGGAATGCGCCTTGCCATCGGTCCGGTGCGCGCGCGCCGCCGGTGCCGTCGATGCCGTCGAGTCCACACGAACCCGCGCGACCCCGTCGGTGGCGGCGAGCCGCGGCAATTGTCCGTGACTTCCTGCGAGGGGTGGTCCGCGGCGGTGTCGCGGGGTAGCACCTGCGGCCGAGGGCGATCCACCGCCCACCGAGGAGGTCCCATGCCGCTGACGACCGTGTTCGCATTCCTGCTATCCGCGCTCGCGCTGCCGGCGCAGGCTTCGTCGGTCGACGAAGCGCGTGCCGCCGCCGAAGCCGCGTGGAGGGCGCAGGACCGCGAAGCCGTGGTCCCCGCGTACCGCCGGCTCGTCGAGTTCGTGCCCGAGGAGACCGTTGCCTGGCATCGCCTCGGCTTCGCACTGCACCGGCTCGGGCGCTTCGACGAGGCGCTCGCGGCGAACGAACGCGCCGCAGCGCTCTGGGAGCACGACGCGCGCGCGGGCGCCCGCGCCAGCTACGGCGTCGCGGCCGCGTTGTGCAAGCTCGGACGTGCAGGCGAGGCGATGCCGTGGCTCGAGCGTGCGGTCGAGCGCGGTTATCGCAATGCCGAGATGCTCGGGCGCGATCCGGATCTCGAGCCGCTGCGCAAGGACGGCGCGCTGGAACGACTGTGCGACAAGATCCGCGCTGGCCGCATGCAGGTCGCGGTCGTCGTGCACCAGGGCGTCGAGTTGCTCGACTTCGCGGGCCCCGCGGAGGTGTTCGCGGCCGCGGCGGGAGCCGACGGCAACCGCGCGTTCTCGGTGTTCCTCGTCGCGCCGAAGGAAGGGGAGGTCAAGAGCCTCGGCTTCGCCCGCATCGTGCCGAACCACACGATCGCGAACTGCTCGCAGCAGGACGTGCTCGTGATTCCGGGCGGCGACACGAGCGAGCTCGTGCGCGACGAGGCGTTCATGAAGTGGGTGAGCGAGCAGGCGGGCCGCACGAAGGTGCTGCTGACCGTGTGCACGGGCGCGTTCGTGCCTGCACAGCTCGGTCTGCTCGACGGCAAGGAGGCGACGACGCACCACGGCAGCCGCCAGGCGCTCGCGCGCGAGCACCCGACGGTGAAGGTCGTCGAACGCAAGGTCGTCGACAACGGCGCGATCGTCACCGCGGCTGGCGTGTCGTCGGGCATCGACGGCGCCTTGCACGTGGTCGCCAGGTTGTGCGGCGAGAACTCCGCGAAGGCGACGGCCGCCTACCTCGAGTTCGCGTGGTCGCCCGAGCCGGTGCCCGCGACGAAGGGCCGCTGAGGTTCAGCGCCGGCAAACGGTGCGCGACAGGCGTTCCTTGCCGTTCGCGCCTTCGCCGGAGAACGTCGCCTCGTTCTCGCGGATCTCGACCTCGATGATCCCGGGGCCCAGCGGATCGGCGAGCTGCGGCAGCTCGAGGCCGTGCATGAACGCGACCGCGAGGCGCAGGAGGCGTAGGTTCGCCAGCACCTGCCGGCGGAACCGTTCCTCGCCGTGCACCATGCAGGGAATCGCGTCGACCCAGGCGCCCGCGGGCTCGTCGATCACGCTGCCGAACACGTCGATCTGCGCCTGACGCTTCGACCAATCCTGCGCCGGCGGCTCGAGCTCGCCGAGGTTCTCGCGCAGGCGGTCGCAGACCACGAGCGAGCGCCAGTACGAGTCGAAGCCGTAGTTCCACGCCTGCAGTCCCTGCGTGAACGACTGCTGCATCGGCGTCAGGTCCGCGACGTCGCGCGCGCCGGTCGCGATGTAGCGGCGGGCTGACGCGACCAAGGGTGTGCGCTCGTCGAGGCGCTGCAACACCGACGCGAACCACGCAGCGGCTTCGGGACCGAGGACCGGCAGCCATTCGTCTCGGAACGCCGGCGACTGGGTCCACGCGTGCCCGCACATGTCGCCGCGCAGCGTCCATTGGTCGAGGAACAGCTCGGCGAGCAGACGCCCGTCGCGCGCGGCGAACGCGCGCCGCGTCGCATCTTCGATCACGGCGTCGAGCAGAAGGAAGTCGACCCGGTGATCCCGCGGGCGCACGTTGGCTCGCCGCGTTCCTTGGCGGATCGACCGCAGCGCCTGGTCGAGCGCCGGAGCGATCGTGCAGCGTGCAGCGTCGCTCAGGGGCTTTCTTCGCAGTGTCAGTTCCTTGGTCCAGTCCCGGCTGCGCGGCAGCTGTCGCCACGACACCTCGGCCGCGGCAAGGGACTTGCTCGCGGCGGCGTAGTCGTCGCACGCGTTGCCGGCCAGTGTCTCGCCGTAGAGGGCTTCGCGCGGCGGCAGTGCGGCCTGCTGCGCGTCGAACTCGGCGACGAACTGCGCGATCCGTTCGCGCACGGGCGCCTGGCTGCTCGAGACGCATTCCATGCCGCCGAGCACGAGCAGGAACACCGTGCCGGCGATCGGGAGCCAGAGCGAACCGCGCCTCATGACCGGCACATCGGAGCACAGCGACGTTCCGCTGCACAGCACCTGTTCGCAACGCCCTGCTTCGCAAGCCCGGCTTCGGAACGACCCGCGCGGCCGCGAGCGCAGGCCCTACCGAGATGGGGCTCGCACGTCAGCCGGGGGCCGGCCGTGCGCGGCGACGAGCAACTCCTCGGCGATCTCGCGCACGTGCAGCAGCCTGGTCACGACGCGCGCGCTGAGTGCGCCGTAGGCCTGGTAGCAGCACAGCGCGAACAGCAGTCCGATCGCGGTCGACGCGAGCGACTCGCCGATGCCGGTCGCGAAGTCGCCGACGAGCGGCTGTTTGATGGCCGCGAGCGCCGACATCATGCTCATGAGGCCCATGACGGTGCCGAGCAGCGCGACGAGCAGGATCGTGGTCCCGAGCCGCGCCAACACGACGACGCGCGCCTGCATGCGCAGCGACTCCTTGACCGAGCCGCGTTCCGTGTTCGCGAGCATCTCGTCGAGGCTCGTGCCGCGCAGCAGCAGTCCCGCCGCGACGAGCTCGCCGAGCGTCGTGCGGCTCGCGTTTGCCTGCGCGAGGGCCTGGTCGGATTGCCCCTCCCGCACCCACTGCTCGAGCAGGCGCTGCACGTTCTCGGGCGCCATCGCCGACAGCCGCAGCTCGAGCGAGCGGCGCACCGCGAGCACGACCGCGATGCCGCCGAGCACCAGCAGGAGCGGTCCGACGAACCCGGTGCAGGCGAAGTAGTGCCAGAGGCCGGCCGGGGGGTGGATCGGAACGGCGGCAGGGTCTTGGAGCCAGGGTGTGAGGATCATTCGGGGTTGGTCGGAGGAACGGACGTCGGTCAAGATGCCGCGCCTGCCGCTGCTGGTTCACCAAGCACTGCGATTTCGCACCGCGGTGAACCGGATCCCTGCCCCGCGGCATCCTGGCAACATCCTGCCAAGCGACGTGTCCCCCGTCCCTGCACCAACGCCCGAGCCGAGTCGCTTCGCGGCGGACGACCGGTTCGTACGCGCTCTGGCGCGGCAGCTGACCGGCGACGCGCACCTCGCCGACGACGCGGCGCAGGAGACGTGGCTCAGGGCACTGCAGCGCGCGCAGGCGCCGGGTCTGTTCGCCGAGTTCGGCCGCGGCTGGCTGTGCGTCGTCGCGCGGAACTTCGTGCTGCAGACGCTGCGCGGCACGGAGCGGCGTCAGCGGCGCGAACGTGAGGCGGCTCTGGCCCGCGCTGGCGACGCCGGCACGCACGGGCACGATCCCGACGCCGAGCTCTGCGCACGGCTGCGCGCGGCCGTGCAGGCGCTGCCGGCCGACGCGCGCGCGGTCGTGGAGGCCCGCTTCTTCGAGGACTGCATGCCGGTCGAGATCGCCGACCGGCTCGGTCTGCCCGTCGAGACCGTGCGCACGCGCTTGAAGCGCGCGCTGCACCGCTTGCGCCAGGCGATCCGCTAGCGGCGTCCCGAGGTCCGCGGTTCTCGTGCAACCGCGGGCCCGCTGCTGGCACATAGAGGTCGTGACCACCACTTCCCTCTCCGGGCCCCGCCTCGGCTACCGCGCGGGGCGCATCGTCGTGCACGGCTGGCCCGCGGCCGTGCCCCCGCCGTTCGGCCTCCGCGACCTGGGATCCCACCACGAAGGACCGGCGCGCCTGCGTTGGCGCGTGCGGCAGGCGCTCGATACGGCGCGGTTGCCGTACCGCGACGAGACGCGGCAGCACGAACCCGCGCCGTCGGAGTGCCGGCCCGACGAGGGAACGGATCGGCCCGTCGCCCCGGCGCTGTTTGCACTGCGCCTGGCTGCTTGTCGCGGCATCTTCGCCGGCCTGTCCGAGGCAACACGCGTGGAGGTGACCAAGGCGCTGTGCGGCAGTGCCCCGGGCCAGGCGCTCGTCGTCGTTGCCGACAGCGGTGCGCAGCATCGCTGGCAGCGCGATCTCGCGGTGGACGTGCGCACCGCGGCGGCGGCGGCGGCCGACATGCACTGGCTCGGCTCGCGCCACGAGCTGCTCGTGGTCGACGCGGTCGAGTCGATGCCCTGGCCCGTGGTCGAGCGTGTGCTCGATGCATCGGCCGCGCTCGCGCGCGTCGCGTTCGTCGCGCGCAACGACTGGCGGCTCGTGTCGCGGCTCGCAGCCGGCCTCGGGCCGGTCGTGCACGTCGTCGACGACGTTGGCGGGCCGTCGTGCCACGAGCTGCGGCTGCCGATGCCGCCCGCAGTCGAGCACGCGTACGCGGCGGCGTGGAGCACGTTCCTCGGCGCGTTCGACCGGTTCGCCGCGGCGCGGCCCGGGGCGGGCTTCGCGACGTTCGTCGCCGAGATGCGCGGCGATCCGCTGCAACGGCCGGCGCTGTCGGCGTGGCACCAGGCACTGCGGCTCGCCGCGTGGCACGAGCACAAGGCCGCCGCGGTGGGAGAACTGCTGCGCCGGCATCGCGGGCAACGCGTGCTCGTGTTCACGCCAAGCCGCGCTGCGGCCTACGAGCTCGCGCGCGACCAGCTGATCGCGGCCGTCACCGCCGAGCTGCCGGCGCGCGAACGCAGCGAACTGCTCGACGGCTTCGCGAACGGCACGCTGCGGGCGCTCGCCGGACCGCGCCTGCTCGACCTCGGCGTCGCCGAGGGTTGCGCGGACGTCGCGATCCTGGCCGGCGGCGGCTTCGGCGCGGACCAGCGCCGCGCGCGCTGCCGGCGCGTCGGTCCACGCGGCGTCGTCTACGAGCTCGTGTCTCTGGACACGGTGGAGGTCGGTCGTGCGCGCCGTTGGCGTGGCGCCGTTGCCGCCCGGTAGGCTGTCGTTCACGGCCGTCGATGGCGAGATCGTGCCGGCGTGGCTCGGCGACCGCGACCGGCCGTGGCTCAGGGACCTGATCGCGGAGGCGCATTCGTTCGTGGGCCGGCCGTTCGCGGAGCTCGCGCAGCGCTGGCGCCAGAGCGGACCCGATCCGCGCGCAGGTTGCCGGCAGGCGAGTGCTTTGCACGTGCTGTCCGACTGGCTTCGCGCGCACGCTGTCGGCGTCGCGCGCAGTGCGGCGCGCTGGGAGCTGTTCCGCCTCTGCGCCGCCGGCGTGACGCGCGAGCAGGCGCTCACGGACGTCGCGGCGCGGCACGCCATCGCTGTGTGCGATCTCGTCGCGACGCTCTACGACGATCTGCCGGACCGTCGCCGCGTGCGCTGGCCCGAGCCACCGCCCGAGCCGATGCGGCTCGCGCTCGCGGCGAACGGCGCGCTCGTGCGTGGAATCCTGCGGCGCGCGGCGTCGGCCGAGCTCTTCGTTCACGGCGCTGCGCGCGTGGTGCTGAAGACCGCGTGGCTGCGCGGCGCGGTGCCGACGGTCGATGGCGAGCCGCACGGACCGACGAAGCTCGTCTGGCCGCGGGCCGGGCGCACTGCGCACAGCGCCTTGCCCGCGCTCGTGCCGCTGCTGCCGTGGGTGCACCGCTACCGGCTGCGCGCTCGGTGCGAGCTGCCATCCGCGAGTGGCGACCTCGTGCTGAGCACCGGGGATCCGCTGCCGCCGGGACCCGAGCCGCGGCTGTTCGACAGCGCGCTCGAGCGCCGGTTCGCGAGCGATTTCGGCCGCCTGCTGCCCGCGTGGCGGCTGCTGCGCGAACCGACGGTGCTGACCGGCGCGCACGGGCTCGCGTTCCCGGACTTCGAGCTGTTGCCACCGGCGGGCGGGGAGAGCTGGCTCTGCGAGATCGCGGGCCTGCGCGACCGTACGGCGCTGCCGGCGAAGGTGCAGCTGCTGGCGCGGTGGGTGCGGCTCGTGCTGTGCCTGCCCCAGCACGAGGTCGACGGCGACTTGCGCCGGCATCCGCGCGTGGTGCCGTTCCGGAAGCACGTCGACGTGCAGCGTGTGCGCGCCGTGATCGGAGGCTGACCTCGGCTCGGCCGGTCGGGGACCTGGGGTATCTTTGCCCGGGGTGCCGCGGCGCGGCAGTCCGCTGCCAGCGCAGCGCCGCAAATCTTGTCACACCCGGCCGTGCGCCGGCAGTCTGTCCGCCGATGACGTCGACGAGCCCGTTCGAACTCGAGCCCGCGAGCCTGCTGCGCCACGACCAGTGGCTGCGTGCGCTCGCGCGCTCGCTCGTGCACGGAACGGACGTCGACGATCTCGTGCAGGACACCTGGACCGCTGCGCTGCGGCAACGGCCCGACGCGAGTCAGCCGTTGCGCGGCTGGCTCGCGACCGTGCTGCGTCGCCTCGCGTCGCGTCGCCACCGCAGCGACAGCCGGCGCCGCGCGCGCGAACAGGAACCGCGCCACGAAGCGCAGCCGTCGACCGAGGCGACGGTCGCGCTGCTCGAGCTGCAGCGCGCGGTGTCGGGGGCGGTGTCGGCGATGGCCGAGCCGTACCGGACGACGATCCTGCTGCGCTACTTCCACGGCTTCGACTACGCGGAGATCGCCGCGCGCGAGGCCATCAGCGAACCCGCCGCGCGCAAGCGCGTCGAGCGTGGGCTCGAGCTGCTGCGCGCGCAGCTCCAGCGCCGCGATGCCGACTGGAAGCGCGCGCCCGCGATGCTGGTGCTCGCGGGTCCGAGTCCGTTCACCCTGCCGAGCTTGCTCGGAGTCGTCGCCATGAGCCAGGCCTTCAAGTTCACAACTGCCGCGGTGGTCGTCGTCGCACTCGCCGGCATCGTCTGGTGGCTGCAGCCGCCGCCGAGCGTGCCCGCTCCCGTGGAAGCCGCGGGGCGTGCCGAGCTGGCCCCGGTCCCCGCGACGGCGCCTGCCGTCGCGGTGACCGGCTCGACGCCGGCTGCCGAACGCGTCGCCGCGGCACCAGCGCAGGCCGAGGTGCCGAAGCCGGCACGACCATGGCGCGGCCGCGTGCTCGACCCGCGCGGTCGCACGCTCGGGGGCGTGCCGATCGTGCTCGCGGCGCGCTTGTCCGCCGAGGACACCGATGCCGCGACGGCTGCCCAGCGCGTGCTGCTGCCCGCGGACGTGCGCGCGCTGTCGGCGAGGCCCGAGCGGCGGTGGAACGAGGTCGAGCTCGCGCGCGACGCGAAGCCCGAGCTCGGACACAGCGCCGCGGACGGCAGCTTCGCCGTGTTCGCGGAGTCGGGGTACCTGATCGCGGGGCCCGGCTGGACGACGCTGCGTTCGCCGCCGCTGCCGGCCGGCGCGCCGGCCGGCGGGCTGCTGCTCGTCGCGACGCGCGAAGTGTCGGTGTCGGGTGAGGTCGTCGACGAAGCCGGGCGGCCGCTCGCGGGCGTGCGGCTCGGCCCCGACTGGCCCGTGCTCGACGATTTCCCGGAGGCGCTCGATGCGACGACGAAGGTCGCGCCGCCGTTCGCCTGGAGCGGTCCCGACGGCACGTTCACGCTCGCGGGTCTGCCGGCGGGCGAGGGCCGGATCGAGTTCCACCGCGCTGGTTTCCTCGTGCAGCACGCCGACGCGCCCGAAGCGACCACGACGGGCCTGCGCATCGTGATGCGTTCGGCGGACAGCGGGCGCATGGTCGTCAAGGGCGTCGTGCTCGACCACCGCGAGGTGCCGGTCGCGAAAGCCGTGGTCGTGCTCGAGGAGAACGCCGTGCATACGCGCGACGACGGCCGCTTCGAGCTCGTGTTCGGAGCGGAGCGGAGCGCCCCCGGGCCGCTGAGCGTGCTCGTCGCGGCGTGCCCGGGCCACCAGGCGCTCGTCGTGCCCGGCTTCGGTGCCCGGCTGCGCGATCCGGCCGCGCGCGAAGTCGTGCTGCGCCTGCCCGGACCCGCACTGTCGATCTCCGGCGTCGTCGTCGACCACGAGGGCAAGCCGGTTGTGGACGTGCTCGTGTATCCGTGGGACGAGCCGTTCGTGCTCGAGGATCGCACGGCCGACGAGCTCGGCATGCCGCCCGATGCGCCGGCGCATCAGGCCGGCGTGCCGCTCCGCGTCGCGGCACGCACGGACGCCGACGGCGCGTTCACGCTGCGCGGGCTGCGTGCGCACGGTTACCGCTTGCACGTGGACCTGAAGAAGCCGCGCGCGGGGTTCACGAGCGAGGTCGTGACCGCGCCGGCCGGGAACATGCGGCTGCAGCTGCCCGAGCAGGTCGTCTACGAGTGCATCGCGGGCACCGTCGTCGACCGTGCGGGCGCGCCCATAGCCGGCGTCGAAGTCGGTGCGTCGCAGGCGGTCTTCGTCTGTCACGGCAACAGCTACGGCGAAACGGTCGCGCGCACGAAGACCGGCGCCGACGGCCGCTTCGAGCTGAAGGACGTGCCGCGCTTCCACATCTCGTTCCACCTGAACGGCGACGACGTCGTGCCGAGTGAGGCCAAGGTCGACGGGGGCGTGGCGCCGCTCGAGCAGCGCTTCGTCGTCGCTCGACGATGCCACCTGCGCATCGAGGTCGACCCGGCGCGTGGCGTGACGGCGTTCCGCGTGCGCAACGCTGCGGGCGACGAGGTGCAGATCCTCGAGCTGACGTCGGGCGGGTCGCTGAGCCGCAACCGGTGGCCGCTGAAGGACGGCCGCAGCACCGTGCTCGCCGTCAGCGAGGACGCGGTGACCGCCGTGCTCGAGAACACCGCCGGTGACGAGATCGTGCGGCTGCCGCTGACGTTCGTCGCGGGTGAGGTCTCGGTCGTCAGATACTGAGTGAAGCCGCGGTCAGGACAGCCAGCTCGCGGGCAGGTTCGGCACCACCATGCACAGCAGCGCTGCCGCGCCGCTGAGCGCGATCGCGATCCGCACCCGAGTTGGTGTGCTCACGCGTTCGACATCCACACCGCGCATCGCGAGCAGGTCGGGCACGGGCTTCAGGTAGTACAGCGCCCCGAACACTCCGCCGAGGGCGGCACCGATCGTGAGCCACGGACCCGCGGTGCCCCAGGCCTGCGACAGCACGGCGATCTTCGCGAGGAAGCCGGGGCTCGGCGGCACGCCGGCGAGCGACAACAGGCCCAGCACGAGCGCGAACCTGCGCATGCCTCCTATCGGAGTGCGGGCGATCTCCGCGAACGACAGCTCGCCGCGCTGGCCCGACAGCGCCGCGAGCACGAGTGCGACCGACGCGACGTAGACGAGCGTGTAGTAGCCGACCGTTCCCTGCGCGGCGGGGCCGCACGCCGCGGCGAGGGCCAGGAAGCCGCCGTGGCCGACCGCGGAGTACGCAAGCATGCCGCGAACGTGCTGTTGCGCGAGGCCGCCGAAGGTCGACCAGACGATGCTGAGCACCGCGAGCACGGCGACGACCGGTTGCAGCTCGGGGCGCTGCGCGCAGAGGCGCATCATCGCGAGCGCTGCGGCGACCTTGCTGACCGTCATCGCGAACGTGATGCACGAGAGCGGCGCGCCGTAGCAGATGCCGAGCGTGCCGAGGTGAGAGGGCACGACCGCGAGCTCGAACGCGAGGCCGAGTGCAATCAGCAGCACGGCCGCCCTGGCCAGCGCCGCGTGGCCCGGATGGACGAGCGGCGCCGCGTCGAGCGCGAACGAGCCGGTCGCGTACGAGAACAGCGCGATGCCGTAGACCATGGTCGCCGCCGCGACGGCCGACAGCACGAAGAAGCGGAACGCGACCTCGAGCGAGCGTACGCCGCGGCCGAGGCCCGCGAGCACGGCGACGGCGAGCGACATCGACTCGAAGCCGATCAGCAACGAGAGCCAGTCCTGCGCGGTCGCTAGCACGCAGGCGCCTGCCGCGCCGAGCAGCTGCAGCGCGACGGATTCTGCGCGATGCTGCGCGTCGGCGAGGTCGTCGCTGCGCATCAAGAGCTCGCAGCCGATCAGTGCCGTGAGCACGAGCAGCACCGGGAACGTCTCGGCGGTCGGCGCCAAGATGGTCGGGATCGCAGCGAACAGCGACGCGAGCAGTGCGATCGCGGAGCACGATGCGGTGCGCAGGCGCACGGCTCCGACGAGCACGACGGTCGCGAATAGGCCGAGCACCGCAGCGGAGCGCACGCCATGAGGCAGGTCGAGGAGCCACTGCATGCTCATGCTCCGAGCCGCGAGAGCAGCATCGTGAGGCCGGTGCCGACGACGCAGCAGAACAGGTAGCCGACGAGGCGGCCGTCGTGCACGCCCGCGACTCGGCGCGCGGCCAGCGCGGACAGGTCGCGCGTCGCGTCGATCCACGGGACGACGAGCGCGGGCATGCATGCCCCGCTGCCGGCCTTGCGCACCCAGAGGCCCGCGATCAGGAAGCCGCCGGCGCCGAGCGCGCCGGCGAGCGCGCCGAGGCTCGACCAGGCGTGCACGGCCGGCGGTGTGCCCAGCGCATCGAGAAACAGCGATCCCTGCAGCAGTGCGCCGAGCTGCGGGCCGAGCCAGCCGAGGCCGCAGGCACCGAGCGCGAGCACGGCGAGCGGCAGCGTCATGCAGGCACCGGGCGCGTGCGCGTGCAGGGTGCTGTCGCTGCGGCCGAAGACCGCGAACCAGAGCCGGCCCGTGTAGAGCCCCGTCAGCACGACGCCGAGCAGCAGCAGCCCGCCGAGCGCGGGCGCGTGCTCGAAGCCCGCTTCGAGGATCAGGTCCTTGCTGAACGCGCCGGCCGTCAGCACCGGCAGGCCGATCAGCGCCATCGAGCCGATGAACGCGAGCAGTGCGGTGGACTTCAACTGCGTGCGCAGACCGCCGAGGCGCGCGAGCCGTTCTTCGCCGTCGGCCGCGTGGATCACGACGCCGGCGACCAGGAACAACAGCGCCTTGAACGACGCGTGCGTGAGCAGGTGGAAGAAGGCGGCGAACGGCGCGTGAAAGCCGACCGCCGCGAACATGTAGCCGAGCTGTGACAGCGTGCTGTAGGCGAGCCCGCGCTTGTAGTTCGGCTGCTGCAGGCTGCCGATCCCGGCGAGCAGCGCCGTGATCACTCCGATCCACGCGACCGCGAGCAGCACGCCGGGTGCGAGCGACAGCAGCGGGAACGTGCGGCAGAGCAGGTAGACGCCGGCCGCGACCATCGTCGCGGCGTGGATCAGCGCCGACACGGGCGTGGGCCCGGCCATGGCACTCGGCAGCCAGAAGTAGAGCGGGCCCTGCGCGGACTTCGCGGCGGCGGCGATCACGAGCAGCGCCGCGAGCGTGGATGCACCGCCCGGCACCGCGGCGAGGCTCGCCGTGTGCAGCGACGTCAGGTCGCCGGCGCCGGCCGGCAGCAGCGCGATCGCGAGCAGCAGCGCGGCGTCGCCGATCGCGTTCGCGGCCAGGGCCTGCAGGCCCGCGGGCATCGCTTCGGGCTTCTCGCGCCAGAACGAGATCAAGAGGAAGCTGGCGAGGCCGACGCCGGCCCAGCCGGCGAGCAGCACGACGAGGTTGCCTGCGAGCACGAGCAGGCACATCGTCGCGACGAAGAAGTCGAGCAGCGCGAAGAAGCGGCGCTGCCCCGCGTCGTGCCGCATGTACTCGAGCGAGTAGACGTAGACGCAGGTCGAGACCGCGCCGACGACGCACAGCATCACGGCCGCGAGCGCGTCGAGCCGCAGCACGAACGCGGCGTCGCCGAGCAGCGGCAGCCAGTTCGCGTGCGTGACGACGAGCGGCGTCTGGTCGCCGAGCAGCCAGAGCAGGCCGGCCGCGAACACGAGCACCGGGCCCGGCAGGCTCGCGATGCCGGGGCGCGGCCCGCGGCCGCACGCGGTCGCGACGAGGCCTGGCAGCGTCGCGACGAAGGCCCACGGCAAGAGCGTGTTCATCCGCGCACCTCCCCGCGCGAGTCGACGTCGGCGTTCGGGTGCGTGCGGTAGTACGCAAGTGCCAGCGCGAGACCGACTACGGCCTCGGCGGCGCCGAGCACGAGCACGAGTAGCGCCGCGGATACGCCGCCGGCGCGGTCGTGCACGCGCGCGCCGAGCACGAGCAGCAGGTTGCCGGCGTTCAGCATCAGCTCGACCGACATCAGCACGGCGATCGGGTTGCGGCGCACGAGCAGGCCCGTGACGCCGAGCGCGAACAGGAGCGCACTCGTCGCGAGCACGAGCGTCTCGGGCGAGAGCGAAGCTGCGGCGGCCGCGATCACGCTGCCTCCCCGCGCTCGCCGCGGTGCCACAGCGTGACGGCGCCGATGATCGCGATCAGCAGCAGCAGCGCCGTGAGCTCGAACGGCACGAGCTGGCTGCCGAACAGCTCACGCGCGATCGCGAGCACCGACAGGTCGGCAGTCGGTGGGGCGGGCGGCTCGGCGGCTGCGAGCACGGAACGCATCGCCATGCCGATGGCGAGCAGCATCGACGTGCCGGCGATCAGGCCGACGAGCGCGCGGCTGCGCGGCACCGGCACCTCGCGGCCGCCGTCGGGCAGCAGCAGCACGACGAACAGGAACAGCACGACGATCGCGCCCGAGTAGACGATGACCTGGCCCATCGCGAGGAAGTCGGCCGACAGCATGAAGTAGGCCGCCGCGATCGACAGGCTGTGCACGAGCAGAAGCGCCGCGCAGCGCACGAGGCGCCGCGTGATCAGCATGGAGGCCGCCGACACGACCGCGATCACGCAGGGGACCAGCAGTGCGAAGAACCGGTCGTTCACGTGCCGCCCTCCGCATCGCCGCTCTCGGAGGCGTTGCTGTCGCGGTCGCCGATCTCCTTGCGCACGGGCGCGCGCGCGCCGGTCGGCGTGTCGCGGTGGCCCTCGGGCGCGCCGGCGACCGCGGCTTCGCCGTCGGGCGAGCCGCCGACGCGGCCGCGCGGCGCGTCGACGTCGGCGTGGAACTGGCGCTTCGGCGCGTAGCGCTCGGGCTCGAGCAGCATCTCCTTCGTGTAGACCAGGCTCTCGCGCGTCTCGTCGGCGAGCTCGTACTCGGGGCCGAGCCGGATCGCCTCGACCGGGCACGCCTCCTCGCAGAAGCCGCAGAACACGCAGCGCAGCATGTTGACCTCGAAGACCTTCGCATAGCGCTCGCCGAACGACACGGGGTTCTGCGGGTCGTTCTCGGCAGCGCCGACGTAGATCGCCTGCGACGGACACGCGCCGGCGCACAGGTGGCAGCCGATGCAGCGTTCGAGCCCGTTCTCGTAGCGGTAGAGCCGGTGACGGCCGCGGAAGCGCTCGGCGACGGGGCGCTTGTGCTCCGGGTACATCACGGTGTTCTTGGGCCGCCGCAGGTGCCGCAGCGTCGTCCACATTCCCTTCGCGAGCGCCTTGAGATCCTCGAGCATGGTCACTCCTGCAGCCACACGACGACGACCGACGTGATGACGACGTTCAGCAGCGCCAACGGCAGCAGCGTCGCCCACGACAACCGCATCAGCTGGTCGTAGCGGAGCCGCGGCAGCGTCGCGCGGACCCACACGAACAGGAACACGAAGAACACGATCTTGAGCAGGAGCCAGTGCGGCCCCGGCCAGAACGGCCCCGACCAGCCGCCGAAGAACAGCGTCGCGGCGAGCGCGCTGGCCGTGAACACGTTGATGTACTCGGCGATGAAGTAGAGCGCGAACCGCATGCCCGTGTACTCGGTGTGGTAACCCGCGACGAGCTCGGTCTCGGCCTCGGGCAGGTCGAACGGCGCGCGGTTCGTCTCGGCGCAGGCGGCCAGCAGGTACAGACAGAAGCCGACCGGCTGCAGCCAGAACGTCCACGTCGTGCGCTGCTGGCCCGCGACGATGTCGCCGAGCGACATGCTGCCGTGCACGAGCACGACGCCGACGAGTGCCAGGCCGAGGATGAGCTCGTAGCTGACGACCTGCGCCGCGGCGCGCAGCGCACCGAGCAGCGAGTACTTCGAGCCCGACGACCACCCGCCGAACACGAGCGCGTAGACGCCGAGTGAGGAGGCCCCGATCAGGTAGAGCACGCCGACCGGCAGGTCCGCGACGACGAGCGGGACGTCGGCGCCGGCGATGTGCACCGTCGGCCCGAACGGGATCACCGCGAACGCCGCGATCGCCGCGAACAGCGCGATTGCCGGTGCCACGGTGAACAGGACCTTGTCGGCGCCCGAGGGCCGCACGTCCTCCTTGAACAAGAGCTTCAGGCCGTCGGCGAGCGGCTGCAGCAGGCCCATCGGACCGACGCGGTTCGGGCCGACGCGCGACTGCATGCGCGACAGCAGGCGGCGCTCGAACCAGGTCATGTACGGCATCGCGGTCATGAGCACGGCGACGACGATCAGCGAGCGCCCGAGGTTCACGACGAGGTCGCTCACCAGGCCCCCTTCGCGGAGACACGCAGCGTGTGCAGCAGCTGCTGCAGCAGATGGTGGTCCGGGCGGATCTCGCCGCGGCGCAGCTCGACGCCGCGCAGCGGTTGCACGGTTCCTTCGAGGTTCGTGACGTGGCCGTCGGTCTCGTAGGCGTGTGCGAGCGGGAACACGACGTCGATCGCGGGGTGGTCGGTCACGACGGCACTCGTCGCGACGATCGCCACGCCGCCCGGCGGGATCACGGGCGCGTCGAGGCCGAACGAGAACACGACGCGCGGGCGGCCCGCGAGCGGATCCGTGCCGGCGATGCCGGGTGCGAGCTGGCAAGCACCGCGCGCGTTGCTCGCGCGGCACGGCGCGCCGAGGAAGCCGGTCTCGGGCTCGGCGCCGAGTGCGGCGGCGATCTGCTGTGCAGCGCGCAAGACGCGCGGGTCGTGCGCGAAGCGGGTACCGAGCAGCACGGCCGCGGGGCCCTCGACGCGCAGGCTCTGCGCAGCGGCTGCCGCGGCGGCACTGCACGGCTTGCCGAGCAGTGCCGCGAGCAGGTCCTCGCACGCGGCGGCCATTGCGTCGGGCGCGACCTTCAGCCAGTGCGCAGTGTCGCGGAACAGGCCGTTGCCGGGGCCGACGACGACGAGCGGTGCCCTCGCCGCGGTCGCCTTGCGCAAACGCAGCGCGAGGATCGGCAGCTCGTACCAAGGATCGCAGCCGAGGTCGACGAGCTTCTTCGCGGTCGCGAGGTGCGCGATGCGGCCCGTCACGGGCCACGGCGAGTCGACCTGCTCGGAAAAACCGATCGCGACGCCGGGCAGCGCGGTGCGCAGCTCGCGCGCCGCGAGCTGCAGCGCTTCGTTCGTGAGCCGCGGCGACAGCACGATCGCGGCATTGCCGCCGGCGAGCAGTTCGAGCGCACGCGTCGCGGCCTGCGCGAACGGCACCCGCTGCAGCGCGCCCCCCGTGCGCAGCGCCGGGAAGCGGGCGCGGCGCGGCGCGCCCGGCGTCGCCGGCGCGTGCTCGGCGCCGACCGGAGGCGGCAGCGTGTCGTAGCGGCCGTGGTCGCACAACCAGCCGTCGTCGATCGCGTCGTTGCAGCGCGAGGCGACGCGCAGCACGGAGCCGTCGCGCGAGTCGATGCGCACGTTGCAGCCGACGCTGCAGCCGTTGCAGACCGAGTCGGTGCGCGCGAGCTCCCACGGCCGCGTGCGGAAGCGGTAGTGCCGCGACGTCAAGGCGCCGACCGGGCAGATCTCGACCGTGTTGCCCGAGAACGGCGAGTCGTAGCGCGCGCCTTCGAGCGTGCCGATCTCGCTCTCGCCGCCGCGGTCGAGCGCCACGAGCGCGCCGTCGCCGGCGATCTCGTCGTGGAAGCGCGTGCAGCGGTAACACAGGATGCAGCGCTCGCGATCGAGCACGATGCGTTCCGACAGCGGCAGCGCCTTGTCGGCGACGCGTTTCGGCTCCGACAGGCGCGAGTGGCCCTGGCCGTGCGCGAACGTGTTGTCCTGCAGCGGGCACTCGCCGCCCTTGTCGCAGATCGGGCAGTCGAGCGGGTGGTTCGCGAGCAGGAACTCGAGCACACCCTCGCGCGCCTCTTTGACGGCCGGCGTCGCCGTGCGCACGACCATGCCCGGAGCGACCGGCGTCGTGCACGCGGTCTGCAGGCGCGGCATCTTCTCGATCTCGACGATGCACATGCGGCACGCGCCGACCGGCTTCAGCTTGTCGTGGTGGCAGAAGATCGGGATCTCGATCCCGGCCCGCTTGCTTGCCTCGACGAGCAGCGTGCCAGAGGGCACGACGACTTTCACGTCGTCGATCGTCAGTTCCACGGGCTTGCTCACGAACGCGTCCTCCAGTCGTCGTGAGCACCGCGGCCGTCCTTCAACGCGGCACGGTACTCGGGCTCGAAGTGCTTGAGGGTCGCGGTGACGGGGCTCGTCGCGAAGTCACCGAGCGCACACAGCACCTTGCCGGTGATGCGCGACGACAGCGACAGCAGGAGCTCGAGGTCCTTCGCTTCGCCCTGTCCAGCTTCGATCCTGGCGAGTATCCGGTGCAGCCACGGCACACCTTCGCGGCACGGTGTGCACTTGCCGCACGACTCGTGGCGGAAGAACTCG
>DASVAL010000066.1:0-18643 GCA_036376355.1 Planctomycetota bacterium
TCCTCGCGCTCGCCTCGATCGCGCTGCCGCTCGTCGGCCTCTTGTGGGGGGAGCTGTATCTGCAGGCGATCGGGCAACCGTGGCACGACCTGTTCACGTGGTGGCAGGACGGCAGCGTGACCATGACCTGGCCGTGGACGACCTGGTCGTGTGTCGCGGGGCTGCTGCTCGCACCGACCGTGTGGGCGGTCGGGACGTGGCTGCCCGGCGGCCGCATGGCGGTCGGCGGCGCGCTGCTCTTCGTGCTGCTGCTCGGAGTCCTCGTGTTCGCCGTGCTGCGGATGTGTCCACAGCTCGAGAACGACCTCGCGTGGCCGCCGTGGTTGTCGATGGTCGTGCCGCTCGGACTCGCGGTCGCGGGCATCTCGTGGATCGCGGGGCGGCGCGGCGGCGGGCCGCTGCGTTCGGCGCGCCTCGGCGTCGCGGCCTTCGGCATCGGGCTGTTGCCGCCGGCGGTCTGGTTCGGCAACGAAGCCTGGCTCTACCACCATCCCGACCCGCAGCGACTCGGCCAGCTCCGGGCCTCGGGCCTGACGGCCGACCACCGCTGGCTGCTCGCGTACGGGTCGGCCCAGCGCGCAGGCCACGGCGTGCCGCTGCGCATCGACCTCGCGACCGGCCACGCGGAGCAGCTCGGTGGCATCTACCAGTGGCTGCTGCCCGGCGGGAACCTCCACCGTCAGGACGGCTGGGACGGGCGGCGCTACTGGGCCAGCAACGCGCGTCACGCGGTCTTCGATCTGGCGACGGGTGCCTGGACGCCGGTCGGCTACGACGAGGGCTCGCGCACGACGACATTGCCGCCGGATCTGCAGGCGAAGGTCGCCGAAGAGGTCCGCGCGACGACGCCGCTGCGCGCGCCCGGCGATCGCAGGGTCTGGCTGCTCGACGACCAGTTGTTCGCGGAAGAGCGCGATGGCTCGGTCTCACAGCGGGCGTGGTCACCGCGGTCGAAGGGCCCGATCCAGAGGCCGATGCGCGCCGCAGGGCACGGCCTGACGGTGCAGGCCGGGGTGGCGTCCTTCTTCGACCTGCGCGGGATCGAGGTCGAGCCGTCGAAAGACGGCCGCTGGCTCACGGCCTTCTGCGTGCGCGATCGCTGGATCCATGTGCCGCGACCGAAGTCGATCGGCGGCTGGCACCAGCTCGAACCGGACGGCAGTGCTTCGGTCTGCGAACCGCTGCGCGGTGCCACGGTGCTCGGTCTGCTCGACGACGACACGCTGTTGTGCGCGGTGACGGCGCCGAAGGGCACGGGCGCGCGGCTGTTCCTCTACCGACCCGCGGACCGGCGCGTCGAGGAGCTGGCGCTTCCCGCGAACCTGCCGTTCAAGTGGCTCGCTGCAGAAGAACCGACGCGCACGTGGGGCGGCTCGATCCTGACGCGCGATCCCGGCGGCCGCGTCTGGCTGCGCTGCCAGACGCACAAGAAGCAGGCGTTCGCGTGCATCGACGCGACGACGCACGCGGTGACCGTGTGTCCGTGGATCGAGCCCGGGTGGAGCTGGCTCGAGCTGCTCGGCTGGCCCGACGAGCACAGCGTGCTCGTGCGACAGGACACGAAGGTCCTGCGCATCGACCTCGCCACCGGCGCACGCACGGTGCTGTTCCCGCGGCAGTGAGCGGATCCGCGCGGCGCAACGCTGCGCATGGATGAAGCTCGACCAGACTCGAACGAGTAACTACCTCCAGCTCGCGTCGCGGTTGCATTCCGTTTTCACGCGAACCGCGAACGTCGCGAATGCACGCGACGAGCGCGTACGTGCGCTTCCGCGCGCGTTGTGACCGTTTTCGGCGGCTTCGCTATCAGGAGGAGAATCATGGCAACGACTCCCTCCGCGATGAGCAAACGCTCTCTCATGCTCGGTGGCCCGATCTCGCGACGAAGCTCCTGCAGTCTCGCGACGCTCGCGAGTCTGTCGTTGCTCGCTGCGTGCAACCGCGGCGCTGGTGCGGGCCCCGGAGAAGTCGAGAACAAAGCCGAGCTGCTGCGCGTCGAGTACGCGCAGCTCGCCGACGTCTATTGCCTGCGGAACGGCGTGCAGGTGCTCTACGACCCCGATGGCGCGGAGACGCGGACGCCGCCGGGACGCGCGAAGGGACGCGACGTCGTCGTGGGCTCGAACATCCGCGACCAGCGGTCGACGACCTCGACGTTGGGGGATGCGGAGATCACGTACGACTTCATCGGCTCGGACCCGGACACGCTGCAGCCGAAGCTCTTCATCCCGCGCGAGGAGACGAGCGCCGAGTTCCGCATCGCGTTCGAGGCGCTCGACGACCAGCTGCGCGAGATCGCGCCGATGACCTTCGGGCAGGGGCGCCCGGGGTTGCCGTATGGCGTCGTGCCGCGCAACGCGGCAGTGCGCCTGACCTTCTCGGCGGCGCTCGGCGTCGACGACGGCTTCTTCGTCGAGCGCAACGAGACCGGGGCGGTGTCGGGGCTGCGCAACACGGAGGCCGTGCAGCTGCTGAAGATCGTCGGCGATCCGAACCAGCCGAATGCCTTCGTGCCGCTGCCGGTGCGCGTCATCGTGCAGGGGCCGACGATCGTGCTCGACCCGGTGCTGCTCGGCACCGAAGGACTGCAGTACCAGACGTCGAACAACGCCGCAGGCATGCCGGCCTCGCCGGACCAGCTCGGCGCGAACATCCGCGTCGCCGTGGCGCTCGAGGGGCCGCTCGCGATTCCGCACCTGCGCGAGAACCCGCAGCGCGGACTCACCGGCAAGAACAACAGCTTCCGCAACGCGATCGTGCGCGACTTCCGGTCCGGCAACGCGAGCGACACGTCGGACGACTTCTCGCGCGGCTTCGCGCGCGACCCGCTGCCGCTGCGCATCGTCGGCGACATCGTGATGCTGCTCGAGAAGGTCGAGCAGATCAACGCGTTCACGCAGGAGGTGACCGTCTTCAAGAACGGCGTCTCGCACGAGATCGACCGCGGCGACTCGATGCGGTTCCTGGTCGGTGAGCAGCAGTCCCAGGTCGTCAGCACCGCGGTCGTGCTCGATCCCGAGGACGATCGCCGGCAACCGGACGTGCAGCACGTTCGCGTGCGCATCCGCAACGTGGCCGGTCTCGAGAGCATCGACCCGAGCAACCAGCCCGGCTACCCGAGTTCGCTGCCGGAGCGCGAGACGTGGCTCGCCGCGAACGCGCCGAGGCTCGTGCTCGTCGCGGAGTTCTCGGCCGGCGGCGAGCTGCTGCCGGGTGGCGGTGTGTCGGGCGACGACCCGCGCAACTTCCTGCGCTTTCTGCCGGAGCCGCTCGACAACCTCGACGGCTCCAGGCCGGCGGCGAACGAGTTCGTGTCGCCGTTCGCGGGCACCGTCGTGCGCTTCACGAAGCCCGTCGACATGGCGACCGTCAAGACCGCGGACACGTTCTTCTTCGCGATGCGCGACCTGACCTCGCAGGCGGGCAAGGACGAGTTCATCGCGAGCCGCGTCAACAACCTCGGCACGCCCGGCATGCATCCGGAGGACTTCGTCGAGGCGAAGTACCGGACGCCCTTCCTGGTCACGGCGCGCATCTTCGACGAGGACGCGTCGCAGACGTCGCTGCGGCTGCAGCCGCTGATGGGCTTCTATCTCGACGACACGATGCGGAATCCGCCGGCCGGCGCCGACTACCGCTACTTCCTGCACCTGATCTCGAGCTCGCAGGACGGCGGCATCCGCGATCTGGCGGGCAACGCGGTCGACCTGCAGGGAGTCACGGCCGCGCGCAGCAACAGCGTCGTGATCCCGTTCACGGTCGACACGCGCACGAGCGGCAGCGAGCCGTTCTTCCCCGACAACCTGGTCGTGTCGATCGTGCGCCGCTTCGCCGCCGACGACGAGGACGCGAATCCATCCTACTTCGAGCCGGGCGAGGTGCGGGCGCCGACGCAGGCCACGCACGCCGCCGCGGCCAAGCTCGTGGACCTCTTCGGCTCGTTCGTCTATCTCGACAACCGGCTCGTGGCGCGCGACACGGTGCGCGTGAAGCAGGTTGCCGACAACCGGAACCAGTCCGCCTTCGTGGGGCAGTCGCCGATCGGTCAGCCTCCGGTGCCGCTCGCGTGGTGCCCACAGTCCGTTTCGGGCGAGCCGCAGTCCGGCTCGAACACGGCCACGCTCCTGGCCGGCGGCGGTCTGCAGAACCCGCTGAATCCGTTCGGGTGCCGGCTGCAGACGCTCTGGCGCGAGATCGACCTGAGCCTCTCGCGCACGAACCCGTTCGACTTCAACCTCGACATCGAGCAGATGTGGTGGGCCCCGCACCGCGAGGCCAGCGTCTCGTTCGACGAGTTCGATCGCGTGAGCCTGACGCTCGGCCACTCCGAGTTCCGGCCGACGCCGTGCGTCGGCGACTTCAGCTCGATGCCGTCGATGCCGCTATCGGGCCTCGGCAACGTGTTCGAGAAGAACTTCGCGTGGAACCCGAAGCCGACCGGCTCCGGGATCATCGAGACCCAGGCGCCGCGGCGCGCCGCGTACATCGACAGCACGATGACGATCGACCCGTCGAAGGCGATCCGCGACAGCAGCGGATGGAACCGCTACCTGCCGCTGCCGCCGTTCCAGAAGCCGTACTTCGTGTTCCGCGACGAAACGGTGCTCGAGCAGGGCCTCAATGCCGGCACCGGCTCCGACCTCAATCCCGGCGGCTTCCCTCCGTACATCCTGAGCCCGTTCACGAACGGCCAGGGGCGGCGCACGATCGACACGGGCGGCAACTCGACGTTCGTCAACTCGTTCTGGAACGACGCGCCGAACAACCTGATGAATGGCGGCGGTGCCGACGCGTTCACGGGCGGCCTCGTCGGCAGCATCGCACTGCCGCTGCTCGCCGACTTCTGGACCTGGTGCGACAACTCGCAGCTGCCGTTGGGCGGCGGCTACGTGGCACTCGGCACGAATGGCTGGCAGGTGGCGCTCACCGTGCAATCGAGCGCGCAGCCGAACTTCCGCGTGCTCTCGGCGGGGCGCCCGGCGGTCGGAGCTTCCGGCTCGGTCTGCCGCTCGTCGAGCGAGTCGCAGTGGGGCCTCGCGAGCGGCGGCTTCTTCGGCAGCAGCACCCAGGCGACGGCGCCCGGCGACAACACGTTCTACTGGATCATGCTCGACGTGCTGAAGCGCCAGAGCGTGATCACGAACGGCTTCGTCGATCTGCACAACCCGCATCGCGTGCCCGAGGGCTTCGGCGATCCGCGGCTCGGACCGTTCTTCCTGCAGGGTGGCCAGAGCACGCTGCCGGCCACGGTGCTGCCGCGGTTCGACTTCGAGTTCGATCCGCCGCTCACGAGCCTGCCGCCCGGGACGTCGCTCGTGCCGCAGTTCCGCGCCGCGAGTGCAGTCGACGCGACGCCGTGGTACTGGAACCAGTGGATCGCGACGACGAACAGCGCGCTGTTCCCGAGCTCCAGCGACCCGCTGATCCCGTTCACGGCCAACCATCGCGCGCAGCTGAAGCCGACGCCGCAGAACTTCGCGCTGGATCCCTTCAAGGCCGGCGACGCCCACATCCGCAAGTGGGACACGCGCCCGATCCCGGGCCTCGGTTCGGCCCGCAACTGGTGGACGTACTTCTACAACCGCACGGTCACGACCTACGTCGAGAACCCGAACGACCTCATGGTGCCGGCGTTCACGAGCCAGTTCCAAGGGCCCAACGAGGTGTTCACGCCGCGCTCGATCCGCTACGTGAACTGGCGCTTCGTGACGAGCAACAACACGGAAGCGAATCCGCCGGTCACACCGGCGATCGAGTCGTTCTCGCTCTCCTGGCGATTCCAACGTCCGTGAGGCGTCCGATCGCGGCGGTTGCAAGGGGCGCAATGAGCGAAAGCGCCCACGGCAATGTGCGGAAGCGTACGGCGCGGACGGGGTCGGCGCACGATCAGCGGCACGGGTAAAAACTGTGGGTTGACGGAGCCCCTGGGCCGGAGATGATGCGGTCGTGTGTCCGTGCGCTCCGGGACGAGCTTCTTCGGCGCCCGCGGATCTCATTTTGCGCATCTCCCTGCGGCCGACTCGGCGAGCGTCCGAACGCGGCGCATCTCGTCACCATCTAGAATCATGGCAAGCACTCCTTCCACAGTCAGCAGAGGCTCTTCCTTGCGCAGCGAATCCCTCTCGCGAAGGGCATTGGCCTTGGTCGTCGTGAGCCTGATCGCTTTCGCCGCGTGCAACGGCAGCGGCGGTGGCTCGGGGCCGACCGGCGAA
Organism: Planctomycetota bacterium; assembly: GCA_036376355.1. Lineage (GTDB taxonomy): Bacteria > Planctomycetota > UBA1135 > UBA1135 > UBA2386 > DASVAL01. The sequence continues at coordinate 6,213 of DASVAL010000066.1, forward strand.
GTCACGAACCAGCCGCAACTGCAGCGCGTCGAGTATGGGCAGCTGGCCGACGTCTACTGCCTGCGGAACGGCGTGCAGGTCCTCTACGATCCCGATGGCGCGGAGACGCGGACTCCTCCGGGGCGTGCGAAGGGACGCGACGTGATGGTGGGCTCGAACATCCGCGACCAGCGGCCGACGAACTCGACGCTGACCGATCCGGAAGTCACCTACGACTTCATCGGCTCGGATCCGGACTCGCTGCAGCCGAAGCTCTTCATCCCGCGCGAGGAGACGAGCGCCGAGTTCCGCACCGCGTTCGAGGCGCTCGACGACGAGTTGCGTGAAGTCGCGCCAATGATCTTCGGGCAGGGTGGCCCCGGGTTGCCGTACGGCGTCGTGCCGCGCAATGCGGCCGTGCGGTTGTTCTTCTCGACGGCTCTCGGCGTCGACGACAGTTTCTTCGTCGAGCGCAATGCCGTGGGCGCGGTGACGGGACTTCGCAACACCGAAGCCGTGCAGCTGCTGAAGATCGTCGGCGATCCGACCCAGCCCAATGGGTTCGTGCCGCTGCCGGTGCGCGTCATCGTGCAGGGCACGACGCTCGTGCTCGATCCAGTGCTGCTGGGCACCGAAGGCCTGCAATACCAGACGTCGAACAACGCCGCGGGCCTGCCGCCTTCCCCGGACCAGGTCGGCGCGAACATCCGCGTCGCCGTGGCCCTCGATGGGCCGCTCGCGATTCCGGGCCTGCGTGAGGACCCGCTGCACGGGCTGACCGGCAAGAACAACAGCGGGCGGCTCTCGATCGTGCGCGACTTCCGGTCCGGCAACGCGGACGACACGTCGGACGACTTCGCGCGCGGCTTCGTGCGCGACCCGCTGCCGCTGCGGATCGTCGGCGAGATCGTGATGCTGCTCGAGAAGGTCGAGGAGATCAACGCGTTCACGCAGGAAGTGACCGTCTTCAAGAACGGCGTCTCGCACGAGATCGACCGCGGCGACACGATGCGGTTCGTGCTGGGCAGCCAGCAGGACGTCGTCAGCACGACGGTCGTGGTGGACCCCGAGGACGACCGCAGGCAACCGGAAGTGCAGCACGTGCGCGTGCGCATCCGGCACGTCGCCGGTCTCGAGGGCATCGACCCGAGCAATCAGCCGGGCTACCCGTCCTCGCTGCCGGAGCGCGAGCTGTGGCTCGCGGCGAATGCCCCGAAGCTCGTGCTCGTCGCGGAGTTCACGGCCGGCGGCGAGCTGCTGCCCGGCGGCGGCGTGACCGGTGACGACCCGCGCAACTTCCTGCGCTTCACGCCGGAGCCGCTCGACAACCTCGACGGCTCCACGCCGGCGGCGAACGAGTTCGTGTCGCCGTTCGCGGGCACCGTCGTGCGCTTCACGAAGCCCGTCGACATGGCGACCGTCAAGACCGCGGACACGTTCTTCTTCGCGATGCGCGACCTGACTTCGCAGGCGAGCAAGGACCAGTTCATCGCGACCCGCGTCAACAACCTCGGCACGCTCGGCATGCATCCGATCACGTTCGACGAGGCGAAGTACCGCACGCCCTACCTGGTCACGGCGCGGCTCTACGACGAGGACTCGTCGCAGACGTCGCTGCGCCTGCAGCCGCTGACGGGCTTCTATCTCGACGACACGATGCGGAATCCGCCGGTCAACGCCGACTACCGCTACTTCCTGCACCTGATCTCGAGCTCGTCCGACGGCGGTATCCGCGACCTCGCGGGCAACGCGGTCGACCTGCAGGGTGTCACGGCCGAACGCAGCAACAGCGTCGTGATCCCGTTCACGGTCGACACGCGTCTGAACGGCAGCGAGCCGTTCTTCCCGGACAACCTGGCCGTGTCGGTCGTGCGCCGCTTTGCCTCGAAGGACGAGGACTCGCAGCCTTCGTACTTCCAGCCGACTGAAGTCCAGGCGCCGAGCCAGACGTCGTTCGCTCCCGCCTACGCGCTCGAGGACCTCTTCGGCGCGTTCGTCTACCTCGACAACAAGCTCGTGGCGCGCGAGACGACTCGCGTTCGGCAGGTCGCCGACAACCTGAACCAGTCCCCGTTCGTGGCGCAGACGCCGACCGGAACGCCGCCCGCGCCACTGGCCTGGTGTCCGCAGTCCGTTTCGGGTGAGGCCCAGATCGGCTCGAACTCGTCGACGAGCCTGCTCAATGCCGGTCTGCAGAACCCGCTGAATCCGTACGGATGCCGCCTGCAGACGGTATGGCGCGAGATCGACCTGAGCCTCTCGCGCACGAACCCGTTCGACTTCAACCTCGACATCGAGCAGATGTACTGGGCGCCCTACACCGCGACGAATCTCTCGTACGACGAGTTCGATCGCGTCAGCCTGTGGCTCGGCCACTCCGAGTTCCGGCCGGTGCCGTGCGTCGGCGACTTCAGCGCGCTGCCGTCGCTCCCGATTTCGGGCCTCGACAACGTGTTCGAGAAGAACATCGCGTGGAACCCGAGGTCGACGGGCGCTGGGCAGATCGAGTCGCAGTCGCCGCGGCGTGCCGCCTACATCGACAGCCCGCTGACGATCGACCCGTCGACGGTCATCTACGAACCCAACGGCGTGAACCGCTTCCTGCCGCTGCCCGAGTTCCAGAAGCCCTACTTCGTGTTCCGCGACGAGACGGTTCGCGAGCAGGGCCTGAACTCCGGCACGGGCAGCGACCTCTCGCCCGGCACCTACCCGCCCTACATCCTGAGCCCCTTCACGAACGGCCAGGGGCGGCGCTGGATCGATCAGGCGGGCCTGACGACATTCGTCAACTCGTTCTGGAACGACGCTCCGAACACGTCGCTCGGCTCCGGGGCCGACACGTTCACGGGCGGGCTCGTCGGCACGATCGCGCTGCCGCTGATCGCCGACTTCTGGACCTACTGTGACTCCTCGCAGCTGCCGCTCGGCGGCGGCTACGTGGCACTCGGCACGAATGGCTGGCAGGTGGCCATCACCGTGCAGTCGAGCTCGCAGCCGAACTTCCGCGTGCTGTCGGCCGGTCGCGCCGCGATCGGCGGCGGTTTCCCGGTCTGCCGCTCGCCGAGCGACCCGCAGTGGAACACCGCGAGCGGCGGCTTCATCGGACAGTCGACGGCGACGACTCCGCCCGGCGACAACACGTTCTACTGGATCATGCTCGACGTGCTGAAGCGCCAGAGCGTGATCACGAACGGCTTCCTCGACATCAACAACCCGCACCGCGTGCCCGAGGGCTTCGGCGATCCGCGGCTCGGCCCGTTCTACCTGCAGGGTGGCACGAGCACGGTGCCGGCCAACGTGCTGCCGCGCTTCGACTACGAGTTCGATCCGCCGCTCGCGAATCTGCCGCCGGGAACGTCGGTCGTCGCGCAGTTCCGCGGTGCGAGCATCGTCGACCCGACGCCGTGGTACTGGAACTCGTGGATCGCCCCGACGGGTGGCACGCCGCTGTTCCCGACCGCGCAGTACACCGCGGCCGACCGCACGGCGCTGAAGCCGACGCCGCAGAACTTCCCGCTGGATCCCTACAAGGCCGGCGATGCACACATCCGCAAGTGGGACACGCGGCCCGTGCCGGGCTCGTCGGCGCGCAACTGGTGGACCTACTTCTACAACCGCACGGTCACGACCTACGTCGAGGATCCGAACGACCTGATGTTGTCGACGTTCACGACGCAGTTCCAAGGGCCGAACGAGGCGTTCACGCCTCGCTCGATCCGCTACGTGAACTGGCGCTTCGTGACCAGCAACAACACCGACGCGAACCCGCCGGTCACGCCGGAGATCGAGTCGTTCTCGCTCTCCTACCGGTTCCAGAGTCAGTAGCTCATCGCCGCGCGGCGGAGGAACACGGAACGTCGCCTGCATCCGAGCGATCGCCGCGACGTTCGTGTAGCCTCGTCGCCGACGAATGACACCCATGCGCACAAGCCGGTCCTGCCTCGTCCCGCTGCTGCTGCTCGCCTCCTGCGGGAGCCATCACGTCCTCGCTGGCAACTGGGTCCAGGTCATGGCGGATGGCAAGGTGGGTGTGCAGGTCCAGATCGACGAGACGGGAACCCGGATCCAAGTGCACGGTGCTCCGCGGCCCGAAGGGGGACACGGGCATCCGGAGGCCAGTTTCACCTTCGACGAAGCGACAAGAATCGTGACCATCGAGTGCGCGCTACTGGGCGATGGCAAGGCGACGACGTGGAAGGGATCGGTCGACGGCGACCGCCTCGAGCTCTCTTCGGCGGACGGGAAGTTGACGCTCCAGCGCCGCGATCAGGTCAGCGGCCACTAGCGCTCCCCGCCGTGCCCCTCGCATTTCTCTGCGCGGACCCTATCCTGCGCGCACAGGCACCGGCTTCCCCATGAGATCTTCGCCGCACTCGGACACGACCACCCACGACATTCGCATCCAGGCAGAGGCGCAATACATGCCGCAGGACATGCTGCCTCGCGATTTCGCGGACGGATCGAAGGCGCCGCCTCGCCATTTCGTGTTTCGCTACAAGATCACGATGACGAACGTCGGCAAGGCTCCCGCGAAGCTGCTGTCGCGCCACTGGGTGATCGTCGACAGCGAGAGCCGCCGCGAAGAAGTGCGCGGCAAGGGCGTCATCGGTGAGTATCCGAGGCTCGGCCCCGGCGAGAGCTACAGCTACTCGAGCTTCTGCCCGATCGCGACCTCGTGGGGCACGATGGAAGGCAGCTACACGTTCGAACGCGACGACGGCACGCGCTTCCAGGTGCGCATCGGCAGGTTCTTCCTCGTGCCGTCCGCGCCGCCGCTCACGCTCGAGACGCCGCAGCGCTGAGCGCCGCGCGCTGCGCGCGGCGCTCAGCGCTGCGTGATACTGAAACGCCCCGACGCGGGGAGCGATCAAGGGCAATCAACGCAACCAGCCCCGCTGGGGCGTTACCCGGAATGTGCCCCGCTCGCAGCCCCGCTGGGGGCGTTGCCTTGGAATGTGCCCGCTCGCTAACACCTGCGGCGGCTCGCGCGTCTACTTGTCGTCTCCGCGGTCGACGAGTCGACGCGGCGGTGACACGAACGCATGGTCAGGCCCGACAGTCTGGTTCCCTGGGCAGACCTGATGCCACTGGCGCAGCGCGGCGACCGCGAGGCGCGTGCAGCACTGTACACGGCGTTCGCGCGCACGGTGCATGCGATCGCGCTCGCGCACGTCGGTGCGCAGCACGCGGACGACGTGACCCAGGAGGTGTTCTGCTCCGTGTTTGCTTCGCTGGCGACTCTGCGTGATGCGGCTGCGTTGCCGGGCTTCCTGTGCGCGACGGCGCGCAACAAGTCACGCGACGTGCTGCGCCGGCACCGCCGCACGCCGCCGGCCGTGGCGGCCGACGACCTCACGGCTGGCGGACCGTCGCCGGCCGTGCAGGCCGAGCAGAAGGAGCAGGCCGCGCGTGTGCTCGCGTGCATGCAGTCGTTGCCCGACGCGTATCGCGAGACGCTCGCGCTGCGCCTCGTCGCGGGCCTGTCGGGCCACGAGATCGCCGAGCGCACGGGGCTCACACACGGCTCGGTGCGCGTGAACCTGACGCGCGGCATGGCGCTGTTGCGGCCCCTGTTGCAGGCGGCAGGTTTGCCATGACGAACAGGACTCTGCCATGAGCGAACACGACGACTACCTGTTCGACCCGAAGGCAGCGCCGGATCCGCAGATCGAGGCACTCGAACGCGCGCTGGCGCCCCTGCGCTGGCGCGAGGCACCGCTGCGCGACGCGGCGCCCCAGGGCATGCGTCGGATGCCGCGGCGCGCGTGGCCGTGGCTGCTGGCCGCGGCGCTGCTCGGCGTCGCTGTGCTGCTGTTTGCGCAGCGTGAGCCCGGCCTGCATCCGGACGCGGAGGCACGTTCGTTCGTGGCGAAAGCCAGCGAGCTTCGCATCCCGCTCGGCGACCTCGCCGTGATCACGCTGCGCCCCGGCAGCGAGCTGCAGTTCGTGCACTGGCGAGAGCAGAAGGAGGCCCTGTTCCAGCTCACGCGCGGCAGCCTCGAAGCGAAGGTCGCGCCGCCGCCCGCGGTGTTGCCGGGGTTCTTCCGCGTCGACACCAGGCACGGGCTCGTCGTCGACCAGGGCTGCCACTACGTGCTGGAGCTGCGCGAACACGGCGATGCGTACGTGCGCGTGACCGAAGGGGCAGTCACGTTCGAAGCGCGGGACGGCAAGGTGTTCGTGCCGGCAGGCGCCGAGGTCCTCGTCACGGCGTACGGCGCCCACACGCCCGTGTTTGCCGATGCGACTCCGGAGCTCAGGAAGGCCGTGCTCGAGTACGACGAGGTGCGCTTCAAGAAGGCGGACTACCAGACGCGGTCGATGACGGTCAAACAGGTGCTCGCTGCATCGCGTGCGCCGCGCGACTCGCTCGTCCTCTGGCACCTGTTGAGCGACCCCGATCCTGCCTTCCGCGAGCCGGCCGAGGATCATCTGCGTGCTCTCGTGGTTCCGCCGGACGGCGGCAAGGGCAAGGCGCAGACGTTCGATCCCGCGGAGTGGCTTTCGCACCTGCGGCTGCACGCGTGGCAGCCCGGCGGATGACGCGCTTGCCGCTGCGATGCGGCTTCGATAGGTTCGTCGTGTGCCCACGATCCTGCTCGGCGAACGGCCGCTCCCGCTCACGACCCTGGTAACGCTGAGCCGCGGTGGTGCACGGATCGCGCTGTCGCAGCAGGCCCGCGCGAAGATCAAGCGGAGCCGTGCCGCCGTCACGAAGGGCGTCGCGAAGGGCGCCGCGATGTACGGCATCAACACGGGCTTCGGCAAGCTCGCCGGCGTGCGCATCCCGGACGAGCAGCTCGGCCAGCTGCAGCGCAACCTGCTGCTGAGCCACGCGACGGGCGTCGGCGAGCCGTTGCCGAAGGAGCAGAGCCGCCTCGCGTTCGCACTGCGCATCCACAACCTCGCACTCGGCTTCTCGGGCGTGCGCATCGAGACGCTCGAGCAGGCGATGGCACTCTGGAACGGCGACTTCCTGCCCGTGATCCCCTCGCAGGGCTCGGTCGGCGCGTCGGGCGACCTCGCGCCGTTGAGCCACATGGCGCTGCCGCTGATCGGCTGCGGCGAGGTCCACGCGGGCGACGAGATCATCGCGGGCGCCGAAGCGCTGCGGCGGCTGCGCCGCGACCCGCTCGAGCTCGGCTGCAAGGAGGGCCTCGCACTCGTGAACGGCACGCAGGTCATGACCGCGATCGGATGCCTCGTGCTGCATCGCGCGCTGTTGCTCGCGAAGGTGGCCGACATCGCGTGTGCGATGACCGTCGAAGCGCTGCGCGGCAGCGAGAAGCCGTTCCAGGCGCGTGTGCACGAGCTGCGTCCGCATCCGGGCCAGCAGGCGACGGCAGCCAACCTGCGCGCGCTGCTCGCGCAGAGCAAGATCATGCCGAGCCACGCGAACTGCTCGAAGGTGCAGGACGCCTACTCGCTGCGCTGCGCACCGCAGGTGCACGGTGCCAGCAAGGACGGCATCCGCTACGCCCTCGAGGTGCTCGTCACCGAAGCGAACTCGGTGACCGACAACCCGCTCGTCTTCCCCGGCGGCGACGTCGTGAGCGGCGGCAACTTCCACGGCCAGCCCGTGAGCCAGGCGATGGACTTCCTGAAGATCGCCGTCAGCACGCTGGCCAACATCAGCGAGCGCCGCATCGAGCAGCTCGTGAACCCCGACATCTCCGGACTGCCTCCGTTCCTCGCGCGCAATCCGGGCCTCGAGAGCGGCTTCATGATCCCGCAGGTCGTCGCCGCGTCCCTGGCCAGCGAGAACAAGACGCTCGCGCATCCGGCCAGCGTCGACACCGTGCCGACCTCGGCGAACCGCGAGGACCACGTGTCGATGGGGGTCACCGCCGCGCGGCACGCGGCGATGGTAGTTGCGAACACGGCGAAGGTGCTCGGCATCGAGGTCCTGTGTGCCGCGCAGGGGTTGGATCTGGGGGAGAAGCTGCTGCCCGGCGTCGGCGTCGCCGCGGCGGTCGGAGCACTGCGCAAGCGCGTCGCGGGGCTCGAGGGGGACCGGTTCCTCGCGCCGGACCTCGCCGTTGCCGAGCAGCTCGTGCTCGACGGCTCGCTCGTCGCGGCAGTCGAGAAGAAGGCCGGCGTCCTCGCGGTGTGAGCTGCGTGGGGGAGGTCAAGCCGTGGCGGGCAGCTCGTGCACGGAGAGCAGCCCGTGCCGCCGCCAGCCGAGCGTGAGCATCCACGATCGAGCGGCCGTTGTCGGACGCTCGATCGTGTCGAGACCGCGAACGGTCACCAGTTGGCGGAACCCATCGAACCACGGCGCGGACGTGAAGGTGTCGATCGGCCCCGGCACCGAGACCTCGCGACCTCCGGCCGCGTGCTTCCTGCCGTTGGCCATCACGTAGCGCAGCGCGTTCTCACGCCGTGTTGCGCGTCGGGCGCACGACCGCGGCAACCAGCCCACACACGAACGTCGTCACGCTGCCGACCACGCTGTACCACGGCCACGCGAGCGAGGACGCGAACTTCAGTACGAGGTCGACGGCGAGTCCGCAGCTCAGGCCGAACACCGCGTGACCCTGCCGCACGCGGCTTGTCGCGGTGCCGAGCGCGTAGATGCCGAGCAGCAGGCCGGTCGTGAGTGCAGCGATGCCGAGGACCTGGTTGACGACCGCCTCGTCACCGAGGCCGAGCCCGCTCGCGCCGACGGCGATCTGGAGGCCGCCGAAGAGCAGCGTCGCTCCCTTCGCGAGCCCGAGGCCGCTCGGGTGCTCGGGCGGCAGCCCGCGCAGCGGGAGGACGATGTCGTTGACGAGCGCTGCGGCCGAAGAGTTCAGCGAGCTGCTCAGCGTCGACATCGCGGCCGAGAACACGGCGCCGATCACGAGTCCCTTCACGCCGATGGGCGTGTGGTGCACGATGAAGTCGAGGAAGACCTTGTCGCTGTGCTCGAACTCCTTCGCCGGGGCGTGGTGCACGTAGAAGGCCGCGAGGCCGACGCCGAGCACGAGGAAGAACGCGAACTGCAGCAGCACGACGACGCCCGACAACGAGAGGGCCAGGCCAGCTTCGGACTGCGACTTCGCCGCGAGGTAACGCTGCACGATCATCTGGTCGACGCCGTGGCTGCCGATCGAGAGCACGGCGCCGCCGACGAGTCCGGCCCAGAAGGTGTACGGGTTGTTCAACGCGAACCCGAAGTCGAACAGCCGCGAGCGCTCGGGACGCGTGGCGAGCTCCGTGAGGTCGGACAGGCCGCCCGGCAGCCCGCCGAGCAGCACGAGCAGCGCGACGACGGCGCCGGCCATGTAGACGACGAACTGCAGCACGTCGGTCCACACGACGGCCTTCATGCCACCGAAGTAGGTGTAGACGATCGTGACCGCGCCCATCAGGGCCACTGCAACCTCCAACGGGATGTGCAGCATCTCTTGCACGACGAGCGCCGTCAGGAAGAGGCGCAGGCCGTCGGCCAGCGTGCGCGTGACGAGGAACAGCAGACTCGCGAGCTTGCGCACCGCGCCGCCGAAGCGTTCGGAGAGCACCTGGTAGGCCGTGAACACCTCGCCGCGGAAGTAGAGCGGCAGCAGCCAGCGCACGACGACGAGGCGGCCGATCAGGTAGCCGATCGGCAGCTGCAGGAAGCGGAAGTCGCCGAGCGTGCCCTTCAAGCCGCCGCCGTACGCGAGTCCCGGCGTCGACAGGAAGGTCACGGTGCTCGTCTCGGTCGCGACGATCGACAGCAACAGCGCCCACCAGGGCAGGTTGCGCGAGCCGAGCAGGTAGTCCTTGGCCCCCGTGGTGCCGCGGCCGACGTAGCAGCCGACTGCGACCATCGCGAGCACGTAGACGAGGACGATCGTGAAGTCGAGTGCGCCGATGGACATGAGAGCCGGTGGCGCGCAGAGCTATACTGCCGCGCCGCCGTCATGACCAAGCCCGATCTCTCGACGCTGACCACGGAGGCGCGCAATCCTCGCACGGCCGACCTGGATGCGATGTCGACGGAGGACCTGCTCGCCGTCATGAACGACGAGGACCGCGGCGTGGCGTTGGCCGTGCGCGCCGTGCTGCCGCGCATCGCGGAGGCGATCGACGCGATCGCGGAACGCATGCGCAAGGGCGGGCGCCTCGTCTACTGCGGGGCCGGCACCTCGGGCCGGCTCGGCCTCTGCGACGCGGCCGAGTGCCCGCCGACGTTCTCGGCGCGGCCCGACCAGGTCGTGGCTCTGATGGCCGGCGGGGATGACGCGTTCCGCAAGGCCGTCGAAGGCGCCGAGGACAGCGAAGCGCTCGGGGCCGCGGACCTGAAGGCGATCGGGCTCGGCACGAAGGACGTCGTCGTCGGCATCGCCGCGAGCGGCCGCACGCCGTACGTCGTGGGGGCGCTGCGCCACGCGCATGCGGTCGAGGCGCTGACGGTCGCCGTGGTCTGCAACCCGGGCAGTCCCGTCGCGGCCGCGGCCACGCTGCCGATCGAGGTCATCACGGGCCCCGAGGTGCTGACGGGCAGCACGCGGTTGAAGGCCGGCACCGCGACGAAGATGGTGCTGAACATGCTGAGCACGGGTGCCTTCGTGCGGCTCAACAAGGTCTACGGCAACCTGATGGTCGACCTGCAGGCGACGAACCAGAAGCTCGTCGGCCGCAGCGTGCGCATCGTGTCGCAGGCCACTGGCTGTGACCTCGCGACGGCCGAGCGTGTGCTCGCCGAGTGCGACGGCGAGGTCAAGGCCGCGATCGTCGTGCTGCAGCACAAGGTCGATGCGCCGACCGCGCGCACGCTGCTCCTGACCCACAACGGCAGCGTGCGCGCTGCGCTCGGCTAGTGGGCGGCACCGCGCCGCCCGCTGCCGCGACCGGCCGCTGGCTCGGGCTCGACGCGCTGCGCGGGCTCGCGATCGCGGGGATGATCCTCGTCAACAACCCCGGGGCGTGGGGGGGCGAGTATCAGTACGCGCCGCTGCGCCACGCCGACTGGCACGGCTGCACGTTCACGGACATCGTGTTCCCGACGTTCCTGTTCTGCGCCGGAGTCGCGATCGTGCCCGCGCTGCAGAAGAAGCTGCAGCATGGCGTGCCGCGCGCGCCGCTCGTGCGCGGCATCGGCAAGCGCGTCCTGAGTCTCGTGCTGCTCGGCATGTTCCTGTCGGCGTTTTCGCTGCTCAGGCTCACGGACGGGAAGCTCGAGCTCACCTCGCTGCAGCAGATGCGCTTTCCCGGCGTGCTGCAGCGCATCGGCGTCTGCTATGGCATCGCGGCGCTGCTGTTCCTGTTCACGAAGCAGCGCACGCAGCGCCTCGTGCTGATTGCCTGCCTGCTGGTCTACTGGCCGCTGCTGGCCCTCTGTCCGACGCCCGACGGCGGCATGCCGGACCTCGCCAGCAAGGGCGACCACCTCGCGGGTTGGCTCGACCGCACGATCTTCGGCGACCACGTCTGGAGGCAGTCTCGCGGCCATTACGACCCCGAAGGCCTGCTGAGCACGATCCCGGCGGTCGCGACGGCGCTGTTCGGCGTCCAGGCCGGGCGTGTGCTCGCCGAGGCCGGCGAGCTCGACACGAAGATCTGCGTGCTGCTGCGCCGCGGCGTGCTGCTGATGGCGGCTGGCGCGTGCTGGGGCTGGTTCTTCCCGATCAACAAGGCGCTGTGGACGAGCAGCTACGCGGTGTGGACCGCGGGCATCGCGACCGCAGGCCTCGGGCTCTGCGTGTGGGCGTTCGAGGTGCGGGGCTGGCGCCGGCTCGCGCATCCGCTGCAGGTCTACGGGACGAACGCGTTGCTCGTGTTCGTCGGCAGCGGCGTCCTCGCCCGCACCGTCGGCTCGCTGCTGACCGTGGCCGCCGGCGAAACGCGCGTCCCGCTGCAGACCTGGTTCTTCCGCGAAGTGCTGCTGCCGATCGGCGATCCGAAGCTCGCGTCGCTGCTGTTCGCGCTGCTCTGGGTGCTCGGCTGGTATGCGGTGCTCGCGGCGCTCTACCGGCGCGGCATCGTCTGGAGGGTCTGAGTGGGCGCAACGCGAGCACGTCTGCCGCGCACGGTGTTCGCTCTCGGCACGGTCTCGTTCCTGACCGACCTCGGCAGCGAGATGATCCTGCCGCAGCTGCCCCTGCTGTTCGCGGAGATCGGCGGCTCGATGCTGCAGCTCGGCCTGCTGCAGGGCATCAGCGAGTTCGTCGTCGCGGGCATGAAGCTCGCGAGCGGCTGGCTGTCCGATCGCCAGCGGCGCAGGAAGCCCTGGATCGTCCTCGGCTACGCGCTGTCGACGCTCGTGCGGCCGCTGTTCGCGCTCGTCGCGACGCCGTGGCAGGCCGTGCTCGTGCGCAGCGTCGACCGCGCCGGCAAAGGCTTGCGCACGGCCCCGCGCGACGCGCTGCTCGCCGACAGCGTGCCTGCCGACCGGCGCGGCGAGGCGTTCGGCGTGCAGCGCGGCATGGACCACGCGGGCGCCTGCGGCGGTGCGCTGCTCGCGAGCGGGCTGCTCGCGCTCGGCT
>DASVAL010000073.1:0-4054 GCA_036376355.1 Planctomycetota bacterium
AAGCCTGCCAGTCGGGCCGTGACCCGTGGCGCGTCAACGAGGTATTGCCGGGGAATGCTCCAGGTGACGTCCTTCACTGGTGATCGCGATGGGCACTGAAAGCAGGCGCCGTGAGCCTCCTGCACCGTGACTGTCATCCGGAGTTCGGTTGCCGCAAGATCAAGGACCCCGTTGGCGGCGGTTTCGTCTGCAGGCACCGCTGTGGCGCAGAGTACGTTCAAGTAGTACCGGCCCGGCGGGAGCTCATCCGTTGTGGATTCACCACGGGGATCGGTACGCGTGCACCAACGTGGATGAGTAGTCAATGGATGGCCGATGCCCGAGGGAGCGAGCCTGTCCACGGCACCCCACGGTTGATGCGTCAGAACAACCAGTGCGTCTGACACGCCGCGCCCGATTTCGTCGACAACTGACACTGAGAGCGTTGCGCAACGCTGCATTGCAATGCGCTGCTTTGGTTCGTCAGAGAGCTGAACCGTCTGGGGCACGTACCCTTGTGCTCGGCACAGTAGCACGTGATCGTCCAGAGTCTCTGTCAGCAAGATCTTGCCAGCGGTGTCGGCAGCCGCGAACGGCGCATCGACGAGGGTGCTCGTCGAGGTGTCCCGCCGGACCCATGTTGCAGTCGCGGTTGACACGGGGGTTCCGGCATCGGTGTCGACCACGACGAGTTCCCTCTGAACGCTGGTGCGTTGCAGCCCGGCGGCGGCAACGGGATCTGCTGGCGATCTGTTTGCTGGACCGCCCCTCCCACCCCGACTTGCTGTGGAGTCCAACCGTGCGCTGGGAGGTGCACGGTTCGCCCACAGCAACACGATACCGGCGGCTCCAAGGGCGCCGATAGCAAGCCAGTGGAGAGCGCGCATCGGCACGCGCTCAGCGGCAATCACAGATGTACCAATCGGAGTGCCCCACCGGCGCGGGATTGCAGCGGTTGCACACCCGCAGGAACCGCACCCAAGCTTCCTGCGATATGTCTTCGACCACATCAGTGGGCAAGGACCTTCGGGCGGCGCTGGCGCAACGCCTTCCGACCTGTTGCAGGCGATCCATCAGTGCGGTGGCGTCCATGACAGCACCACGCGGCCGGGCGAGCGGAAGCCGGCGCGAACATGGGAACATGGCGCCGGAAAGCAAAGCGAGAGCGGACTTCATGGGAATCGTCCTTGGTGCGAGCCTAGCGACGTCGAGGATGGGTGTGTGGCTCAGGAAGTCCGTCCTGGGTAGCTCTTGAACTAGCGGCTGCTACGGCCGGCAGCGCAAGGGGAGGTTCGCGGGAAAGACCCTAGAAAACACTCCGTCGCTCCGCGGGGTGCAGAGGACCTGGCAGTTCTCGCGAGTAGCGTCCGACGCTGGGGCGCCGACGCCACTACTTCGCTTCCTTGGGGAGATGTGACCCACGAAACCGGAAGGGGGTAAATCCAACGCGTTGGGGAGGTTGCCAACGCCACTCCAGGCACTTGTCCTTGAGGAGGCGGACCGTCGAGTACCGCCAGCCGGCTCGGTGGCGGCAGACAGGCTGCACCGCGCTCGTGACCGTTCCCCGCCACGCGGGTCAAGGGTCAAGGAAGTGACCCTGGCTCGCGATCCCGCCAACTCTACGGGCCACTCGCCTCAGCCGATGCAGGCGTGAGCCAGCCGCGGCGGCACAGCTCGAGGATCGCCTCGTGCACGGCGCGCGGGGGCAGCACGAACAGGCGCGGATCCCTTCCTGCGAGTGCCGTCGCCTCGCCGACCGAACGCGGCGCCGCGAACACGCGCAGCAGCGGTGCGATCGGCACGTAGCCGACGTGCGACAGGCAGTCGCCGCTCGCGCTGTCGCGGGCCCCTTCGACCTCGGTGAACAGGGCCCCGTGGCGCACGAGCACGGGGCCGATCGCGACGGTCGCAGCGGCGCGCCACGACGACGCGGCTGGTGTCGCGCGCGCATCGCCGGCCGACTCGGGCCGGCGGCGCCGCCAGAACGGCGCGCCGGCAAAGCGTGTCTCGCGCTGCAGGAACGCCGCACTCACGGCGCGGTGCGCCGCGAACAAGCCGCGCTCCCACCGCGCGTGCAGCGCGCGCAACGCGGGCCACCAGTCGCTGCGGGCCCTTGCCGTGCCCAGCACGGCCGCTGCATGGTCGGCGGCCGCGAGCGCCTTCTCGACGCCCTGGCTCGCGAGCGGATCGATCGTCGCGGCCGCATCGCCGAGCAGCAGCACGTCGGCGGCGGTCTTCCTGCAGCGCGCCGTCGCGTCGTTCGCGTGCACGAGCCGGTGCGAGTGCAGCCGCGCCGCGGGGCCCCGCGCCGCGGCGAACGCGCGCGCGAGCAGCAGGGCACGGCCCTGCTCGTGCACCTGCTCGGCGTCGAGCAGCACGGCCGCACTGGCCGGACCCTGCGCTGGCGCATGGGTCCAGATCCAACCCTCGGGCACGGCTTCGACGACCGCCGTGCCGCGATCGCCGTCGTCGGGCTCCCCCACGACCGTGCACGCGAACGTGCGCGGGCCCGAGGTTTCGTTGTGCGCCTGTACGAGCGCGGACAGCGACGCGCGCCCCGTCGCGACCGCCACGAAGGCCGGCGTCACGTGCTGCGGCGGCTCACCGGACCGCGTGATCACGCAGGGGCCGCCATCGCGGCTGAGTGCCACGCGCGCCGGTTCGACGACGAGCACGCCGCGCGTCGCGGCCGCGGCACGCAGCGCCCGGTCGAACGGCCCGCGCCGCAGCCACAGGCCCTGCTCTGCACCTTCGCGCCACTGCAGCGTGTCGCTGCCCCAGATCGCGCCGTGCCGCAGCGGGTCCGGCGTCGCACATTCCGCGAGCAGTGCTGCGAGCTCCGTGCGTGCGAGCATCGGCAGCGCCGAAGCGAGCAGCGTCTCGTTCGGCCCGCTGTAGTGCGCGCGGCCGTGGTCCACGAGCACGACCGACAGGCCGCGCAGCGCGAGCAGCATCGCGAGCGCGCTGCCGGCGGGGCCACCGCCGGCGACCAGACAGTCGCATCGTTCGGGTAACACGAACGGCGCAGGTTAGCGCGCGCCGCGAGCCGCGCACTACCTCTACCGCGACGCCTTCGTGCGGGCTGCCGCCGGCGGTGCGCTGTCCATCATGCGCTGCCACTGCTCGGCGAGGGCCACCTGCAGGCTGGTGAAGCCGGCGTAGTGCACGATGCGCGCCGGCACGCCGGCCGAGCGCGCGATCTCGAGCGCGGGCTCGGTCGTCTCGTGCCGGTTCCAGTGCAGCATCACGAGCAGGTCGATGCCGCTGCGCACGCGGTCGGCGATCGTCGAGACGACCTTCTGCGGCGAGGTGTAGTTCGTCTCGATCCACTCGGCGCTGAAGCCCCACTCGCCGGCCAGGCTGTCGAGGCGCGGGTGGTGGCGGCGCTGCCGTTCGTTGCCGCCGACGACGAGCACGCGCGGCGCCCTGCCGAGCGACTTCGTCAGCGCCTGCACGGCGTGCTTGCCGCTGTCGGCCGAGGCCGGCGTCTGGTCGTTCAGCGACAGCAGCTTCTCGATCGCGGTCAGCTCGTCCTTGGCGAGCTCCGGGAAGCCGCACGAGACCTCGGCGAGCATGCCGTGCGCCTGCTGCAGCGCCTCGACGTCCTTGCGGGCGCGCAGCGAGCGCGCGATGCTGACCTGCAGCTGCGCACGGTCGTAGTCGCGGCCCTCGAGCTCCTCGTAGAGCGCCGCGAGCTCCATCTTGATCTCGAGGTGGTCGAGCGCCTGGCCGACGAAGTCCTCGTTGCGCAGCAGCTTCTCGAGCTGGCCGAACTTGCCGCGCTGGTGCAGCAGCTCGCGCATCTCGACGTAGCTCGCGCGCGCCATGTCGCGCGCGCCGAGCATGTTGTGGGCCGTCAGCGTGACGCGCAGCGCCTCGATGCGCTGGTCGAGGTCGACCGAGACTTCGAGCACACGGCGCGCGGCGACGAGCGCAGGCGGCGCCTCGCCGAGCGACAGGTATTCGAGTGCGACGAACAGCAGCTGGTCGGCCGACGAGCCGCGGCCGATGTCGACCGCGTCGAGGAAGCGTAGCGCGAGGCGCCGATCGAGCTTCTTCAGGGCTTCGTGCACGG